>NZ_JABFTT010000009.1 GCF_021404465.1 Billgrantia zhangzhouensis | reverse complement strand
GGCGGTATCCGTAGGCTGGGCGTTTTGGCGAACATCAGCTTACTCGGATTTACCGCCGTTTCTCTATCCTGCCTTTCCCTAAGATCACTTCGCCTTCACGCCAGAATGCGTAGAACCTTTTTTATTATGTGGCGACGCTCACGCAGCCAGAGCCAGATCGAAGTCGCTGGATGCCGCACTGACACCCACCAGATCGGCTAGGAGGACATCGCTGGGGTCGAGGCCATTCTCCTCTAGCGCATTGATCAGGCCGCCGTTTGTGCCAGTCCCCGCACTGTCGTCGGCGCCAACCACGGAGCCGTTCATCAGACCCCAGATCACGTCATGCACCACATTCTCACGACCATCGGCAAGATCGCCGACCAGCGGCTCGTCGAAGGTGAAGGTGATGAAGTCGCTATCAACTGTACCATCACTGTTCAGGCCACCACCTAGGGTCAACCCTTCCAGCGTCCCGTGCAGCGTATGGCTGGAGAAATCATAGGTGAGATCCCCGACCGCCGAGAAGGCAAACGCTCCCGCATCAATCGAAAATGCGTAGACGTCGCCGGACAGTCCGGATGGATTGCCGTCCGTATAGAACCCTCCGGTATTATCGGGGTGCTCGCCGGGAACACCGAAGTCCTCGAATCCCACTAGCAGTTCCTCCAAAGTAGTGGGAGGAGGAAAGATAGGAGGAATGTTGCTTTCATCGTATTCAACGGAAACAGACATGATGCATTCTCCTTTTGCCTTGCTTGGTCAATGAGGTTCGGCGGCCCATCCGCCGAGCCCCGCTGGGCATGGCGTCGCATGCCCCGTCTTCCATGCCGCGATACGGCGACATGATCCTTCGACCGTGACAGGATTTCCCATCATGGTCTCAGAACTGCAATTCCACTCCCGCCATCGCCGTGCGCCCCGGCGCATAGGTGCGGGAGAAGATATCCGAATAACCGGTCACATAGTTTTGATCGCGCAGATTCTCTATGGAGGCGCGCAGCAACATGTGATCGTTGACGCGGTAGCTGGCGTACAGGTCCCAGGTGGTGTAGCTGGGCCAGATGGCGTAATCGAAGTCCTCCGGCTTGCCCTCGGCGCTATAGTTGAGCCGTGTGCCCATATCCAGCTTCTCATCGAACAGACGCATGCCCACTACCCAACTGCCACGGTCCATTGGCACGTTGCGCGCACTGTTCATGCCAAATTGTGCGGCCGCTCCCCCCGCAGCACAGTTTATCTGCTGGTCCAGATAATCCTCGTAGGAGTCATAGCCATTCTCGATCGCCCAGTGGTGCTGTTCTGAATAGTTGCCCTCCTCATCGGGCATATCGTGGCGCGGATAGTGACTTCCCATAGGACGTGCGTATTGGCAGAAGTTCTGGTCACCTCCCAATACATGGGTGTAGTTGAGGCGGGTGTACCATCGCCGGGCATCATAGTCGAGTTCCAGCTCGATGCCACGAAAGTTCATCGGCACCTGGTTATTGACGAACATGGTACTCCCCAACCCCCCAGTGCGTCCGGGCATGACATTGACCGTGCTGGTAATCAGATAGTTGTCCACTCGGGTGTCGTAATAGGCCAACTTGCTCAGCAGACGATCACTATCAAACAGCAGATCCTGGAAGACAGTATTGACGCCCACCTCCCAACTACGCGAGGTCTCGGATTCGGCATAGGGGTTGGGGAACATCACGGCAAAGGGGTCATCGGGGTGGCTGCCCTCCATCAGAGATTCGGTCAGCGCTGGCGGTCGCCATGACTCGCCCCAACTGGCAAACAGTTCCAGCCAATTGGTGGGACGGTAAGCTGCCTGTAAGGTGGGAAGCAGCTTGTCTTCACGATTGTTAACTTCATATTCGTAATAGGCATACTCGCCTTTCCACCCTGGGGCGAACCAATTCAGGTTGTAGTACCGATCATACAGGCCCATATCTCGCAACATCTGTTGCTCATCGGGAGAAAAATAGTCATCGAACTGCTCTTGTCGTGTGGAATAATTCCATTCCACCCCCGGCAAACGGGTATCACCTTTCAGCCGGTAATAGTCATAGCGCAGCCCTCCTCCCAGTGTCCAGGTGTCGTTTTCCCATACCAGATTGCCGAAGGCGCTGGCGATGCTGCGCTTTCCATTGGGTTGCAGAGTATTTTCCGCCATCCTGATGGCGGTACCTTGCCGGTCATATTCAGTATTGGAGTCGCCACGGTCCTGAAAGTACTCGATACCGTGATTGAAGCGGAAGCCATCGACGCGACCCAATGCAAAGCGCGCGGTATTCTCCAGCGCCAAGCCATAAGTAGTGATATTGGTTACTGCGTTGGAACCCAGCCCAGCCTCGCATTCACTTTGCCAGTTATCTGGAAAGGGCACTTGGTCGCATCGTCCTGTGCTCCATGCTTCCTCGGTCATGTTGATACCGTCGGTGATTACCGGCCGCCCTTCCCGGGTATAGCGCTCGTTATCGGTGGAGACGCGGTAGACCCTGGCCTCCAAGTCGATCCAACTAGAGTCGGGGTTGAAGGTGTAGTCGAGGCCGATGGACTGCGAGGTCGCCTCGGCATTGCCGTACTGCTGCCACGCCTCGTCGCCATCGCGCACGCTACCGTCGCTGGGGTTGGTGACCCGGCGATCGGAGACGTTGTTATAGGAGATATCGGTATCCAGATAGGTGAACTGCAGCGCCTGGTCCGGCGTCAGATTGAGCCGCGCCTTGAACAGGTTGGACTCCTGGGTCTGGTCGGTGAACTTGACACGGTCGACGACTTGCTCATTGTCGCGCTCCTCGAAGCCGTCCTGCACGCCGACCATCAGCCAGTCGAAGCTTTCCCCTCGACGCCCCGGCGCGTACTCGCCCAGGCTGCGCCGGCTCCGTGCCCCCAACAATTCCAGGCGGCCATCGCCGAAGCGCCCCGCCGCTGCCAGACTACCGATAAACTTGACCCCGTTGCCCTCGCTGCCCAGGCCGGTATTGGCCCTCAGCCGCACGCCGACATCGTTGCCGTCCATGATGATGTCGTCATAGTCCAACGTTCTGAAATTGGCGCTGCCGGCAATAGCGCCGGCGCCGTGCACATCGGACGTGGGCCCCTTGGAGACCACCACCTCGCTGAGCAACTCGGAATCGACGTAGAGACTGCCATTGCGCTGCTGGTGGGCGTTCTCGTTGAAGTTCTGGCGCATGCCATCGATCATGGTGTTGACGCGACCGAAGTCCTGCATGCCGCGAATATTCACCGACAGCGCGGGATCCTGGGTATCCACCGCGCTGTAGACCCCCGGCGTCTCGATCAGCATGTCGGCGGCATGGCGCGGCGGCAGGCGATCAATCTGCTCGCGGCTGATAACGCTCACCGAGCGCGGTTCGTGGTAGGTCCAATCCTGGCGACTAGCGGTAACCGTGAGGGTACTGAACTCGACCTGATCGCCAACGGTGGTCATCGTCGCCGGTTGCGGCTCGACGATTTCAGCGGTGCGGCCGTTGCGGTACTCGATACCCAACCCCGTGCCACTCAGCAGGCTTCGCAGGGCCTCATCGGCGGTCATCTCGCCGCTGATGGCCGGCGCCACGCCACCGATGGCCCTGTCATCCGGGCGCAGGACCGAGATGTTGGTGATGGCGGTGAATTCGCCCAGTGAGTAGAGCAACGACTGCTCGGGCAAATCGAAGCGATAGCGCTGCTGGGCCAACGGCTGGGCATCCATCGCATCGCGGCTTCCTCCCGATTGCCCATGGGCCTCGCGTAGCCCGATGCATACCACGAGAATCGCCAGCATCGCGACGATGCCGACTCCCTCCGCGACCTTGCGATAGAGACCTTTCCCCCCCGGCAGTCTCTCACGCTGCTCATGCTGCATGTGACGTTCCCCTTAACACAAGGATTTATTGAATGATTTTGCTTCTCATTCAATAAACGTTCGAGGCTGAGGCATTCCTCAATGATTCGGTCAAATCGGTGGCAATCGCGATGTAGCTGAGAGCGTGTCAGCGTTACGCTAGGGTGGCAGGCTAACGTTCGGGGCGACTCGTTCATCAGCGGAGGGCCGTATGCCGAAAACGATACAAGCCGCTTGCGCTGTCATTCAGCGCGAGGATGGCGCCATCCTGATGGTGAAGCGCCTAAACCCGCCCGAAGCGGGCCTATGGTCCGTACCCGGCGGCAAGGTCGAGCCCGGCGAGAGTCTGCGCGCCGCCGCCGCCCGCGAGGCGTTCGAGGAGACGGGGTTGCGGGTCGAGGTGGGCCGGAAGCTCTGGACGGCTCAACTGGCCTTGGACGATGAGTTCGTCTACGAACTGCATGACTTTGCCGCCACGCCCATCGGCGGTGCCCTGCAAGCCGGCGACGATGCCGCCGAGGTGCGCTGGGTACCTGCCAGCCAAATAAGCAGCCTGCCACTGGTAGCAGAGCTGCTCGATCATCTATGTGCGGCGGGGTTGGCTACCCGGCGCTAGGATTTATGCGAAAACGGTTTGGCTCGCCGACCTCTCGTACGAAACCTTGGCACTTGTTTTCTCGATCCGACTGGGCGGTTGGTGCCTCAACGAACCAACGGGCGCGCCAACGCTTCGACACAGGCGAAGGCCTCCTTGGCACCGCCAATCACTTGCGCGATGTCGGCTTCGGGCAGCGGTATCGCATCCAGCTGTTGCGTGAAGTTTCGCCAGTGCAGACCACGGCCTTCATCACTAGGTGCCAGGTGTCGCGCACCGTGGCTGGCGGATAACCCAAGCTCGGCGGCTCGCTTGAACAGAAAGGCCGCCCCAAGGTTGGAGCCTTCGTTGACATATAGCCACCCCAGCAGATGGGGCAGTGCCTCACGTAGCGGCGCCGCGCCATCTGCCTTTTGCCATTGTTCGGCGTCGACACCCAAGTCCTGGCAGTCGCGCACCACTGCAGCGTACCGGCAGCGCAAGGTCAGGTCGGAGATCCAGTCAGCCAGCCGTGGATGACGATAGATGGGCAGGCAGCGCTGCTGAAAACCCTGTTGAACCCTCAAGAAGCGGGCGTAGCCTTCCAGGTCGTCGAAAGGACGTAACGCCATGATCGACCGGTCGACGCTCTCATGCTGCTCTCGGGTGGCATGCTTGAGACGCTTGCTGAGCGGCTGAACGACCGCCTGTTCCAGTGGGGGCACTGTTTCCATGAGTGGCCTCGTTGTCCTCGTTAGAGAGAAGGGGAATCTTGGTTTGAGGGATGCGCCGGGAACGCCAGCCAGGTGATCCCCGGCAGCCGCCTGACGGTTATCCCCAGACTCGTTTCCAGGGCGCCGAGGATGGCGTCGGGATCATGCGCGGGAAAACTGCCGGAAAGCCGATAAGACGTCGTCCCATCGCCGCTGACGACCACTCGGCCTGGCAGCATGCGCTCAAGCTGTACGGCGACCTCGTCGAGTGCGGTCTGGTCGAAAAGAAGTTGGCCCCGAGCCCAGGCCAGCCGGCCCCTGGCATCGATCTCGCTGGGCATGCCTAGCGGTAAACCGCGGTGGAGCTGGATCGCCTGATTGGCGCCCAGCACCACCCGCTCGGTGCTTTCGTCACTCTGGCCACGAGAGACGGCAACGCGCCCCTCCTCCACGGAGACTTGCACGTCGCCGGCGTGACGCTCTACGGCAAAGCGCGTGCCCACCACCTTGGCTTTCGCCTCGCCGGCCAACACCGTAAAGGGGCGCTCGGATTCGCTGACCACATCCACCCAGAGGCGACCACGGCGCAGCGACAACTGCCGCCTGCCATCCGTCATTACGATATCCACGGCGCTATCGGCATCGAGAAACAGCCGGGAGCCATCTTCCAGCACCACCTGCTGGGTATGGCCTGGGGCAGTGGCCAGGTCTGCCATCCACCTGTCGAACACGCCGGGGTCACGCCACGCACCAAAGCCGAGTAACAACGTCAAGAGCAGACAGGCCGCAGCAGCCCACGGCCATGCTTGATGTAACGACGATGATGGCCGAGTACTGGCCTCCCGCTCGGCGAGCCACTTGGCCGGCGCTTCCACCGCTTGCCATAGCTGCTCCGCCTCTGCGTAGGCCTCGGCATGCCGCTCGCTCTGCGCCAGCCATGCCTCGAAGGCACGCCGATCCGCCTCGCTGGCAGCGGGGTCGCGCAGGCGTAGAAACCATTGCATGGCTTCATCGTCGAGCGCTTCCTGGGAGGGTAACGCCACCTTGGTACATCTCCTCATCGCACGATCATCGTTGTCACGGCACTTGTGGTTGCCTTTTCTAATAACGCCCCAGCGGCCAGATTCCCTCATTCCTCGTCATGCCGGCGTTGCCACTGACGGCATACCCGCATCGCTCGCATCATCTCTTTCTCCACGGTGCTGACCGAGACCTCCAAACGCTCGGCAATGGCGGCATAGGTCTCGCCTTCAACGCGATTGAGCAGAAAGATACGGCGCGTGCGCGCAGGCAATGCGTCCAGCTCAGCCACCAGATCGCCCCAGCGCTCCAGCGTAGCGGCGATCGACTCGGCGCTGGGGTGCGCATCATCCTGCGCTTCTACCTGAGCCCCCTCTTGATGACGTTGGCGCACCTTCTGGGCACGCAGATGGTCGAGCGCCAGGTTGTGCGCGGTACGGTAGAGTAGCCCGACGGAGTCGTCGTCTTTCGGCTGGCGACGCCACAACTTGACGAAGGATTCTTGCGCCAAGTCTTCGGCTTCGGCCTCGTTATCGACGATACGGCTGATCCGTTGGACCAGACGCGGTCGCTCCCCAAGGAACATCTTCAACAGTGCGCGTGGAGTCGCCATAGGGTAGGTAAGCATCACGTAGCGATGACATCATTAGCGACACATAGTGAAACAAACAAGACGCATTATCAAATGATAGGCATTTCCCTAATACTGACCGGGGTCTGGTTCGCTAAGGCCAGGGGAGAACTGCCACCCCCGCATCGCTCGGCAATCTCGAAAACATGGTCACAGCCTGCGCCTTGCCATCCCACACGTAGCGGAGATGCGGGCTCTGAATGGGAATACTCAGCGCCGGCGGGCGCAGCACCGCCGCACATTCATGCCCTAGCTGCCTGACGCTGTGGTAGAGAATGTCCCACGCCCCTTCCGCCCTGAGACGCGAAGCGAATGACTGACCACGTGGATAGGAGGCCAGGGCCGGGTCGTGCAGCTCGGGGTGACCCACGCGCACGTCATGCAGCGCCAATCAAGATCGCTCCTCATGTCTGCGGAAAACATTGGGAGTGCAATTGACAGCGACTGCTTGAGCATTTTCTTTCAGCATGTTATGAAAAATGAACATTACACGCGTGGGGGACAAGATGAAGGAAGTCATCGATTTCAAGACTAGGATAACAGCACAGAGACCCTATGCACGTTCGAATAACAACAGGCCTTGGACAACCAATGGCTACCTAGACTATCTGACTGGGCAGCTCGAAAGCGACCGAGGAAGAATCATCAACTCGCCGGCCATCCGAAGACTTCAACAAAAGACACAAGTCTTTCCTCTCGAAAGAAATGCCACCGTCCGGAGCCGCCTTACACACTCTCTTGAGGTGCAACAAACAGGCCGCTTCATTCTTCGCACCATATTCAAGAAGCTTAACGATAAAGATTTGACGGCGCAATATGGCCTTGAACAACTCGAACGTGCGCTTGAAAGCATCGTCGAGATGGCTTGTTTGAGCCATGACATCGGTAACCCACCGTTTGGCCATTTCGGTGAACATGCCATCAACTCCTGGTTCACCGAAAACCTCACTTCTATCAAAGAATTCATTGGCAATCATGTGTCGAATGCCGAGCTAGAGCAGAAGATGCTGCTCGACTTACAAAGCTTTGAGGGCAACGCTCAGGCGATTCGACTCGTAGCCAATTTACTGGTCTTGAATTTGACCTATACTCAAACGGCCAGCCTGCTCAAGTACGTACGCCCCGCGTACGAGCCGAAACCCGACAAAAAGGCAGACGGCGCCTACCTCAGAAAGAAACCCGGGTTTTATCTCTCTGAAGAAGATTTCGTGCATGAGCTGTGGAGTGCGTTAGGTATGCCGCTGGGCTCCCGCCACCCCGTAACCTGGATCATGGAAGCTGCAGATGACATCTCATATGGCCTTGCCGATATAGAGGATGCTGTAGAGAAAGGCATTCTCGACATCAAACAAATAAAAGAACTACTCGAGAAGGAATTCAAGGCTCTTGGCGACATCAATGAGGCCAATTTCATTACACTATCAAAAAACACACAAAGCTTCCAAGAGATAATCAATTTTGCCGCGCAACGGGCAGAAGCAACACCCATCAACAAAAGCAGCGAGTTTTTCCTGTGGCTAAGGGTCAACCTCATTCACTCGCTTGTTCAGCATGCCGCCGATCGCTTCATTGATAATATAGAGAGTATTTACGCAGGACATTTCGACCATGCTCTCATGGAGGATGACAGCCTTAACTCCTTAGCCATCGAAACCCTCAAAGGGGTCGCGCGAAAGGAAGTCTTCAGCAACCGAGAAGTTGAAACTCTGGAGCTTCAAGGCTACCGCATCATTTTCGGCTTGATTGATCTTTACTCCCCTTTGCTGAGGTGCAGCGCTGAAGAGTTCAATGCTACGCTCGACCAAGACAAAAGCGCTTCACCGTACCTCAAGCGTCTTGCGGGCCGTTTGGCCGAGCGGCACGTCAAGGCCTACCGACTGGCAACCGAAAAGGTCAACGGACAAGCGAACGAAGTTCTGTGGGAGTTTTACTACCGCTGCCGCCTGCTTCAGGACTTCATCAGCGGCATGACCGACCAGTACGCCTATGATGAGTACAAGATCCTCACGGTCGCAGGTAGCCATCTATAAGCGCAGGGCCTGGACGTGTGTCGGGTGCCGATTTCCGGCAACATAGCGGGAGACGTTGCCGCCGCCAAGGACAGTCGATGACCGTGCTCGATCACTCCCATCAGAATGACCTCCCCCCCGGCTTCATGGTCGTTCACGGCAACCGCCTGGAGGACCTGCGCGGCGTGGCGGTGGAGTGGATGAAGCGCCACCCGCTCGCTCCGCTGGAGAACGAGACGATCCTGGTGCAGAGCAACGGCATTGGCCAGTGGATGAAGCTGGCGCTGGCCGCCGACGAGGCCGACGGCGGCAGCGGCATCGCCGCCGCGCTGGACGTCACCCTGCCGGCGCGCTTCCTGTGGCAGGCCTACCGTGCGGTGCTCAACCATGTGGAAGGCGATGCCAACGCGGTGCCAGCCACCTCGCCCTTCGACAAGTCGCGCCTGCTGTGGCGGCTGCTGCGCCTGCTGCCGGAACTGATGCCGCGCGATGAGTTCACCCCGCTGCGCCGCTTTCTGGATGGCGACAGCGACCTGCGCAAGCACCACCAGCTCGCCGAGCGCCTGGCCGACCTGTTCGACCAGTACCAGGTGTACCGCGCCGACTGGCTCGAGGCCTGGGCTCGCGGCGAGGATGTACTGATCTCCGCCCGCGGCGAAGCCCGCCCCATCGATGACGCCCAGCGCTGGCAGCCGGCCCTGTGGCGGGCCGTGGTGAAAAGCGTCGCCCAAGATATAGGCGACGACGGCGTGGCCTCCAGCCGCGCCATGGTGCACCGACGCTTTCTCACCGCCGCCCGCGAGCTTCACGGCAGTGAATGCCCTCCCGGCCTGCCGCGCCGGGTAATGGTGTTCGGCATCTCCTCGCTGCCCCAGCAAGCGCTGGAAGCCTTGGCCGCCATCGCCCGCTGCTGCCAGGTGGTGCTGTGCGTGCACAACCCCTGCCAGCACTACTGGGCCGATATCATCGAACACAAGGACCTGCTCCGGGCCCAGCGCTACCGCCAGCGGCGCAAGGCCGGCATGCCCGAGCGGCTCGATGTACTCGGCGTTGGCGACACCAGTGGCGAGGGAGCGGAGAGCCTGCACTTGCACGCCCAGCCGCTGCTCGCCGCCTGGGGCAAGCAGGGCCGCGACTACCTGCGCCTGATCGACGAACACGACGACGCCCAGCAGTACGAGGCGCTGTTCCAGGCCGACTCGCTGCGCATCGATCTGTTCGAGCCCTTCGTGCGCGAAGGCAACGGCCGGCTGCTGCAGCAGCTACAGGACGACATCCGCGAGCTGCGCCCGCTGCACGAGACCCGCGAGACCTGGCCGGCGGTGGACCCGAGCCGCGACGACTCCATCGTCTTCCACGCCGCCCACAGCCCCCAGCGCGAAGTGGAAATCCTGCACGACCAGTTGCTCGCCGCCTTCAGCGCCGACCCGAACCTCAAACCCCGCGACGTGATCGTGATGGTACCGGACATCGACCACTACGCGCCCCATGTGCAGGCAGTTTTTGGACAGATCGAGCGCGACGACCCGCGCTACATTCCCTTCACCCTCTCCGACCAGGGCAGCCGCCACCGCCTGCCGCTGCTGATCGCGCTGGAAAAACTGCTGCGCCTGCCGGAGCTGCGCCTCTCGGTGAGCGACCTGCTCGACCTGCTCGACGTGCCCGCCCTGCGCGCACGCTTCGGGCTCAATGAGGACGACGTACCCACCCTGCGCCGCTGGATCGAGGGCGCCGGCATCCGCTGGGGGCTCAACGCCAGCCAGCGCGGCAGCCTCGACCTGCCACAGGGCATGGAGCAGAACACCTGGGCCTTCGGCCTGCGCCGGCTGCTGCTGGGCTACGCCGTGGGCGAGGCCGCCAGCGGCCCGTGGCAGGGTATCGAACCCTTCGACGACATCGGCGGCCTGGAGGCGGCACTAGCCGGGCCATTGGCCGCACTGCTGGAAACACTGGAAATACAGTGGCGCAGCCTGCGCGAGCCCACCGACATGAGCGGCTGGATGCAGCGCCTGCGCACTTTGCTGGAAGCGAGCTTTCTCGCCGAGGCCCCCGATGACAGCCTGATGCTGGCCCAGCTCGAACAATCGCTGCAGGCCTGGCAGGAGAGCGCCGAGGAGGCTGGACTGACCCGCGAGCTTCCGCTTTCCGTGGTGCGCGAGCACTGGCTGGCCCAGATCGACGAACCGAGCCTGTCGCAACGCTTCCTGGCCGGCGCGGTGAACTTCGCCACCCTGATGCCGATGCGCGCCATCCCCTTCAAGCGGGTGTGCCTGCTGGGCATGAACGATGGCGACTACCCGCGCAGCCACCCGCCGATGGACTTCGACCTGATGAACGGCGACTACCGCCCCGGCGACCGCTCGCGCCGCGAGGATGACCGCTACCTGTTCCTCGAGGCGCTGCTCTCCGCCCGCGAGCAGCTCTACGTCAGTTGGGTGGGTCGCAGCATCGTCGACAACAGCGAGAAACCGCCCTCGGTGCTGGTCGGCCAGCTGCGCGACCATCTCAAGGCCGGCTGGCGCACAAGCGACGACAGCGACCTGCTTGAAGCCCTCACTAGCGAGCACCCACTGCAGCCGTTCAGCCGCACTTACTTCCCTACCGAGGCGCAGCAGGCCGAGCGAGACGTGGCCGCCCGGCGGCTGTTCACCTACGCCCACGAATGGCGCGAAATTCATGGCAAGGCACACGGCGAGATGGTAGCGGCCGAAGAGCTCAAGGAGTTCACACATGAAACTCCTCTGACGCTGGCCCAGCTCGGCAACTTCCTGCGCGACCCGGCCCGCGCCTTCTTCACCACCCGCCTCAAGGTGTTTCTGGAACGTGAAGACATCGTCAGCCTCGACCACGAGCCCTTCGCCCTGGATGGCCTCGGCAACTGGCAGTTGCAAGACCTGCTGATTCGCGAGCAGCGCAGCGCCATGGACGAAGGCCGCGAGCGCATGCCCGCCATGCTCGACACCCTCGACCGCCTGCAGGGCCAAGGCGTGCTGGCCATGGGCGCCTTCGGCGAGCGCATGCGCGAACAGCTCACCGAACCGATGGAGGCGCTATTCGAAGCCTATGAAGAAGCTCTGGAAACGTGGCCCCATGCCGTCGAGGAGCCCGAGCCGGTGCAGCTCAGCGTGCCTGGCGCCCCGCCTATTGAGGATTGGCTCGACGAACTGCGCGTGAGCGAATCGGGCGAGCGCTGCCGCCTGGTGCTCACCAGCAGCAGCCTGGTAAAGAAAGGCAAGTACCGCTGGTCGCACCTCCTGCGCCACTGGGTCGCACACCTGGCCGGGCACCTGAACGACAAACCAATGACCACACTGCTGCTTTCCAAGGCCGGCCACGTCACCCTTCCGCCCCTCGACCCGGAAGTCGCCCGTGGGCACTTGCGCGAGATCGTCCGCACCTGGCAGGCCGGCATGCAGATGCCGCTGCCGCTAGCCTGCGACACCGCCTTCGTCTGGCTGAGCAAGTTGGGAACGCCCGAAACGGAGCGCGACAGCGACGCCTGGCGCGCCGCCGCCAGCACCTACAACGGCGACGACTTCAACGTCGGCGAAGCGGGCCGCAACGCCTACCTCGCCCACCGCTGGCCCAGCTTCACTGCGCTATATGAAGCCCGCCACAACGTCGGCGGCTTCGCCGAGCTGACCGAGCGCCTGCTTGCCCCGGTGCATCTGGCCGTGAAAGGCAATGGAAAACAAGCAATCTCACCCATCCTGCGTCGATAAACATAAGCCGCTCACCGACTTTCATTCGGTGACTAGATCAGCGAGCAATGTCGGAGTGAGCAATTGCGGTAACATTTTGGGTTTCTCAGCCCCTGGCGCATACCACAGATAAAGAGGCACGCCGGTTCTGTCATGGCGATTGAGAAAGGCCGTAATGGCGGGATCCCCATTGGTCCAGTCTCCCACCATGGTGGTCACGCCAGCCTGTTGAAAAGCATCACGTGTCGTCTGGCGATCAATGGCACTCTTTTCATTCACCTTGCAGGTCACGCACCAGTCCGCCGTGAAATACACGAATAACGGTGTGTTCTGTTCACGTAACTCATCGAGACGAATTTCATCGAAACTCAATAACTGACGAGATTCATCGGCAGCGCCCAGAAGCTGTGAATCAGAGCTCTGTGGAAACGCCGCTGGAATGAACCATCCAGCGCTCAGCGCCACCACGGCAGTACAAACTGACGGTCCCCAAGACCCGCGTTTTCCGCTACGTTGGCGCAGGCCTGTCAACCAGAGCCCTGCCGCCAGTAGCATGACTACGGCCAGGGTGGCGACCACGCCATCACTGGATAGCTGCTGTCCCAGCACCCAGAGCAGCGCCAACGCGGTTACGAACATCGGAATGGCCAAGGCGTGCCTGACGCTCTGCATCCATGGCCCAGGACGCGGTAGCTTGCGACTGAGTGCAGGAAAGTAGCCGAGGATCAGAAAAGGTAGCGCAATGCCCAACCCCAGCCCCGCGAAAATCGTCAGTGCTGCCAGCGGTGGCAACAATATTGCGGTACCCAGTGCCGTTGCCATGAACGGCCCCGAACAGGGAGTTGCCACGAAGGCTGCCAGTACTCCGGTCCAGAAAGCCCCAGTGGCGCCGCCCTTCTCGGCCAACTGAGCCCCGCCATTGAACCCGCCAAGTTCGAACAAACCCGCCAGATTGAAGGCAATTGCCGTAATCAGAAGCGTCAAGCCGACAATGACACGAGGCTCCTGGAGCTGAAAGGCCCAGCCAACCTGAGCCCCAGCGGCACGCAAGGCAAGTATCCCCGCCCCGAGCAGAATGCATACCCCGACGACGCCTGCCGTATAGGCAAGGGCTTCTCGCCTCGCTTCACGAGGGCCGCCGGACAATCTTGCCAGGCTCAGTACCTTGAGGCTCAGAATCGGAAATACGCACGGCATGACATTGAGCAGTATCCCGCCGGCAATGGCTCCGAACAGCGCCGTCAGTATTACGCCAACGGTGCCACTCGTACGCTTTTCTTCAGCGCTGTCATTGGTGACATACCCATTAACATCCGGCGCAGGTACAGAACCCGCATCCGCCTGGAAGGCCAATCCCGTGCCCCCAGCAAGTGTCACTACCGCCTCGAGAGGCTCTGGCAATGTCACTCCCGCCGCCGTCTCGACGATAAGCTCATCCCCCTGGCGGCTGAAATTCTGCCGGGCGGCCGGATCGACGGCTTCATCATTAGCGACAAACAGGTGCGGTTGATCCAGCTTGACGCTGGCTGGCAAGGGAATGGCGATGCGAATGCGGTCGCCCGTATGCTCGTAGGTGGCTCGTGCGCCCAAAGGTCGCGGCAAGGCCTGGCGCCAATGATCAAAGTCCGATTGGTGACGGGGCGATGCCGCGCCATCACCGACAGACAGTTGCGTCGATAGCGTCGCCCTTTCGGGAATGCAGGCATCTTCTCGACAGGCCAGATATTGAAGGTCGAGCCGGACAGGAATCGTCGTCCCCTCGCCCAGGTGGTCCGGTACATTCAGCGGCACCAGAATGGCGTACGGGTGTTCGTAAACATGGTTCATCAAGTCATCGATGAGCAGCGTCTCGGGGACCGGATATGCCGGCTCTCCTACCGTCACTCCATCGGGCAGTTGCCAGTCAAACTGTGATGCAAGCCCCACGCTCCCGGGCTGTTTCCAGTAGCCGTGCCAACCATCCTGAGGTTGCATGACGACGGCAAGCGTTGTCTGCTCTCCCGCTGCCGGACGAGCACTCTCTGCCATAAGCGATGTCCGAATCATCACATCGCTTTGGCCCTCGGCGGAGCCTTGTGCCACGGCCGCGCCTGGTGGTATCAAGCTCAGTACGCTTACTACAGAGATCAACGCCAGCAGACGAACCGCGACGAGACCGCGCATCATAATGGTTGGCATAGACAACAGGCCCATCAGGGATGGGCTTCTCCGTTGAATGGTGGTCAGCATCGGAAATCGTCTGGTATCACTTGGCAGCGATGCTCTGTACTGCTTCAGCCAACGCCGTATCCTGGGGACCCAGGCGCTTGGCCACATGGCCATTACTGTCAATCAACACGACGGTGGGAATCTCTTGGACGTCGAAGGCACGATAGAAGTTACCACTGGCATCAAGGGCAAGAGGAATACTGACTTCGTTGGCGTCGCGGTAATCTTCAAGATCCTCTTGTGATGCCCAGAGCCCGGATGAAACCCCGATCCAGTCGATGTCACCTTGCCTGGCCAGACCATCCACGGTTTCACGAACGCGGCGACACGCTTGAGACGTTTCCGGCTGGCTTTCCTCCAGATACCACTCGCACCAAGGGGCAAAGAATACGATGCCACGAGGGTTGTCAGTGCCATCATCAAACAACTCAACAACATCGCCAGAGAGAGTGTTTAGCGTGAGTCCGTCGACGCTATCGCCAATGTTCAGCGCTTGCACCTTCGCGGTATCGGCACCTTGCGTGGCACTATCACCCTCATCGTTGCCCCGCACGACTCGCTGGAGAGCATCTTCGAACTGCTGGTCATCTCGATGCCCGATATAGGAAATATGTCCACTACGGTCGATGAGCACATGCTGCGGCGTGACTCGTAGATTGAGTGCTTCGGCGAGGGTGCCATCATCTACCGTGATCGGCATGCCAAGGCCCATCTCTTCGCGATACTTACGCGCGGCATCGACGGTATCGCTGAAACCGGTGTTGACCGCTATGACCTGTATCTCATCGCCGTACGTTTCATAAATTTCCTGGAAACCAGGCATCTGCTGACGGCAAGGTACGCACCAGGTTGCCCAGAATTTCAGATACACGGGCTTTTCGCCATACAGTTCGGATAGTGCAATCTGTTCACCATCCAGGGTGGTGACCGTGACTTCGGGTCCTGGCTGGCCGATCAGAGACTCTCCTGCACTCCTGGCGCGACGCTCGCCGTCAGCCTCCTGGTCATAGGCCTCGACGGCCTGTTCCTCACTCTGCGTATCGCTGGTGGCGCTTGACACGGAGGTGGTGCAAAGGCCACTGACCAACAGTGCCAGCAGCAATCCATAGCGGATCGTAGGTGTTCGAGTTGGCATCTTGAGGTTCCTTGTCGGCCTGAACAGCAGCTGAATACCGCTTCAGCAGCAGTGGAGAGTGGTTTGGCAGTAGAGTAGTCTGGGGGTGGCACAGTACAGAAAAAAGTACCAAGAACTGACAAAGTCGGTATACCATGACTCGGACCATGAACTCTCTCCGCATCGCTGTCGATCGGCTCCACCGACGTTCGCTGGCCGAGCAGATACGCGACAGCATTGCCACCGCGATCCGCGAGGGGCATCTCTATGAGGGGGCACGCCTCCCCTCCTGGCACGATCTAGCCACCCAGTTGGGCGTTGCCAGAGGCACGGTAAAAACCGCCTATGAACGGCTGGCCGACGCCCAACTGGTAGTCGCTCGTGGTGCCGCGGGAACCTTCGTCGCGAGCCCATTGCCCACCGCCCAGACCAACCCTGACGAGGTTCCCACTCGGCTGCCACTGCCAGAGCTCTACCGTGATTTCGACAGCTCGCCGAAACCCTTTCAGGTCGGTGTTCCGGCGTCGGACATGTTTCCTTACAAGGTATGGTCCCGCACCATCACTCGCTATGCACGACTTGCCGCCATGGAAGCCACTCGCTACCACGATCCTCGGGGAGAAAGGGAGCTGCGAAAGGAAATCGCCGCCTATCTATCGGTCGCTCGCGGTCTACCGTGTTCCGCCGACCAGGTCATCATCACTAACGGCTATGCCGGCGCACTAGGCCTTGCCCTGCACGCGCTTGAGCTTGGTAACCGACAGGTCTGGGTAGAGGATCCCGGCTACCCACTGGCTAGTCGAGCGGTATCACTGGCCGGCTACATTCCGGTCCCTATCTCGGTCGACACAGAGGGACTGGATGTCGCTGAGGGGTTAAGGCGTGCTCCAGATGCGTCTCTCGCCATTGTTACGGCCAGCCAACAGGCACCACTGGGCGTATCGCTCTCGCTGTCCAGGCGGTGCGCCCTGCTCCAATGGGCGGCTGCGGCAGACGCCTGGGTCATCGAAGACGACTACCTCAGCGAACTAAAGCTCGGTGGCAAGGCCACTCCAGCGCTGGCGTCACTGGACGGCGATGGACGCGTCATCCATATCGGAACCTTCAGCAAGACCATCAGCCCCACGCTGCGGCTCGGTTTCATGGTCGTGCCGTCGGCGCTGGTGAACCTTTTCGGAGACGTTGCCGCTGCACTATCGCCAGCTTCATCGTTAGCGACCCAGTTGGCCGTTGCGGCTTTCATGCGTGATGGCTACTACTTACGCCATATACGGCGCATGAAGAGGCTATATGCTCAGCGCCGCGATGCCTTGCTGCAACAACTGGGGCAAGCGTTGTCATCCAACACCATGGCAGGATTATCCCTACTGCTGACACTGCCCGACGAAGCCGATGATGTAAAAATCGCAGAAGCTGCTGAGGCGCTGGGGCTCGCTCCTGCGCCACTGTCTATCTGGTATGCCGATGACAATGGTAAGGCGAAAAGTGGGCTACTACTTGGCGTGACGAACCTATCGGATGCGGTCCTCGAGAGCAGTTGCCGACACCTCGAAGCCCTCATCCAGCGCCACGCATAATACGCGGAGCCTTCGCGAGAAGCTTTGGCCACAGCGTGCCATGACGCTATGGCCAGAACTCGGTCTCAAAGCACCTCTGTCAGCGGCTGGTTTTGAAATAGTGGACTAAGCCAATAGGTAGCTACCAAGTAGAGTAAAACCGCCACCTAGTGCACCATGTGGGCTTGCCCGAGTTTTTGAGGATGCCCATGTCGCTTTCTGCTGCCCTTCCTCTTTTTGGCTTGGTGGTGGCCCAGAGTGACCGCACGGAGGGTCTGGGTGGCCTGGTAGCTAAATATGCAAGCCCCTTACGCTGTCAAGGGAGATAGCTAATGAGCGACGCGACACAGCTCAATCCACTCCAGTTTCCCTTGCATGGCAGCCGCCTCATCGAAGCCAGCGCCGGCACGGGCAAGACCTTCACCATCGCCCTGCTCTATGTGCGCCTGGTACTCGGCGCCCGCTCGGCCGATGACGACGCCGCCTTCGAACGCCCGCTGACGCCGCCGGAAATTCTCGTCGTCACCTTCACCAACGCCGCCACTCAGGAGCTGCGCGAGCGTATCCGCGCGCGGCTGGTGGAAGCTGCTAATGTCTTTCTCTCTTCACAGGCGCCCGAAGCCGCGCCTACTGACGATGAGAGCGCACACGTCAGAGGGGCGCCGGGGACAGGCCGTAGCGAGGGTCTTTTTCCAGGGAAGGAAAAAGTAGCGCCCAGGGATGGGTTCACAGCGCCCTCGCAGAGGCCTGTCGCCGGATCAGCCCCGACGCCACAAGATCCGCTCCTCATCGCCCTCAGGGACCAATACGACCCCGCCACTTGGCCCGCCTGCGCCCGCCGCCTGCAGCTCGCCGCCGAATGGATGGACGAGGCCGCCGTCTCCACCATCCACAGCTGGTGCTACCGCATGCTGCGCGAGCATGCCTTCGACAGCGGCAGCCTGTTCTCGCTCGACCTGGAAAACGACCAGACCGAGCTGGAACTCGAGGTGGTGCGCGACTACTGGCGCAGCTTCTACTACCCGCTGAACACCGACGAACTGGCCAGCGTGGTACGCCACTGGAGCACGCCCGAGCAACTGCACGCTGCCGTGCGCGGCCTGATGCCCGAAGCCGAGGCGCTGAACAAGCACGCCCCGCCCCCGGCCGAGACGATCGCCAACGCCAGCCGCGAGACCGCCGAGCGCCTGGCCCAGCTCAAGGCGCCCTGGCCGGCATGGGTGGACGAGTGCGAGGCGCTATTCGAAGAGGCCGCCCAGCAGAAGGCCTTCAAGGGCCAGAGCTTCAATGCCCGCAGCCGCGCCAACTGGCTCGCCGCGCTACGCGAATGGTGCCAAGGCGAGGCCACCTGGCCCGGCCTGACCGATGCCGCCTGGAAGCGCCTCACGCCCCAGGGCATGGCCGATATCTGGCTCAAGGGCGAGCCGCCGGGCCACCCCGCGCTGGCCGCACTGGAAGCGCTGCAGGACGAACTTCACGCCCTGCCCGACCCGTACGCCGACCTGCTTACCCACGCCGTGCACTGGTGCCGGGCGCGGCTCGACCGCGAGCAGGAACACCGCGCCGAGATGGGCCCCAACGAACTGCTGACGCACCTCGACCGGGCGCTGGCTGGCCCCAATTGCGAGGCACTGGGCGCGCAGATCCGCCGCCAGTTCCCGGTCGCCCTGGTCGACGAATTCCAGGACACCGACCCGGTGCAGTACCGCATCTTCGACTGCGTGTACCGCATCCGCGAGAACCGCCGTGAGTGTGGTGTGTTTTTGATCGGCGACCCCAAACAGGCGATCTACGCCTTCCGCGGTGCCGACATCTACACCTACTTGCGCGCCCGCCGCGACACCCAAGGCCGCCACGTCACCCTGGGCACCAACTTCCGCTCCAGCCGCGAGATGGTCGAGTCGGTGAACCGCTGCTTCGAATTTGCCGAGGCGCACCCGCCCGGCGCCTTCCTGTTCAAGGAAGGCGACGGCAGCAATCCAGTGCCTTTCAATCGCGTGGGAGCGAAAGGACGCAAGGACTCACTCACCCGCCAGGGCCAGCCACTCCCGGCCATGACCCTGTGGCAGCTCGATAGCGACGAGCCGCTCTCCAAGACCGCCTACCACGGCGTGATGGCCGAGCGCTGCGCCTCCTATATGGTCGAGCTGCTCAACGAGGGCCAGCGCGGCAGTGCCGGTTTCCAGAACGAACAGGGCGAATTACAGCCGCTCAAGCCCTCCGATATGGCGGTGCTGGTCAACGGCCTGGGCGAGGCGCGGGCGATCCGCCAGGCGCTGGCCCGGCGCGGGGTAAAGAGCGTCTATCTCTCCGACAAGGACAAGGTGTTCGCCTCGCCGGTCGCCCCCCAGCTCGATGCCTGGCTGCGCGCCTGCGCGGCGCCTGAGGACGACAGGCTGCTACGTACCGCCCTGGCCACTTCCGTGCTGGGGCTGGATATTGCCACGCTGGACAGGTTGAACGAGGATGAACTGGCCTGGGAAGGCCGCGTGCTGCAGTTCCGCGATTACCACCGGCTGTGGCAGCGCCAGGGCGTGCTGCCGCTGGTGCGCAAGATCATCCATGACTTCGACGTCGCCACGCGGCTACTTGCCTGGGGGCCTGCCAGCGACGGTGAGAGAGCGCTTACCGACCTGCTTCATTTAGGGGAGCTGCTGCAGCACGCCAGCCAGGAGCTCGACGGCGAACACGCGCTGATTCGCTTTCTCGCCGAATCCATCGCGCACCCGGAAGGCCAGGGCGACACCCACAAACTGCGCCTGGAGAGCGACGCCGACCTGGTGCAGGTCATCACTATTCACAAGTCCAAGGGGCTGGAGTACCCGCTGGTGTTCCTGCCCTTCATCTGTAGCCATCGCCCGACGAAGAAGGACGACTCGCCGCTGCGCTGGCATGACGCCGAAGGCCGCCTGCGCATCAGCCTGGAAGCCGACGAGGAGACCCTGGCCACCGTCGACCGAGAGCGCCTGGGCGAGGACCTGCGCAAGCTCTACGTGGCGCTGACCCGCGCGCGCCACGCCACCTGGCTCGGCATGGCGCCGCTCAAGGGCGGCGAAGGTAGCGCCATCGGCCAGTTGCTGGCCAACGGCGAAGCGCTGAGCCCGGCAGGTTTCGCCAGCGCGCTTACCCAGCTCAAGGGCGACTGTGCGGCCATCGAGATCGCCCCGGCGCCGCCGGCCCACGCCCAGATCGTCACCCAGACAGAACGAGAGGCCACCCTCGGCGAAGCGCGCACGCCCGCACGCCCCGCCCGCGAGCACTGGTGGATCGCCAGCTACTCGGCGCTGCGCCTCTCGGGAGAAATGGTAAGCGCCCCAGTAAGGACTGACTTACCGCCAACCCCCTATGACAGCGAAGCGCAGCGTAGCGGCAGCTTGCCGGAACCCGCCACCGCCATGGAAGCCACCGCGCTGGAAGTGATCGAAGAGCCGCACGACAAGTCACCACTCGTTGATGAACGCAATCGAGCGACGGCCAGACAAGGCACTCTCGAGCGAGAGACGGACTGGGCTCGCACACGAGTTTACGTGTCTGTAAATGAGCATCTCGAACGAGAGAGTAACGCCGTATGGCCGAGCGCAGATCATTCATTGCATCGGTTTCCCAGGGGGCCCGGGCCCGGTACTTTCTTGCACGGCATTCTCGAATGGGCGGGGGAACACGGCTTCGCCCGTGTGGCCCGCGATCCGTCCCTCCGCGAAGAGACCCTGGCGCGGCGCTGCCAGGTGCGCGGCTGGCAGGCGTGGCTGAATACCCTGCATGCCTGGTTAGGCACCCTGCTCGCCGCCCCACTGCCGCTGCCCAACGGCGCGGGCAGCCTGACACTCGAAGCGCTGACGAGCTACCAGGTGGAGATGGAGTTCTGGTTCGCTTCGCGTCAGGTCGACACCCGCCGGCTGGACGCCCTCGTAAGTGCTTACACACTCCCCAGCATGCCCCGTCCCGCGCTGGATGCCGATACCCTCAACGGCATGCTCAAGGGCTTCATCGATCTGGTGTTCGAGTTTGATGGGCGCTACTACGTGGCCGACTGGAAATCGAACCACCTGGGGCCGGACGACAGTGCCTACAGCCAGGACGCCATGCGTCAGGCGGTGGCCGCCAAGCGCTACGACCTGCAGTACGCGCTCTACCTGCTGGCCCTGCATCGTCTGCTCAAGGCGCGCCTGCCGGGCTACGATTACGACCGGCATATCGGCGGCTCGCTCACCGTCTTTCTCAGGGGCGCCAATGCGGAGAGCCGCGGTGTACACGCCGAGCGACCCCCGCGGGAGCTGATCGAAGCGCTGGATGCGCTGTTCCAGGGCGACGCCCGAGCGGCAGGCACCCGCACCACCACGGAGGCGCCGGCATGAACAAGCGCAGCAAGCACCACGACGACGCCACCCCGGACCTGTTCGCTGATCTCGGGGAGGCATCAGCAGGCAGCAGCCAGGCAGCCGACGAGGGCGCCGAACCTGAACCGCCCCAAGCCGCGCAGGGCAACGTGCAAGCCGCGCTCCACGACAACCAGGCGCTGTTCGCCCTGCTCGACCGCTGGGTGGAGCGCGGCTGGCTGCGCGCGCTGGACCGCGCGCTGGCCAGCTTCTTCGAGCGCGAGGTGAGCGACGCCCCGCCTCTGCTGCTGCTCGCCGCTGCCCTTGCCAGCCATCAGCTCGGTCGCGGCCATGTTTGCCTCGACCTCGCCCAGACCCTCGCCGCCCCCGACCTGGCGCTCTCGCTACCGCCGGAAGGCGACGACCTCAGCGACCCGCCGCCGCTGCCCAGCGAGCTGCTGACCGAACTGGATCTCGCTACCTGGCGCGACATCCTGCACCACCCCGCCCTGGTGGCGGACGGCAACGAACCACCGGGCAACACCCCGTTGGTGCGCAGCGAGCGCGACGGCAATGTGCGGCTCTACCTGCGCCGCTACTGGCAGTACGAGCAGGACATTCGCGGCCTGATCGGAAGCCGACTTACTGCCACCACCGACACAGACGCCGATACCGTCACCCTGGCCCGGGCGCTGGCCGCGCTC
The DNA here is from genome assembly GCF_021404465.1 of Billgrantia zhangzhouensis. GTDB lineage: Bacteria > Pseudomonadota > Gammaproteobacteria > Pseudomonadales > Halomonadaceae > Halomonas > Halomonas zhangzhouensis. The sequence continues at coordinate 196,474 of NZ_JABFTT010000009.1, read as the reverse complement.
TTTACTCCGGGACATGAACTCGACTGGCAGCAGGCTGCCTGTGCACTCGCCAGCCGCTCGCGCTTCGCGGTGATCACCGGCGGCCCCGGTACCGGCAAGACCACCACCGTGGTCAAGCTGCTTGCCCTACTGCAGGCACTGGCCCTGGGCGAAACCGCACCTGCAGGCTCCGCCACCCCGCGCCCGCTGCGCATTCGCCTGGCCGCCCCCACCGGCAAGGCCGCCGCCCGGCTCAACGAATCCATCGCCAAGCAGGTGCAGAACCTCTCGCTGGTGGAACTGGCCGCCGCCGTGGGCCAACAGGGTGTGGATATCTCAACCCTGCGCAACAGCATCCCGACGGAAGTCACGACCCTGCACCGCCTGCTGGGCTCACGGCCGGATACTCGCCACTTCCGCCACCACGCCGGCAACCCGCTGGCGCTGGACGCCCTGGTGATCGACGAAGCCTCGATGGTGGATATCGAGATGATGGCCGCCGTGCTCACCGCCCTGCCGCCCAAAGCCCGGCTGATCCTGCTCGGCGACAAGGACCAGCTCGCCTCGGTGGAAGCCGGCGCCGTGCTCGGCGACCTGTGCCAACGCGCCGAAGGCGGCCACTACACCCCGGCCACCTGCGACTGGCTGCAACGGGTGACCGGCACGCCGATTCCCGAACGCTACAAGGACGAAGGCGGCCAGCCGCTCGACCAGGCCATCGCCATGCTGCGGGTAAGCCACCGCTTCGATGCCAAGAGCGGCATTGGCCAGCTCGCCGAAGCGGTCAACCGCCCGCTCGGCTCAGACCATGGGCAGAAAGAGAAGAAACGCGCCGTGCGCGAGATCTTCGGCACTGATGGAAAGTCACGCTACGCCGATATCGCCCGCCTCGCCCTGGCGGATGCCGACGATCCGGCGCTGGATCGCCTGGTGGTGAATGGCAACCCGGCCGGTTTCATCAACGGCGGCGCAGGCCGCCACGACCGACGCGGCGAACCCATCGCCTCGCCCCGCGGCTACGCTCACTACCTAGAGGTCATGCAGGCAGCCCGCCCCGCCCAGCCCTACTTCGGTGAAGGCGACGAACGCCAGCCCTACGACGACTGGGCCCGCCAGGTGCTCGCCGCCCACGGCCACTTTCAGCTGCTGTGCGCGCTAAGGAAAGGCCCCTGGGGCATCGAAGGGCTGAACCCGCGCATCGGCCACGCGCTGCGCCGCGCCGGCTGGCTCAAGGCCAGCGACCTGGAGCTGGAACAGGGCTGGTTCGAAGGCCGCCCGGTGCTCGTCACCCGCAACGACTACGGCCTGGGGCTGATGAACGGCGATATCGGCATCACCCTCGCCGTGCCCGAGGCCCGCAGTGCCACCGACACACCCGGCCGCACCCTGCTGCGTGTCGCCTTCCCGACCAGCGACGGCAGCGGCAACATCAAGTGGGTGCTGCCCAGCCGCCTGCAGGCGGTGGAAACCGTGTTCGCCATGACGGTGCACAAGTCCCAGGGCTCGGAATTCACCCACACCGCCCTGCTGCTCCCCGATGCCCCCAACCCCATCCTCACCCGGGAGCTGGTCTACACCGGCATCACCCGCGCGAGGGACTGGCTAACGCTGGCGGAGACGGGCCGCGGGATGCTGGATGAGGCGGTGACGAGGGAGGTGGTGAGAGTGAGTGGGTTGGGGAGGTTGCTTATCTAAGCCCTCCTTTCAGCACTAGAGCCAATGCCACAGAGACAATCCAGTCTTGCATGTTAATTTTTTCTACCCTACAGTAGGGAGAGAAAAATTAACATGAGGATAGGTTGTGCAGAAAACACATCCCATAGTACTGAAGGATGAGCCAAGCGTGGACAATCGTCTTGTCGAGCTCGGCTTATCGAGAGAAGGGCTTCTGCTGGTACGTACCCAAGCGATGGCAGCAGGTGCCGATGCGACCTTAGATCATCCAGCCAACGCTGCAGGCTTACTCGCTTACATACATGGCGTTGCTGCCCTACGTAGGGCGTTTGTCGGGGATTCATGGTCTCGTGAGCGAGTCGAAAATATAGAGTTCATCCGTAATGACAACCTTAAGGTACGCGTAGGTTTCTCTAATGTTAAGCTGGCCGCCAATGACGCTGTCCAACCACAGGCAAGATCCCCCAAAGGAGCCGGAGCTGCTCGCGTATGCCAATTCACTATAGACATGTTTGGCGGAACATCATCCAGCGTCACCTCAATTGACGATTTTTCTACATATTTTTTGATGATTGACCCCAAGGGCGCGGCTGAGCTATCACGCCCAACAGTCACCAGATCCAATTACAGTGATTACCTAGAGCGTATCTATCTTTCTGACGGATCAGACTTTGACGGCGTATCACTCCTGATTGATGACGATGACATTGTTGACGATTTTGATCCAGTTGTTGCACGGAAGTGAGCGGGTTAAGAATGTTCAACCACAGCAGGCTAATTTTAGCTAGAAAGAGGAGGCGTCTCTCTGCCAAAGCACTAGCAGAAATGGCTGGAACAACTGCCGTTACCATCACCAGAATTGAAAAGGCTTACAACCAGCCTGACGACTCTACAGTTGAACGTCTTGCTGAAACTTTAAACTATCCTTCTAGTTTTTTTTATAAGGATGACACTGATATACTTCAAGCTGACTCGGTAAGCTTTCGAAGCCTGTCAAAAATGACGGCAAAAGAGAGAGATGCAGCACTTTCAGCTGGCGCCTTAGGCCTACAGCTGATTAATTGGGTAGAAGAACGTTTTAGTCTACCAACTCCAAACCTACTCGACCTAAGTTACGAAACCAACCCAGAAGTCGCTGCTCAAGCCCTGCGTCAACATTGGGGGCTGGGAGTTAAGCCTATCGGCAACCTTATCCACCTTCTTGAAAGTCAAGGTGTAAGGTTTTTATCTTTAACAGAAAACACTGCTTCAGTAGATGCTTTTTCATTTTGGAGGCAAGGAACACCTCTTATATTTCTCAATAACTTTAAAACTGCTGAGCACAGTATCTTTGATACTGCTCATGAGCTAGGACATTTGGTATTACATGTCCACGGCGGAGCAAGTGGCTCACGAGAAGCTGAGAAGGAGGCCAATCAGTTTGCTTCAGCCTTCCTTATGCCTCGGGAGGATGTATGCTCCAGAGTACCGCGATTCATTAACACAGACATGGTAATAAAGCTTAAGGGAAGGTGGCGAGTATCAGCCATGGCCATGGCTTATCGCCTTCACACGCTTGGGATACTTACCGATTGGCAATATAAATCCATTTGCATTGAACTAGGACGACGCGGCTATCGTTCTGGAGAACCCGTTGGCACCTCCCGAGAAGAATCGGCCATATGGCGGAAAGTACTTGAAAAACTCTGGTTGGAAAAAATAACAAAAAATGAAATTGCAACGCAACTCTCCCTCCCCTTAGATGAAGTAAACAATCTTCTCCTAGGATTGACCGGAAACACTGACGAACCAAAAATCATTGAAAACAGGACAAAATTGACGAGCATTAATTAGCAATCTCGCGCTTCTGTCACCAACATTCCACACTAACAATAAAGTACAGAGCCGCAGCTCATGCCTGCGGCTCTGACATGACCGTCCAACCTTATCCTGTCACTGCCTTTATTTTAGAATACAACTCAAGCTTCTCAAAATACTCTCTTTGATAACCTATCCTCAGCGCAGACTCAACTTTTTTATGGTCCATATTGGTTTCTAAAGAAATTTCTTCCTGACGAAAACAAATGGCAATTATGTTTGCTACATCATGTCCGCAGCAGACCTGGAGCTTGCAGGCATCACTAGACTTATACTCATCTATCTTAGAAATTATGTACTCTTTCGTAGCTATTTCTTTTTTATTCCTGCTGCGCAATATAAGCTCATCAAGCAAGACCTCCAAATCAATTGAAACACTTAACGAGTCAACTGAAACAAATTCGTTAAAATTCAAACCCTTGAAGTTAATATTCAAGCCCTCGTTGCAATTAACCCACCTTATTAGACCGAGCTCATATGCAGCATCAAAAGCATTAGGTATTAAATGCTCTCGTACAGTATCTATATTTCCATGAGAAGCATATTCGCTGATAAACGCATCAGCAGCCGGAGAGATCAGCATCATAACTTCCGCATCATGATGATCTGTAACGTAGACAGAGTTTCTAGCTCGCTCATCAGCAAGCCCGTTTAAATTATCATAGTCTGCATCACATATCCCCAAAACTTTCTCAGGATACTCTTCGCTTAGCTGAATCATCAGATTAAGCAAGGGGGACTTTCCATCCACAGTTTCAATCTTTGCAGTCTCAGACTCTAAGATTCCCCTGAAAAGCCTTACATCTGTCTCACCTTCGACCACTACAACAACTTTATCTCTATAAAGAGGATGTCTAAAAAGCAATCTTATTTCGTTTAATTTATCATTCTCATCAATATAATGCCTCATGCTAGTCCACCTTCCTCCAAATCAACAGTCAGATCCCAATTCCCATCTATGATTTGAGGAGAATGTGTTGCAACAACCACGGGCATACTCTGTATGTTTATAATTTCTTTTAAGTCTTTCAAGAACTCCTTCTGCCAAGCAACATGTAAAGATATCTCTGGCTCATCTATCAAAACTAAAACATTTTTCTCTGTTTTAAATATAAGCTCATAAAGCAACACCACCTGATGTTGCTCTCCTGAAGAAAGCTGTGTAAGCTCTAGAGGCCTACCTCTTTCTGTTTCGAACTGAAACCCTCTACTTGAGTTTATTTTTATTCTTTTAAAAGAAAGCCTTTTGCTGTTTAATATCCTAGAAAAAAGCTCTATCTTCTTATATATTCCATCATAAGAAGAAAGTTTCTCTTTCGTATCCTGAACATATAAAGTCAAAACTTTTTTATCTTCAGGCTTTATCTCATCTAAGACATGCAGGGCAGGCAAATGCTGAGCTGACGACAAAAGGTCAAAAGCCGATAGTTCAGACCTGATTCCTTGCAGCTTCTGCAGCTCCTGCTTTAAATTTTCCGCCTCCATAGGAACAAAATATTTATCATTCCTAAGAAGGCGCTCGGGAAACGTTGTATCAAGCTGTTGCGAAACATGTGAAGAACGAAACCCAGACTGTCGGATAAGGTCGGACAATTCATCAGCATACTTCTCAATAGTATCTATAAAGCTTTTACGCCGATTTCTATCCGCACTGCCTTTTCTTTGTATAAGCCGCTGATCTTGAATGAAATGCGCTTTGAGCGAATCAGTAAATACAACAAACCATTCCGGATATTTCTGCGCTGTAAACTCATCCGGCAAGTACTCTGAAAAAGTTTCAATCACCTCGTCAAATGAATATATATCATCTGTCCTTATGTCTTCCCACTCCCTTGGACCAATCCTATGCAGGAACGGAATGCTAGTATCAATAGCATGGATAGTCGTTTTCTTTGAAAGAGTATAATCGCGATGGTACTCATGCGACTTCTCCAAATCGCCATGACCTAGAGTAATTTTATTAGGCGATTCCTCCATGTCCTTTTCTATTGTTAGAACCCCTTCAGAGGTTTCCAGCTCTATCGCAGTAAACTGGAGATCACACAAAAATGACAGTTTTCTATTAAAAATAGAATCTATAACCTTCAAACATACAGTTTTACCATAGCCATTAGGGGCGGTCAGTATTGTAACATTCCCTTCCTTGAACTTAATTGTGTGATTGAAATGCCCGAAAAGCCCTCTGATGAATAGTTTCCTCAGTTCCACCGCAGCATCTCCATAGTTAGAATCAATCCGACACAAACCATCAATTAAGAAGCAAGTTTTCAACTACATCACACAACCTAGTCTACATCTAATCCACTCTTTAAAAGCACCATCTACATTAAAGGCATATGCCTTTATCGGCCCAAGAGTCGATGACACAGAGCAAGCCCATAAGTAGAAAATTCATGCGGACTCTCTCCATGCTATTCGTACATCCGTATCGTTATGTATCTTTGCGTTTCAGCCTAGCACCGAAGCATGGCTTTTCCTATGCGCTGGGTCAACGGCCCCAACGCTAGGTGAAGCGCTACGGCCGAAAAGCGCACCTTCGCACCCTCACCCGGATGAACGGGCAGTACGCTTCGATGCCGAAGTGATTGCCCGCTTCGACCTTGGTGGGCAGGGTGAAGCCTTCGAAGTTTTGGAAGTCGTCCAGGTAGCCGCCAAAGGGCTGGAGCCGCCACGCCTTCTCAGGGTTGGCGTTGCTCCAGCGCTGGAACTGTACCCAGCGCGGTTGGCCGTCTTGGGTTACGGCGATCTCGATGGCTTGTTCCAGGGAGCCGCGGGTGATGATCGCTCGATGGTGTAGCGGAAGTAGTGCGGGTAGGCCCTCTACCATGGCGGGCTCGTTTCGACGGTAGCAGGCGCCTGGGATTGCAGCCATGCCCAGGCCTGCCCCATCGCACGGTTGTCGGCCAGTCGCCAGGCCTGCATGGCCAGTAAGCCGGTGAGTACCAGCGCCAGCAGCAAAGCCAAGGCTCCCCCCAGGTAGGCTATGCGTTTTCTCCTGCGCTTCGCCCTATCGGCCATTCTTCAAGTCTTGTGCACGGCTGGACCTGCCTACTCAGGATGGTGTGTGGTGCCTGGGTAATTACAATTACCCATGCGGATCGAACAGCCGCACCTCTCGAATGTCGACGTGCTCCCAAACACGGCCGAGCATATAAGGCTCGGTTGCAAGCCATGCATCAAAGGCCTGACGATCTGCGAACTGGAAGTGGGCATTCGAGCCGACCATCTTGCCTTCTTCATCCAGTATTGCTCCGCCACTGAGGAAACTCCCTTGCTTGGCGAGCTGGCGAAGGCCGTTCAAATGCGCTTCGCGATTGGCCAGACGACGATCCAGTGCTTCGGTGTCGGTGTAGTCGTAGGCTAAAACAGCATACTGCTTCATGTAGCGTTTTCCTTCGTTCACTGAACCAGACTTCTCTCGGATAAAGCTTCGCATACTGCTAATTCAAAGAGCAAACTCGGGAAACTTGGGCAGCTCATCGGCAAGCTCGAACCACTCGGCCTTGGACGAGACCCAGGCGTGATAGCGTTTGCTGGGCGTTATCGGCATATCCAGCGTGCCCAGCCGTAGTCGCTTGGCCTCGGGCAGGTCGTCGCGGGCACTGTAGAGCGGGCTGCCGCACTCGGCGCAGAACACCCGCACCTTGCCCGCCGTAGCGCGATACTCCTTGAGGTACTCCGCGCCTCGGGTGATGGAAAAGTCGGCCGAGCGGATGGGCGCCACGGCAACGAAGGCCGAGCCCTGGGCCTTCTGGCACTGTTTGCAGTGGCACATGGAGACTTCATCGATCTCGCCGCGGTACTCGTATTTCACTTTCCCGCATAGGCAGCTTCCCTTGTGCATCGGTGTCTTCTCCCGGTCGGTTTTTCTTCTACTTGGTTTTCGGATAGAGGGCGGATGCAGTATAGTCGGCGGTCCATCCCTTCAATATGAGGTGTTCGTCCAATGCGCCATTGATGCCGCCGTTGTTATGACGGCCAGTCTCCACCGGCCCCTATCGCAGGGGGAGTGCTTGGCATCGCAGGAATAGCGCATGACGAATAGACATCTCGTACTCCACGACGTTTCTTACGCTTTGCCCGACGGCAGAGTGCTTTTCTCCGGCCTCCACGAGCAGTTCGACATGCGTTCTACGGGGCTGGTTGGTCGCAATGGCGTGGGCAAGACTTTGCTGGCACGCATCCTGGCCGGATTGTTACCGCCCACCTCCGGGCACTGTCGACGCTCCGGCAACGTACACTATCTCGCCCAACAAGTGGTCCATCCTGATGCTGCAACAGTGGCAACGCTGGCGGGGGTTAAGCATACCCTGGATGCGCTGGCGCGCATCGAGTCGGGCAGTACGGCAGTGGAGGATTTCGATGCCGTAGGAGACGACTGGGACTTGCCGTCGCGCCTGCGCCTGGAGCTGGAGTCCAATGGTTTGGGCCACCTTGACGCCGATTCACCGGCCAGCGTACTTAGCGGCGGCGAGGCGATGCGGGTTTCCCTGATAGGCGCCATGCTGTCGAATGCCGACTTTCTGATCCTCGATGAGCCAAGCAACCATCTCGACCGGCCGAATCGGCAGGCGCTGATCGAACAGCTGCAACGCTGGCCACGCGGGCTGATCGTGGTCAGTCACGATAGGCAGCTACTGAACGCCATGGAGCGCATTGTGGAGCTTTCTTCTCTGGGGCTGCAAAGCTACGGGGGCAATTACGCCTTTTATGCCGAGGCCAAGGCTCATGAGCGACATAATGCCCTGGAGACGCTGGCCGAGCGTAAGCGCGAGCGCCAGCGTGAGGCATGGGCGATGCGCAAGCAACTGGAACGACAGCAGCGGCGCCAGGCACGCGGCTATCGGCAAGGCAAGGAGGCCAATCAAGCCAAGTTGCTTCTGGATGGGCAGAAAGAACGCAGCGAAGCATCCTCGGGGGCACTGCGCCGGCATCAGGCGGCCCGCCTGGCACAGCTCAATCAGGGCGTGAAAGATGCCGCTCAGCATGTCGAAGATGAGGCGCCCATCGCCCTGCATGACCTCCCCGTTGCGCCGCCAGCAAAAAGTCGCGTGGCCGAACTGGATGGCGTGGAGCTGCCTTACGTCGCGCAAGCCACCCGCTCTACTAGCCTGATCGTGAGCGGGCAGCAGCGCGTGGGTGTCATCGGCCCCAACGGCTGTGGAAAATCCACCTTGCTGCGCGTGATGGCGGGCAAGGTGACGCCCTTGGCCGGTGTTTGCAAGGTGACGCCCGAGAGCGCCTATCTGGACCAGCAACTGGAGAACCTGGCCCCGGAAAAGACGGTGCTCGAGCAGTTACGCTCGGCCAATCGCACGGCGACCGAGGCGGACCTGCGCATGCGCTTGGCGCAACTGGGGATCGATGCGCCGAAGATAGCGACGCCAAGTGGGTCACTGAGCGGTGGTGAACGGTTGAAGGCAGCTCTCGCTTGCCTGCTCTACGCCGACACGCCACCGCAGCTGCTGTTACTCGATGAGCCGAACAACCACCTGGATTTGCCCTCGGCACAGGCTCTGGAGGCCATGCTGCGCAGCTACCAGGGCGCACTGATCGTGGTGTCGCATGATGACGTCTTTCTGGATAACCTCGGCTTGACCGATCGCTTGCTCGCTACTGAGCAGGGCTGGAGGATGGAGCCGCAGTCATACGATTGACCCCCATGGTATGGAAAGCAGCTCATCCCTTGCCCACTACCGATGTCGGTGTCATCGTCGTTCGGTGACCATCAGTCGCTGACCACAAGGAGCAATATCGTGTTCATCGCCATGAATCGTTTTCGGGTCAACCCCGAGCGAGTGGAAGAGTTCGAGCAGATCTGGCTGGAGCGGGAAACCCACCTGCAGGGCCTGCCCGGCTTCGTCGAGTTTCATATGCTGCGCGGCCCCGAGAAGGAAGACCACGTGCTATACGCCTCGCATACCGTGTGGCGCTCGCGCGAGGATTTCGAGGCCTGGACGCACTCCGAGGCGTTCCGCAAGGCCCACGCCAACGCCGGCCAGAGCAAGCGCGAGGGGCTCTACCTGGGCCCGCCGAACTTCGAGGGGTTCGAGGTCATTCAGACAGTCGGCAACGATAGCGATGCCTGAGGCCATGGAACGCATGAGCGCAGCACGGCGTATACCGCCGACATTGACAGCACTGGGCGGCCACGACGTGCTCTTCGCGATGGCCGCCGAGGCCGAATACGGCCCGATCTCAAGCAGCGTTTTACCCCGACCATGACCGGTGTCGGCCCGGTGGAGGCGGCCGTGGAGCTCACCGCGGCCCTGGCCGCTCTTGCTCCGCAGGGACGCCTCACCGCAGGGCTTCGAAAAGGGCACCACGCCCTTTCTCGACCTGCCGGCAATCGTTCCCCTGCCACTACGCATTCCTGGCATTCCCGAGGCGACGCTCTCCACCGGGGCCAACATCGTCTCGGGCGAGGCCTATGCCGCCATCGCCGCCGAGATGGTGGACAGACCTCACGGCGGCATCTTATGTGCTCCTCCGCTCACTTTTCCAGGTACGGCTAGTCGGGGTCATACTCCACTTGCTGGATGCATTCATTCGCTTCGAATACTCAAGTGCTTCAGGACCCAACGCCTCCAGTGTCTTTACCATGTTTTCTTTGCGCGGTGATCGATTTGATTCTGAGTCCCAGTAAATCCATGTATCGAAGTAGGGGCGGCCAGCTTCTTCTAAGTCAGCTCTCAGCTGAACGATCACATGCGGTTCAGGCACCCAAAGCTGGGTCGCAGCATGAGGGATAGCAGCATCTAGCTGTACAAGGAAGTCCTTTGGAACAAGACGCTTCCCAGAGCTTCCATCAATTTTTAACACCTCAACCAAGGGTCCATACAGATCTCCTAAATAGTCACGAATCCAGTAGCCGCGGTTCACGACAAACCGAAAAAAACGAGGATTTAGCCCACGTGATGTCAAAGCAAGGACAAAAGGGTCGTCACGAGTGGAGAAAAGACAGTCGAACTCAGCCGCGCCTAAACGTACCTGAAATTTCTGCATATCAACACCAAGCACACGCATACTTTGGTGGAGCTTCTTGAGGGATTCCATTTTCATAGCCAGCTCTCGTGTAAATACTTAAGGAAAAAATCGTCACCTAACCGCCTCTATTGATGAAAGTTGACTAGTCAGGTGAAGTAGAAGTTTGACCCAAAGGCGATATGATGAGCAGAAGCGAACTTCCGTGGGAGGGCTCCCTGATGGATGCTAAAAGAGCGTAAAGTCCACTTTCTAAGCATTTAACCAGGAAAATCATAGGGACGCCACCATAATATATCAACCATTAATATATATTAATAAAAAATAAAGCGTGGCCCCCAGCACGGCGGTGCCAATCAGACCCAAAAGACTGAATAGGGCAACGGCACCGACCACCACTAGGGATATCAATGCCGGAGCCGGCTCGCGTGCTATCTCGCTGTATGCAATGTAGACAGCGAAGTTGATGAATACTGCTGCCGGCAGCAGTCGTTCCAGATAGCGCTGTGTGCTTGGGTTGATTCGCAACGAGATGAACGTCGGCGCGATACGAACCAGACAGCTGGTGGTGAATAGCGCCGCAATTGCCACCAGTACGGACTCGCTCATGACCACGCTCTCCCCAGAATGAAAGTCGCGAGCAGAACGCTCGGAATCCAGAAGTACACCGGCCCGAATAACTGGATGAGCAAAAGTGCCACGCCCGCGCTCAACACGGCTGCAGCCAATACTGCCGGTCGCTGCTGCTCTTTACTCCAAAGTCTGGCTCGCAACTGCGAGACCGACAGATACATCAGCACCACGCTGGCGGGGTATCCAAGGTTCATATCGGCTCCAAGCCAGGCAGTCGGGATAACTTGACCTAGCAACGCACCGAGTAACCCGGCTATCACCCATGTAGTGAAGATGGTGACACGAATCCAACACACGCGAGGGCCGCTATCTCGCTCGTGCTCCGTGGCATAAGCCTCGTCGCCCAGCATGTGGGCCACGCAGGCTCGCTTGCCAACCGCGGACGGCAGGCGCGTGGCCGACGTATAAGCGATTGGCAAGTAGCGACAGTTGATTGAGGCAGTGACCAGGAGCATGGTGAAAAAGCTGGCACCGGATTCGACAAGGGGTAGCAAGGCGAACTGCCCGCTGCCGGAGAAGCCCAGCAAGCTTATGGCAACCACTTCCAGCAGCGACCAGTCGGTGCGTACGGCTAGCACGCCGAATAGCATGCTGACCGGCACGACCGCAATCGCCGCTGGAGCCACTCGCCGCAGCGTGTCCGCTTTGCTGCTACCAAATGGTGGTGCAAATTCGTCACCTGCGCTCGGTTGTACTTCGCTCATTAGCTGCCACTCGCCATCGCCTCGCGTTCATGTGCCCGACCGTAGGCACGGTTTTCCCATCGGTTGATTTCAATCACCCAGATGTCACGGTAACCCAACTCTCCAGTTGCCGGCTCAATGTCGGTGGCATAATGGATATAGCGCTCGTCGTCGATGATGATCGCCTGATTTGCTTCCAGTACCTGGCGATGTACCACTTGGTTGGTCAGCGGATCGATCACCTGGGTCTCACCGCCGATCACATTCTCGCGGCGAACGACAGCGATGACGCTGTACTCGTGGCCATCGCGATGAGGTCCCTCTGGTACTGTCACACCCCGGTATTGAGCGTTGGCGGTGACGCGAATCTGGTTGACGTTAACCTGAACCATCTCATTCAGCTCAATCGGCAGGTTGTCTAGCACACGAGCAATCAGTGGCGAGGGATCGACTTCCAATTGCTCGCGGTGACGAGGGATTCCACCCGCTTCTTCGAGCTTGATGTAGCGCGCTGACTGGATGTACTTGCGCTGGGGCAGGACGGCGAAAACCCATTCGCTCTCATCCCAGAAACCGATGTACTGCGACAAGCGGATCTGTCGTAGACGACCGAGACTGTGGCCGTCACGCGGCATATTTTCGAAAGAACCTTGAACGTCGCGCGACATAACTGGCATGTCCACTACGCAGTAACCCTTGCGAATGTAGTCAACATGGGCTGAGAAGACCTTCTGAGGCTGCACCATTGAGGTATGCATCTACGTATCCCTCGGGTCAGGTAGGTTGGAGGTCGAAGGTGGCAATTTCGTACGGTTTGAGAGATTCGATGTGCTTTCTAGTAATGCCACGGTAGAAATCGCATGCCGAGGGCTCAACGGCACCGACCGACGCGTATTTTTTCTCCAGAGGCCCCAGACACAGTCCTCCACAGAATCCCTCGATTTCGCAGCCGCGACAGAACTCCGGGTTGTCGCGCCGCAGGCTGGCGTGCTCCAGATAGGGCTCTGAATCGAGGATGTTTACCCCGTCGCGGATATCACCCAACAGCGTAGAACCGGCTTTGCAGGCAAACACCGAGCCATTGGGCTCGATACTGAATTGCGCCCCCTTGGCCGAGCAGTTTTTGAAGCCCCTATGACTAACACTGTCGAAGCCGAGCATCACTTGAAAGATTTGGTGCCAGTAGCCGGTGAGCACCACGCCGTGGCTACGTCCATACTCCACCACTTGCCATAGGTGTTCGACGATGTTCTCGGCGCCGAAGCTGGCATAGAAGGTCGGATCGAAGTCGACTACTACCCCAATTTCCCGTGCACCGACATCTACCGCCAAGTCGACGATGGATTCGTTGAAGTCACTCCAGGTGGCCGAGGTCAACGCGGCATTAATTGCCACGCGATTGTCGTACTTTTGCAGTAGTCTCAGTCCTTGCATCACTACCGGCGTGCTGTCCTCGCCATTCTTCAATGGCCGGCTTGGGCTGGTTGGGGAATCGAAGCTAACGCATACAGCAACCTGGTACCTAGCGAAGGTTTCGGCTATTTCGTCGGTGATCAACGAGCCGTTGGTGACGGTCGAGTAATGAATCGTCATGCCGTCGCGTTCGCCGTTGCCGAAGCGCTCCAGCACCGCTTCGATGGTGCGCCAGTTGAGCAGCGGTTCGCCTCCGAAGAACTGCAGCATCACTTCAAACACGCCGGCGGAGCGTGCCACGGCGAGCGCCGACTCGACATAGGCGATGCCGTCGGCGGGCTTCATCGAACGGTTCTTCGGGTCGTACTGGTGGTCGAAGCGCTCCTTCGACGCATAGATCGAATCCTCGATGTTAACCTTGATCCCTTCGCGAGCAATCAGGCGCGAGGTGTCGACCTTGTTGAATTCGTCTTCAGCAGACATTTCCTTGCCCTGCACACCTTCAAAGCAGTAGGTGCAACCGAAATTGCACGCGTTAGCGAGGATAAGCTGAATGATGTTGACCTTCTTCTCCAGCGTCGAGGGCATGGTGAGTGTTGTGTGTTGGTCGCTCGGTCGAACAAGGATGCGGCGTGCAATCAGCTGTTGGATCAGCTCGTCGGTGCGGTTGTCGGCATCGCCGGAAAGAGTGCTGATGGGCACCTGGCGTGGCTGTTGGAAGCTTAGGAGCTGCTCCTGGGCGGCATCGTCCAGAAAGAATAGGCCTCCGAGTCGTCGATGATAGGTGGCGAAACGCTCACCGACTCTGGTCTGAACTACGTCCTTGGACAGGACATAGGCTTCGGTTTCAACTGCGGTTTTCAACTGGCACGCTCCGTGGTTCCGTGGAGACTGTCACCCGAAGGCGGTGTCACGATGCCGGACACCGCCTTCGCCCGGTTACTTGGTCAGGCGGTCATTGAGCTGCAGGCCACCGACAGCAAAGGTGCCGCCCACAGTGCCACCGACCGTTCCTCCCACAGTGCCGCCAACCGTTCCTCCCACAGTGCCGCCAACCGTTCCTCCCACGGTGCCGCCGACTGTTCCGCCCACGGTTCCGCCTACAGTTCCGCCGATGGTGGAGATGCTAGTAATGAAGTTCATCCCGCCTTCCTCTCTTGGTTATGTGGCGCCGAACCATTCAGGCGCCGCGTGAAACACCCGCAAGCGGGTGCGAATCCGTTTTTCAACAGGTCAGCAACCGACCAAGCCCCGCGCAGACACGCCACAAGGGCATGCGGAGTCCAACCGAAGTGGTTCTTGCTGCAATGGGATGAGTCGAGTCTAGGGAGAGGTATTCGAGGCGGTCTTGTAAGATCGTGCAGGTTTACTGCAGGGTCAGGGACAGCGGAGATCAGTGGTGATGTAACATCCGCAGCCATCGCGCCGGCGGGATGCCGTACGCACGGGTGAAGTGATGAGTCATGTGACTCTGATCAGAGAAGCCGGCGATCAGGGAGGCATCCGTTAGCGTCTGCCCTGTAACGATCAATGCACGCACATGATCTAGGCGACGCATGGTCAGGTAACGGTAGGGGCTGGTGCCATAGAGCGCTCGAAAATCACGCGACAATCTCCAGCGATCACGTCCACTGGCCTGTTCGAGTTCTTCGAGGGTGATGGCGCGGTCCATCGCACTGTGAATGTATTCACGAGCGCGCTCTGCGGCCTGATAATCCAGCGCCTTTCGCCCACGCCGTGCTCCTGCCACCAGGGCCAATGCCTGGGCCAGGTCATAGATGGCGTCGTCTTCCTCAAGTGGATCGATTGGGCACTCCATGCCTTGCATGAGGGTCTGAGTAGCCGCGTACAGCCGCGGATCACGGGAGATGCCTTCGGGTATGAACGGCAACGGCTTGCCGCCAAGAGCCCGCTGCAGTAAGGCCGGCTCGATGTACAGGATACGGTAGCGGAATCCATCATCGGTTCCCGCCTCACCGTCGTGCAGTTCGTCCGGGTGTAGCACGATGGTGCCGCCCGGCAAACTATGGCGCATGCTGTTGCGATAATGAAAGCAGTGCACCCCGGCCAGCGTCCGGCCAATGGCATAGGTGTCATGGCGGTGTGGCTCAAAGCCATATCCACCGAAGAATGCCTCCATGCGCTCCAGCTTCGCGGATGGTGGAGCACGTAACGCCCAGTCCTCATTGCCGCTCATTTATCGTCCCTGCACCGCTACCGCGCTGATTGGCTTTTCTCTTGCACATGTTAATGCTATGTCGAGATGGACGACACCCAGACTGATTGATATTGACAATCGCTGTAGCCACTGCGTCAAGCCAGTACACTGGGACTAAATTCCCGATGACAAGGCAAGCAGCGTCGATGCACGATCCCTTACCTTCTGATACTCGAACCGATGATCTTGGCGAACCCAAGCTCACGGCACTGGGCGGCCCCCAAGTGCTCTTCGCCATGGCGGCCGAGGCCGAATACGGCCCGCATCTCAAGCAGCGTTTTACCCCAACCATGACCGGTGTCGGCCCGGTGGAGGCGGCCGTGGAGCTAACCGCGGCTCTGGCCGCTCTTGCTCAGCAGGGACGCCTACCGGAATTGGTGGTCTCGCTGGGCTCGGCGGGCAGCCGCTCGCTCGAGCAGACCGAGATCTACCAGGCGACGTCCGTTGCCTACCGCGACATGGACGCCTCACCGCTGGGCTTCGAGAAGGGGATCACGCCTTTCCTCGACCTGCCGGCAATCGTTCCCCTGCCGCTACGCATTCCCGGCATTCGTGAAGCGACGCTCTCCACCGGTGCTAACATCGTTTCGGGCGAGGCCTATGCCGCCATCGCCGCCGAGATGGTGGACATGGAGAGCTATGCCTGCCTGCGCGCCTGCACCCGCTTCGATGTTCCGCTGGTGGTGCTGCGCGGCATCTCGGACGGCAAGGCGGAGCTGCACCATGTGGATGACTGGACGGAATACCTGCACGTCATCGACGAGAAGCTGGCCGCCGCCGTGGACCGACTTGGCGAGGCGCTTGCCGAGGGATTGCTGGATCGCTGATGCCCATGGGTGGCCGGGTCAGGGAGTATTCAACGCGGCTTAACCACCTTTTGGGACAGAGCCCACCACTCGGTAGCGCGTGCTGCGCCCTCCCCCCGGCAGTTTCTCCAAGCAGCCCTTGGCCAGTAGATCGGAAAGATGGCGGGTCGCGGTGGCCTTACTGACCTTGGCGACCTTCTGATACTGAGCAGCACTGATACCACCCTCGAAGCCCCGCTCTCCGCCATCCAGCAACCGATTGAGCACCTTGACCTGTTCCGGCAACAGGCCGGCTTCGGCGAATCGTTGCCAGAAACGGGTCTTGGCCAGGGTACGCGCGATGCCGGCGAGGGCATCTTCCAAGGTTTGCAACAGAATATCGAGAAACCAGGCCAGCCAGTCGCTGAGATCCGTCGTGCCACGCTGGCTGTTTTCGAGCACCCGATAGTAGTCCTGCCGCTCGGCCAGGATCGCGGCGGACATGGTATAGAGGCGAATGCTTTGTCGATCGGCCTGGGCCAAGGCTCGATCGGCAATGGCGCGGGCCAGGCGGCCGTTACCATCCTCGAAGGGATGCAGGGTAACGAACCAGAAGTGGGCAATACCGGCACGCAGCAGGGGGTCCAGGGTCGGGTCGTGGCGGCTCGCGTCGAACCACGTCAGGAAGGCAGCCATTTCGTCCTCTAGCACTATGCGAGGCGGGGCTTCGAAGTGCACCTTGGGCTTGTCGAGGCGACCGGAGACGACCTGCATCAGCTCCTCGCCCCGCCATACCCCTACCCGCAGCCTGACCAACGAGGCATCGGCATCAGGGAATAGCCAACGATGCCACTGGAAGAGCCGCTCGCGAGTCAGTGCCGTATCCGGCGAGCCGATGGCATCCATCATCATGTCGGCCAGGCCTTCCGAACGCGATGAAACAGCCGTGGCTACACCCTCCACACCGAGGCGTCGCGCCAGGGAGGAGCGAACCGAGGCGGCATTCAAACGCTCTCCTTCGATGGCCGAGGAGGTAATGATGTTCTGCAACAGCGTATCCAGCATTACTGCCGGATCTTTGTCGGCCGGGAGGGAGCCAACCCTCCCCAACAGCATACCGAGAGATCGCCAGGCTTCCTGAAGGCGAGGCTGGATCACGTCGGCCCGCCAATGGAAAACGGGCCAGTCGGGCTGCTGCCAGATCCAGGTTGGCGTCGTGATGGAAGCATTCATGGCGGTACCCTGAATAACGGGTGAGCCGAATAATCCAACTATTCGGCTCACAGTATGAGCCGATTGTCATATCATTCAGCTCACGGGTCAACCAAGGCCCTGGTCTGGCCTAGATGAGATGCGGCTCGAGCCAGCGCTTGAGCTGTCCCGCCTGCATCAGCCCGGCCTGGCGGGCGATCTCACGCCCTTCCTTGAAGACGATCAGCATGGGAATGCTGCGAATGCCGAAGCGACCGGCCAGGGCCGGTTCCGCCTCGGTGTCGAGCTTGGCGAAGCGAATGCGCGGCTCCAGTTCGGCGGCGGCCTGGGCAAAGATCGGCGCCATCATCTTGCAGGGCCCGCACCAGCCGGCCCAAAAGTCCACCACTACCGGCAGCTCGCTACGCTCGGTCAGCGCCGCGTAGTTGGCGCTGGAGAGTTCCAGAGGTGCGGCGGTGAACATTGGCTGCTTGCACTTGCCGCAGCGCGAGGCGGCCAGGCGCGCCGTGGCCACGCGATTGATGGCCAGGCAGTGAGGACAGGCCAGATGCAGGAAATCGGACATGACGGGGCTCCGGGATGGATGATATTGACGAGGATATGGAGGTGCCTGGGCTAAAAGTAAAGCCAAGCACATTCCTGCCAGCATGTCTTGGTGAGCCGAATAGCCGAGCTATTTGGCTCACTCTTTGAGCTGAATACATGTTCGATGTATAGCCCTCGCCAGGTCATTTGCCGGGCTGGCTCAGGGTAACTAGGCTGATCTCGTCATGTTCGGCATTGTCGGCGTGACGCCTATCGCCGCACCGTTTTCGACAGGAGGTTGAAGCCATGTCCAGCCCTGAGCACAAGCAGAAGATATGGAAGATGATCAAGGAGATTCAGGTCGGCATGCTGGTCACGCTGGATGGCGACATGCCCCGTGCCCGGCCGATGCACCTTGTCCAGGATGAATACGACGGCACGCTGTGGTTCTTCACCCGGCGCAGTGCCGAGAAGGTTTCCGAAACTAACCGCGACCACGACGTCTGCCTCAGCTTCTCTGACCAGGAAGAGGGGGTGTACGTCTCGCTCTCGGGCAAGGCCAACCTGAGCGTCGACCGTGAGCTGATCGAGAAATACTGGAACCCGTTCGTTGCGGCCTGGTTTCCCGACGGCAAGGACGACCCCGACCTCGCCCTGCTGGAAATCAAGGTGACCATGGGCGAGCACTGGAAGGCCAAGAAGAGCAAGGTGTTCCAGCTCTATGAGTTCGCCAAGGCCAACGTCAAGAAGGACGCCACGCCGAACCTGGGCGAAAACGAGAAGTTCGGCGGCTAAGATCGTGCGTTGCAGAGATCCTGATGAGATTGGCAGAGCGGCCTCATCATGGTTCCGCAGGGGTGCGCGGAAAGCTTACATTTTTTCCGTTGAGCCCGCCGCCTTGCCTCAGGCAGGATGAGGGTAGAAAAGCAGGTTGGTAGAGACAAGCAACAGCATACCGCTGGAGGAGCCACATGCAACCGCTGAGCTATTACTACTACAACGTGCTGGAAGGTCTCGAAAAACCGTGCGACGTGCCATCGTCCCAACTGCAGGAGGGCTACGATATTCTGTATCGACATGGCGGACGTATCGAAATGGACCTGATGCGCAAGGCCGAGGATAGCAATGCCCAGGGTACGCCCTACCACTGGTATGAGGCCCTCGACGAAGAGCAGCAAGCGAAACTGCACAAGGCCCTGGATGAAGAAAATCCCGCCAAGATCCTCAAGATCATTCAGCGCAACGGCTATGCCGGCGTGCTCTACCATCATGCCTGGCATCACTTCCGGGAGTCGGGAGCCGCCTAGAGTGCGACATTGAGGATTCCATCAACACGCCGGATAGTCATGCCGACTGCTTGATAAGCAAGCCTTAATGTAAAAGGCCGCTTTTCCCGAAAGCGGCCTTTTTGCTAATCGTTTGATACCGCCGGGGCTCCTGGCTAGGCCTAGTCGTCCAGCTTGGTGAGCGCCGAGTCCTTGTGCATGGCGATATGATCTGTCTTGTCGCTCTTGATCTCGTATTGCGGCTCGTCTTCGCTGGCGTGGCGCTTGTGCCCCTTGTACTCCGTATCCTGGGTGTGAACGCGGATGACCTTGCCGCTCACCCGGCCCGCCTCGGAGTTCCAGCTCACGTGATCGCCTACCTTGAAACGCTTGGCCATGGCTCACCTCTCCCTGGGGAATGTCCAACGAGCTGAAGCATAGCCCAGGCTGCCGCGGCCTTCCGCCTAGCGGCTTTCCGTCACGAGCGCCTTGTCGTCATCGAATGCCAGGTATTCCGCAATCGTCTCCATACCTTCCAGCGGCTGCTCGTAGCTCCACGCGACATCGGTCTGGTCGCCAAACGAAAAGTAGGCGGCATCGCCCTTGAACGGGCAGTGGGTCACGGTGTCGGAACGGGTCAGCCGGTCCAGGCTCACGTCTTCGCGGGGAAGATAAAGCCGTGGCGGGTAGCCACGCTCGCGTAGCTCAAGGGCACGGGTGGTGTCGGCAAGCAGGGTGTCGCCGATCACGACTTGCACCCGGCGATCATGCGGTTGCAGGGTGATACGGGGCTCGGTGGGGGTCATCGCTTCACCTCGGATTCGTGTTGGTGAAAAACGTGCGCAACCGACGGCCAGGTGGCCGCCGGTTGCCAATAGTGTGGCTCAGAGCTGCGTCACTGCGTCAACAAAAGCGGCCAGATCGAGGTTGAAGCGATCGGCTTCCTCAAGGAAAGGCGCATGGCCCGATTCAGCGTACAGCGTGCTGCGGATGAGTGAATTCAGAGCCACCGCTCGAGCAATGGACGGTTCAGGACGTACTAGTGCATCACGCGCCCCGTAGAGAAGCAAAATCGGCTTACGCGCCGCGCCCAAGCCTTCAGCAGCGGAGATAGTCATCGAAGGCACGGCAGTTTGCATCTCCGGCGAGGCCAGGGCCGCGTTGGCGAGCAGACGCTGGAAGGTGACGATGTCAGGCTGTATCTCGAAGCACAGCGACAGGAACGATCGCTCGGCATCCAGGCGTGTCCTCAGGTCCGGCGAGCTGAGGTCACGATATACCTCCGGATGCGACGCTATCTGGTCCGGATGCAGCTCTATCACACCGCCAACGTACATTGCGCCCGCGATCTTGTCGTCCCCGTAGGCGGCCAGGTAGTTCGTGATGACGGCAGCGCCCAGCGACCATCCGACAAGTACGGGATCGTGAACGTCCAAGGCCTCGATCACGGCTGCCAGGTCATCCGCCCAGCGGCGTCCGTCACTATAGGCCTCAGCGCTGGAAGGCTTGCTGGAAAGGCCATGCCCGCGGAGGTCGTAGGTGATCAGGCGGTAGTGCTGTAGCTCCGGCCTACTCACCTGCGCTTCCCAGTTCAGGTGACTGCCAAACAGGCCGTGGAGAAAGATGACTGGGTGACCATCCGCATTACCTGTCTCCTGAACGGCAATCGTGACGCCATCCGGCGCGGTGACGCTATAGTGCTTCGTTTCCGCGAACAACGCAGTGGAGAGGGTAAGCAGGATGCCGGTCAGGACCAGCCGGCAGACAATCTCTAGCGTTTTGCTTGCAAGCATAACGGGAACTCCTGAGGGGTGAGAGCCCCAGTCTCAACCCTTACACTGGCGTAAGAGTCAAGCGGCACCCGTGCTATGCTGTTGCGATATGAACAAGCCCGCTCCACAGAAGATGTTGTCGATCGGCACGCTCGCTCGAGAAACGGGGGCGAGCGTACGCTCGATCCGCCATTACGACGGGCATGGCCTGCTCGCTTCTTCTCGCGCCAGTAATGGTTATCGGGTTTTCCCAGCCACGGCGATCGAGCAGGTCAAGCAGATTCAGCGCCTGATCGCGACAGGTTTCAGCCTGGCGGAAATACAAAGCTTTCCTGATTGCATGCGAATGATCGAAGGCGCGATGTCTTGCCCCGATACGACCGAGATCCAGCGCAAACGGCTCGCATCCATAGAGCGGCAGATCGCGGATCTTGAACGCAGACGCACGCGCTTGCGCCTGATGCTGACTGAGGGCACCACCCCACCGCTGGATTGAGTGATCGCTGGCCCGCCCGGTAGCAGTTACATACAAGCCAGTACCCACTGGCGCGCCTAGCATGAACGTGACCCTGACCTACCAAGAACAACGAGGGCATGACCATGCGTAACCTGCAGCAATTTCTCGACGCCTACGGCGAGAGCCACCGCCACCCGGTAAACCAGTGGGTACACATCGTCTGTGTGCCGGCCATCTTCTTCTCCACCCTGGGCCTGCTGTGGCTGGTGCCGATTGGACGCTGGCTAGGGCTGGAGCCCGGCGCAGCCGAGTGGGTCAATGGCGCCACTCTGCTGGGCGTGCTGGCCGGCCTGGTCTATCTGCGCCTCTCATTCGGCGTGTTCTTGATGATGGTGGCCTGGTTCGCCCTTTCCGTGCTGGGCATTCTCGCTATCCTCAACGCGGGGTGGTCGCTGTTCTGGATCTCGCTGATCACCTGGGTGGCGGCATGGGCGTTACAGGTGTGGGGGCATAAGGTGGAAGGCAAGAAACCATCGTTCATCGAAGATGTGGTCTTTCTGCTGATCGGCCCTATCTTCGTCACCTTCGAAGTGGCGCACAAGCTAGGGCTGCGCGTGCCGCGCCCGGCAGGGCATTGAGCTACCTACCGGCGTCTGCTGCTTGAATGGATGCTGCTTGGCCTCCTGCCGGCCAACCGGGCGCACCGCCCGCGACATGTTCGATGCCCTTCCCTCGGTCTATATCGGTACCGGCAGTTCCGTATCTGCCGCTGCAGCGAGGCTGATTGAGCAGCAGCGGCAGATTGGCTCACTTCATCTCGAAACCCTGTCGGATGAGGAACTCACGCATGTGGGCGCGCAGCTTGCTGTCGAACAGCGGGGTCAGGTTCTTCGACCAGTTGGAATCCTTGGTGCCGCCGCGACGCTCACTGTAAATAGTCCTGCATGGCGTCATCGAAGGCGGCCACCAACTCGCTATCGTCGGTGTAATAGTCCTCCTTGAGGATCGCTTCCACTGGCAGGCGCGGCTTGACGTTCGGATCGGCGGCCGGGTAGCCGAGGCATATGCCGAATACCGGATAGACGTGTTCGGGCAGGTGCAACAAGTCGCTGATGGCCTGCGGGTTATTACGAATGCCGCCGATGTAGCAGATACCGAGACCCTCGGACTCGGCAGCGATGGCCACGTTCTGGGCCATCAGCGCAGTGTCCACGCTGGCTACCAGCAGTTGCTCGGTCATGCCGCGCACGACGTTGGCGCCGGTGCGCTCGGAGTCTTCGGTGGGCGCTTCAATTTCGATGAACCCACTTGTACCCACGCCATATTTCTGGGCCTGAACGCCAGTAGGGTTTTGGATATTCAGGCGTCATGCCAAGTTCTGTCAGTGCATGCATTGGCCAGCGAGGGTTATCAAGTGCCGCCCTAGCAATCGCTATCATGTCAGATGATGCTGTCGAAACAATGTCCTCAGCCTGCTGTGGTTCTAGAATCATTCCAACAGTCATAGTTGCTATCCCTGATGACTTACGGATATCACTTGCATAACTAACCTGATATCCCGGCACAGTTGAAGGAATTTTTTGCGCATGAGAATTACCACCCGAAGAAACACTAACATAGTCGCAACCGATATCTCGTAAAGCAGCAGCCAGGATTCCGGCCTCTTCGATAGTAATACCATCTTCTACATGATCCGTCCCGTTGATCCTCATGCCAAGAGGTTTATGCATTGGTAGCGCCTCTCGTACCGCCTGCGCAATACGAAGCGGCAGCCGCATTCTGTTTTCAAGCGAACCTCCGAAGCAGTCGGTGCGTTGGTTAGCGACGGGTGATAGAAAGGAGCTGAGTAGGTATCCATGTGCCCCATGTAACTCTACGAGATCGAATCCCGCTCGGTCGGCCCGCCTAGCTGCAGAGACGAAAGCTTCAACAATTTGTTCGATATCTGCGCTATTGAGAGGCTTGGGAACAGGCCAATCATTTTGTATGGGGAAGGCGGATGGCCCTACCGGCTGCCACCCACCGACATCTGGCATGGCGGGGGCGCCGGAATCGAATCCTTCAGCCGATGCCTTTCGCCCAGCATGGCCAAGCTGGATCCCCAAGGGTGTGGCGCTGTAACTACGAATATCGGCCACCAAACGAGTCAGTGCAGATTCTTGCTCGTCAGTGTAAAGACCCAGGCAGTGGGGGCTGATACGTCCTTCTGGAGTGACGCCAGTCGCTTCGGCAATTACAAGGCCAGCACCTGATATTGCCATCGAACCAAGATGCATAGTGTGCCATGGTTGGGCGATACCATCGACAGCGCTGTACTGGCACATTGGAGAGATAGCAATGCGATTGGGGAGCTTGAGGGTTCCAAGCATAAGCGGGCTGCTTAAATGGCTCATGAATTATCACTCTTTGACAAATTTTTTGATGCCCCTGCGGCTTCTGCTGCATAGCGACCCACGATATAGCCAAATGTTAGTGCCGGCCCTAAAGTAATACCTGCACTGGGATAAGCGCCCGCCATGATGGAGTTCATATCATTGCCACAAGCATAGAGCCCGGGGATGACATTATCTTTCTTATCCAGAACACGTCCCTTTTCGTCGGTTGCTAGCCCCATGGTAGTGCCAATATCCCCCGGATATATTCTGATCGCATAGAATGGGGGTTTTTCAAGAGGCTTTAGGCAAGGGTTAGGCCTATGCTCAGGATCGCCCAGATAGGTTTGATAGTCCGTAGAGCCCTTGCCGAACTCCTGGTCCGTCCCGACGCGAGCATCATTGTTGAAACGATGGACAGTCTCAATGAAGCATTCTGAAGATATACCTGTCACCTCGGCCAGCTCTTTGAGTGATGCTCCTTTTTTCAAATAACCGGTACGCAAGTGTCCCTTGAATGGGGCAGGGAAGGGTCGGACCGGCCCCAGCCCATACTTTCGAAGAGTTTGATGATCACACACCAACCAGGCTTCATGTACCCCTTCTTCGATCATACCCGTCACAAAGTCATGGTAAGACACTGCTTCATTAACAAAGCGTCTACCATCCGAATTCACAGCAATGACACCCGGCTTGGCTCGATCCAAAAAAAGATGAGGAAAGGGCCGTTCACCTCGCCGATCTGGTATCAATGATATGGGCGCCCAGTATCCGGCATGCCTATTAGTTTTGATGAATTGAGCGCCAATGGACTCGGCAGCAGTAATTGCAGCTCCAGTCGCCGGCTTGGGTGACATGGTGTAATGCCTTGATCCAGCATGAATATGCGGCATGACCATCTTTCTCAAATCGTCATTTGCCGGGAACCCCCCTGTGGCAAGCACCACGGCATGTCTGGCAAGAATTTCCCGGCCATCATTAGTATTGAACCCAACAACCCCACCGTCCTCAACCTTGAGAGAAGCCAGTGCCACTTCCGTGAATATTGGAATATCTTTCTCGATAGCTGAGTAGGCCAGCCGGCCTGCGACCGCCTGACCCAACACGAGCCGAGTGCCACGAGAATAAAACAATCGGTCTCGGGCATACCTTACAAAAAGTTTAAAGGCATGCCATGCCGATGCCGGCCTTCTCGTCATGTTCATGAAGTGACCGATATCAAAACGGTTGAGCATCATGCCACCAAAGAGAGTAAAGTCACTAATTGGCGGTTTAAGAAGTGTGAATTTATTCTTCAAGAGACGACCATCAAAAGTCTTGGCATCCAATACCCTGCCTCCAAGCGCCGCTCCAGGTCGGTCGGAGTGGTAATCGGGTGAAAATGCTCTATGTTCAAATTTCAGGTGAGTCTTCTCCTCCATGAAGCCCACCATTTCAGGCCCTGCTTCCAGAAAGGCTCTGACCATACCAGGCTTCAGCAGTTCACCGGTCTCATTGGCAATATAGTCATAGGCTTCATCGCGGTTGTCATTCATTCCAGCCGCACGCATCTTGGGATTATCCGGTATCCATATAGCCCCACCTGATACGGCCGTCGATCCACCAAAGTGCGAATCTTTCTCGAAAATGGCAACTTTCATACCACCACAGTGAGCGGCCAGAGCCGCAGTCATACCTGCTGCTCCTGATCCGATCACTACCAGATCATATTCACTGTCGGGAGAGTCCTGGTACTTGCTCACAGCTCCGCCTCCGGCCTTGGATATCGTCCCATTCCCCAGCCGCCATCGACGCGTAGAACCTCACCATTGATGAAGCTGGCATCCTCGCTGGCCAGGAAGGCAATGGCTCGCGCGATCTCATCGGGTTGACCGACACGACGCAGTGGCGACTGCTCGACAAAGATTTGGTGACGCCAGCGCTCAGTACGAATACGCTCCTTGGTCAGAGGCGTCTCGATCAGGCCGGGAGCGACGGCGTTGACACGAATTCCACTGGGGCCATAGTCGGTGGCCATCTGCCTGGTCAACGACGCCACGGCTCCCTTGGAAGAAGAATAGGCGGAACTATGAGTTGCGCCTACTTCCGCAAAGATGGAAGCCACATTGACGATGGCGCCAGACGACCGTTTCCTCATTTCAGTGACAGCCAGACGACTCAGCCTGAAAAGCGATACAACATTTATCTCAAAGAAATTCCTGAGCGATTCGTCCGTAGTCCTGGAAACACAGTTCCCGCCTCCTATCCCTGCATTATTGACAAGAACTGACAGATCTCCGCCTGTAGCATGCAAGGCGTCAGCAACCTTGACTTCCAGGTCAGGGTCCGTCAAATCTGCCACCAGGCTGAAGATCTTCGAAGCGCATGACCTTCTCAAGAACTCCAGCCCCTTCTCGTCACGATCAATTGAAATGACAATATTTCCTTTATTGGCTAGGAGAAATGCAGTCGATCTGCCGATGCCAGATGCTGCACCGGTAACAATGGCAACTTGATTCTTGTTAATCATCGAAGCCTCCTTATATGCTTGTAGCGCCGCCAAGAGAACGACCACCGTCCACAAGTAACACTTGCCCCGTTATGAACCTGGCTTCGTCGGAGGAGAGAAAGTTCACAGCGCCAGCAATGTCATCCACCGACCCCAGCTTGCCCATTGGCTGTATGCTCCTCAGAGCGTCCAGATCAGTATCCGATCGCGACTTGAGCATATCCGTCTCTATGACCCCTGGCGCCACAGCATTCACCGTTATCCCTTTATCGGCCAGTTCAAGAGCCAAGGATTTGGTAAATCCAACGACAGCTGCCTTTGAGGATGAGTAATGTATATATTGCTTGGCGCCCAGCATGGCGCGTGAGGCAATATTGATTATCGCCCCACCCTCAGGCATTCGGAAGGCAGCCTTTTGGGTCAGATCAAACATGGCAACCAGATTGACTTCATACATGGATCTGAAGTCGTCAACAGTCAGCTCGGTGAATGGTTTGACACTAAAGGAACCTGCATTGTTGACAAGGCACTCCACTTGCGAAACGGAAAGAAAAAATTTCTCTACCTCACGACCGTCGGTTATATCTAGAACATATGCATCGCCTTGCCCTCCTGCTTCTTCAACAAGCTGAACTGTTTCGTTTGCCATATCCTCTTTCAGGTCCACCACAATGACTTTGTAACCAGATCGTGATAGTCGCAATGAAATAGCTCGCCCAATACCGGCGCCGCCTCCAGTTACAATTGCTGTTCCTGGCATGGACATGCTTTCCCCCTAGAT
Organism: Billgrantia zhangzhouensis; assembly: GCF_021404465.1. Taxonomy (GTDB): domain Bacteria; phylum Pseudomonadota; class Gammaproteobacteria; order Pseudomonadales; family Halomonadaceae; genus Halomonas; species Halomonas zhangzhouensis. The sequence goes on along the minus strand of NZ_JABFTT010000009.1, from coordinate 169,376 downwards.
TAAAATAAAGGGCCAGCATGATGCCGGCCCTGCTACATCAATGGCCGAAACTGGCGAGATCAAGCTCACTATAGATTTCATCGCGAATGAGTTGGGCAATGGCTTCAGGGTCGGTACGATCGACAGTATCAAGAAGCTCGCTCCACTCTGCCTGCTTGGCGATGAATTCGTCTATGAGAGAGGAAGGGTTGTCTACCCCCCGCTCCTCCATGGCCTTTTGGGGAAGCGCATCAACAAACCCTGCTTGGAATTCGGCAAGCGCCTCGATGAGGTCTTCATCGGGGGAAAGAATTTCAAGGCCCCGCTCGCGAGATCCTTCGAGTGCCGCTTCCACATCGGCAGCATAGGTGGCCTGGGTACGTGCAATGCCCAAGGCCAGATGATCAAGGAGGGTGTGCTTTTGCTCTTCATTCAGGCCCTGCCAGAACGAGGGGTTCATGACGTAAGTCGCTCCCATCACCACCCCCATCGGTAAGGTGGTGACACTTTCCGCAACCTCCCAGAACTTGTTCCCCTTATCCAGGTTGGTAGGATCCGAAAGAGTACAATCGATTGATCCGCGGCTCAGGCCTGAATAGACATCCCCAATCGGAACGGATACCGGGACACCCCCAAGTTTTCTCACCCAGTCAGTCTGGGCCCCACCGGCCGTGCGGATCCTCTTTCCTCGTGCATCCTCTACGCTGCGAATCGGATCCATGCAGATGAAATGGTAAACAGGAGTCGAGTAGCCTCCTACGAAAATCCCTCCATTGTCATTCCATTCCTCTCTCACGAACTCATTATTGATACCGATATCCGTGTAGGCAATAGCGGCAGCCAAGGCGTCATCAGACGTAAATACCAGATCATTCAGCACGTTATTCACAGGCAGTTCAGATGGCGTATAGCCAGGATATACAACACCCAACTGTGCCACTCCGTCCCTGATGCCCTGCATGGTTGTTCGGGCAGGCACAAGAGATCCACTGGAATAAACTTCGAAAGACATTTCACCATTGGTGCTTTCCGATATATCTTCGGAAAACCGCTGGTATGGTTGTTCGTTAAGGATATGGACAGGTGACATCCAGTTTGTAGCGATGTAGGTATTCCCCAATGCAGGGAGGGCTACTACGCCAGCCAGTGCCACAGCAGTACAAGCCATCTTTTTCATTATTGCCTCCTGGTTATAATGAGCCACAAAATACTGCATTGTTTTTATTGCTGAGTTACAGCGCCACTCAGCCTGCAATTCCTGGCAGCCAAAGCGTTAACACAGGAAAAGCAACAAGTAGCACTATGGTGAAGGCATCTGCAAGGATGAACCACGAGACACCTGAGAAAATCGTCCCCAATGGCATTGAGCTCCCAAGGCTTGATCTAATTATGTACACATTCATTCCGACAGGGGGAGTAATAAGCCCCGTTTCCAGCAACTTAATAACCAACACCCCAAACCAGATCAAATTGATATCCATCCCAATCAGCAGCGGGGCAAGAACTGGCACTGTCAAAAGTATAATTGAAATGCTTTCAAGAAAACATCCAAGGACTATGTAGAGAAGGCAAATTAATATTATTACCCAGATGGCATCAAAACCAGCGAGTTGCGCTGTTACCCAGTTAGGCAAGGTTGACAAAGCAATAAAGCTGGAAAAAAGGGCTGCTGACATAACTATAATAAATATTGAAGCCGTTCCTATTGCCGTATCAATCACGGCTCTCTTTAGGACATCAGTAGTAAGTGCGCGACGGAATAGCGCTATTATACAGGCTAGGAAGGCACCTATCGCACCGGCTTCAGTCGCTGTAAATATACCGCTAAAAATTCCACCAAGCACCCCGACAATCAGCACTGGAAGCGGCCATATATCCCGCAATAGATTCAGCTTTTGTCCCCAGGTAGTTTTCTCCTCAACCCTTGGAGCCAAGCTAGGGTTCAACATACATCGGACCGTTATCATAATTGTAAACACAAGCCCTGACAGTATGCCTGGAATAACCGCCGCCATAAACAACGTGTTGATCGATACACCCATCGTAATCCCATAGACGATCAACAGCACACTAGGCGGAATCAGCGAGCCCAAGGTTCCTGCAGCCGCAACCGATCCAGCGGCTAAGGAAGGGGCATAACCGGCTTTCAGCATTTCAGGAATGGCAATTCGTGAAAATGCTGCTGCCGTTGCCACACTCGACCCACTGGCTGATGCAAACATTGCACTCGATGCTACACTCGCAGTCGCGAGTCCTCCAGGTACTCGATTCAGAAACACCCTTGCAGCTTTGAACAGGCCGTTGCTCAATCCCGCAGATGACGCGATGTAGCCCATCAGGAGAAACATCGGGACAGCGGAAAGGTTCCAGTTTCCTATAAGGTCATAAGGAATCGCCCTGCTGATGCCTATGGCTGGCATGATCCCCATCATGAAATAGATACCAGCGAATGACGCCACCCCCATTGCAACCGCGATCGGAACTCGAAAACCGATCATGACCAGCGTCGCAATTATCCCCATGAAACCTATTTCGAGACGATCCATTTTATTATTCCTCCGCTTGCGACGTTTCGATAGGCTGATAACTTCCTCGAAAAATATCTATCAAGCGAATGGTCATTACCAGGCAAGCGAGTGCCAGGCCTAGAGGAAGTAAAAACTTGGTAGGCCAAATAACGACTCGCCAAGCTCCTTCCACCACTTCACCAATCTTCCATGCATGCAGTGCTGGGGCCCACGAAAGCCAGGCCAGGCCACCGTAGAAGAATGCAGAAAGAGTCGTTGCGACAGCAAGAAGTACTTTCTTTGCCGCCAACGGGAACAACCCATATAGAAGTTCTACGACGATGGAACCTTCGCGGACTTCAACCCACGCCAAGGGCAAGAAGACTACCGCCACCATGTAATAGCTGGCAACCACCTCTGTAGTCCCCGGTATAGGGCTATTAAAAAAATGCTTTCCTATTACATCCGCCGTTACATGCAGCATCATCAAACCCAGTGAGAGTGCTGCCACCACGGCAAGTGCGTAACTTATATGATTTGCCAGCCTAGTCATCATTGCATCCTGTAGCCACCATTGACGTCGATAACACTGCCGGTGGTATAGGCACTGTCGAGACTCGCAAGAAACGATACCGCCCCGGCGACGTCCTCTGGTGTACCGATACGTCCCTGCGGAATTGTCTTTTGCACTTCCTGATCAGCAGAAGGATCAAGGGAAAGACGCAGCATGGGAGCGTCTATCAAGCCGGGTGCCACCGCATTGACCAGCACACCCATCTCGGCCCCCTCCCGAGCCCCCGCCTTGACCAGGCCAAGGACGGCACTCTTGCTGGCGATGTAAGCAGCACTCGAGCGATATCCGCCAAGCTGTGCCGCCACAGAAGAAAAGGCGATGAACCTGGCTCCCTCTAACCGTTGCACGCCTCTCAGACGCAGAAAGGCGCGCATCAAGTAGAAGGTGCCACTGCTGTTCACCTCCTGCGTCTTCTGCCATTCCTCATTCGAAATCTGTGTTATGGGTCGCCTCTGTCCGTCATCGTCGAGCAGCAAGATCCCCGCCGCAGCGACCAAGGCCCTTATCGGGCCGTGCTGCTCCTCGACCTTTGTCAGGAGCGATGCGATACCACCATCATCCGTAACATCCAGTGCATAGCCCACGTGTCCCTCGCCAGGCAGCCGAGCTGCCAAGGCGACGGCCGCGGCTTCGGACAGATCGGTCGCCACGACCCGATATCCATCCCTTGCCAGCCGCTCACACACTGCCTTGCCGATACCGCCACTGGCGCCTGTCACGAGAGCCACATTGATCACTAGCGTTTCCTCCGTCAGGTGTCTACATCCAAGATTGGATAAATTAACCCGGATACGTCAAGATATTTCGTGAAAATTTGGCCTTTAGCGATATTTTTGGATAAATTCTGGCTTTCCCTGGGTTGCACGAAAAGATGGTATGGAGCATGATTCATGCTGACGACACAGCAGACAGGGGAGGCTCGGCGATGAGCGAGAATGGAGGGACTGTCGCCGATGCGGCTAAGGATGCGCTTCGAGAGATGATCCTGACAGGGCATCTGTGCCCCGGTGAACGCGTACATCAAGATCATCTCTCAAGCGTTCTTGGCCTTTCGAGGACACCCGTGCGCGCGGCACTGGCAAGCCTTGCCCAGGACGGCCTGCTCGACTATGAATCCAACCGAGGATACCGGGTCAAGCAATTTTCCGTGGATAACATAAGGGGGGTTTTTGAAGTACGCTCGTCTCTGGAAGCGTTAGCATGCCGTGTCGCTGCCAGGACCGGATTAGCCGCCAGCACTTTGGATCGGCTTGACGAGCTAGTAGAAATTGGCGACAGGATCCTATCCGCAGGAGAGCTGGTTCCCGACGCTCTTCCTGAATATCGCAAGATGAATGTCGATTTCCATGAAACCATCATGGAATCCGCTCACAACCCGCTTTTAAAAGACTTTGTGGACAGATCTCACAACGTGCCATTGGTCTCAGACAGGGTAATCCTGTGGGATGACTTCGACGTAATCTATCGTTCCCATGACGATCACCGCCGCATCGTCAAGGCACTGCGACTTGGTGACGGTGAACGAGCCGCCGCCTTGATGCACGAACATGTCTACTTCGCTGGAGAACTGCTTGTGGACCGGCTACGCGAGGATCCCAACCTGCTGCAACATCAGAAATATGGCTAGCCCTATCGACAACAAAGATTTAGAGGTCTCAAGAATGAAGATAAGATTGTTTCACTCGCCTACCTCTCCTTTTGTCAGAAAGGTACTGGTTTGCGCCCATGAGAAAGGGGTCATTGACCAGATAGAAAAGCTCTCATCCAAAGCCTGGCCGGTCAAGCGAGACCCGGAAATTGTCAAGGAGAATCCATCGGGCAAGGTACCAACGGCGTTGCTGGAGGATGATTCCCCACTCTTCGATAGCCGGGTGATATGTGCCTACATAGACACCCTTTCACCGTCCTCCTTACTTTATCCAGGGAATATCAAGGACCGGTTCTCCGCGATGACGCTGGAAGCCTTGGCAGACTCGATTCTCGATGCTGCCCTACTGTGCCGCTATGAAGCGGTGCTGAGGCCCCAAGAGTACTATTGGGCACTATGGCACGACAGTCAGATGGAAAAGGTCGACAGCGGCCTGGATGATCTTGAGAATCGTTGGCTCACGGTTCTGCAGGGGCCGGTCACGATCGGTAGTATTGCGACAGCATGTACGCTTGCCTATCTCGATTTTCGTTTTCCGGACAAGGACTGGCGAAGCACTCACCAACAACTCGCCGTCTGGTTTACTGACTTCTCGAAGCGAGCCTCCATGCAGGCCACCCAACCGGAGTAAGGTTGTGCGGGTTGAGCCAGCCCAACAAGGAAATGGTCAGAGGCAGGCCCCCGGATCGCCGGGGGCCGGAGGGCCGACTCACTTCATCTCGAAGCCCTGTCGGATGAGAAACTCACGCATGTGGGCGCGCAGCTTGCTGTCGAACAGCGGGGTCAGGTTCTTCGACCAGTTGGAATCCTTGGTGCCGCCGCGACGCTCACTGTAATAGTCCTGCATGGCGTCATCGAAGGCAGCCACCAGCTCGCTGTCGTCGGTGTAATAGTCCTCCTTGAGGATCGCTTCCACCGGCAGGCGCGGCTTGACGTTCGGATCGGCGGCCGGGTAGCCGAGGCACATGCCGAATACCGGATAGACGTGTTCGGGCAGGTGCAACAAGTCGCTGATGGCCTGCGGGTTATTACGAATGCCGCCGATGTAGCAGATACCGAGACCCTCGGACTCGGCAGCGATGGCCACGTTCTGGGCCATCAGCGCAGTGTCCACACTGGCTACCAGCAGTTGCTCGGTCATGCCGCGCACGACGTTGGCGCCGGTGCGCTCAGACGCCTCGGTGGGTCGCTTCATGTCGGCGCAGAACACCAGGAAATCGGAGGCGGTGGCTACGTACGACTGCCCTCCGGCCAGCTCGGCAATCTTTTCTCGGTTGGCCGGGTTCTTAACGTGGATGACGGTATAGGCCTGGACATGGCTTGAGGTTGCGGCAGCCTGGCCGGCGCGAATCAGCTCGACCAGCAGCTCGTGCGGGATTTTACGGTCGGTGAATTTGCGAATCGAGCGATGGGATTTCAGCAGTTCGATGGTGGGATTCATGTCGCCTCACGATATGCGTGTCGTTTCGTTACCCTGCTTATTATCTTTCATTCCGGCGCGCTTTGCATTTTTGCAGGCGTGGTTTCAGGCATGTCCCAAAGAAAGCGCTACCCTTGCGCTATCACTTCTGCAGGGCACTCAGCCCACTTCTCGCTGAACGGTCAGTCGATACAAAGGAGGCCTAGCATGGAGCAATACACCGGCGGTTGCCTTTGCGGTAACGTTCGAGTCGTGGCATCGGGACGCCCCTGCCGCGTCGGCATCTGCCACTGCCTGGACTGTCGCAAGCACCATGGCGCGCTCTTCTACGCCTCCGCGGTGTTCCCCCAGGAGGCGGTAACGATCAAAGGCGAAACCCGCGATTACCACGGACGTTTCTTCTGCCCCCGCTGCGGCTCGTCGGTGTTCGCCCGCACCGGGAATGAAGTCGAAGTGCACCTGGGTACCCTGGATACCCCTGACCAGTTGAGGCCTACCTACGAAAGCTGGGTCGTGCGCCGCGAGGCCTGGCTGCCGCTGTTTCCGCACATGAAGCGCTACGACTGTGATCGTGACGACACGGGGCGGATTGAGGAGTAGCCGCGCGGCGAAAGGGGTCTCTCAAAAAGTGCCCGAGGCCAGCGGCAGCCACACGTGCTCGTAGCCGATGGTGATGGCGACCCATACCAGCAGCGCCGCCATGGCGAGGCTGAAGCCCTTCAGCAACCGGGGATTCGCGAGGCGTTGGCCAACCACGGCGCCCATGAGCGCGTAACTGGTGGGAGCACCAAAGGCCAGCGCGGCCAGCCCAAGCGACCAGAACAGCAGGCTCACGCCATGGATGCCGGCGGCGGGGAACTGAATGGTGGCGATCGGCAGGGTTGCGATCATCGCCTTGGGATTGCAGAGCTGCATGATCAGACCATCACGGAAGCTCAGCACGCGCGGTACGTGTTTTGCCGCACCAAGATCGATGCTGGAGCGAGCGATCTTGAGCGCCAGGTACAAGATGTAGCCGCACCCCACCGCGCCTACCACGGCGAGCATGTCCCCGCGCACCCAGGCCGCCCCGGCCCAACCGAACAGCAGGAATAGCGTGAGCATGGCGAGTCCCACGCCGGCGAAGAAGCCAAGCGATGTCTTGGCCTGACCGTTGAGACCGGCGTTCAGGCCAAGCAGGTTCACGGGCCCGGGCGTGTACATGACGCCCAAGGCATAGGCGACGATCTCCATGGGAGTCTCTCCAAATAGAGGGTGTGTTGTGGATGGGCGAGCGGGAGTACAGCGCTTCTAGACGACGCTCCGCTGGTACTGGTAGGGCGTCTTGCCGTAGATGCGCTTGAAGCGGCGGTTGAAGTGGCTGAGGTCGGTGAAGCCGTAGCGGAAGGCTGCCTCGGAGGGGGCCACGCCGACCTCCAACGCGCGGCGCGCGGCATTGGCCCGGCAGCTCAACACGTACTGGTGCGGCGTGATGCCGAACTGCTGCCGGAACAGTCGCAGGAAGTGATATTTGGAAAGGTGGGCGGCCTGGCTAACCTCATCCAGTGAGAGATTCGCCTCAAGATGCGCCAGGATGTACTCCTTGGCCCGCAGCAGCAGCGCATCGGGACGGCTCACCCTGCCGCCCGGCTGGAACTTTCCGGCCCGCTGCACCAGGCGGGTCGCCATGCGGTGCAGGGCGTGCTCCTGGTCGATACGCGTGCCCTGCCGGTGAACCGTCAATTGAGCAAGATCGAGGATGGCGTGACGCAGGCCGGGGTCGTCCAGCAGGGTTTCACTGCCGTGGAATCGAGCGGCACTTTCGCACCCTGCCGCATCGGCGAACGAAGCCTCGAGCTGGGCGGTGGGCACATAGATCATCACGTAGCCCAGCGTGGTATCGTCACCCGGATGACCGTCGTGCACCTGGTCCGGATTGAACTGGATGACGTTGCCGGGTGGGCTACGGTGAAATTCACCGCCGCTGAAGAAATCCTGCCGGCCGGAAAGGGTCACGCCGAAAGCGTACTCTTCATGTGCATGGCGGTCGTAGCTGAAGTCGCTCAGCGCTGCCTGGAGCACTGTCACTCCGGGTATTTGCTGGCTTTTGTAGTAGTCGAACCGACTGGATTGCTTGGCCATGCCACACCTCCCTGAACGCCACTATGACATAGCTTAGGCCCAGCCCAGGACGGGAGCTTGGACATTATTGCGGAAATGGCTAGCGCTTATCGGCGGCCAGGGCCATACCCATGCCAGCCTGAACATCTGGTGCCTTCAGCAGGTCGATGAAGGCGCGCAGCGCCGCGGGTACGTGGCGATGCCCAGGGTAGTAGAGCATCAAGCCGGGGTATGGCGGGCTCCAGGCTTCGAGCAGCGCCACGAGCTGGCCCGTGGCGAGGCGCTCGCTGGCCACGATCTCGGGAACATAGGCAATGCCGAGGCCGGCGGCCGCCGCTTCGAGCATGAGTTCGTTGTCGTCAAGCGTCAGCGCGCCGGGAACGTCGATGGCGATCTCTTGTCCTCGCCGCTCGAACTCCCAGCGGTAGCGCTTGCCGCTGGGCAGCCGCTGGCGAATGCAGCAATGCTTGTGCAGATCGTCGGGCACGCGGGGCATGCCGAAGCGGTGCAGGTATGCCGGCGAGGCCACTGCCAGGAAGCGTATGGCACCGCCCAGCCTCACCGCAATCATGTCCTGGGGCACCGCCTCGCCCAGCCTCACCCCGGCATCGAAGCCCTGCTCGACGATATCGACGAGGCGCCCTTCACTGACGAGATCGAGTTCCACCGCCGGATAGCGGCGCAAATAAGCCGGCACGACGTGGGCCAGCAGCAGCCGAGCCGCCGCCCTGCTGGCATTGATGCGCAGAACACCGCCGGGTTCGCCACGGTCGTCAGCGAGCGTGTCCAGCGTGGCGTTCAGCGCATCCAGGGTCGGTGTGATACGCGCCAGAAACCGGCTACCGGCATCGGTGAGGGAAACGCTGCGGGTGGTGCGATGTAACAGCCGCACGCCGAGCTGTTCTTCCAGATGCCGCATACGGTGGCTCAGCGCCGAGCGCGAGACCCCGATGACATCGGCCGCGCGCCGGAAGCTGCGTTCGGCGGCCACCGCCGCGAAGGCCTCCAGGTCGGCCAGCGTTGGCTTGTTCATGCTTGGCGTGCTCACTGGTGAAATCCACTCACGAGTTCATGCCACGGTAGCCTACTTCTGCCTTCCAATCGAGCGCGCCAACATGAGGCTGTCAATCCACTCGACGAAAGGTACGAAACGATGAGCAAGACATGGTTGATCACCGGGGCATCCTCAGGCCTCGGCCGGCTGATGACGGAACGCCTGTTGGCGCGTGGCGATCGCGTAGTCGCCACGCTGCGCCGGGACGGTGTGCTCGATGCGTTGCAGCAAGCCCATGGCGAGCGCCTGCTGGTGATGAAGCTCGACCTGACCGATGTGGCGGGCATCCGTGAGGTCGTCCATCAATCCTTCGAGCGTATGGGCAGGATCGATGTGGTGGTATCCAATGCCGGCTACGGGCTCTTCGGTGCCGCCGAAGAGCTCAGTGACGAGCAGATCGACCACCAGATCGCCACCAACCTCACCGGCTCGATTCAGTTGATCCGCGCGGCCCTGCCCCACCTGCGTGCCCAGGGCGGCGGACGCATCGTGCAGGTCTCCTCCGAAGGCGGTCAAAAGGCCTACCCCAACTTTTCGCTCTATCACGCCACCAAGTGGGGTATCGAGGGCTTCGTCGAAGCGACGGCACAGGACGTGGCGCCGTTCGGCATCGACTTCATCATCGCCGAGCCCGGCCCCACCGCGACCGAATTCGCCGCAGGGCTCGTGCGCGGAGCACCGATGAGCGTCTATGACGCAACGCCGGCGGGCGAAGTCAGGCGTGCCGTTGCAGATGGCAGCTTCGAGATAAAGGGCGATGCCGCCAGGACGGTTGAGGCCATGATCGCCGCCGCTGACGCGGCGAAGCCGCCCTTGCGACTGGCACTCGGCAGCACGGCATATTCGGGCATCAAGCAGGCGTTGGCAGAACGCCTCCACATGCTCGAGGCGCAGCGCGACGTGGCCTTTTCTGCCGATGTCGATTGATTCGAGCCAATATCGTGAGCCCCTTCAGGAGCCGCCTCGGCAAGCACGCCGAGGCGGTTCCTTGCGGCCGCATGAAAACTCGAATGCGAATCGCACGCGAAGACAATATCAAGCAACTGAATTTAAAGGAAAAAATTGACCAGCCCTTCGGCTCGCCCTAGGATAAGCCGATCACCATCCTCGGCTAATACAGGGATCCCATGAAAGGCAACCAAGACATCATCGACGCCTTGAACGGCCTGCTGGCGGCAGAACTCGCCGCCATGGACCAGTACTTCATCCATTCCGAAATGTACGCCGATTGGGGGCTCACCAAGCTTTATGAGCGCATCGCCCACGAGTTCGACGACGAGAAGGGCCATGCCAAGCAGTTGATCGAGCGTATCCTATTCCTAGAAGGAAAACCCGACATGCATACCCGCACCCCGGTGCGCGTCGGCCAGGATGTAGAAGAGATGCTCGCCAACGATCTGCAGCTCGAATACGAGGTGGGCGACGCCCTGAAGGAAGCCATTGCCCTGTGTGAGCGGGAGCGTGACTTCCAGACCCGCAACGTGCTGCTGGGACTGCTGGCCGATACCGAAGAAGATCATGCCTACTGGCTCGAGCAGCAGTTGCGACTGATCAAGATGTTGGGCAAACCGAACTACCTGCTCTCGCAGATGTAAGCCCGAGGCGCCCTGGCGATGTCGCCATGCTAAGCTCGAGTTCTCATTAGCTCGATAACGGAATGGCGCATGGACGAGATCGGACTCCGGTGGCTGCTGGGCCAGGGCGTCAGTCTAGTGGCGCTGGCCCTGTGTCTGGTGGCCTTCACCAGCAAGCGCGACGACCGCCTGTTCGTCCTGCTGCTGTTCGCCAACGTGGCCTTCGCGGCACAGTTCGCCCTGTTCGAGAGCTGGGTGGCCTCTGGCATCTCGGCACTGATCGTGCTGCGCATCGCCCTGGTGCGCCGTTTTCCTCGCAACCGTGCCGTTATGCTGGCCATGCTGCTCGCCACCGTGGCGGTCGCCCTAGTGACCTGGAGCGGCCCGCGGGACATCCCCGCCCTGGCCGCTGGCCTGCTCGGCACCTACGGCATGTTCATGCTACGCGGCATTCCCATGCGCATCGCACTGGCCGCGGCAGCGTTGTGTTGGGTGGCCAGCAACCTGCTGGCAGGCTCCATCGGCGGCACCATCGCCGAAAGCCTGATCTTCCTGACCAACGTGATCACCATGCTGCGCCTGCGGCGCGACGCGCGGTTGCAGTGCGCGGGCTGAGGCCGAACGAGTTCCAGCCCGACTGTCGAAACCGCCCCGGCCCATCCGATACAGGAGAGTACTCCCCCTCTCCCAGACAGAAGGAGCTTTCCATGTCGCGCATGATCTTCGTGAACCTGCCCGTTACCGATCTCGAAAAGTCGATGGCGTTCTACGAGGCGCTCGGTTTTACCAACAACCCGCACTTTACCGATGAAACGGCAGCGTGCATGGTGCTGAGCGAAACGATCCACGTAATGCTGCTCACCCATGCCAAGTGGCACACCTTCACCGACCGCCCGATTCCGCCGCCCGACGCCAGCGAGGTGATGCTGGCCCTCTCGTGCGAGAGCCGCGCAGCGGTGGATGCCATGATCGAGACGGCCGGCACCAATGGCGGCACGGCTGACATCAATCCGCGGCAGGATCATGGCTTCATGTACAGTCGCGCCTTGGCGGACCCCGATGGACACGTCTGGGAGTCATTCTGGATGGACCCGGCGGCCATACCCCCAACTGCAGAGTGAGCAGTATCATTGAAGGATGGCGGCCATTGGCCGCCTTATGCCGCTATGGCTTGTAGCGAGTCAGTGCGATACCGCATGCGATCAGCCCAGACGAGATGAATCGCCAAACGCCGAAGCCCTCTTTCAGGATGAAAGTGGAAATCAGAGCTGCAAACAGCACGCTGGTTTCACGCAGAGACGACACCATGCCGAGTGGAGCATAAGCCATTGCCCAAATAACGATCCAGTACGCGCCGACTTGCATCCCACCGCCAATGGCTGCGGGGATTAGGTTGCCGTAGGCGATGCTTTTTATTGCCTTGAACTTCCAAGTGAGGGCGATCAGAAACGTCAGCAAGCCGTTGCCGATCGTCAAGCACACTGCAAAACCTAGCGCCGAGCCAGCTTGCCGCGCCCCCAAACCGCCCACCAGTGTATAGGAAGCGATAAAAGCGCCGGTACCGAGGGCCAGCAGAATAGCCCGAGGATTTCTGGTAACGCCGGTTCTGGTGTCGAACGCTAGTGACATCACGCCAACCGACAGGAAGAGCACCCCAAGCAGCGGAAGAAAGCTCAGCACTTCGCCAGCAAACACGGCGGCCCCTAGGGTAACGAGTAAGGGCGCCGACCCGCGAGCGATAGGATAGACCTGACCGAAGTCACCATAGTGGTAGGCAATGGGCAGACAGAAGTGATACGCCGTATGAATCAGGATGGCTAGAGCCAGAAGAGGCCAACTGGAAGCATGAGGGAACGGCACGAAAGGCAACGCACACGCTGAAACAAGGCTTCCGCATAGTGTGATAACTGCCATGACTGCAATTCTGTCGCCACCCACTTTGACGATTGCATTCCAACTTGCATTGAAAATTGCAGCAAGTAAGACGATCAGGGTAATTTCCAGGCTCATTTATCACCGTTCATAGGCATTGGGAAAATTCTCATACCCACCAACCTAGTCGTTCTCCCCGAGGCACATCGCCGTAAGGAGATGTAGTTATTAAATATATAGCCATTAGCTGTTTTCTTGGCTTCCAACAGCTTAGCAGGTGACTGTGCTAAGTGCGGTCAGCCCTCGCTCAGTCAGGGCAAGTTGGCGATGGGGCCACTCCCGGTGGGTTTCGCTGATGGCGAGAAGCGGCTCTGGCTCGCAAATCAGCGGCTGGAGAAGCCACCAGAACATCAGATCGCCCAGGTAGGGCAGCGGCTCGTACTCGCGCATCAGGTAAGAGAACGCCTTGCCCACTGGCAGCGGGCCGTGGTCGTGCACGATCTCGAGCGTCAGTCGCTCGGTCAGGCCAAGGCCAGTATCCACTGCGGGTCGTTCCTGCAGGTAGCGGACCAGCGCGCGGCCCATCATCGGAAGTGGCGGCATGCCGGTGACCGCGAGCGCTTTCAGCGGCTCGGGATCGTCGGCGGTAAGTGCCTGCCACACCTGAGTGCCCAGCTTGAGCAGTGGCGCCTCGACGGGGCGACGCTGGTGCCACAACCAAGCGAGCAGGTCCGGGGCGAGCTGGCCAAGGCCGATGAAGCGCGCCACACCCGGCACCGATTCCACCGCCACCAGTTCGACCCGCGCCCTGGGCGGGTTCTCATGCAGACGGTGAAGCAGGTAGGCGAGAATCAGTTGGTCGTAGCTGTCATGTTCGAACCACAGTACCAGCCGTTCATAACCTTCGAGTTCCTCCAAAGCTTCGTAGCCCTTGCGCAGCCGGGCCAAGGCATCACGCTCGGCCATGCCGGAAACTTTTGCCAGGAAACTGGCACGCAGCCGCATGAGTTCCTCGGGTGGCAGGTCGCACAATGGGCCGATGCAGAACGGATCGGAGAACTCGAGGAAGTCGCCCTCGAAGCCGACGGTGCGCAGGCTGTATTCGATATCCGAGCCGCAGCGAATGTGCAGCGTGGCCATGTCGCGGTCGCCGCGCTCGGCTATCTTGCGCCGAGAAAAGTCGAGCGCTTCGATATGTGACTTGAGCTTCGGCCAGCTTGAAAAGCCGCATTCACGGGCAATGACGAGCTGAGTGTCGGCGAGCTTCAGCGGCGTCTCGCGCGGTAGGATGTGCCGAAGAATGCGTGCCAGAGCGGCCGGGTCGTCGGTACGGGCAGCCTTGAGCAGCTCCTTGGCGCGTTTGCGTTGCTGTTCGAGATTGAAACGGCCGTGCGACGTAGCGTCGCGCCGGGGGAGCGATGACATACGATTCCCTCCATCCGCCTGTGTCCGCCGGGCAGGCCGGGAGTCGTATGGTATCGGCGATGTGAGCGTTGGGCGCAGCCCTTTCCGCGGACGGGGACGCCTTGCGGCGCTCTCCTTAGCCTCGCGCGGATGCGTGGAAGTGTCAATTGGTCCCGCTTACCGCTGAGCCACGATTCGCCATTCTGGCGCCAGGCTGCGCCAGTGCCGCCGGAGAATGTCCTTGTGTACCTCGGCCATGGGCATCTGCTCCAGTTGACCCGGCCACTGAGTGCGGGCGCGCTCAATAGTGTCGTCGAGTCGAGTACCGTGCGGATGGCGGACCAGGTAATGCCAGCTTTTTCGGACCAACGGCGAAAATCCTCCTCGCCCAACCGATACCAGTCCTTCTTCCCATTCAAGTTGAGCGCTAGCTGATGATCTCCCTCAAGGTAAGCCAGCGTGGTGACGACATCATAGGCAGGAGCCAGACGCGGCGTACGCTGATCCGGGTAGAGCAGGCTCCAGTTCTTGAGATGTGCATCGCCATTGGCGAGCAGAATGTCCACTAACAGACGACGAGCGAAGGCCTGTGCGTTAGCCAAGCCATCATCGGTGTATTCACGCAGCAGACGCCCCAGTCGCTCATAGTTGGGGCCGTCGTATTTCTCGTGGGGATAGCGAAACAGGACCTGAGCCATGTCCTCAGCGTGAATGCGACGCTCACCACCTCGATCGAAGCGTCGAATGGCGTAAGCGACCTGCTCCTCCGGTAGGTTGATCGCTGGAAGACCTTCAAGAGCACTTAACGAAATCAAACGAATTTCTGGTATTTCGACGCCAGCGCTCTGGGCCAGCCACATCGCAGTGGCTTCGTTTTCCGGCATATGAGAATGGCGAGTCGAAGGCGTCTTGACGATCCAATCGCCGAGTTCATCGGCATGGCCGAAGTGGAAACGCCCGTCACGTTCACGCATCGAGAACTTCATCTGCACACCAGCAAGCGAGAAACCGCCTCCCACTTCGGCCACCTGGCGCACCGGCGTAACGCTGCGCCGATGGCTGAGCACCCAATCCGGCATCTCGTCAGGAGCCACTGGTGAAACTTGCAGAGCACCGGGCAGGTCATGACCCAGGCTCGCCAATAAGGGGAATTCGTTATCCGGATGTACCTTGAGACGCTGGGCTAGCCAGTCGCGTAGCCCCCCTTCCGGCAATAAGTTGGAGAACCAGGGATGCAAGCGCTGCTGTCGGATCCACGGTGCCTGCATCAGCTCACCGGCACGGGGGAACTCGGGGTGCAACGTCAGCGACAGCGTAGGGCGCGAGGCATCAAACCGCCAGGCCTCGTCGAACACCATGATATTACGACCACTACGGTAGCCGGCCAAGTAGCCCACCCGGCTACCGTGCAGCTCGAGGCGGAGCATTTCGACCGCATCATCTGTCATTGCGCTTTGCCTTATCACTCATCATCACCCAACAGGCCCTGCCAGGGGTCGGCATCGAGGTCTGCGGGCTCGCCGGGCTCGCCTTTCAGCAGCGCTTGGACTGCATGCCACTTTTCCAGCGGGATCAGCATAAGCCTGGCATTGAGCCCATCTGCAGCCAACTCGAGTGTGTCCAAGCGAGGGTTGCCACCACGCTCCAGACGCTGGTACTGCTGCCGCACCATACCGGTTCGGCTAGCCAGTTCTTGCTGAGTAAGCTGAAGAGACAGCCGTCGCTTGCGGTATTGATCCAGAAGACTCACGACATCACCATGGCATCATATGTGTTGCATTCACCCTAGAAAAGCACCGTATATGTTGCATAGTAGTCGCTATTAGCACTGCTAGCTACCAGAAAATCATCTCGCCTCATCACGCCCCCTTTCCAGCCCTCACCCCACCTTGCCCCGCCACGGGCAAGGTGTCGTCACTCTCCAGGCCATCGCCACCACATCCAAGGAGGGTCGCGGTGTTCATTGCCATGAACCGTTTCCGGGTCAACCCCGAGAGGGTGGAGGAGTTCGAGCAGATCTGGCTGGAGCGCGAGCCCCATCTGCAGGGGCTGCCCGGCTTCGTCGAGTTCCACATGCTGCGGGGCCCGGAAGAGGAGGATCACATGCTCTACGCCTCGCATACCGGGTGGCGCTCGCGCGAGGATTTCGAGGCCTGGACCCACTCCAAGGTATTCCGCAAGGCGCATGCCAATGCCGGCCAGAGCCGTCGCGAGGGGCTGTACCTGGGTCCGCCGAAATTCGAAGGCTTCGAGGTCATTCAGACGGTAAGTGACGCCAGCCAACGCTGACTCCTGCCCGTGCATCCGGCTATCTATCGCTGCCCCTCTCGGTCCGCTTGCGCTTCCTCCCCCGCCGTTCCAGCACCAGGAACATCAGGAAAGCCACCGCCAGCGGCAGCAGGAAGTAGAGGGCGCGGTAGCCGATCAGCGCGGCAAGGATCTCGCTCGTTGCAAGGCGATGCTGGAGCAGGGCAAGAAAGACCGCTTCCAGCACGCCGAGGCCGGCAGGTATGTGGGTGATCACCCCGGCGATGGCACTGATCAGCAGGATGCCGAGAACGCTGGGAAAGAACATCTCCTCCGGCAGCAGCAGGTAGATCAGCGTGGCCATCAGCGACCAGTTCGCCGCCCCCAGCGCTGCTTGCATCAGCGCCAGCTTGAGCGGGGGCAGGACGATCTCGTGGCCTCGCACATGCCATACGCGTCGCTTGGAGAAGCGACAGGCGAGCAGGTAGACCAACGAGGCGCCCAGCAACCCAAAGCCGATGATTTGAAGGCCCGTGGCGCCGATCTCCCACGCACGCGGCAGCTCGAGCAGGCGAAATGAGAAAATGGTACCGGCGAGGAGCATGTAGCCCAGCCAGTTGGCGATCAGGCTGATGCTGAGCACGCGGGTCACGGTGCCCACCCCAAGGTCCAGGCGGGTGTAAAGCCGGTAGCGCATGGCCAGGCTGCCGACCCAAGCGCCCAGGTTGAGGTTGAAGGCGTAACAGACGAAGGCAACCTCGATGACTTGCCGGGCCGACAACTCGTGCCCGGTGTACCTCTTGCCCAGCAGGTCGTAGCTGCTGAACGCGACATAACTAGCGACGGCAATGACCAACCCGCCCGCCAGAGTCAGCAGGCTGTAGCCTCTTAGGGTCTCGGCCACCGCCGGCCAGTCGACGTTTCTGATGAGCGAGAACAGCAGCACGACCACTAGCACGAAGAACATCAGGGTGACGATGCGCTTCGCCCAGCCGAGCCAGCGTTGGCGTGAGCGGGACCTGTGCGTTGCGGAAGCGTTCATAGGCATCCTTGCTTCAGTGCAGTTCCTGTTCGTTGTCCTGCTTCTGGGCCTGAGGGGTTGGTGTCAGCGGCTTGAGCTTCGGGGTGTGACCCGGTTGCCAACCCACGCTGACCGGGAAGTGGCGCAGGAAATGGTAGCTCACGAACATCAGCGGAGCCCGCCACCAGCGCCCCCTTTCCGCCGCTTCGGGAGTGACCATGTGGCAACTGTTCTCGATCAGCCCCATCAGATGGTCGTGGATCTTGCGATTGAGCGTGGCATCGCGAATGAACAGGTTGGCTTCCAAGTTCAGCGAGAGGCTGAGCGGATCGAGATTGCTCGACCCTACCGTGGCCCATTCGTCATCGGCGACGGCAATCTTGGCGTGAAGGGGCCGCTCCTTGTATTCGTAGATATGGATGCCGTCTTTGAGCAGGTAGCTGTACAGCGAGCTGGAGAACATCCTGGCCCAGGGCATATCGGGCCGGCCCTGCAGGATCAGCACCACCTCGACACCCCGCCGGGCCGCATTGCGCAGCTCACGCCAGATACGGTAGCTGGGAAAGAAATAGGCATTGGCGATCACCAGCCGCGACCTGGCCGTACGAATCGCCTGTAGATAGTGATCTTCGATGTCGGTGCGGTGTCGGCGATTGTCGCGGATGGCCATACGCATGGCAGCCTGACCCGCCGATGGCGTTTCCGCCAAGGTTTCCGGCAACCCCCGCACGGCCTGGTGCTCCAGCAGCAGCGCCCTGGCGGTGCGGCGGATGTCCTCGACGATTGGCCCCCGCACGCGAATGCCGTAGTCCTGCTTGCCCATGGCGTATGCCTCGGGCAGGTGATCCCAGCCGAAGTTGATCCCGCTGATGTAGGCCACCTCTCCGTCCACCACCACGATCTTGCGGTGCAAGCGGCGGAACAGGTTAGTGCGCACGCCGAGGCGACGGGGTTGTGGGTCGTAGATATGCATGTGTACTCCGGCCTCGGTCAGCTCGGCGACGTATTCATCCCCCAGGTCCGCCGTGCCGTAGCCGTCCACCGTGACTTCGATGCGCACCTGCCGCGCCGCGGCTTCGAGCAGGGCCTCCTTCAGCGCCTGGCCGACCTCGTCATCGAAGATGATGAAGGTCTCGATCAGGATTTCCCGACGCGCCGAGCGAATCGCCTCGAACACATCAGGAAAGTACTCGCTGCCATTAATCAGCAATTCGGCGTCGTTGCCTTCCTTCCACTGGAATTTCACAAGCCTATCTCTGCAATGAGGGGAACATGATCGGAGAGATGCGACCACGGTTTGCGATGAAGCGCGCGGGGATTGCGACATACGGCATTGCGCACGTAGATACGGTCGAGGCGCAACAACGGCCAGTGCGCCGGGAACGTTTTCGCCGGTCGTCCATGACAGTGCACGAATGCTTCATGCAGCCCACATTCGGCCAGCACCCTGTCGGCTTTCAACTGCCAGTCGTTGAAGTCTCCCGCAACGATGACCGCTTTATCCTCGGGTACCGTGTCCAATAGCTCGCACAGCAATTTGAGCTGTTGCAGGCGATGCTTGTGGCGCAGCCCAAGATGAACGCAGATCGCATGCACCGTAGGCTGTCCGGGAACCGCCAACTGGCAGTGAAGAAGCCCGCGTCTTTCGGTGCCGCGGATGGAAACATCCCTGTTCTCGTACTGAAGGATCGGGTAGCGGGACAACAGTGCATTGCCATGGTCACCATGGGGGTAGACGGCGTTGCGACCATAGGCGAATTCCGGCCACATGGTATCGGCCAGGTATTCGTACTGAGGCACATCCGGCCAGTCGCGGTAGCGTAGGGGGTGTTTCTTATGCTCGCCGTGCACCTCCTGGAGGAACACCATGTCGGCGGAGAGCGTGGTCACGGCGTCACGCAGTTCCGGCAGGATATGACGACGATTGAACACGTTGAAGCCCTTGTGCACGTTGATCGTCATGACCTGCAGAGACGCTACGGTCACTGCCTGTTGCAGTTCCTGTTGCGGCTTCCGTTCCGTCACACTCACTGCCGATATCCCTTTCCCACGATTTAGACAAGGCACCTCCGGCCACCCAATCAAAAGAAAGCTTAGCAGTGGATGAAGGTGCCTGCTTCACAGGCAGCCTTGAGGTAGCGCAAACAGGCAACTGACGACAGGACGCCACGAGCCCTACGCGACAAGCGAAGACGATTCAATGCCTCACCGGTTGTGTGTTGCCGCCAGACAGGAGATCGCCTGCTTGCCCGGGAGCGGGGTTGCTGGTGGGATACGCAGCAGCGTAGCGCAGAACGGAGGAGAACGAAGTGCAGCCCAAAGACCTGGAAAAGCTGGTCACGCGAAAGATGCCTTTCGGTAAGTACGAAGGCTGGCTGATCGCCGACTTGCCTGGCCCTTATCTCAACTGGTTCGCCCGCGAGGGTTTTCCGCCCGGTGAGATCGGTGAACTTTTGCATTTGATGCACGAAATCGACCACAACGGACTGGGCGTCCTGCTCGATCCGCTGCGCCGATCATGAGCCCGGGTCAGCGCAAGGCCGCTCAGCCAGTGCCCGGCGGAACTCCTCGCGATAAGCTTCGACATGCCGGTCCGGATCGGCGGGGAAACGACCCAGCGCCACGGCCAGCTCGAAGAAGCCCTGGGCCGGCAACCCATCACGTCGGCTGACCACCAATGCGGCAATGAACGGCCGATCCCACTCGCCATCCTCGCGCATCAGCATTTCGAGCGCCTGGGCCACGCGCTGGATGGTACGCGGCGGGGTGAGCCCCAGCGCCTCGGCGAGCTTCTGGTAGGTCAGCGGCAGCGCCGAAGCTGGCGCCGCTTCGAGCAGGCGGCGAGTCTGGGTAGCCAGCATGACGACACTCTCCATGGCGTGAACCAAGGCGGGAGCAGTCGCTCCCGCCACTGTTCTCATGAGGGATGCTTCTGTTGATGGCCTCGATCCCGGCGCTTGTCGCCTGCGCTTTCTTCAGGCTTGTCCGAGCCTTGGTGCGTCAGGCGTTCGGCCTGGTCGAGCCGCGGGTGGTTGTCGAGGAATTCGCGATGTGGGTCGGGCAGGACATCCAGCGCCTGGAGCGTGCGGGTGAGCACGTGAATGGCAGCCAGCACGTCTTGGGTGTTGCCGGTCTCCGAGATGGTGTGCATGTTGCGGATGGGGAAACCGATGGAGGTGGCGGCGCAGTCCACCGCGGCGAGCACGCCGGCCATGCCGTCGGTGCCGGTGTCGGCGCCGACGATGTCACGCTGCATGGGAATGCCATGCTCACGGGCCGTGGTTTCGATGATGCGGTTGAGCTGCTCGCTGGCGATCGCCCCCACCGACATGGTGAAGCCCTTGCCCATTTCCAGTGGCTGCATGCGCCGTTCGCCGATGCCGGGTGCGGCCACGTAGTCGTGGTTCACGTCGACACCGATCACCACATCGGGCTTGAGCTCTCCGGCCAGTACACGGCTGCCGAAGCGGCCGATCTCCTCGTAGCTGGCGATGGCGAACAGTAGGCGCACCTTCTCGGTGCCGCCCGCTTCGGCGATCAGCCGTGCCACTTCGGCGGTAACGAAGCAGCCGAG
This sequence comes from Billgrantia zhangzhouensis, assembly GCF_021404465.1. Lineage (GTDB taxonomy): Bacteria > Pseudomonadota > Gammaproteobacteria > Pseudomonadales > Halomonadaceae > Halomonas > Halomonas zhangzhouensis. The sequence continues at coordinate 148,402 of NZ_JABFTT010000009.1, read as the reverse complement.
CCCGTTGTCCAGGTAGGCACCGTAGAAGGTGTTGGGGCCGAAGCCGTGACGGATGGGACGGTCGAAGATGATCGAATCCCCAGGGCGCACGCCCAGGTTGAGCACCTGCTGCTTCTTGTTCTCGCCGTGGATCTGCAGGTCGAGGTAGATCTGCTCCTTCTTGATGCCCTTGCTGCCCTCACGCTGCGCGGCGTCGGAGAAGTGGATGGCACCCAGCGCCTCCACCGTGCCGCCCAGGATGATCCGGTAGCGCCCCGGAGCCTTGGGATCCTCGCTAAACAGCTTGACCTCGTGGCCGATCAGCACGTTGGGCAGGAAGGCGTCGGTATTGATCCAGATCTTGCCGTCGTCGCCGATGCTGCGCACTTGCATGCGGATCTTGTCGGCGTGGCCGATGATCATCACCTTGAACAGGTCATCGCGGCCCGGGTGGGTGTCCCACACCACCCCGGCGTGTCCCTTGTACTGGTGCATGTGCCAGTCCTTTGGCGCGAAGCTCTCGAAATGGGGTTTGAGCACGCCATAGGTCATCGCGCCTTCCAGCCCCACGGGGCTGGGCGCATCCAGAATACGCCGCATCAGGGTGAACTGCCGTTCCGGCATGGGATCGGCCCAGGGCTTGTTCGTCTCGCTCATGTCGTGTCGCTTCCTTGTCTCGAATCCTTGGGATACGCCTACAGCGTAGTCTGCCAGATGGTAGGACGAGCGGGCGCAGGTATCGACCCAATGAAAAGGGCAAGGCCATATGGCCTTGCCCTTACGATCGATCCAGCCAGCTAGGATTGGAGGGGCTTATTGCCCCCAGGCATCGCCCAGGGTCATTTCATTATCGTCCAGTTCGCTGTAACGCTCCTCGTCATACTCCTCGGCGGACTCCTCGAGTTCTTCTTCGCCATAGCTCTCCTGGATCACCAGTTGGTCGTCCTGAAGCTGCATTTCCGCCAGCGGCAAGGTGATGTCGGTACCACCCATGCCCCAGAGGCCACCCACGCTGACAACCACGTGCAAGTCGCCGGTGTCGTTGTCTCTCACCACGCTCTGCACGTCGCCGATCTCCTCGTCCTCGAGATTGACCACGGTCATGCCCTCGATCTCGCTGACCTGCATGTCGCGCAGCGAATCGTCGAGCTGGCTGCCGGTGGCAGTGGCATCGGCACCGCCCTCGTCCATGCCAGCGTCGTCGGTGCCCATGGCACCCTCGTCCGTCGGCTCGTCACCCTCATCCATCGGTTCGGCGCCGGTATCGCCCATGGTGGATTGCTCTTCGCCAATGGCGGCATCGCCATTGAGCCCGTTCTCTTCTTCAGCGTTGTCCTGGGCCAGGGCGCCACCGGCAAGACCGGTTGAAATGGCGCCGATCATGATGGCCAGCAAGGTCCTTTTCATTGCACTCCCTCCTAGAGTTGACTCGGTACCCACCTTTTGAAAATAGCGCTTACGCTAGCGGCCAAAAGAAAATTAGGGAAACCATTGGCAACGAAACGTAAGCACTTCGTTTGGGATGGCGCCAGGTTTCCCCCTTAGCGTCCCATCGCCTCGGACAGGGTCATGCCGCCATCCACTTCGCTGTAGCGGTCCTCGTCGTAGTCGGTCGCAAGTTCATCGAGCTCGTCCTGGCCGATGATGTCCTGCAACACCAGTTGCTCGCCTTCGAGCCGCATGTCGGCCAACGGCAGGGCAACGTCGGAACCGCCGAAGATCCAGAAACCGCCCACCGAGACGATAGCATGCAGGTCGCCGGCATCGTCGTGGCGCAGCACGTTCTCGACCTGGCCCAGTGTTTCTCCCTCGGCGTTGACGATGGTCATGCCTTCGACCTCGCTGACTTGCAGAGAGGCAATCGAGGGATCCAGCGACACACCTGTCGGCCCCATTTCCTCGAAACCCGACTCGGTGTCGGCCTGTCCGCCCTGCTGTTCCTGCTCACCCTGGGGAGCCTGCTCGGCCTGTTCTGCGGAGGGCTCGGCAGAGGTCGCCTGTTCCCCGGGATCGGTCTGCATTTCCGTGTCGCCGGTGGTCTCCTGCTCTTCAACCGAGGCGGGATCGCCAGCCTCCTCTTCGCCACCATTCGCCTCCTGGTCGGCGGCACTCTCCTGGGCACTGTCCTCAGCCTGATCGTCGGTTGCGCCTTCAGCCTCACCCACTTCCTGATAGTCCTCGGCATTATCGCCTGTCTCGGGCAATGCTTCTTCGCTGGCCGATTCATCGGTCTGTGCGTCCTGCTCTTCGGCGGCAGTGTCCTGCGCTTCCTCCGGGCGCTCGGTTTCAGCCTGAGACTCCTGGGTCTCGACAGCCTGCTCTTCGCTCACCGCAGCGTCTTCGTTGAGCTGAGCCTCGGTGTCCTGTGCCAGAGTTCCGCCGGCCAGTCCGGCGGAGATGGCGCCGATGACAATCGCCAATAGTGCCCTTTGCATGGCACGTCCTCCTTGGGTGGATCCTATTTGGTCAAGATAGGCAGTGCCGATCCCGAGCCTCCAGTAACACAAAGAAACAAAACGTTATCATCAGGAATCCTATGTCATGATCGTGCAACGCCATCTCACTGCGCTGGGTGCACGTAGCCGCGCCAGCCCTGACCGGTCCCCAAGTGCGTAGCCACGCCGATCACATCCGGCCGATGCGCCGAGTCCATTGTCCGCCCCTGCTGGGTGCCCAGATGGGTGGCGATCATGCACTGCGGCGCTTGCTGTCGGGCAGAAAGCGTCGCGCCCGGCCGGCGGGAATCGTGCGGCCGAGCGTCGCGGCGCGAAGCGCGCAGTTGAGAAACGACCAGCCAACCCAAGCCGATGCCGGTCATCAGCGCGGGGGCGGGGTGCTTGCGAATCGAATGTTCCAAGCTACTGAGAAAGCCGGCCGCGATACCATTTTTTCTGGGCAGATACTGCGAAATGCTGTGCTTGAGCTGCGTAGGCGAGAGCCGGCTTTCTAGAGCGTGCAGCGTGTCGTCGAGCTGGGCTCGGGTCTGACGAATATCGATCTCGAGTTCATCGGCCCGGTGTTGATGATAACGGCTCATGTCGGCCTCCTTGGCTTCACCGTTTCGTTGACTTCCCTTGTCATCACAAGCTGGCCCGGGAGCGGAACTTCGTCAAGCCGCCACCCGGTCGAGCGTCTGGTAGCCTAGGAAAGAAAGACGCTCCATCGGCGCGAAACACGCAGACAGCGACAGAAAACGGATTCGGCACGCTCGCGCTTGGCCGGATATGCTAAGAGGTACGACTCATGGCTAGCCGAGGGATCCATGTCCGCTCTGAATCGTCAGCGTCGCCTTCGCGGAGGCCGCTGGCCAGCGCGCATCGCCTGGCTCAGCGTACTCTTGCTGCTGTTGGCCGCCCTGCTGCTGGCGGGTGCCGGCCCGGCCTATCGCCTGGACCTGCTGCCACTGGGCAGCGCCTTCGGCATGCTGCGGCGCGGTATCCAGATCACGGCCGGCGCCGCAGCCGTGGGATTGCTGGCACTGCTTGTCTCCACCTTCTGCCGTCGTCTGCAGCCGGCGCTGCTCGGCGGCCTGGTGGTGGCCGCCGCCGCCATCATGCTCGCCATGCCGTGGCTGCACTGGCAGCGTGCCCAGACGGCACCACCGATACACGACATCACCACCGATACCGAGAACCCGCCTGCCTTCGAGGCGCTGGCTGCGGCCCGCGAAGCGGCTCCCAACGCAGTGGAGTATCCCGGCGAGGCTTTCGCCCGCCAGCAACACGAGGCCTATCCCGATATCGAGCCGCTGGTGCTCGAGCTACCGCTGGGCCTGGCACGTGACGTCGCCGAAGCTGCAGTGCTGGACCTGGGCTGGGAGATTGCCGACAACTCGCTGACCCGGCTCGAGGCCACCGACACTACCACCTGGTTCGGCTTCAAGGACGACGTGTCGATCCGCCTGACCGAAACCGGCGAGGGCGTGCGTATCGATGTACGCTCGGCTTCGCGGCTGGGCCGAGGTGACATGGGCGCCAATGCGGCCCGCATCCGAGACTATTTCGAGGCCATCGAACGACGCCTCGATTGAGCCTGGAAGCCGCCCCGCGGCGGCGCGGAGCGGTCTCCGGTATTGCGGCATCAGTTCTCGGCAGGCAACGCCTCGATGGTGCGCAGCGCCTCGGCGACGATGCCCTGGCGCTTGGGCAGGTCAGCCATGCGGTTGGGCGTTTCCATGTTGAGGGCGAAGAACACCGGGCCGCTGGGGCGCTCCACCCAGCCCACCCACCAGCCAAGCTGGCCGGTCCAGCCGGTCTTGCCACGCAGGATCCAGTCATTTCCTGCGCCGACGATCATCAGGTCCTTTACCAGCCGCTGGTCCGCCTCGTCGAACGGCAGCTCATTGCGATAGAGCCGCTCGAGGAATTCGATCTGTTCTTCCGCGGAGATTTCCAGCATGCCTTCTTCCAGCCAGAAGTGCTCCAACCGATCGCCGACGTCAGCGTTGCCGTAGGCGATCATCTCTAGGTAATCGCGCTCGCGCTCCTCGCCCAGCTCACGGGCGAAGAGCTGGTATAGCCATACCACCGAAAGGCGCATGCCCGAACGCAGGTCATGATCGGCGTTCCACTGCGGGACATCCCGCTCGACGCCGTCCCAGGCAAAGACCTGGAATTCGTCCTCCACCACGCCGGCATTCAGGGCGAATAGGGTGTGCGGTATCTTGAAGGTGGAGGCGGGCACGAAGCGTTGTCGGGCACGTTCGCCGTCGTACACCAGCGCGGTGGCGGCACCATCGCGCTTGTCGACCACCAGCAGCGTGCCGCTAGCCTCGTTGGCACGGAAGATCTCATGCCAGTCGGCGCGTTCCTGCCAGGTTTCGGCGACGGCGCTCAAGGGCGTTAGTGCCAGCAGCAAGGCTCCGGCCACCAATGATTTTATGGGTATCGTTTTCAGGGTCATGGCTCCATCCACTTGTCATGCTTCAGCTATTTAAGGGGTTGGCGACGCATCGGATGGCAGGTTAGCGGGATGACGCCCCGGTCGACAAACCATGATATCTTGCAGGAGCCATAAACTGAGCTTGGGCTTATGACGAGACCTTACCTGCCACTCAATGCCCTGCGAGCCTTCGAGGCCTCGGCCCGCCACTTGAGCTTCACCCGCGCCGCCGACGAGCTGAACGTGACCCAGGCGGCAGTCAGCCATCAGGTCAAGCTGCTGGAGGAACGGCTAGGCGTGGCGCTGTTCAAACGCCTGCCCCGCGGCCTGATGATCACCGCCGAGGGCGAGGCGCTGCTGCCGGTGACGCGAGAGTCCTTCGATCGCATGGCGGACATGCTGGAGCGGCTCGAAGGCGGCAAGGTACGTGATATTCTCAACATCGGGGCCGTAGGTACGTTTGCCGTGGGCTGGCTGCTGCCACGCCTGGCACGCTTTCAGGCCGGCCACCCACTGATCGAGGTACGCCTGTCGACCCACAACAACCGGGTCGACATGACACTCGAGGGGTTGGATTACGCCATTCGCTTCGGTGACGGCGCCTGGCATGGGCTCGAGGCACGGCGGCTCTTCGATGCGCCGCTCTCCCCGCTGTGTACGCCGCGTCTCGCCCAGTCCCTCGGGGCGCCGGCGGACCTGACCCGTCACGCCCTGCTGCGCTCCTATCGCGAGAACGAATGGACGCACTGGTTCACCGCCGCCGGTGTGTCACGCCCTCCGGCGCGTACCCACGGCGTCACCTTCGACTCCTCATTGGCCATGATGGAGGCCGCGGTCCAGGGCGTGGGCGTGGCTCTCGCCCCGCCGCGCATGTTCGCTCGCCAGTTGAGCAGTGCCCAGGTGGTGCAGCCCTTCGACATTCATGCGGCACTCGGCAGCTACTGGCTCACCCGGCTCAAGTCGAGACCGCCTAGCGGCGCCATGGAGGCTTTCGAGGCGTGGCTGCTCGACGAAGTGCGCCTGGCCTATGGCCACGAAGCCTGAGAGGCTGCCTCGCTCAGCTCAGCGCCTCGGCAATGGGTCGCTCGCCGTCGAGCAGCACGAACTCCCGATTCAGCAGATCGCGTGCCTGGGCCAGATGCAGCAGGGCATGAGCGACATTGGCTCGTGAGACGCTGTTCTCACCGCCGGTTTCCTCCAGCGAGATGGCAACGCGCTGGGTAGCGGACTCATCGATCAACCGTCCCGGCTTGAGAATCACGTGAGGCACCGGGGCGACACGCAGATGGGCATCGGCGGCATGTTTGGCCGCCATATAGGGTCGCAGCTTCTCGGGTGCCTCCAACGGGCGCTCGGCGCGCATGGCACTGACCATGATGAAGCGCGACAGGGCGCGTTCGGTGGCCAGATCAGCGGCGCGGATGGCGCCATGGAGGTCGATCAGCAGTGTCTTGTCGAGACCGGTGTGCGGTCCGGAGCCGGCCGTAAAAATGACCTGGTCGCAGCCGTCGAAGGCGCCGTCAAGCTCACTTTCGAGATCGGCGATGACGGTCTCGATACTTCTCTCTTTGAACCAGGGCTGCTGCGCCACGTTGCGGATCATGGCCCGAATGGGCAAATCCGCCGCCGCGGCCAGCTCGCAGAATTGACGGCCGATCTGGCCGTTGGCACCGATCACCAGCGTGGTCATGCGCTCCTCCGCCGTCAGCTTTCGTGGATGACCCGAGCTAGCCTAACTCACGCCATGAAGGGCCGCCAGGCAAGGACTGTAGCGGTTGTGCTAGCCTTTGTTGCTGCTCGACGACTCAACCCGTACGCAAGAGGCCGACATGCTGCGACTCTCCAATAGCGTGGATCTGGCCGACCACGAGATCGAGATCAGCCAGATACGCGCCCAGGGTGCGGGCGGCCAGAACGTCAACAAGGTGGCCTCCGCAGTACACCTGCGCTTCGACATCCCCCGCTCCAGCCTGCCGCCCTTCTATAAGGAGCGCCTGCTCGCGCTTTCCGACAGCCGTATCACCAAGGAGGGCGTGGTGGTGATCAAGGCCCAGAACCACCGCACCTTCGAACAGAACCGCGAGGATGCCCTGGAGCGTCTCAAGGCGCTGATCCAGGAGGCGGTGAAGACGCACAAGGCACGCAAGCCGACCAAACCGACCCGCGCCTCGAAGCAGAAGCGCATGGATCGGAAGACGAAGAAGGGGCAGACCAAGGCGTTGCGCAGCAAGCCCAAACTCTAATTTACTGGCGGCTGCTAGGCTTAACGCGACGTTGCGTTCTTCGAGCCAAGGAGCCCCCATGCCGTCGAGAAGAGTCTCGCGCCCGCTAAGCCCGGCGCTGGAGCGCCTGCATCTGGTATGGGATCTACTGATCCTGGTGCTGGTGGTAGCCAACCTGGCGCTGCTGCTGTTCGACGCGCTATTCCTGCTCGGCCCGCTCAACGACGCCTTCGCCGCCCTCGCTCCGGGCTTGCATGGCGTCTACGACCGTCACGTCCACGCCAATTTCATCGAGATCGACCTGATATTCGTGGCGGTGTTCGTGCTCGACGTGCTGCTGGGCTGGGCGGCGGCCATCGCCGAGCGACGCTATCATCGCTGGTTCTTCTATCCCTTCGTGCATTGGTACGACGTGCTTGGCTGCATCCCGGTGGGCGGCTTTCGCCTGCTGCGCATCCTGCGCGTCATCTCGCTGCTCACCCGCCTGCATCGCCTGGGCCTGATCGACGTGCGCCGCTGGCGGCTCTATGCCGTCTACGCCAAGTATTACGAGATCTTCTTCGAAGAGCTCTCGGACCGGGTGGCGATCCGCCTGCTGGGCAACATGCAGGAGCAGATCCTTTCCAGCGATTCGCTATCGACGCGGGTCATCGACCGGGTGGTGATGCCGCGCAAGCAGCAGCTGATCCACGAACTCACCCGACGGCTGGAGGAGATGGCTGGTAACGCATATGCGCGCAACCGCGAGGAGACGATGCGCTACGTCAGCGCACTGGTAAGCCGCACCGTGGCGGAGAGCCAGGAGATACGCCGCCTGCGCAGGCTGCCGATGGGCGATGCCGTTGCCCGCAGCATGCAGTCGAGCCTCTCGGATCTGGCCTGCCGCCTAGTCCACGAAGCACTGGAGGGGCTGCGTTCGCCAGAGTTCACCGCACTGGTGGAACACCTGGCCGACAGCGGCTTCGATACCTGGCTGCAAGTCGATGAGCACACCGATCGGGTAACCGAACAGGTGCTCGTCGACATGCTCGAACTGATGAAGGAACAGATCGCCGTCAAGCAGTGGCGGCGTCGCTACGATTGACCGTCACGGGATGGCGATCACTGAGAATGTGGTGCACGCCGCCACAATCCACCATCGGGCCGTCGCAGTTGACCACGATCTCCGAACGCGCCAGCACATAGCTCTTACCGGTGATGGTGTTCTCCACCACCTGATGCTTGCCGCCGGCCTCGCGCACCGCGACGACTTCGCCGATGAAGCCCGTCTCGCGCAGGGATACGGTCTCCAACTTGTCACCGGGCTTGATGGTGCCCTCATAGTGCATCAGCGCCAGCCGCGCCGAGGTACCGGTACCGGTGGTGCTGCGGCAGATCACGCCGGGATGCACGTAGGTGGTCGAGCGTGAGCGGTAGAAGTCGTCGGCTATCTGTTCCACCGGCCCCATGAAATGCAGGAACGGCAGCGGCCCGACGTCACCCAGGGTGTAGTGGGAGAAGCCACTGTGGGCCTGGATCGCTTCGACGATGCGATGCGCGCACTCGGCCAGGGCGCGCTCCTCCTCGCGCTTGAGCGCAAAGCCGAGTTCGGCCGCGTCCACCAGGGCATAGAACCCCCCGCTGTAGGCGATGCTGTAGGTCACGTCGCCTACCCCGGGCACGTGGATCTGCGCCCGGTGGGTGTCGATGTAGCTGGGCAGCCCGCCGCAGGTGATCGCCTCGACCACCCCGTTCTCGACCCGCGCCTCGATCTGCACCAGACCGGCCGGGGATTCCAGCGTGAAGTGCTGGATACCCTCGCGCTTGGGAATCAGCCCGGTTTCGAGCAGCGCCGTGGCGGTACAGATGGTGTTGGAGCCCGAATAGACCGGGTAGCCCATCACTTCCATGATGATGTAGCCCATCTGTGCCTGGGGATCACAGGCCGGCACGATCAGGTCCACCGACATCTCGGGGATGCCATAGGGCTCGTTCAGCAGCAGCTTGCGCAGGCCGTCGGCGTCGTTTTCCAAGTACTCCATCTGCTGGCGCACGGTGTCGCCGGGCAGCGGATCGATGCCGCCGATCACAATGCGGCTGACGTCGCCGCCGGCATGGGTGTCGAGCAGTTGCAGCGTGAGTTCGTGGCTCATACGTTTTCCTTGAGAGCGAAGGGCGCGCCATGCTCGGCCCACTGGGAATCAGGCACAATGACGATCTTGCCCAGGTAGTTGCTGCCGCGGTTGACGAAGTAGCGCTCCGCCTCGTGCAGCTCGGAGAGCTTGAACGCGGCGTGCAGCACCGGCTTGAGCTGGCCCGTACGAATCCACTCGACGAGCTGCTCGGCCTCCTCGCGGGTACCGTGGGAAACGCCGAAGATCTGCACCTGGTAGAGGTAGATGCGGGTCCACATGATCTCGCTGAGATTGCCGCCGCTGGCCCCGGCGATGGAAAGCCGCGGATACGTGCTGCGCGCCTTCATGTCGCCGATCATGGTGTCGATGAACAAGTCGGTCATTTCACCGCCGACCAGGTCCATCACCGCATCGATGGGCGCCCCGCCGGTGGCCTCGAGCACACGCTCGACGAAGGTGGAGAGATCGCCGCGGTCGATCACCGCCTCGGCGCCCAGCGCCAGCAGCGCCTCGGCCTTGTCGGGCTGGCTCACGGCGTAGGGAATCGCCCCGACGATGCGGCACATCTGGATCAGCGCAGCACCCACGCCTCCGCTGGCGCCACTGACCAACACCCGTTCGCCCGCCGCGACCCTGGCCGAAGTCATCATGTGGTAGCCGGTCTGGTAGGAGCACATACCCATCGCCGCCAGCTCGGCGTCGGCGAGTTCCGGATTGGCCACGTGATGGAACTGATCCGACGGCACGGCGATGTATTCGGCGTAGCCGCCATCGGCGCCGTGGCCGTAGTAGTCCGGCGTCAGGTTGATGTCGCGCCGCACGTCGGCGTAGAGGTTGAAGTCGAGCAGGCCGCGCTCGCCGATGCGCGAGGCATCCACGCCCTCGCCCACCGCCACCACGCGCCCGGCCACGTCGGCGCCCTGGATGCGCGGAAAGGTCAGGGTCGGCTCGCCGCCCATGGCGAATGAGGTTACCTCACCCTTGTCCTTGGTCGGATAGAGACCCTCGCGGGCCTTGCGGTCGGTGTTGTTCTTGGCCGTGGCGGTGACCTGCACCAGCACTTCGCCCGGCCCCGGGCGGGGCGTGACGACATCGGTGCGATACACCAACTTGTCGATCCCGCCGTGGCCGGTCAGGACCATGGCGTTCATGGTGGCCGGAATGGTCGGTACGTTCTCTGTGGGCACGATGGTCCTCCTGGCAGCGTCTTGATGCGATCAGTTTTCCACACCCGGCCGAGCGACTCTCCGCTTCCCCATTGGCTCGGCGATTCCAGGCAGCGACATGCCAAAGAGCCAGCGCGCAATGCGCCGACCGAGTGTCGTCATGGATGCGGGAGAACGATCGAGGTGGGGGCAGCCTGTCTGGCGTGTCGATATGCCACAGATTGAAACATGCCCGCACAATGGCTGCATACCGTTGATGGTTGGGTATTTTTTCTGTTTTAGGCGGCTGCGACTGGGGATTCTTTCTTGTACCGCCGTCCTCTGCTTTCGGTGGCAAATGACACGAGCGATGCGTCCGCTAGCTCGCTATCCTTGTTATCAGGAGAAGGTTCAGGTGAAGGAGACACCATGAACTACTGGCTAATGGCCAACACCGCTGCCGGCGACGGCAGTCACGATACCACTTTCTGGCGCGAGCATCTGCTCGCCGCAGGCCTCGATAGCCTACAGGTGCGAGATATCATCGAAACCGATTGGTATCGACAGGTCGAACCCGGCGACCGGCTACTGGTTGCCGGTGGCGATGGCTCGGTGAACTGCGCCGCGGCGCTCTGCGTCGAGCGCAGAGCCGTGCTAGGCGTACTGCCCTCGGGCACGGCCAACGACTTCGCCCGCAACCTGAGGCTGCCCGACGACCCCGTGGACGTATGCCGGGTGGCACTCGGAGCGCACACGGCCAGGGTCGACGTGGCCTGGATCAACGGCCAGCTCTATCTCAACGTTGCCCACATCGGGCTCGGCACCCTGCCCGCCCGAGAGGCCTCCTCACGTGAGAAGAAACTGCTGGGACGCTTCAGTTATCTCATCACCCTGGCCAGAAAGCTCGGCGTACAGCGAAGCTTTCACGGGCGCATAGAGGGCGACGACCAGACCGTCGAGGGACGCTGGCTGACCATTGCCATCGCTTCGGGGGCCTATTTCGGTGGCGGTCACGGTATCGCGGGTGCGCGTATCGACGACGGCCAACTGGACATCGTGGCGGTACGGCAACGCGCCTGGTTTCGTCTGCTGCTCTCTTATCTCTCCACGCGCCTGCTGGGGCATCCACCCAAAGGCGACGACACCGTGGTTCACCTGCGCTCGCCCCAGTGCCACGTGCAGCTGCGCCATGCGCGTACACTCACCGCCGATGGCGAAACCATGGGACGTATGGCCGACGTTTCGGCCTTTACCCGGCGCGCCGTGCTGGAGGTCGCCTGCCAGGGCGTGGTGGGTGACCACGACAGCGCCCTGGCAGGCGAGATTCGCGAGGCGTCATGAGGGTCGGAAGTCGCTAAAGCAGGTGCAGTATCGCACCACGCAGGCCGCGCGAGTCGGCCCACAGCTTGCCCAGGGTGATCGGCAACCGGAAGCGGCGCTTGCCCGCCGCCCCGGGGTTGAACAACAACCGCTGCCGTTGCCATTCATGGCGCGGCTTGTGGGAATGGCCGTGCAGCACGGCATCGCATGCGGTGGTAGAGTCGAAATCGGCCAGGGCGTGAACCAGGTGCAGGCGCCAGCCGTTGACGACGAGATCCTGGCGCTGCGGCAGCGACTCGGCCCAGCCGGCCGTGTCGATGTTGCCGCGCACGGCATACAGCGGAGCCAGCTCGCCCAGGCGTTCGAGTATGGCGACATCCTCCGGCTTCGCTCCCACATCGCCCAGGTGCAGGATCAGCTCACAGCCTGCCAGCAGCGTTACCGCCTCCTCGCGCAGCAAGCCGTGGGTGTCTGAGATCACCCCGATGGGCGTGGCGATTTCATGATCAAGACGTGCCGGGAGCATCGGCTTCTCATATACGGGAACCTCCCGTCACGCTAACGTATCTCCCTGACAGCGTCACGCGATCCATGAGCACGCCCCATGAAAAAGGGCATCGCCTTGGCGATGCCCTTAAGCGTCACATGGGAACGCTCTTGCGCGCTCCCGGCGGTGGAGCTGGGTGATGGCTCAGTGATAATGCTTGCTGCAGTTGGCAATCTCGCGAGCCATCTGGTCGTCTTCGCAGCGGTCGGCGATATCGCTGAGCGTCACTACACCGACGAGACGCTTGTCGTTCTGGTTGTTGAGCACCACCAGACGTTGCACGTGCTGTTCCTGCATGTTGCGCAGCACGTCCTTCACGTCCTGATCCTCGAAGGCGTAGAGCACGTCCGAGGTGGCGATGGAACTCGCCTTTTCGTCGGGGCTCTGGCCTTCAGCTAGGGCGCGAATCGTGAGGTCGCGATCGGTCACGGTACCCACGATGCGGTCCCCTTCGACGAGAGGCTCGAAGCCAGAATTGTCCTTGCGCATGCGCTCGGCAACCTGGCGAATGGTAGCGTCTGCCGGGCAGTAGTCCGGGCGCTTGGTCATCACTTCGCGAACTTGCATCTCGTACCTCCTTTCATCGACGTATCGCACGGCTGAAGCCGTGCCGCTTCCTGCTTTGCGATGTCTTACCGTAGAAAAATAGCTGCCCCCCATGCGGGCTTCAAAACCCTCTCTGTCTTCGTTTATTGCCGTCGGTTACCGCAGGTGTTCGGCGTTGACGCTTCCCCCTCGGCTGCTAGCTTGACTAGCGAAGCCAAGCCCAAATCGACAACGACAATTCAGAGGGATCGCATCATGACCGGAAAGGATGCTCGAGCCTGGTGGCGGGGGGCGTTGCCGCTAACGCTTCTGCTCGCCTCCCCCGCCCTGGTCCAGGCGGCCACCGACGACCTGCCCCGCCTGGAGAGTGCGGAGTGTCCGACCCAGGCCCTGCGCGAGCTGGGCGCCACCTGCCATACTTTCCATGCCCCCGAGAACTGGGACGCTCCCAATGGCAACACGATCTCGCTGCCCGTGGCGGTAATCGAGCCGGAGGGCGGTGAACCGGACGAGGAGACGCTGCCGGTCTTCTTCTTCCCCGGTGGCCCGGGCTACTCGTCGTTGAGCGAACGCCAGTACATGGAACAGCTACTCGAGGACATTGGCCAACGCACTCTGGTGACCATGGACAATCGCGGTTTCATCCATGCCGAACCGGCTCTGGAGTGTCCGGAGTACGCCGCCGTCTCGCCCTATCACAACATCATCCACACCCCGGCCATCACCGCCTCGCTGGATCCCATGGAGCGCCTGGACGCGATCACCGGCGTGGTGAGCGACTGCTATCGCAAACTGGTCGACGAGGGCATCGACGTCAGCCAGTACAACGCCCGTGCAGTGTCGCGCGACGTGGACGAGATACGCCAACTGCTCGGCTACGAGCGGATCGACGGCTTCGGCTCGTCCACGGGTAGCGGCACGCTGGTCTCGTTCATCCAATATCACCCTGACAGCATCCGCGCCGTGATACTCGGCTGGGCCTGGTATAACCACCTGCGCAACCGTCCACCGGTGGACGAACTCTACACGGCCAAGCAGTCGTTCACCGACGCCCTGGCGCTGTGCGTTGCCGAAGACGAGGCCTGCCGCGAGCTGCTGCCGAACTGGCTGCAAGCCATCGACCGCACACGCCGCGCCCTGGACGGCCGCCCCTTCATCGCCCAAGTGGAAGAGGCCGATGGCAGCGACAAGACGCTCTACTTCGATGGCGCGGCCTTCCTCGACACCCTCTACCTGACCCTGGCCAGCGACTACGCCGAGTTGCCGAGCCTCATCGCGGATGTCGAAGCGGGCGACTACTCACGCCTGTCCGATTTCTTCCGCGTCGATGACTACGACCCCGAGCCCGAGGCTCCCAACTATGCGTTGGGCTATTTCCTCGCCCATGTATGCAACGACATGGGAACCAACCGCCCGAGCGTGGCCGATTCCACCGCCGCAGTGGCTCGCGAGCCCGCCGTGCTCGGCTTCGAGCCGCCCTGGCTGTGCGCCTGGTGGGGCGAGGATGGCGACGTGCCCGCCGAGCACAACGACCCGCCGGTCAGCGAAACACCGGCGCTGGCGCTACACGGAGAGATGGACCCTTGCTGTACCCCGCGCTGGAGCGAGCATCTGGGACGCACCATGCCCAACCTGCAATACGTCGTTTATCAAGCGCTCGGACACAACCCCGTCAACGAGTGCCGCTCGACCATGGTCCAGGCGTTTCTCGACGACCCGCATAGCCCCGTCGACGACAGCTGTCGCGACGAGGTCGCACGTGAGCCCTGGGTGATAGAGCCTCCCCGGGCGACCGGCGATACCTGAGCACAGTCCATCACACCAGGCCATGAGCGGTACCGTAGGTTCCCTCAGGCCTGGCGCGGAGCACGCAGCAGCCAGGAGGCTACGGCCACCAGTGCCAGGCCGAACAGCGCTCCGGGGCGCGCTCCCAACCCCAGGCTGGCGGCAAGCCCCAGGAACAGCGCCAGCCCGCCAACGACGATGCGCCAGGATTGCTGCGTAACGGCGACATGCTGCTTGCGGTAACGCTCGAAGACCACTACTGCGGCCATCACCGGCACCATCATCAGGGCGCACAGCCCGATCCACTCCAGGCGGCCGACCCAGAATCCCGGCTCGCCTGGAATGCCGGCATCGATCGGCCAGTCGAGCCGCTCGCCGAGCCATGCCGCGGGCAGTTCGGCCAGCTTGTGCCAGAGATAGAGCTGCAGCCCGAAGGCGCCGAACATCGCCATCCAGCGCCCCAAGTGCTGACGCTGCAGAAAGCGCCTTACCGGTGTTTCGAACAGCAGCACCAGTCCCACCTGGAACCACATGACCCCGAGCAGGGCCAGCGTCGGCGGCAGCAGGTTGGTATCGCCACCGGGGTTGCCGTTGACCATCGAAGCGGGATAGCCGAGAGCGACGCCCCCCACCAACCAGGCCAGCCCTACCGCCACCAGCGCAAGCCCCAGGCGTCGCCCAGCGAAGCGTCCGTTCCACCAGGCAATGCCGAGCTGTTGCGGCAACAGCCAGAAGAGCAGTGTATTGATCCAGGCGAAGGCATCGTGCCGCGCAGTGACGAATCGGCCCAGGGCGAGCCACTCCTCAAGCGCGGTGGGACGTGCGCGCAGCAGGTCCACCATGGCGATGCCCACGATCAGGCCGGCCGCCGCCCACAGGCCGAAGCGCCGGTCGGCCCACACGCTGAGCGGCAGCAGCAGCTGTACGCTGAGCAGGATCAGCAGGAACCAGAGATGCACGGTCAATGAGTGGTTGAGCGGCCCCAGTACCCCCTCGCGAGTGAAGAAGGCAATGCCCACGAAGAGCGTTAGTATGGCCAGGTAGGTCACTGTCGGTCGGGCCAGCCCCAGGGCACGCTCCGCCCACCAGTGGGAGTGCGGGTCGCCGGCCCGGTAACGCTCCCATACCCCTTCCGAGCTGACCGCGGCAGAGACAAAGATGAACAGCGGCACGACCTGGAACAGCCAGGTGAAAAAGCCAGCCGGCGCCCAGGCGTCGAGAAGGTGCCCCGTTTCCACCAGCATGCCGTGCTCGACCTGCGGCAGCGTGGCCACCCAGTGCCCGAAGACCACGATCAGCAGCGCAACCGCACGCAGCGCATCGGGATACGGATCGCGTGCGTCGCTCATGACCTCTCCTTCCTTGAATGGATGAAACGCCCGCTTCCAGCCAGCAGCCTAGTCCAGGCTGGTTGAACGAGCCAAAGCTGACCGATTCGAATAGGTGCGCAATCGTTGCTACGTTGGGGAGGCATGGCATCGGCAAAGGACAGGCTCGGGAATGCTAGGCTCGCGTAATCTTCGCACGCCACGCTGTGTCGCCCTGCGCAGGCTCTCTTTCTTGGCAGCCTTGGGGGGCCTGCTGGCCAGCCTGCCGGCGGGCGTGATGGCACAATCGGGGCAGGTCGGCCTGCCGCGCTTCCCCTCCATCAGCCCGGACGGCTCGGAACTTATCTTCAGCTGGCGCGGCGACCTGTGGCGCATCGCGACCGAAGGTGGTGAGGCGGTGCGGCTGACGCGCCACAATCTCGACGACCTGCACTCCAGTTGGAGCCCCGACGGCGAGTGGATCGTGTTCGCCTCGATGCGCGACGGTTACCTCAACCTGTGGCGCATGCACCGCGATGGCAGCCAACTGCTGCAGCTCACCCACGGCGACCAGCACCTGCGCAACCCCGCCTTCGGCCGCGATGCGAACGGCGAAACGGTCATCACGTTCTCGGGAATGCTCGAGGCCGACGTGTATCGCGACCAGCGGCCTTATCTGCTCTCCGCGGAGGGTGGCGAATATACCCGGCTACACGATGCGTTCGGCTCCGAGCCGCAGCTCTCGCCCGATGGCCGCAGCGTCGTCTTTACCCGGGGCGGCGCCTATCACGACTGGAACCGGCGCCACTACCGCGGCCCGGATGCGATGAACGTCTGGCTGCACGAGTTGGGTACCGATCGCTTCGAGCCGCTGACCGAACGCAACGGCGACGACGGCATGGCACGCTGGGTCGACGAGGATACCCTGCTGTTCATGTCCGACCGCGAGGACCAGACGGTCAATCTCTATCGCATGGAACTCGATGCCGAGCGCACCATCGAGCGGCTCACCCAGTTCGACGAGCGTGACCTGCAGTATTTCGACGTTTCACGCGATGGCAGCACGGCCGTACTCCAAGTATGGGACACCCTGCTGACTCTCGATCTCGAAGAAGAAGATGCCCAGCCCGAGCCCATCGCCCTGCGCGCCCCCGACGACGGCCGCGATACCCATGCGCTGCGCCGCATCGATCGGGACATCAGCGAAGCGGCCCTGAGCCCGGATGGCCAGACCATGGCCTACGTCGCCTACGGGCGCGTCTACCTGCGCCATGTCGACGAGCAGAGTCCGACGCTGCTGGTCACGCCGGGGACCCATGCCCGCCACCACAGCCTGGCCTGGTCGCCGGATGGATTACGGCTCTTCTTCGTCAACGACGCCGATGGCAGCGAGTCGATCTATCAGGCGCACGTGACGCTGACCCGCGAGGAGGTGCGCCGCAGCCATGAGCGTCAGCGCGAGCGCGGCCGCGTTTCCCACCGCTGGAACGGCGATCCCACCGTCTCGCTCGCCGCTGCGAGCCCCGCCGAGGCCCCGGACCAGGAAGACGATCCCAACGCCGAACTCGACCCCGACTTGGCCGTGCGCGGCGAGGAGCCGGAAGATCCCTTCGCCCCCCAGGATCCCGGATTGATGCTGGATCCGATCCTGACTCCCCTACCAGGCGATCCCACCGACATTCCGCCGCCGCCCCAGGAGCCGCCGGTAGATGTCGAAAGCATTCCCGAAGAGGAGCTTGAGGAGGAATTGCCCGAGGACGTCCCCGCCGATCGCGACCCGACCCGCTGGCACGATGCGATCCAATTCGATGTCACGCCGGTAATTGCCGAAGAGACCAACGACCGCGACGTCTCGCCATCGCCGGACGGACACTCCCTGGCCTTCCGCCGTGGCCGAGGCGACCTGGTGATCCACGACCTCGGGAGCGGCGAAGAACGCACCCTGGTGGAGGGCTGGGACAGCTTCATGCAGTGGCGTTGGTCGCCCGACAGCCGTTACATCGCTTACTCCCAGAACGATCTCGACTTCAGCGCCAACATCTTCGTGGTGCCGGTCGACGGCTCGGCGGAACCGGTCAACATTACCCGGCACCCACGCAACGACCTCAACCCGCGCTGGTCAGCCGATAGCCGCAAGCTGACCTTCATTTCCAACCGTTCCGGCGAGAACTACGATCTCTACCGGGTCTACCTGGACCGCGATATCGAAAGCTACACCCCGCGCGAACTCAGCACGTATTACCGCAACGCCCGGGATCAGGCGCTGGCCCAGTCGCCGCTACCGGTAGACGATGTACAAGACGCAGCAGAAGCGGATCGGGAAGTCGCGGAACTCGAGCTGGAAGATGCCTGGCGACGCGTAGAGCGCATCACTGCCTCGCCCGCACACCAGACCGCCAACGAGATGACGCCGGGCGGCGACCGCTATGTCTTCAACGCCGGCAGCGAAGGGCTCGTGGCGATGGATTGGGATGGCAACAACCGTACCCGCATCGGCCCGAGCGCCAACGTCCAGCATCTCAACATCACCGGAGAGCAGATGGTCTATATCGTCAACGGCCGGGTCGCCGTGGCCAACCTTTCCGGCAGTGGCTCACCCCGCTACCTCGACATTTCCGACCGCTTGCGCATCGACCTGCGCCAGCAGGCATTGCAGAAATTTCACGAGGCCGCCCGGGTCATCGGCGAGAACTTCTATCGCACCGACCTGAAGGGCCTGGACTGGCCCGCGGTGGTCGAGGAGTACGCGGCCTTGATCCGCCGCGCCCGCACCTCGAGCGAATTCAGCGATATCGCCAATCGTCTGATGGGGGAACTGGCCGCCTCACACATGGGGGTGGCCAACCCGGGGCCGGTGTCGGCCCTGCGCGAACCTTCGGGCCGGCTGGGTCTCGAATATGAACGCATCGTCTCGCAACAGGACGGCCGCATCGGCTATCGCATTACCGAGGTGATTCCTGCCGGCCCCGCCTCCCGTGGCCCCATGCCCCTGGCACCGGGCGACATCGTCACTGCGATCGGCCTGCGTCCCTTCGAGGAGAACAAGACGCTGCTGGAACGGCTGAGCGGCCAGGTGGATCAGGAGGTGACCGTCACCTTCGACCGCCCGGACGAGGAGGGCTATACCGAATACCGCACCATGCTGAGAACCGTAGGACTGTCCGAGCTGGCCCGGCTCAAGTACGACGCCTTCCGCGAGGAGAGCCGGCGCCTCGTCGAAGAGCTGTCGGACGGACGCCTCGGCTACCTGCACATCCAGGCCATGAACCAGACCTCGCTGGAGGGTTTTCAGGGCGATCTCTATGCCGCGGCTGCCGACAAGGACGGTCTCATCATTGACGTGCGCAACAACGGCGGTGGCAACACCACGGACCGCATCCTCACCTCAATCATGGCCGGCGAGCATGCCTACACGATACCGGCGGGTGCCGACCGCGATGCAACCGGCCACTACCCGCAGGATCGCCTCGACGCGCCGCGTTACACCCTACCGATCAACATGCTGGCCAACGAGAAGAGCTACTCCAATGCGGAGATTCTGGCCCATGCCTTCACCACGCTGGGTCGCGGCACGCTGGTAGGCCAGCAGACCTATGGTGGGGTGATCTCCACCAACAGCCATACCTTGATCGACGGTGCTACCGTACGCCGCCCCTTCCGCGGCTGGTACATGCCGGACGGTACCGACATGGAGCACAACGGTGCCAGGCCGGATCTACTGGTCGAGCAGACGCCCCAGGATGAAGTGGCCGAGCGCGACCGCCAGCTCGAGGCGGCGGTGGCCGATCTGCTCGAGAGGATCGACGGCGAGCAGTGAATCAAGCGGGTGGGTGAAAAAGGCCTAGGTGGCGCCTTGCTCACCGAAGCCGTAGTCGCGCTCCACCCGAGCGACCCGCACCCGGTAAGCCGCGTACCAGTCGCTGCGCCCGAGGCGCTGCGCTTCGCGGTGCTCGACCTGTCGCTTCCACTGTGCGATCGCCTCCAGGCTCTCCCAGTAGGAAACCGTGATGCCGAGTGCGTCGCGTGCCGACTCCATGCCGAGAAAACCCGGCTGCTGGGCGGCCAGTTCTGCCATGCGCTCCGCCATCAGGCCGTAGCCATGATTCTCCGGCGTACGCAGCGAGGTGAAGATGACGGCGTAGTAGGGCGGTTCCGGGGTATTGGCGATAAGCGTCATAAGGCCTCACTGGTGTCTTTGCTGGCAACGGGTATTTCCCCAGGCGCCATTCTCGGAGAGTATAAGCGCGCGCGAGCTCCGCTTGCCCTACGTTTATACCCTTGGAAACGACATGCCGACGCTCGATCATGGAAGACGGGTCACCCTGACCTATTTCGTCGCCTTCATCGCCATCGGCATGTGCGTCGGCCTGCTCGGCCCGGCCCTGCCCCACCTCGCCATCATGACGGGATCGGGCATGGGGCAGATCGCCATTCTGTTCACTGCCCGCGCGCTGGGCACCATGCTGGGAGCGGTGCTCTCCGGCCTGCTGATCGACCGCTTCGATGGCCACCGGGTGCTGGCGGCAATGCTGTTGCTGCTGGCGGCGGGACTCGCCGCGGTACCGTTCAGCCAGGCGCTGGCACTGCTCACGGCCGTGATGTTCCTGCTCGGCCTGGCCGAGGTGTCGGTCAACGCCGGCGCCAACACCCTGCTGCTGTGGACCCACGGCCCAGCGTCACCTCCCTGGATCAGCGCGCTGCACTTCTGCTTCGGCCTGGGCAACATGCTGGTCCCGCTGGTGCTGGTGGCGGTACTCCACCTGCAGTTCTCCTTCGCCTGGGCGTTCTGGCTCGTCGCCCTGTACGTCGTGCTGCTATTGCTTCCGCTGCTGCGCCTGCCGAGTCCACGCCCACCCGACATGTCGCTGGGCAATCACACGCCCCCACCGCCACAGGATGGCTGGCGACTGGCCATCTTCCTGCTGATGTTCGGCCTCTACGTGGGCATGGAAGTCACCTTCGCCGGCTGGATCACCGCCTATGGCGTGCTCAGCGGCATGGCGCCGGCCGATGCCGCCCTGCTGGTGACGCTGTTCTGGCTGACGCTGTCGGCCGGGCGCTTGCTGGCGATTCCGCTGGTGCGCCTGCTGACGCCATGGATGGTACTGCGCGGCTGCCTCGGGCTCGGCCTGTTCAGCACGCTGGCACTGCACGGCCAGTGGCTGCCGCTGCCATTCGTCGCCCTGCTCTTCGGCCTCGCCGCCTCGGCGGTCTTTCCCACCCTGTTCGGCTTGAGCAACCAACTGATGCCGGCCAACGGGCGTACCACCGGCTGGATCTTCCTGGCCAGTGGGATCGGCGGCATGGCGCTACCCTCGCTGACCGGTCCACTGCTGGAAAGCGCCGGTACGAAGGCCTTCCCTTTGCTGCTAGTCGCCCTGATCGCGCTGTTGATCCTGGGCCTCATCCTGCTGCGTGCCCGGGTGCGTCTGGCGGGCCGCTAAAGCTGCCGTTCAGTGCCGCTTCACCCGCCAGATGCACCACCGTAAGCCTCGACGACCTTCTCTGCCACAGCGGCATCCTCGGCCAGCGCTTCGAGTGGCACGGGCCCCTGCAGGAAACGTCCCATCCAGGCCAAGGCATTGGGCAGGCTTGCACGCCACACGCGCCAGGTATGGCCGCCATTGAGCACTTCCATCGCCACTAGGTCCGGCTGATGCGGTGCCAGCGCCTGACGCACCAGGCGAGCATGGTGTGCTGCATTATAGGCGTCGCGATTGCCGGCACTGAGATAGAGCGGCACGATCTCTTCCCGTTCCAGGTAGCGATCCAGGTGTGCGGTGTAGTTGCGCTGCTGCCACAGCGAGATGTCGAAATCTCCCGTTGCGTCGAGGAAGGCCGGGTGGCGCCAGGCCGTGGAGTTGCGGGGCGGCAACGGATGATAGCTCGCCGGGCTCAGGGCCGCCGCGGCGGCAAACAGGTCGGGGCGCTCGAGCATGAAATTGAGAGTGCCATAGCCACCGGCGGAGAGTCCGGCGATGGCACGCCATTCACGCAGTGGCACGACCTGCCAGGTCTCCTCCACTCGAGGCATGAGTTCGTCAAAGAAAGCCGTGCGCGCCGCCTCGTTGTGCCCGTCGATCCACCAGCTCTCGCTGCCCGGCATGACGATGACCAGCGGCGGAATGAGGCCATCCCGAATCATGCGGTCGACGATCCGCTCGAGATCGCCGCTCTCGACCCAGTCCCGCTCGTTGCCGAACGAGCCGTGCAGCAGGTAGAGGATGGGATAGGCCTGATTGGCCTCGTGGTAACCTTCCGGAAGGTAGAGCGCGTAATGGTAATCCCGCCCCAGCACCTCCGATGCGAAGCGATGATAAGTGACCTCGCCGGCATGGACTGGCGAGCCGCCCCACAGCGCTGCCACGATCAACGCGGCAATGGTGCGCCTGAGTCGCATAGCACTTGACTCCTTGTGCCAAAGACAAAACACTAGCCTGCTAAGGAAACATTGCACAAATGTCTGCGCGAGCGAATCACTGCGTTGCGCGGTACTCGGAGTCCTCACATATACCGCATATGCTCCGGCTCCTGTGCTCCGTGCGCCTTGTGCTTCATCTCGCTCGCCAATTTGTTCAGCGTTTCCATAATGGAATTTTTTCCGCTTCGTCATGGTCCGACATCATGTCGACGATCGATGTTCCTCGCACCGAGGTTCTGGTACCAAGGAAGGCAAGGCGCTCATGAGGCGGATCGAAGAAATCTACTGGCTGCGCTTCTATGGCTGCCTGGCCGTGTTCGGCTACCACTTCCTCGATCGCTTGAATCAGCATATCGACAATGTCTACGTCGATCTGGCGCGTATTCCCACCGTGCTTGGCACTCCCATCTTCATCTTCATTTCGATCTTCCTGTTCTCGTTCCGCTACGGCGACCGCCCTCCTCCCGGTTTTCTGGTCAAGCGCCTGCAGTACGTCATGGTGCCGTATGTCGTCTACGGTCTGATCTATTCATTGTCCAAGTACGTCAACCTGAGGCGGGAGGGCGTGCCGGTCGATTTCGTCGCCAACCTGGTCGAGTACCTGATCTACGCCGGCTGGCACGGCTACTTCCTGATCATCGCCATGCAGTTCTACGCCTTCTACTGGCTCTATTCTCGCTATGGCCTGGAGCGCTGGTTGCCACCCGGCCCCTGGCTGGTTCTCGGCAGTCTCATCGGCATCGCCTACTGGGGTCTGACCCGCCACTACGACATCGAACCACCAGGCTACCTGCTCTGGATCGCCCCGCTCGGCTGGATCTATCTGTTCTTCCTGGCCATGCTAGTGGTACGCCACTACCCCCGGCTCGCCCCTCATCGCCTAGCGGAAGTGCCCTGGCTCAAGTGGCTTTCGCGGCCGGTACTACTGTTGGTCTTCGTTGCCGCGATCGTGCTGCTGACCCTGCGCGGCGCACTGGAATATTCCTCCAAGGAAACCTGGGTCGTGCCGTTCTTCATCCTGTTCACGCTGTTCACTGTCACTCGGCTGCGTAACGTTCGGGCCACTCCGCTGGTAAAGACCGTCAACCGCTATTCGTTCGGTATCTATCTCGCGCACCCCATGTTCTTCGCCATGGTCGACTTCGCGCACGAGTTCGTCCCCTTCTCGCTACTGGTCTATTCTCTGCTGCTGGTCGTGGTGGGCATGGCCGGCTCGATAGGGCTGAACTGGGTTGCCAATCGACTACCCTGGGGTGGCATGCTGTTCGGCAAGACGCTTTACGTACCGGAAGAGCAGCAGACTTCCGCAACGCAAGTACGCTAGGCTATGCCTGAAAGCGAAGGATGGCCCCGTTCGGGCGCCTGTTACTCGAACTCAGAGGGAACCTTGCATGAGTGAGCTCATTTCGCTTGTGATCGTACCGGTGGACGACTCACCCACGGCACATGCGGCAACACGCCATGCCGCCTTGCTGTCTCACCTGCTGCATGCCCCCTTGCGGCTGGTGCATGTCATGCCTCTCAACCCAGCCGAATTCAGCGATATCCCGGCCAATCGACAGGCCGAAAAGGACCGCGACCGCTCGCAGCGCCTGGCAGCGGCCCGGAATGCCTTCGCCAGCGCCAGGCAGGCCATCGAGCCGACACTCGACTCCCCTCCAGAAGAAGTCACGCTGGAAGAAGAGGGCTTCGTCCATCATCCGGCCCGCACCCTCGTTGACTATGCGCGCCGGCACGAGGGCTGCCTGCTAGTGGTCGGTGCCCGTCACCTGAGCGATCTCGGCAAGTTTGTCGAGGGCAGCATCAGCGACGAGGTCGTACACAAGGCCCCCTGCCCGGTCACCGTGGTGCACCCCGAGGCAGTCGCCGAAGACGTCAAGCGTATCGGCCGAGTGGTCGTTCCGGTCGATGGCTCCCGCCATAGCGATAACGCCGCCAGGCTGGCAGGCGACCTGGCCCGTAGCGCAGGTGCCCGAGTGGACCTGCTGTTCTGCCGCCCGGCAGGCGCCCCGCCGCCCCAGAAGGACAAGCAGGACGAGTCCGAACAGCTCTTCGCCCAGGCGCAACAGCGCTTGGGGGAAATACCGGCAGGCATCGCAACCCATCTGCTGGAAGGCGACCGCTACGCGGAAGCGATCACCGAATTCGCCCACAGCCAGCCCGATAACCCAGTCATCGTCATGGGACGCAGAGGCTTGGGAACCCTGCGCGAGAAACTGGTAGGCAGCGTCAGTCATCACGCCATCGATCTGGCCCACTGCCCGATCACGGTAGTGGTCTAGCCTCGCTCCGTCCGGCTTCTCTCAGTTGCCGTTCTCGTAGGCCGACTTGAGGCGATAGAACTCAGCGACGATGTCGTTCATGGCGGCAGCATCGTAGTCGCTGAGGCCACTGACGACCAGCTTCTTAGAGCCGCAACCGACAGGCACACCACCATCGGTGATGCGGAACTCGAGCCTGACGTCGCCACGCTTGCCGGTGACGTCGAGGCTTGAGTCGACCAGCTCCAGGGAGGGGGCGACAAGATCGATCCGGTCGAGCGAAAAGCCCATGCTGTCGTAGATCACCAGCGGGCGCTTGGGGTTGAACATGACGCCCTGCGCCTCAAGCAGCGGCTTCAACACGTGCGGGAAGTTCTTGCCCGAAAAAGCCACATAGCAGCGAGTGAAGGCTTCAATGGCCGCGGCATCGTGGTTGGTATCGCCCTCGCTGCCCACTTCCAGGTACTGCTTGCCCTCTTCGTCCCTGACCTCGATCTGGCCCGCCGCGTTCTTCTCCAGGCTCAGCAAGGTTCCATCACCCACCATGCTGCGAAAGCGAAAGTCCATGTGCCCCGAAAGGCCGAACCGGCTCAGTACCAGGGCAAATAGCAGGTCGCCGGGTACGCAAAAGCGCCGAGCCCCCGCATCGTGTATGGGATTGAAGTCCCCGGCGACGCGCTTGGCGAAGTCGCTGGCCTGCTGTGCGGAGATGCGGATGCCCGCGTCAGCCTGCGTGTGGTAAGGGTCGAGAAACATGCGTGCTCTGGCCTGTCCTTGGTGGGAAGTGCTCAAGGGGTTGATGATGCCATTTTTTCCACCGGTGCGGCCACTTCGACCGGGCAGGATGGCGGCCCGTCCGTCGCTTCGGCATATGGTCGCCGCACCGCCGCACCGCCGCACCAGCCATGGAATCCATGTTAATGTGAAACGGAGAGTGACGGGGCATCATGAATTTTGACCTCCTTTGCATGGGCTCGTCATTCTCGCGAAATGCCTATATTGTGCAACGACGCCTAACGGCTAAAGTACGACACATAATCATCAGGGAGCACGACACATTACCGGGTCATGGCCGTTCCGGCTCGGTAAGGGATCGGGGGGATAACGCTATCGAGACGCTCATGAAGTCCTGGCCGGCCATCGGCGCCGATGGGCCAGGCATGAGGGCCATCTTGCCGAGCCGAACGGGATCAACCCAGCAATGCCTTCGGGAAGGTGGCGCGTGGCTGGGCTGACACGTGCGCTGATGTTGACCCTGGTGTTGGGACTTCTGCCCCTGTCGGCCACTGCACTTGAGCGGCAGGTCGTGCTGATCGCTCATCCGACCGTCGCCAACACCTCACTGACCCGCGATACCACCCGGGCGATTTTCGCCATGCGCCAGCGCAGCTGGCCCGATGGCCAAGCCGTTCGGGTCTTCGTGCTGCCCAACGATCATCCCGTGCATGCACGTTTTGCCAAGGAGCGGCTGAGCGTGTATCCGCATCAGTTACAGCTGGCCTGGGATCGCATGGTGTTCTCGGGAACGGGGCAGGCACCGAGCCAAGTCAACACCCAGTCTGAAATGCTGGAACGCGTCGCCACCACGCCTGGCGCTCTTGGGTATCTGGAAAGAGAGTATTTGGATGAGAGAGTCCAAGTCATCACCATGGATTAGCCGCCGCTCGCGTCCGGTGCTCCTGGCACTAGCTCTCACCTGGGCGCCTGCGGCCATGGCGGAAGGCGTCATGGATACGTTGCAGGTACATGGCTTCCTCAGCCAGGCGCTGGTCATTACCGATCACAACAATTTCTTCGGGCCCAGCAGCAGTGGCGGCGGCAGCCTCAAGTACACCGAGATCGGCGCCAATGCCTCAATCCGCCCACGCCCCGATGTCCTGGTGGCCGCCCAAGTGCTCAGCCGCCGGGCCGGTGGCGACGGCAGCGATGCCCGGCCAGTGCTCGACTATGGCGTGATCGACTACCAACCACTCTCCGACCAGCGGCGCACCCTGGGCATTCAGCTCGGGCGTTTCAAGAACCCTTTCGGCTTCTACAACCAGACCCGGGACGTCGCCTTCACTCGCCCCAGCATCCTGCTGCCCCAGTCGATCTACTTCGATCGCACCCGCTCGCTGGGGCTTTCCGCTGATGGTGTCAGCCTGTATGCCGAGGAACGGATGGCACACGGCACGCTGCGCTTCACGGGTGGGGTCGGCACCCCCACCACGCGTGACCTGGACAGCCAGCTCTACCCTGCCCACCTGAGCATGGACATGAGCGGCAGCACTTCGTCAATTGCCCAACTGCGCTACGAGCACTCCGGAGGACGTTTCACAGCCGCTCTCAGCGCCGCTGACGTCAATCTGGACCAGGGCCTAGGCCCTCACGAAGGAGAACTCAACTTTCAGCCTTGGATCTTCTCGCTGCAGTACGATATGGAGCGCTGGGCGATAACGGGTGAGTTTGCTCTGCGCCAGGTATCGGCCACCGATACCGGCCCGCTGTCCGGTTCTGACGTCATCGGCGAGAGCTGGTATGTCCAGTACACCCGGCGCTTTCTCGACGACTGGCAGTGGCTGGTTCGCTACGACAGCCTGGTGAGCGATCGAGACGACCGCTCTGGTCGAGCCTACGAAGCCCAGGGCCGCGGACCCGCTCATGCTCGCTACGCGGACGATATCACGCTCGGACTGCAATGGCGGGTCAATCCCCGCATACTGGTTTCCGCCGAATACCACCACATCGACGGCACCGGCTGGCTACCTATACGCGACGAACCGGACCCAGCCGAAACTCGCCGACGCTGGAATATGGTGCTGTTTCAACTCTCATTGCGCTTCTGATCAACGAGCACGCTACTCTTCAAGAATCGGCCAGGGACTGCCAGCATGAGCGCTTCCACCTCCCACGTATCTCGCCCCCGCCTGAGCCTGACTTGGCGGGTGCTGGCCTTGAGCAGCCTAGTACTGCTCGTGCTGGTGGTACTGTTCACCTGGCTCGGCCATGCCAACCTGACCCGTCAGTTCGAGGAGGGTCGCAAGGAGAGCAATGCACGCGAGTCGCGCGAGATCGAACTCGCATTGCAGCGCTCCGAGATCGGCTTGCAGCGTATCGCCGCGCTGATCGCGGCGTCTCCCGACCTGGGCCCGGCCCTGGCCGCGAGGAACCAGGCGGAGTTGGTCGGCTCGCTTGCATCGCAGTGGCCCACGCTGCAGCTCGAGGCAGGTATCGAGGAGATCCTGGTATTCGACGCCGATGGGGGACAACTGGCCGAGTGGGGCGAAGGCCAGCCAGACCAGGATCGGCCAATGCGGGACTGGGTTCACCAAGTCATGGAGACCGAGCACCCACTCTCGGCACTGCGCTGCGCCAACGACTGCCGGCAATATGCCGCCGTCCCCATACTGGTTGAGGGCTCAAGCGTCGGTATGGTGACTCTGTCGCGCTCCCTGGCGGACGTGACCCGCCAGGCCCAGCAGGTGTCAGGTAGCGATGTTGCCCTGCTGGTCAGCGGCGCCCATGAATCGGAAGTGGAGCCCGAGCGGCACCTGACCAACTGGAACGGCTACTTGGTCGCACTGACCCATGCCGATCACTATCTTCCGATACTGCAGCGGGCCGCTCGCATGGCCATGCTCAACGACATTCTCGAAACACCGCTGCGGATACAACACGACGGTCGTGATTACGAGCTATCCGTGGTGCGCATGGAGGCCGATAACGGGCGGCGCAGCACCGGCTTCTTTCTCCTCGCGACCGACATCACCGCTCAGATTCGCGCCATCCAGCAGGACACACACACCCTGCTGCTGGTCGGCATCGGCGGCTGGCTGGCGGCCGAGTTGCTGCTGCTAGCCATTTTGCTGCGCCCCATGGCCAGGCTGCGCCGGCTGGCCGGGGTCCTCCCGGCCCTGGCCCACGGCGGCTTCGCCGAAGCCCGCAGTGCGATTCCCGCTTCACACAGCCGGCTGGAAGATGAGATCGACGTGCTGGAAGGCACCACGCTAGCGCTATCGGAGCAACTGGAAACCCTGGAACGGGAGGTCAGCGCACGTGGTGCCCAACTTGCCGAACGCGTCGACGAGCTGGCCCGCGAGCGCGATTTCGTCGGCAGCCTGCTGGATACGGCACGCGTCTTCATCGTCACCCAGGATGAGCAGGGCTACATCACACTAGTCAATGACTATGCGCTTACGACCCTGGCCATGCAGGAAGAACGCCTGCTTGGCCGCTCATTCGACGAGGTGTTCCTCTCACGCGGCGGTGACGATGCCGACGAGGAAGCACCCCAGGAGGAGCGTAGCCTGACTACGGCGGATGGGCTCCAGCGGACCATCGCCTGGTACCACGCCCCGCTATCACGCAGCGACGCGCGGGCGGCACGCATCTCGGTCGGCCTCGACATCACCGAACGTAAGCTCGCCGAGGCGCGCCTCACCTGGCTGGCCGAACGCGATCCGCTCACGGAGCTATACAATCGGCGCTACTTCCAGGAAGCGCTGGGCAGCGCCATGCGGCGCGGACGCAGCGGCGCAGTGCTGCTGCTCGATCTCGATCATTTCAAGGACGTCAACGAACTCAGCGGGCACCACACCGGCGACCAGCTTCTGCGCAGGGTGGGCGATACGCTATATCAGGAGTTCGGTCACTGCGGCATCATTGCCCGTCTGGGAGGCGACGAGTTCGCGCTGTTGCTGGAAGGCGCCGACACCCGGCGCGCCATCAGCATCGCCAAACAGATCACCCCGCTGCTCGACAATACCGGCCTGGATGCCGGAGGACAGCTTCACCGGGCGACAGCCAGCCTGGGTATCGCCCTGTTCCCGATCCACGGCGACAACCCCGCCGACCTGATGGCCAATGCCGACCTGGCCATGTACAAGGCCAAGGAGAGCAGCGCCCAGCGCTGGCATCTGCTCGCTACCCTCGAGCGCGCCAAGGACGAGCTGCAGGAACGTGTCTATTGGGTGGAACGGATTCGCCAGGCGATCGACGAAGAGGGCTTCGAGCTGATGATACAGCCGATCATACGCTTGAGCGATGGCGACGTGCGCCATTACGAAGTGCTCTTGCGCATGCGCGGCCCCAAGGGAGCACTCATCTCGCCCGCCCACTTCATTCCGGTGGCGGAGCGCAGCGGGCAGATCGTACAGATCGACCGCTGGGTACTGCGCCAGAGCCTGCGCGCCTTGAGTCATGTCCAGGCACAGGGTATCAGCCTCGCCGTCAACCTGTCGGGGCAGACGCTGCACGACGAGGAGCTTCAACAGTTTCTCATGGAAGAGCTATCGGCCACCGGCGCGGATCCTCGCCACTTAATCCTCGAGATCACCGAGACCGCAGCGGTTACCGATTTTTCCAGCGCACGGGGCGTCCTCCAGGCCCTGCGCGACCTGGGCTGCCGCACCGCCCTCGATGACTTCGGGGTTGGCTTCAGCAGCTTCCATTATCTCGGCGAACTCCCCGTCGACTTCATCAAGATCGATGGCGCCTTCATACGCACCCTGATCACCAGCCCGGACAGCCAGGTCATCGTCAAGGCCATTGCCGACATCGCGGCAGGCTTCGGCAAGCTGGCCATTGCCGAGTTCGTCGATCAGGAGGCATTGATACCTCTTTTGACTTCCTACGGCATCTCTTACGGCCAGGGCTACCATCTTGGTCGTCCCATCTCTCTGGCAGAGGTCATTCCGGGAGCATCGCATGGAGACACCACACCCTAAGTCGAATCCCAGCGAACGTGGCATGCCCCAGGGTGATCGGGTGCGTGAGTTCCTTGAGCAATACCGATTCGTCATCGCCCGGAGCAGAGAGAGTCGCTACCGGGCCTATGCCCTACGCCACAAGGTCTTCCGCGAGGAGCTTCGGTACGCATTGGGGGAGGATACCGGTACGCCCTTCGAGAAAGACGCTCATGACAAGCACTCGATTCTCTGCCTGCTCCACCACACCGGCAGCGATCGCGACGCCGGCTGCTTGAGGGTCGTTCTACCCATCGGCAATGACGGGCAACCAAGATCGCTACCACTGGAGGAGAGCTGCGCCCATGGCCTGACCGACCCTCAGCTGCACCCGGACCGGTTCGAGCACAGTTCGCTCTGCGAGGTTTCGCGACTGGCCGTGCACCCCGATTTCCGCCGTACGCGCGACTGTGCCTTGGGGCTTCGTGAGAACGACCTGCAGCTTTTGGAAGAGAACCGCTTGCTGCCTCCTTCTCCCCTGGTGACCCTAAGCCTATTCCTGGCAGCCACAGCCATCGTCGGCCTTGCGGGCAGGCGCCACGTCTTCGCCATGATGGAGCCACGCTTCGCTCGCTTGCTGAAAATCTCGGGGCTGGAGTTTCGTCGGGTCGGCGACGTCATCGACTACTGCGGCCCCAGGGCGGCCTACTACATCGACCAACATCAGGCCGAACGAGGCCTGCAGTCCAGCCTGAGGCCACTCTATCGCCATATCAAGACATCGCTGGCTCCACAGATGCTAGGCGCCGCTCATACCTAGAGAGGCTCGCGGCAAGCCTATGACCGGCCACTTCCTCTCCGATAGATCAGGCCCGGGATGCAGTTGCCCAGGCCACCATGACGGCGAGCACGTTGCGATGCTCACCACGCGCCGGATCGCTGGCCTGCCAGGTAACCGAAAGCGAGGTGCCGCTGCGGCACTGCATTTAGCAACCCGTAGTAGTCCGTTCCATGACCTCTCTCGCTGCCGTCGTCAGCTTCCGCTACCTTCCTCGTCCTGCTGCACACGCCTCTTCTTGGGCGAGATCATGCGCACCCTGACCTTGGGCCTTACCCTGGTCTGGTTGGCTTGTCTGCGGGAAACTGGCTCTTCCGACGAGTCGCTTTCGACTGCCGCTGGCAGCGGAGCGGGCGGGGGAATGACCACCCAGGCGAATACTGGTAGTGCCAGCCCCCAGTGAATGGCTGCCAGGCGCAGCCCCAGCGTTACCGCCAGCGCCAGGCCAATGGCGACGCCGGCCGGTACGCCCAGCGCCCCCAGGCCTACATAGGCAATACCACCAGCGATGGAGGCAGTGGCATATACCTCTTCGCGCAGCACCATCGGGACACGGCGTGCCAGAACGTCGCGTATCATTCCGCCGGCCACGCCGGTCAACAATCCCATCAACACCGCCACCACGCCAGGCATCTCCAATTGCAACGCCTTGTGCGCCCCGATCACCGTGAACAACGCCAGGCCGAAGGCATCGGCTACCGGTAGAAACACGCGAGAGAGGCGATGAATGTAGTGGAAGCCAACGATGGAGAGGCCCACGGCGGCAAGAATCACCCACAGGTAGGTCGGGTCGGCGACCCAGAATACCGGCCGCACGCCCAGCACCAGGTCACGCAGGGTGCCGCCGCCGATACCGGTGACCGCCGCCAACACCAGCATGCCGAAGGGATCCATGCGCGAGCGGCAGGCCAGTATCACTCCCGAGAGGGCGAAGACGACTACTCCCGCCATGTCCAGCCAGTACACCAGAGCCGTCAAGTTCTTCTCCTGCAATGCGGTCCAGAAAATTACCGGGCAGACTACTGCGCTTTCACTGGTAGGTCACGACGAGAAAGCTCACCAGCTCCTCTTCGCCATCATTCTCGATGATGTGCTCGAGGTCGGCATGGTAATGGGCCGAATCGCCGGGATTGAGTTCGCAGCGATTCTCGCCGGCAATGACCCGAGCTTGCCCCTGGGTCACAGTCAGTAGCTCGCGAGTGCCCTCGAAATGGGCAGCGCTTTTCAGACGTGCCCCTGGCGCCAGCCGGATCTCGTAGAACTCGACGTTCTTTTCCATGTGCAGCGGCGAGAGCGTGCGGATGCGACAATCGCGGTCATCGCGGAACAACTGGTTGGTGTCGTTGCCACGCACCACTTCGATACGCGAGGCAGTCCAGGGCTGATCCACCAGATCGCCGATATTCATGTCGAAAGCCTGGGCGATACGCAGCGTTACCGCCAGTGTCGGGTTGGCCTTGCCGCGTTCGATCTGGCTGAGCATCGAGCGGCTGACGCCAGACGCCGCCGCCAGTTGCTCCAGGGTGAGCCCACGCCCCTTGCGGAGCTCGATCACGCGGCTGGAAAGGCTACCGGCTTCCGTTTGTGCTTCGTCTGCCATCGCTCTGTCATTCACCTCGCTTTTCCCTCTATACCCAAGACATGGGGCTAAGACATGGACCATGAACAGGCCAAGACAGACGACTCAGCACATGTTCTGCCAGACGAAAATCCAATATGAGGGATAATTTTCTTGCATTGAGGAAACATTCTGCAATACTGGAAACCGTTCTCCTATAGTAAATATTTCGTTGCGAAATGCCAGCCCCTCGCAGCTCAACCGCCTGAACCCTCCAACCACAAGTCAGGAAGGTAGAACATGAAAGCACTGATCAAGAAAGAGGCATCACCCGGCCTCTGGCTGGAAGAGGTGCCGGACCCACAGGTCGGTATCAACGATGTGCTGATAAAGGTGAAGCGTACCGCCATCTGCGGTACCGACGTGCACATCTATAACTGGGACAGCTGGGCACAGAAGACCATTCCTGTGCCCATGGTGGTGGGCCACGAGTTCGTCGGAGAAATCGTCGAGGTTGGCTCCAACGTCAACGATTTCCACCCCGGCCAGATCGTCTCCGGAGAGGGCCACGTGGTGTGCGGGCGCTGCCGCAACTGCCTGGCCGGGCGCCGCCACCTGTGCGCTCATACCAGTGGGGTGGGCGTCAATCGTCCCGGCGCCTTCGCCGAGTACGTGGCGCTGCCAATGTCCAACGTGTGGGAGCACAAGCCCGGCATCGACCTCAACGTGGCCGCCATCTTCGACCCCCTGGGTAA
Organism: Billgrantia zhangzhouensis; assembly: GCF_021404465.1. Lineage (GTDB taxonomy): Bacteria > Pseudomonadota > Gammaproteobacteria > Pseudomonadales > Halomonadaceae > Halomonas > Halomonas zhangzhouensis. The sequence continues at coordinate 115,060 of NZ_JABFTT010000009.1, read as the reverse complement.
CGCCGTGCACACCGCGCTGCAGTACGATCTGCTCGGCGAGGATGTGCTGATCACCGGCGCGGGGCCGATCGGCGCCATGGCCGCGGCAGTGTGCCGCCATGCCGGGGCACGCCATGTGGTGGTCACCGATCTCAACCCGGGCCGCCTGGAGCTGGCCAAGCGCCTCGGCGCCACCCGCACCGTGGACGTGCGCCACGAGACGCTTGCCGACGTGCAGCGCGAGTTGGGTCTTAGCGAAGGCTTCGACGTAGGCCTGGAGATGTCTGGCAGCCCCGCCGCCTTCCGCGACATGCTGGCCAACATGTGCCACGGTGGCAAGGTAGCCATGCTCGGCATTCCCACCGAGGAGATGGCCATAGACTGGAACACGGTGATCTTCAACATGCTGACGCTGAAGGGCATCTACGGCCGTGAGATGTACGAGACCTGGTACAAGATGTCGGTGATGATCGACTCCGGCCTCGACATCTCGCCGGTGATTACCCACCGTCTGCCCTATAGCGAATTCCAGCGCGGCTTTGACGCCATGCTCAGCGGCGAAGCGAGCAAGGTCGTTCTCAACTGGGAGACATGACATGTACGGAGCCTTCAAGCAGCACCTGCACGGCGAGCTCGGCGCTATTCGCCAAGCCGGGCTGTACAAGCACGAGCGCCAGTTGACCACCCCCCAAGGCGCCCATGTCGGCATCAACGCCGGCACCGAGGTACTCAACCTGTGCGCCAACAATTACCTGGGTCTGGCCCAGCATCCTGAGGTCAACGCCGCCGCCAGGGCCGGGCTCGAGGAGTGGGGCTACGGGCTGGCCTCAGTACGCTTCATCTGTGGCACCCAGAGCCTGCACAAGCAGCTCGAGCAGCGCCTCACCGACTTCCTCGGCACCGAGGACACCATCCTCTACCCCTCCTGCTTCGATGCCAACGGCGGGCTGTTCGAGACCCTGCTCGGCGCCGAGGACGCAGTGATCTCCGATGAACTCAACCACGCCAGCATCATCGACGGCGTGCGGCTCTGCAAGGCCCGTCGCTATCGCTACCGCAACAACGACATGGCCGACCTCGAAGCGCAGTTGAAAGCTGCCGACCGCGACGGTGCGCGCTTCAAGCTGGTCACCACCGACGGCGTGTTCTCCATGGACGGCTACATCGCCCGGCTCGACGAGATCTGCGACCTGGCCGAGCGCTTTGATGCCCTGGTGCACTTCGACGATTGCCACGCCACTGGCTTTCTCGGCAAGGGCGGCCGCGGCACCCACGAGTATCGTGGCTGCATGGACCGCATCGACATCACCACCGGCACCCTGGGCAAGGCATTGGGCGGCGCCAGCGGGGGCTATACCAGCGGCAAGCGCGAAATCGTCGAGCTGTTGCGCCAGCGCTCGCGCCCGTACCTGTTCTCCAACACCGTGGCGCCGCCGGTGGTCGCCGGCGCGCTGAAGGCCATCGAGCTGGCCGCCGAGTCCCGTGAACTGCGCGAACGCCTCACCGAGAACACCGCCTTCTTCCGCGAAGGCCTTGAGCGGCTGGGCTTCGAGCTGCTGCCCGGCGAACACCCCATCGTGCCGGTGATGCTGCACGATGCCGGCCTCGCCGCACGCTTCGCCGAGGAAATGCTCAAGGAGGGCGTTTACGTCATCGCCTTTTCCTACCCCGTGGTGCCCCAGGGCCGCGCCCGCATCCGCACTCAGATGTCCGCTGCGCTGAGCCGCCACGACCTGGAGTTCGCCCTGGCCGCCTTCGGCCGAGTCAAGGAGCGCCTGGGACTGTAACGGTTTGTGACAGGCTCCGCCTGGATGCCGCGCCGCTTCGGCTAGAACGGCGCGATTTCCTTGTTTCAAGAATCGGGTAGCGTTGTACTGATGCGCTGTGGAGAAGCTTCGACGATACCGCGCAACAGGCGGCCCAGCACGTCGGAGCCGGTCAGGATGCGCCGCTCTTCGCCCCACAGCAGGACGACGTCCTCGTCGAGTACATCGTCCTCCCGATTGACGGTATGCACGCGAAAGCGGCCGATTACTTCGCCGAGAGGCGTGGCCGGGTCACGCACCACGATGGGCTGGTGGCAATGAGCCAGCGGATTGAACAGGTCTGGATCGAACAGCGCCGCCCGCAGGAAGGCATCGGCATCAATGATGAGCCGGGGTTCGCCGGCTTCATCGACGATCACGACCCGGCTCTTACCGCTGGCCTGCAGGGAACGCAGGAAGGTGTCGTGGCGGGTACGCTCGATATCGGGAAAGATCGGCAGATTCCCGTGGAAAGGAAGAATGATGACGCTATCGGGATCGAGCACCTCACCCTCACGGGCGAGCGGCACGTCATCCAGGGTCAGGAAGTTCATGGCTCCCCGCCCCTCGACCCAGTCAATCTCGGTTTCGGTGGACTCCATGTGCAGCCGGATCAACTGGTGCAGGTCGCGCTCCCTGAAATAGGGAATGGCCTCGGGCCCCAGCCAGCGATCCAGCAGCCAGGCGGTGGGACGTGTGACCGGCCACAGCAGCAGTTGGTAGAAGCGGACCATCGGCGCCAGTGCCGAGGCCATGAAGAGCGCATGGCGTACGAAAAAGGCCTGGGGCAGGATTTCAGCGAACAGGGTGATGATCACGGTGGAGAACAGGAAGGCTGCCACGGCTCCCATCACCGACCCAGAAAGTAGAGCCAGCAGCACGTTCACGGCCACATTGCCCCACAGGATGGTTACCAGCAGGAAGTTGGAGTCCTGGCGCAGTTGGAGCACACGCTGAGCGCGGGGATTGCCCTTGCGCGCTTCCAGCTCCAGTTCCAGCTTGCCAATGGTGAAGAGCGCCAGGTTGAGCCCCGAGAAGGTCGCCGACTGGACGAGACACAGCGCGATACCGATCCAGACCAATGACGTCATGGCATCTCATTCCAGTGGGTAGTGCGTAACGGCAATGCCCCCAGGTGCATTGCCGTACGCAGCGCCGCCAGGCTCATTCGGCTTCGTCGTAACCGTGCTGTGCCAGCCAGTCGCGCAGGAAGGCGATCTCGTCCTCCTGGGCTTCGATGATCTCGCGGGCGAGATCGTGAATCGCTTCGTTCTCGCCGTGAGTGAGAACCACGTTGGCCATGTCGATGGCGCCCTGATGGTGGGCGATCATGCCGCGGGCGAAGTCGACATCGGGGTCGCCGTTGTACTCGGTCTGCATTTCGGCGTGCATGCGCTCGGCAATTTCACGATAGGCCTGTACGGCCGGGTTGTCGGCGTGCTCGTCCTCTTCGGGCTCGATGATATGCTCGGTGTGCCCCGCATGATCGGCCTCTACGCCGGTCACGTCTTCGTCTTCCTCCGACTCGTCCTCCTCGCCTGCTCCGTCCTCGGCCTCGTTCGCCTGAGCATCGTCCTGCTGCGTCTCGGCTCGCTCGGAAGCCTGCTCGATCCGCTCCTGCGCCTGGGCCTCCTCTTCCGCCGCCAGCACTGGGGCAGCCAGCAAGGCGCCACCGGCGAGAATGATGGCAAGTGCCGAAAGGGGGCGTAATGCCAGGGTGTGCGACATGGTGCTCTCCTTTATCATAGGATCGTACGATTACGATAGAACCAGGCGCCGCGCAGGTCATCGCACCGGCGCACCGGGAAAACAATTCATTACCGAGACTACCATGGACTGGAACCCCGCCCTGATCTGGCTGGCCATCGCTCTACTACTGGGCCTGGCCGAACTCTCCTCCGGCGGCCTGGTGCTGCTGTCGCTGGGTGTGGCTGCCGCCCTCACCTCGGCGCTGGCGGCACTGGGGCTGCCCCTACCCTGGCAACTGCTCGCCATGGGCGTGTTCTCGGGCATCCTGATTCCGCTCGCAGTCAAGGTGATCCGCCCTTGGTTCTCGCCCAGTGGGGTGGCCTACGGTACCACCGGCACAGGTGTGGAGCAGGGGCGCACCTACACCACCCTCAAGCGCGACTTCGACGGCGCCAGCGGGGTCAAGATCAACGGCGATTTCTACCGTTTGCGCGTGGCCGAAACCGGCGCCACCGAACTACCGGAAGGCACACGGGTGACCTTCGAGCGCTTCGACGGCACCACGGCCATCGTCAGCCGTGCCCAGCCAGAGCGCTCTCAGCCATAGCGAACCGAGTATGACCGTTTCGGAGCCGTTCGGCGGCTCCGCCAATCCCCACGCCCACTGCAAGGAGAGAGTCGACCATGGATCTACCCATCAACCCGGGGTTGCTGCTAGCCCTCATCATCGTACTGATCGGTATTGTGATCATCGCCAAGGGACTGGTGATCGTGCGCCAGTCCGAGGTCATGGTGATCGAGCGACTGGGCTCGTTCAACCGGCTGCTGGAGAGCGGTATCAACATCATCATCCCGTTCATCGAGCAGCCCCGCGCCATCACCATGATCCGCTACCAGAAGCGCGGCGAGGAGTACTTTCCCATCACCACCAGCGAGGTGCGCATCGACCGCCGCGAGACGGTAATGGACTTCCCCGGCCAGCCGGTGGTGACCACCGACAATGTCACCGTACGCATCAACGGTGCGCTCTACTTCCAGATCATCGACCCGCGCCGGGCCGTCTACGAAGTGGAGAACATGAGCCAGGCGGTGGAGGTACTGGCCAAGACCACGCTGCGCTCGGTGGTGGGCAAGATGGAGCTCGACAAGCTGTTCGAGTCCCGCGCCGAGGTGAATAACGAGATCCAGGCTGCCATGGAGGAGCCCGCCTCCAAGTGGGGCGTGAAGATCTCGCGGGTCGAGGTGCAGGACATCGCCATGCCCGAAGAGGTCGAGGAGGCCATGCGCTTGCAGATGGCCGCCGAGCGCAAGCGCCGTGCCACCGTGACGGAAGCCGAGGGCGAGAAGGCCGCCGCCATCGCCAAGGCCCAGGGTCAGCGCGAATCGGCGATCCTCAATGCCCAGGGCGACAAGGAGTCTGCCATCCTGCGCGCCCAGGGCGAGCAGGAGTCGATCAAGCTGGTGCTGAGCGCCATCGGCGACAGCGACGAGCACAAGCGCACCGTGGTCGGCTACCTGCTCGGCCAGAGCTACATCAAGGCGCTGCCGACCATGGCCCAGGAGGGTGAACGGGTCTTCGTGCCCTACGAATCCTCCGCCCTGCTCGGCTCCATGGGCATGTTCCGCGAAATGGCCGGCTCGCCGGAAGACAGCGTGGCGCAGCACCTGCGCGGCAGCGATCGTCAGAGCGGCTTTCGCAGCGGCATCGTCGGCGGGGCGGCCAGCAGCTAAGCACTGGTTCCAAACCTTGTCAGTTGCATTTCCTGCAGCCGGCTGAGGGTGCGCCGAAAGGCGAAGGCCAAATAGCCATGGGCGTAGAGTTCGTCCATGGCGACCTCGGCTTCGATATGGAGCGGCACGCGGCGGTCGTAGCACTCATCGACCAGGGCGATGAAGCGGCGCACCCCATCGTCGCGCCGTGACAGTGGCGGCAGTTCCCGCTCCCCGGTTTCGATACGCTCGGCGCCATCCTCGGTGCCGCGGGCGATGCGTCCCGCCGAAGCCGCATCGCTCAAGCGCGGTACTTCGCTGAGCAGCACATGGTCGAACTCGTCCGCCAGAGCGATGAAATCGAGTGCTGCCAGCGGCTGTTCACACAGCTCGGCGTAACGACACCACACCACTCGCTGACTGCGCCGCTCCACCGCAATGCGACGGTGGCCCAGCTCGACGGGCTCGTTGCTCGTCGGCTGCCTCTCGCTCAGGCGCTCGAAAACTCTGGTGAGGGCGCTCGGCCGACCGGGCTCCGCTACCCAATAGCGCTGGCACGCCCGACCGGGGTGCAGGCGGTGATCGAAGCCGCCGTCCAGCTCCACCACTTCCATGCAGCGTTCGATGGCGGCGACGGCAGGCAGAAAGCGCTCGCGGTTGAAGCCATCGGCATAGAGCTGACTCGGTGCCTGATTGGAGGTGCACACCAGCACCACGCCGTGCTCGAAGAGCGCCTGCAGCAGGCGGCCAAGCAGCATGGCGTCGGCGATGTCGCTGACGAGCAGCTCATCGAGGCAGAGCACACGAACCTCGGACGCCAACTCACGGGCCAGCGCAATGAGAGGATCGGCGGTACCGCTCAGTTGGAACTGGCGCTGGTGCACCCAGCGCATGAAATGATGGAAGTGCAGGCGCCGGGCAGGCACACGAAGGTGGCGGTGGAAGCCATCCATCAGCCAGGTCTTGCCGCGGCCTACCGGGCCCCACAGGTAGACACCAGGTACGGCCCGGCTCTCTGACGAGGCGCCCTCTCCGTGCAGCACCTGAAAGCAGGTGTCGAGCCGCGCGGCAGCGGCCCGCTGGGCCTCGTCAGGGGCAAAGCCCTGGCGCTCCACTGCCTCGCGATACAGCGCCAGCGGCGAGGCCGCCGTCATGCCTCGAGCTGGCGCAGCATGATGGTGACCTTCTCTCCCCGGTAGCACAGGTCCTCGTGGTCCTGCCAGCCAAGCCGGCGGTAGAGCGCCTGCTGGTCGGGCGTGAACAGGTAGAATTGGCGGATGCCACAGTCGGCGGCTTCCTGTTCTACCCGTCGGATCAACGTCGAGGCGATGCCCTGCCCACGCCACTCCGGCAGTACGAACACCGAGGCCAGCCAGGGCGTGAGTTCGCGGCGGCTGTCCATGTCCTCGGCCAATAGCGCCGCCGTCCCCACCGGCTGGTCGCCCTGCATGGCCACGAACACCGACGGCACGCCGCCGTCGCCGCACTCCCGGCGCAAGGCCTCACGGTAGGAGTTGGCGGTGCTGTTCGGGTGCAGGTGCCCCCACTCGGCATAGGTCCAGCTTGCTACGGTGGCGAGGTGATCTGAGTCGGGGCTCAAGCGTACGATGGTGATCCCGCGCATGGTGTCCTTATCTCAACTGGAAAGGGTAGACCGAACCAATTTGCAGGATGCGAGTGAGCTCGTCCAGTGCAGTGAGGGTCTCGTCGGCCAACTGCGGGTCGGCCAGGTCGTCGGGCGCCAGGCAGTCGCGGTAGTGACGTTCCACCCAGGCGGCAAGCTCGTCGTGCAGCTCATTGGTGAGCAGCACTCGACCGGTCAGCGCGGCGCGCTCCTCGGCAGAGAGCAGCACTCGCAGGCGCAGGCAGGCGGGGCCACCGCCGTTGCGCATGCTCTGCTTGACGTCCTTGACGATCACTTCACCGATGGGATTGTGGCCGGCCAGCAGATGATCCTGGATAGTGCGCCACACCGCCTCGCGCTCCTGGCACTCGCCGGGCACCACCAGGGTCATGCTGCCGTCGGAGTTGCTCAGCAACTGCGAGTTGAACAGATAGGAGGCCACGGCGTCATCCAAGCTCATCGCCTCGCTGGGCACGCGCACCGGAATCAGCGGCGTGGCCATCTTGGCGCGTAGCTCATCCAGCGTTGCCTGCTCATCGAGGAAGGCCATCTCGTGGTAGAGCAGCACCGGCCCGTTGCCCACTGCAATCACGTCATTGTGGAACACGCCGGCATCGATGGCCTCGGGGTACTGCTGGGCGAACACCGTCTGCGCCGCGGCCAGCCCATGCTGGCGTGCCACCGCCTGGCTCGCTTCCAGCGTCTGGCGTGCGGGAAAGCGCTTGGGCTCATGGGCAGGATCCCCGCCGAAGGCTTGGCGGCCATAGACGTAGAGATGTACGCCAGCCTCGCCGTGCTCGCCACACAGCCGCGTATGGTTGGCCGCGCCCTCGTCGGAGAAAGCCGGCGTAGCCGGCAGCGCCGGATGATGGGCGAAGTGCGCCTCGTCACGGAAGATCGCCGACAGCACCCGTCCAGTGGTCTCCGGCTCCAGGTAGCGGTGAAAGCTCGATTGCAGGTTGGCCGGTGTGAAGTGCACCCGTCCATCCGGCGCGTCGCGGCTCGGCGTCACGGTAGCCGCGTTGGCCGTCCACATGCTCGAGGCCGAACACACCGCGCGCAGCACCTGGGGCGCCTCAGCGGCCGCCCGCGCCAGCACCTCGCGGTTGCTGCCGGTAAAGCCGAGCGAGCGCAGCGCGCCGAGATCGGGACGTTGCTGGGGCGGCAGCACGCCCTGGTCGAACCCGGCATCCATCAGCGCCTTCATCTTGGCCAGCCCCTGCAGCGCCGCCTCACGGGGATTGGAAACCAGCCCGCCGTGGCTCATCGAGGCCACGTTGCCGTGGGCCAGCCCCGAGTAGTTGTGGGTCGGGCCCACCAGGCCGTCGAAGTTGATTTCCCGGTAGCCGGCGTTCGTCGTTTGGTTCATAACACCACTCCGGGAGGCAGACTGTCGGGCAGGCTCAGAGTCTCGGCCTCCATCGAGGCCACCGGATAGGCGCAGTAATCCGCCGCATAATAAGCACTGGGGCGATGATTGCCGCTGATGCCCACACCGCCGAAGGGCGCATCGCCGGAAGCGCCGGTGGTCTGACGGTTCCAGTTGACGATGCCGGCACGGATGCGCAGCAGGAAGTCGTCCCAGTCGGTGCGCTCGCCGCCGATCATCCCGGCGGCCAGGCCATAGCGGGTATCGTTGGCGAGCCGCAGGGCCTCGTCCCAGTCGTGGTAGCGATAGACCTTGAGCAGCGGGCCGAAGTGCTCCTCGTCGGGCACGTCGAGTCCGGTGACGTCGATCAGTGCCGGCGACAGCAGGCTGGTGCCTTCCTGCAGGCACTCCATGCGCGACAACACCACGCCACCCAGCGCCTCCAGCTCGTCCTGGGCCTTGAGCAGCCCCTGGGCCGCCTCCTGGCTGACCAGACCGCCGTAGAACGGCGCCGGCTCCTCGAACTGTCCCGCCACCCGCAGGCGGGCGATGGCGTCGACCAGGGCATCGAGCAGATGGTCGCCGACCTGGCCCTCGGGCACGATCAGCCGCCGGGCACAGGTGCAGCGCTGCCCACCGGAGAGGAAGGCCGATTGCAGGATGGTGAGTACCGCGGCGTCCTGGTCGTGCACGTCCTTGACCACCAGTGGGTTGTTGCCGCCGAGTTCCAGGGCGAGAATCTTCTCCATCTGGTCGGCGAACTGGCGATTGAGCAGGTCACCCACGCGAGCGCTGCCAGTGAACAGCAGGCCGTCGATGCCCGGGTGCGAGGAGAGTGCCTGGCCCACCGGAGCGGCGCCCTGCACTAGGTTGATCACTCCGGCGGGCAGGCCCGCCTGCTGCCAGCACTGCAGGGTCAAATCGGCGGTCAGCAGGGTCTGCTCGCTGGGCTTGAACACCACCGTGTTGCCGGCCAGCAGCGCCGGTACCATGTGTCCGTTGGGCAGGTGACCGGGAAAGTTGTAGGGGCCGAACACCGCCATCACGCCATGCGGGCGATGACGCAGCACGGCGGTGGTATCGCCGACGTCGCGGCTGCGCTCGCCGGTGCGCTCCTGGTAGGCACGCGCCGAGATCGCCACCTTGCCGATCATCGCGCCCACCTCGGTACGCGCCTCCCACAGCGGTTTGCCGGTCTCGCCGGCAATGGCGCGGGCCAGATCCTCGCGGTGCGCTTCGAGCAGCTCGCGGAAGCGCTCCACCACGCTCAGGCGCTCGGCGAAGCCGAGCCGGGCCCAGCCCGGGAAGGCGCCGCGAGCGGCCTCTACCGCCGCCGCCACCTGGCCATCGCTGGCTGCCGCGCCCTGCCACAGGGTCTCGCCGGACACCGGGTCGCGCTTGGTGAAGCGCGTTGCCTCGCCCGGCTGCCAGTTGCCGCCGATCATCAGCTGTTGCATCGCTTTCATGAAGTCTCCTCGGTATCCAGTACGCGCAGAGAATCACCGGCTACCACGCCCAGCCGCTGCGCCTCCGCTTCGCTCAGGGTGAGGGTGCCCTCCTCGTCGGGGCCGTGAGACACCCAGGCGGCGCAGAAGTCGGCCATCACCGTACTCGCCGCCAGCCAGCGCGGGCGTGCGAGGGGCGGCTCGTCGCCGGCACGGATCTCGACCCGGCAGCAGCGCGACTTGCGCACCGCGCGTACGTCATCAATGTAAGCCTCTACCGTCGGTCCGCCATCGAAGATGTCGATGTAACCTTCCCAACGCAGCCCCTCCTGCTTGAGCATGGCCAGCGCCGGGCGGGTGTCGCGGTGGACCTGACCGATACAGGCTCGCGCCTCGTCGGAGAGAAACGGCGTATAGATCGGGAACTTGGGCATCAGCTCGCCGATGAAGCTCTTCTGGCCCAGCCCGGTGAGGCGGTCGGCCTCGGCGAAGTCCATGGGAAAGAAATGGCTGCCCAGGCACTCCCAGAACGGGCTCTTGCCGCGCTCGTCGAATACGCCGCGCATCTCGGCCAGCACCTTGTCGGGAAACTGATCGCGAAACTCGGCCATGAACAGCCAGCGCATCATCGACAGCAGCGCCCCATTGCGCTGGTGCGAGCGCTCCTTGCCGCGGTATTGCGGCCGCAGGAACAGCGAGGCCACCTCGGCGTCGCCGGTGTGGTCGGAGCTGAGGAACAGGGTGTCGATGGTGCGATGCAGGTCGAGCTGCACCGACGAATGGGCCAGTGTGCCCAGGCGATAGTGATAGAACGGCACCTCGCGCCCCACCTGGCCCTCGATGGCGCAACAGCCGGCCAGTTCACCGCTCGCCTCGTCCTCGAGCACGAAGAAGTAGTTGCGCCGGTCGGCTGGCGTGCGCTGCTCGAAGGCAGCGACCGCGGCGGCGATCTTGTCGCTCAGGAACTCGCGGTTGTCGGGCAGCGAGGTGAAGCCAACCCCGGTTTCGCGGGCGATCTTCTGCAGTTCGTCCAGGTCGCCCTCGGCAATCGGTCGAATACGCATCACAGCTCCCCCTCGTCGAAACCCGGTTCGTCCTCGCCGGAGGACGGCAGCGCCAGCGGCGCAGCCAGTACCGCCCGCCCCTCTTCCACGCCGAGTAGCTCGGCATGCTCCGGCGATAGCATCAACTGGCCGGTTGGCGACAGCGCGTAGCGGGCCACCACGCAGCGGAAGTCGGCCAGACGCTGGTTGGCGATCAGCGCCGGCTCGGCGTCGGGCAGCGCATGGGCCGGCCGCACCCGTACCGGATGCCAGGCGGCATGGCGAAAGGTGTGCAGGCGGTCGCGCTCGCCCTTGATCACCGGCCCCGCGTCGAACAGATCGACATGGCGCGAGCGCATGAAGCCCTCGGCCAGCATTTCGGCCATGGCCGCCTCGTGAGCGGGGTGCTCGCGACCGATGGCGGCCCGCGCCTGGGGCGTGAGCAGCGCCAGGTAGAGCGGAAACTGCGGCATCACCTCGGCGATGAAGCTCTTCGAGCGCACCCCGGCGAGGTAGTTGATGTCATGGTAGTCGCGCACGAAGAAGTGGCGCCCCACGCTGTTCCAGAACGGCGACTCGCCCTGCTCGTCGAGATAGCCCGGAAACGCCATCGCCAGCACCTCGGCGAAACGCTCGGGGTACTGGGCGATGAACATCAGCCGCGCGCGGCGCAGCAGGCTCTCGGCGCTGGTGCCGCGATAGCGCGGATCCAGTGACAGGGCGCATAGTTGGGTGGTCTCAGAGACCTCGTGGGAGAGCGACAGGGTCTGCACCTCGCGACGCACGTTGAGCTGCTGCGAGGCGTGGATCAGGGTCTCCTGGCGGTAGGTGTAGTAGGCCTCCCGCGCCCCGGCCTCGGCGCGCAGGGTGGCCGTGCCTACGACCTCGTCGCGCTCGAGATCCTCGAGCACGAAGGTGTAGTGCTCGTCGCCGGGAAAGTCCACCTCGCGCCCGAACGACTGCCGCGAGCGCGCAATGCGCTCTTCGAGGCGGTCGCGATGGGCCGGCAGGTTGGTCAGGCTCGGCGTAGCCAAGCCTGCCAACCGCTCCAGGGCCGGCAGGTCGGCCGGCCGAACGGGGCGTACGACCATCATGGTGGGATCTCCTGGTCGATTGGCGGTGTCGCGCATGGCTCGGCCAGCCTTCACCCGGCCGCCACCAGCCGCTCGATGACACGCTCCAGCCGCGCCATGCCCTCGGCGATGTCGGCCTCGGGGATCACCAGCGACGGCGCCATGCGCAGCACGTTGGGACCGGCAATCAGGGCCATCACGCCCTCCTCGATAGCCAGCGGCAGGATGTCCTTGGCCCGGCCTTCGTACTCGGGCGTCATCTCGGCGCCGATCAGCAGCCCCATGCCGCGGATCTCCTTGAATACCCCATGCTTGCGGTTGATCGCCTCGAGATGCTCGCGGAACAGGTCATGGCGCTGCTTGACGCCACCGAGCACTTCCGGCGTGTCGATGTGCTCCACCGCAGCCAGGGCCACAGCCGAGGCCAGGGCGTTGCCGCCGTAGGTGGAGCCGTGGGTGCCGATGGCCAGCGCCGGGGCGACCCGGTCGGTAGTCAGCATGGCGCCGATGGGGAAGCCACCGCCCAGGGCCTTGGCACTGGTGAGGATATCCGGCTCGATACCGTACTCCATGTAGGCATAGAGCGAGCCGGTACGCCCCACGCCGGTCTGCACCTCGTCGAAAATCAGCAGCGCATCGTGGGCGTCGCACAGGTCGCGCAGCCCCTGCAGGAACTCCTGGGTAGCCGGCGTGATGCCGCCCTCGCCCTGCATCGGCTCGACCATCACGGCACAGGTGTCGTCATTGATCAGCTCGCGCACGCTGTCGAGGTCGTTGAATTCGCCGTGGACGATGCCGCCCGGCACGGGACCGAAGCCCTGGGAGTACTTGGGCTGGCCGCCGACGCTGACGGTAAAGAAAGTACGCCCATGGAACGACTGATAGAACGACACGATGCGATGCTTGTGCTCGCCGAAGTTGTCGTGCGCCCAACGCCGCGCCAGCTTCAATGCCGCCTCGTTGGCCTCGCCACCCGAGGAGCAGAAATAGGCCTTGTCGGCGAAGGTACGCTCCACCAGGGTCTTGGCCAGCTTGAGCGAGGGCTCGTTGGTGTAGACGTTGGAGAGATGCCAAAGCTTGTTGCCCTGCTCAGTGAGGGCCTTGACCAGCACCGGGTGGCAGTGGCCCAGGGAGTTCACGGCGATGCCTCCGGCGAAATCGATGTATTCGCGCCCCTCCTGGTCCCACAGCCGGCTACCCTCGCCGCGCACCGGAATGACCTTCTGGGGGGAGTAGTTGGGCACCATGTACTGGTCGAAGTCGGCGCGGGTCGGGGTATGGCTCATCTCGGTCTCCATTCCTGCAAGGGGGTGATAGCAACGCAGTGATGTCAGTCGAGTATAAGGAGCGACGCGCCGGCCGGCTTTCACCAATGGGACCCCGACTTGTAAATAAAGGCTTAGGGAAGCGCTGAACAAATCGGCGAGCGAGATGAAGCGGCTAGGTCCGTTCCCGACGAACCAACGCACTTCCCACATCCCTGTGGGTCGCAAGGCGCACGGAGCACAGTACCGAGCGAAGCGACAAACAGCCGTAGGCTGGCTCCGAAGGAGCGAGAAACCGAAGGTTTCGAGTCAACCGGAGCATATGGGGTATATGTGAGGATTCCGCGCACCGCGTAACGCAGCGATTCGCTCGCGCAGGCATTTGTACAGTGTTTCCTTAGAGGCGTTCTTCGCGCGGGGTAGCCCCGAAATGATTGCGATAGGCAGTGGAGAAATGGGCAGGAGAGGAGAAGCCCGTCTTCATGGCAATCTCGCCGGCGGGCAGGTCGCTCTCGCGCAGCAGCCGGCGCGCCTCCTTCAGGCGCAGGTCGAGGTAATAGCGACCGGGTACCGCCTGCAGGTATTTCTTGAACAGCCGCTCGAGCTGACGGCGCGAGATGCCCAGGTGCTCGGCCAACTCATGGGTGGTCAGGGGCTCCTCGATGTTAGCCTCCATCAGCATCACCGCATCCACCAGCGACGCAGGGGCATGGCCCAACCGGGAGCGCAGCGGTACCTGTTGCGGCTCGTCGGCCATGCGTACCCGCTCCAGCACGAAGTGCTCGGAAACGCGTTCGGCCAACTCGTTGCCATGATGGGAAGCGATCAGGGTCATCATCATGTCCATCGCCGCGGTGCCGCCGCCGCAGGTGAGGCGGTCGCGGTCGATCTCGAACAACTGCTGGGTGAGACGCACGCGGGGGAAGGCGCGGGTGAAGGCGGCGAAGCGCTGCCAGGGCAAGGTGGCGCGGTAACCGTCCAGCACGCCGGCACGAGCCAGCAACTCGGTTCCTCCACCGACCCCGACCAGCACCACGCCGCTGCGTCCCAGCAGCCGCAAATGCCCGAGCAGGGCGCTCTCGTGCATGGCGGGCAGCGGGCTCGGGGCGCACACGATCAGCATGTCCAGCTCGCTGGAAGCCAGCTCGAAGGGCGTCCCGGCCGCCTGGCTGATATCGGCCATGCTGGCCACTTCCTTGCCTGCGACAGTGAACGCCTGGAGACGATAGAGCCGCTGACCGGCCAGTTGGTTGACCACCATCAGCGGCTCCAGCGCGCAGGCCTGCGCCAGCAGGGAAAAGCCCGGCAACGTCAGCACACCGACCCAGCGGGAGTCGGCCTTGTGGTAAGGGGGAGGCGAAATATCGGGCATTGCACAGCGCCATACGCCGAAGCGGAGCAGAAATGGTACTTGATCGGCAGCATCGGCAATACCCGAATCAGCGACACCCCGTAGCTTGAACCGCTACGGGGTGTACCGTGAGGCATGAGAAAAACGTCAGAGCCAGGCCACCGACATCAACCGGTAGGCCAGGAACAGCCCGGTGACAACGGCCACCGCCAACAGCAACCAGTGCCAGCCCTTCGCCGGCCGCTGGGCTTCCGGCTGCTCGGCATCGGGCTCGGGGTGCTCGTAGTCCTCGGGCATTCTCACTTCCCTGAGATGCTCGTACTCTTCTTGCGGCGTCTTGCTCTCCCGGGTATCCATGAGGCACCTCCATTGGCACTGGATTCGCCCGTCGGAAACCGGGTTCCGCAATGACGGGCCTATAACGTCACGACATCGAAATCCACATCCGGGTTCACATCGGCATCGTAGTCGACGTCATCGCGCTCGAAACCGAACAATTTCAGGAAGTCATGCTTGTAACCAGCATAGTCGGTGATCTGGAACAGGTTCTCGGTGGTCACCTGGGGCCACAAGTTCTTGCACGCCTGCTGCACGTCGTCGCGCAGCTCCCAGTCGTCCAGACGCAGGCGGCCGGCCTCGTCGGTGATGAGTTGTCCTCCCTGCCCTTGAGATGAATAGAGGCGCTCGCCGAACAGGCGGTTGAGCTGCTCGATGGTGCCCTCGTGCAGGCCCTTCTCCTTCATCACCTTGTAGACCATGGCGATGTAGAGCGGCATGACCGGGATCGCCGCACTGGCCTGGGTCACCACCGACTTGAGCACCGCCACGTTGGCACCGCCGCCGGTGGCCTTGAGCCTGGCGTCGATCTCGCCGGCGGCACGGTCGAGGTCCTCCTTGGCCTTGCCCAGGGCGCCGTGCCAGTAGATCGGCCAGGTGATCTCGGTGCCGATATAGCTGAACGCCACGCTGCGGGCACCGGGAGCGAGAACGCCGGCCTTGTCCAGGGCACCGATCCACAACTCCCAGTCCTCGCCGCCCATCACTGCCTTGGTGTCCTCGACCTCCTGCTCGGTGGCGGGCTCGACCTCGGCTTCGATGATGGTGTCCTTGTTGGTGTCGATGGCGGTGGCGCGATAGGTCTCGCCGATCGGCTTGAGGCTGGAGCGCTTCAGCTCACCCGAATCGGGCAGCTTGCGCACCGGCGAGGCCAGGGAGTAGACCACCAGGTCGACCTGCCCCATGCCTTGCTTGATCAATTCGATGGCTTTCTCGCGCGCTTCGTGGGAAAAGGCGTCGCCGTTGATCGACTTGCTGTAGAGCCCCTCGGCCTTGGCGAACTTGTCGAAGGCAGCGGCGTTGTACCAGCCGGCGGTGCCGGGCTTCTTCTCGCTGCCGGGCTTCTCGAAGAACACGCCCAGGGTATCGGCACCGTAGCCGAACGCCGCGGTAATGCGCGCCGCCAGGCCATAACCGCTGGAAGCACCGACCACCAGCACCTTCTTCGGCCCATTAGCCTTGTCGAATGAGCGCGCACGGGTCGCCTCGATCTGCTCGAGCACGTTCTTCTCGCAGCCGACCGGATGAGTGGTGGTACAGATGAAACCGCGAACCTTGGGTTTGATGATCACGACATACCTCGTTATTGGTGTGCCAACGCCACGCAGGCGCCGGATCGATACGAATGAGCAGTGGCGACATTCTAGCGGCCACGCCTCCATCTGTCCGCACTTGAGCGATGCCGGCAGCTGGGGCACGATGCAACCCCAGCCCCGCACAGGAAAGCACGATGAATGCACAGAGCTTGGTGGATGAACGTGGCGAGCTGTGGCTGGCGCTGGCCCCGCTATGGCTGGACCGAGAGCCCAGTGAGCGCGACTTCGCCCGTATGGTGGAGGTGATCCAGCGCCACGACCTGAGCCTGCACGAACTGGAGTGGATCTTTCGTCTCGAGCTGGCCCCGGTACTGGCACGTAACCAGATGTCGATCGCCGGCAAGTGGCGCGATTTTGACGACTACCGGCTGATGCAGCAGCTGGTGTCGCACAATCTGCGGCTCAAGGGGTGGCGACGCAAGACCTGGGCGCTGTTCTCGGGACTGACCACGATGATGACCCGGCATCGCTGGAACGAACTGATGGCTCGCGTGATGATGGAGCGCGGCGAGTCACCGCATTCCTGAATTGGATTGGAAGTACTCATCCAGTGCCTGTTCCAGCTCACGCTCCAGCTCTTGGCCGCTCGCCCGCGGTGCGAAGCGCCGCAACACCCTGCCGTCTCGCGCCACCAGGAACTTGGTGAAATTCCATTTAATTACCTTGGTGTGCAGCACCCCCGGCGCCTCGCGCTTGAGTTCGACGAAGAGCGGATGCGCTCCTTTGCCGTTGACCTTGACCTTCTCCATGACCGGAAAAGTGGCGCCATACTGGCTCGAGCTGAAGGCGCAGAAATCCAGGGCCGTTTCCGGCGACTGACGGGCGAACTGATTGCACGGAAAGGCGAGCACGGTGAAGCCACGGTCGCGGTGGCGGCGATAGAGACGCTCCAGCTCTCCCAACTGAGGCGTGAAGCCGCAGCGGCTGGCCACGTTCACGATCAACAGCACCTGCCCCTGCAGGGCACGCAGGTTGAAGGGCTCGCCGCGGAAGGTGCGGCATTCGTGTTCGTGGATGGCCATGCTTTGCCCGCCTCGCTGTCACCTTTCACCACGCCACGTTTTACACGTAGCACCACTCCATGCACCAGGGCAACCCAACCTTTAGCCGTCCCGCGCCAGCCTCCCAGCCTACCGGGAAGCGCCACCCTCGTCACGCCCGCGGCGTTGACCACTCTCGTACGACTGGCCATGCTGCGATAGGACTCCCTCCGGGAAAACACATACGAGGACAGGTGACATGCGCCATTACGCCCCCCGTAGCCGCCTGGCCACTCATGATGTGACCAACCAGCCCGAACCCGCCAGCGACCGGGACCTGCTGGCCGGTGACCTGCCGCTGCGTGAAGCGCTGCAGCGCGAGGCCCCGGCCTGGGTGGCCGAACGTCTGGTACCGCTGGGCCGCGAAACGGGCAGCGTACGCGTCCAGGAGTTCGGCGAGGCCGCCAATCGCCACTCGCCGGAGCTGTGCCTGTTCGATCGCCACGGCCGCCGCCTGGACGAGGTGCGCTATCACCCGGCCTACCACGAGCTGATGCGCCTGGCATTGGAGGGCGGCTGGCACGCCGTGGCCTGGCACGAAGAGGGAAACGGCGGGCACCAGGCCCATATCGCCGCCCTTTACCTGCTGACCCAGGCCGAGCCGGGCTTCTGCTGCCCGGTGACCATGACCCATGCCGCCATGCCGGTACTGCGTCGCAGCCCCGAGGTCGAAGGCGAATGGGCCCCGGGCCTGCTGGCCAGCGCCTACGACCCCCGCGCCCTGCCCGCTGGGGAGAAACACGGCCTCACCTTCGGCATGGCCATGACCGAGAAACAGGGCGGCAGCGACGTGCACCGCAACACCACCCGCGCCGAGCGCGACGGCGAGGGCTGGCGGCTGGCCGGCCACAAGTGGTTCTGCAGTGCGCCGATGTCGGATGCCTTCCTTACCCTGGCCCAGACCGACGAGGGACTGACCTGCTTCCTGGCGCCGCGCTTCACGCCGGATGGCGAGCGCAACGCCATCGAGATCCAGCGGCTCAAGGAGAAATGCGGCAACCGCGCCAACGCCTCCGCCGAGATCGAGTATCGCGGCGCCTGGGCCGTGCGCGTCGGCGAGCCCGGCCGCGGCGTGGCCACCATCATCAACATGGTGCAGCAGACCCGGCTCGATGCCGCCACCGCGCCGGTTGGCATGATGCGCCAGGCGCTGGATGAAGCATGGCGCCACGTGCGCCAGCGCCACGCCTTCGGCCGGCCACTCGCGGAGCAGCCGCTGATGCAGGCGGTGCTCGCCGATCTCGCGCTGGAGGTGGAAGCCGGCCTGGCGCTCGTGCTGCGCGCTGCCCGCGCCTTCGACGGTGACGCTCGTGGCGAACCCCACGAGACTGCCCTGGCTCGGGTGCTGCCGACGCTGGCCAAGTACTGGCACAACAAGCGCGGACCGGGATTCATGGCCGAGGCCATGGAGTGCCTGGGCGGCATCGGCTACGTGGAGGAGACGCCCCTGGCACGGCTCTACCGCGAGGCGCCGGTCAATTCGATCTGGGAGGGCTCGGGCAACGTGATCTGCCTGGACCTGCTGCGAGTACTGACGCGCCACCCAGAATCGATCGAAGCCCTGCGCGACGAGCTACGCGCGGCCCAGGGCATGCAGCAGGACCTCGATCTGGCCCTGGCCGGGCTCGAGCATGACCTGGCGCTACCTGCCGAAGAACTCGAACCACGTGCCCGCTGGCTGGCTCAGCGCCTGGCCCAAGGCATGCAAGCCGCGCTGTTGCTGCGCCATGCTCCCGGCGAGGTGGCCGAGACCTTCTGCCGCTCGCGGCTGGGGGTGGAGGCCAGTCCCGCCTATGGCGTATTGCCGGCCGGCTCGCCGCTGGCGGCGATCCTGGCACGAATCGGTGATTGAGCGGACGCCAGCGCCGGAATCTCCTCGGCAGGCACCGGTCGTGACAGGCCAAAGCCCTACACGTGAGCGGCATGGAGGTGGCGGTAGACGACTTCGGCGTCGGTTTTGCGTCGCTGGCTCGCTTGTCAACGCTGCTCCTCAACCGAGCGGGCCGATCACCACCCGCAGCGCAAGAGCCAGCAGCATCACGCCGGTGATGCGGTGTATCCAGTGCGCCCGCACCTGCAGCCAGGGCAGGACGCGCGAATGCGTCAGCGAAACCGCCACCAGCACGTACCAGCCCCCGTCGATGATCATCGCCGTGAGTACGATCAGCGCCTTGGCCAACAGCGACATGTCCGGCGTGACGAACTGGCTCAGCAGGGCCACGAAGAACAGGATCAGCTTGGGGTTGCCCAGCGCCACCAGCATCCCCTCGCGGGCCGCCTGGCGACGCGTGGTGACCACGCCGGAGGCTTCCAGCGCCGCCGCCCTGCCGGCGCGCAGCGCCTTGATCCCGAGCCAGGCCAGGTAGGCCGCCCCGCCCCAGGTGATCGCCTGGAACAGCGTGGGGAAGCGCACGATCAATGCCCCCAGCCCGAGCACCGTGAGCAGGGCGTAGAAGCCTACCCCGAGGGCATGGGAAAGCGCCGCGACGATGCCTGGCATCCGCCCGCCGCCGAGCGTGTGGCGCAGCACCAGGGCCAGGCTCGGCCCCGGCGACATCGCTCCCATGGCACACACGGCGACCAGTGACATCCATAAGGAAAGCGGCATTCCCTGCTCCTCTACGGTTCGACGTGACCGGCGTCGGCTCAGCGATGGAACTGACCTTCCCGCTCGGGTTGCCATAGGATCGCATCGATACGCAGGCGCGTCTTGCTGCCATCCGGCAGTGGCCAGTCGATCTCATCACCGATGCGCAAGCCGATGAGCCCGGCGCCGATCGGCGCCATCACCGAGATACCGTCCTCGGTGCTCGCCAGCGCATGGGGATAAACCAGCGTGCGTATCATCTGCCGGTTACGGGCCAGATCGGTGAACTGCACCTGACTGTTCATGCTGACCACGTCCGTCGGGATGTCTGCGGGATCGATCACCTCGCCGCGCTCGAGCTCCTCTTCCAGGCAATCGGCAACGAAGCGATCCTTGTCATTGGCCTGATCGATCAGGCGCTGCAGCCGCTCCGCATCCAAGCGGTTGATGATGATGGGGGGACGGGACGACATACGACCTCCTTGGCACCGGCAGTACGCTGCCGGCCATACAACAAAAACAGCCCTTCGCCCCGAGAACGGGGAGAAGGACTGTGGCTCTCACTATCATAAGCCCAAGCCCGGGGAATGTCAGGCCTGGAGATACCTGCGCGAGCACTCAGCCGCCTGGGCGACGCCCCGATGTGGCCAGCACCACGATACCCACCGCGGCCAGTGCCACTCCCACGAACGCCACCGGATTCCACTCCTGCCAGCCGTACGCTGCCATTATCAATCCCAGCGCCAGCAGCACCCAGGCGAACCCTTTCACACCCATTGCGCAGTCCTCAATACCGAGTATAGGTCTCAGCATGCAGCGGATAGGGAGCTACATCAAGAAAAGCGGAAATAGCGCACCGCAGCCCGTCCAAGCATGTCCACGGGGCTTGCCTGCTCCGTCGCGCGACATCCCGGTGAACGCAAGGCGTCGGGCAAGGTCGAAGAACCAAGTCAATTTCGTGCCGAGATCCCCATGCCTGCAGCCGCCCCCCTTCGCAACGCCGGCGAACCCAGCCCCCTCGAGGCCACCCTGGAAGCCAACGAGACGTATTATTCCGAGGAAAGCTTCTGGGACAAGCTCTCCTTCAGTGCTCGTCGGGCCGGAAAGAAGACCCTGGAGCCGGCACTGAAAATGTACTACTCGGCTCAGGACCCCAACACGCCTCTCTGGGCGAAGACAGCCATCTATGGTGCGCTGGGCTATTTCATCTCGCCCATCGACGCCATCCCCGATCTCACCCCCATCCTCGGCTACACCGACGACATGGGCGTACTGGCCGGCGCGCTGGCCATCGTCGCCGCCCACGTCAACGACAAGCACCGGGAGAAGGCCAAGGCCACGCTGGCCAGGTGGTTTGGGTAATTCAGGATACGGGATGTGTCAGGTCGTGGAAGTGGATACCGGTCGCCTTGATGACGGCCGTCATGGTACGCAGGGTGGGATTGCCCTTGGGTGATAGCGCCCGATAAAGACTCTCGCGTGAGACCTTGGCGCGTTCGGCAATGACGGCCATATCACCTTGGGCCTCCACCACGTGGCGCAACGCCATCAGAAAGGCAGACTCCCCGCCCTCTTCGTCCAGCTCATCGAACGCAGTGCGCAGGTAGTCAACGGCCATCTCCGGGTCGCTGCGCAGCATTTCGATCACGGCCTCGTCGTGGCTTCTCATCTCTGGGTTCTCCTTCGGTGATCCAGAAACGCCTTGGCCTGCTCAATGTCGGCTTGCTAGCGCTTCTTGGTGCCCCCGATCAACAACATCACCGATTGTGGAGAGCCAGAAACGCAAACAGCCGCTCGTAAGCGGCTGTTTTTCAATACTTCTCAAGCTGGTACCGGCGGTCGGACTCGAACCGACAAGGGCTTGCACCCGGCGGATTTTGAATCCGCTGCGTCTACCAATTCCGCCACGCCGGCAACGCGCGAAGCATTATACGTGGCCGGTGCGGCAGGTCAATCGCCAGGCCTGACGTGCAGAGCGATTTTCGGTATCCTTGCCCGCTGTTCCGGCGGCTCGCCAGCCGCCGTGCACGAATCCTCTCGATGACCAATGCGGACCCAACCTGCATGCAGCGCGCCGACTTTCATTACGAGCTTCCCGAGGAGCTGATCGCCCGCTACCCGTCCGAGCGGCGCAGCGACTGTCGCCTGCTATGTGTGAACGGCGAGAGCGGCGAGCTGGCCCATCATCGTTTCACCAACCTGCTGGAGCTGCTCGAGCCCGGCGACCTGCTGGTGTTCAACGACACCCGGGTGATCCCGGCGCGACTGCACGGCCACAAGGCCAGCGGCGGCAAGGTGGAGATGCTGCTGGAGCGTCCGCTGGACGCACACCGCGGCCTGGCCCACATTCGCTCCAGCAAGTCGCCCAAGCCCGGCACCGAGCTGATCTTCGAAGGGGACGTTCGCGCCGTGGTCGAGGGCCGCCGCGAGGCGCTGTTCGAACTGCGTTTCCTCGGCGAGACGCCGCTGATCGAGCTGCTGGAGCGCCACGGCCACATGCCGCTGCCGCCCTACATCGACCGCGCCGACGAACTCGCCGACCGCGACCGCTACCAGACAGTCTATGCCCGTCGCGACGGCGCCGTGGCCGCCCCCACCGCCGGCCTTCACTTCGACGAGCCTCTGCTCGAACGCTTGGCGGCGAAGGGCGTCGAAAGTGCCTTCGTCACCCTGCACGTGGGCGCCGGCACCTTCCAACCGGTGCGTGCCGACAACATTCGCGAGCACCAGATGCACAGCGAATGGATCGAGGTGGATGAAGCGGCCTGCGACAAAGTGCGCGCCGCCCAGGCAGCGGGGCGCCGCGTGATCGCGGTAGGCACCACCAGCGTGCGCTGCCTGGAGAGCGCGTGCCGGCAGAGCACCGATGGCAGAATCGCGCCCTACAGCGGCGAGACCGACATCTTCATCTATCCTGGCTACGAGTGGCGCTGCGTGGATGCGCTGATCACCAACTTCCACCTGCCCGAGTCGACCCTGCTGATGCTGGTTTCCTCGTTCGCCGGCTACGAGACAATCATGGCGGCCTATCGCGAGGCCGTGGCCGAGCGCTATGCCTTCTTCAGCTATGGCGATGCCATGCTGTTGACCCGCAAGCGCTCCTGAGCCGAAACGTTCCTGCCCCCCAAGAATGGCTGACCCGCGAGACGTCCACCACACCGATGTCTTGCCGAAAGAAGAGAACCCCATGCGCAACGAATGCTTCATGTCCTTCCAGCAACTGGCCAGCGATGGCCGGGCGCGCCGTGGCCGCCTCACCTTTCCCCGCGGCACGGTGGAGACACCGGCCTTCATGCCGGTGGGCACCTACGGCACCGTCAAGGGCATGACGCCCGCTTCGGTAGCAGAGATCGGCGCCGAGATCATCCTCGGCAATACCTTCCACTTGTGGCTGCGCCCAGGCACCGAGGTGATCGAGGCCCACGGCGACCTGCACGACTTCGCCCAGTGGCACAAGCCCATTCTCACCGACTCCGGCGGCTTCCAGGTCTTCTCGCTGGGCGAGATGCGCAAGATCACCGAGGAGGGCGTGCACTTCCGCTCGCCGGTGGACGGCGCCAAGGTGTTCATGGGCCCCGAGGAGTCGATGGCGGTGCAACGCTCGCTGGGCTCCGACGTGGTAATGATCTTCGACGAGTGCACGCCCTACCCGGCCACCGAGAAGGAAGCCGAACTCTCCATGGAACGCTCGCTGCGCTGGGCCAAGCGTTCGCGGGATGCCCATGGCAGCTCGCCCTCGGCGCTGTTCGGCATCATCCAGGGCGGCATGTACCCCGAACTACGCCGCCGCTCGCTGGAAGGCCTGCTCGAGATCGGCTTCGACGGCCTGGCCATCGGCGGCCTCTCCGTGGGCGAGCCCAAGGAGGAGATGATCGGGGTACTGAACTATCTGCCCGAATGGATGCCCGAAGAGTACCCGCGCTACCTAATGGGAGTCGGCAAGCCCGAGGACCTGGTGGAAGGCGTACGCCGCGGCGTCGACATGTTCGACTGCGTCATGCCCACTCGCAATGCGCGCAACGGCCACCTGTTCACCGCCGAGGGCACGATCAAGATCCGCAATGCCAAGCATCGCCACGACACCCGCCCGCTGGAAGAGGACTGCGACTGCTACACCTGCCAGAACTTCTCCCGCGGCTACCTGCACCACCTGGACCGCTGCGGCGAAATGCTCGGCTCGATGCTCAATACCATCCACAACTTGCGTTATTATCAGCGCCTGATGGCCAGTTTGCGCGGTGCCATCGAAGCGGGTACATTGGCTGACTTCGTGGCAGGCTACTATGCGCAGCGGGGGCTGCCGGTACCCGACGCACCGGATTGAATTGACCGGCCGCCAGCTCCGTGGTGGCAGCGGCCGGCAGCGACACTCTCATTCGCGACTTAACTTACCTTTCAGGAGATACGCTTCTCATGCTGGACTTCTTCATCTCCCCGGCCATGGCCCAGGACGCCGGCGCCGCAGGTGGCGGTATTGCCCAGATCGTCATGCTGGTCGGCTTCGTGCTGATCTTCTACTTCCTGCTGTGGCGCCCCCAGGCCAAGCGGGCCAAGCAGCATCGCGAGCTGGTCGGCGGGCTGTCCAAGGGCGACGAGGTGGTGATCGGTGGCGGCCTGGTGGGCCGGATCACCAAGGTGGGCGACGAGTTCCTTACCCTGGAGATCGCCGACAACACCGAGGTCAACGTACAGAAGAACGCCGTGGCCAACGTGTTGCCCAAGGGCACCATCAAGTCCATCTGACGTCGATGCTCCTCGCCCTTGCCGGTGGCTCCTCCTCGAGCCGGGTGACGGCGAGGGTCGCATGGCGGCCGGTGTCCTTCGCTCCTGGCGGAGCGGGACATACGGTCGCGCTGCCGTCCCGTAGCCTTTTTTACGCAACCTAGGCAGGGCTCCCATGCTCAACCGTTATCCCTTGTGGAAGTATCTGCTGATACTCATCGTGCTGCTCGGCGGCCTGATCTACTCCTTGCCCAACCTCTACCCCGAGGACCCGGCGGTACAGATCAGCAGCGTCCAGGGTGACTCCCCCCTCGACGACGCACAGCTCGAACGCGTTCAACACACGCTGCGCGATGCCGGCATCGGCATCAAGGCCGTAGAGCGCGAGGAAGCCAGCGTGCTGATCCGCCTCGACGATGCCGACCATCAACTGCATACCCGCGACCTGGTTGCCGAGGAGCTCGGCAATGACTTCGTGGTCGCCCTCAACCTGGCGGAATCGACCCCCGCCTGGCTGCAGAACCTGGCCGCCTCGCCCATGACCCTGGGCCTGGACCTGCGCGGCGGCGTGCACTTCCTGCTCGAAGTCGACATGGAAGCCGCGGTGACCCAGCGCCTGGAAGTCAACGCCAGCGCCATTCGCGAGCAATTGCGCAGCGAACGCATCCGCTACCGTGGCACCGATATTGAGGGCCGTGCGCTCTCCATCGTCTTTACCAGCGATGAGGATCGCGACACCGCCCGTCGCCTGATCGCCCGCGAATTCCGCGACTTCGACTACGCCAGCGAGCAGGAGGGCCGCGCCTCGCTGCTGGTGATGACGCTGACCGACCAGGCCGTGGCGGAGATCCAGGACTACGCCATCAACCAGAACCTCACCACCCTGCGCAACCGGGTGGACGAGTTGGGCGTGGCGGAACCGCTGGTACAGCGCCAAGGACCGGATCGTATCGTGGTGGAGCTGCCCGGAGTGCAGGACACCGTGGCCGCCAAGCGCGTGGTGGGTGCCACCGCCAACCTGGAGTTCCGTCTCGAGGCTCGCCCGGATACGCCGGACGCCGAGACCGAGTCCTTCGCCTTCCGCAACAACCCGAGTCGCACCGCCGACTTGATGCGCGACGTGATCATCACCGGCGACAGCGTCTCCAGTGCCAACCGTAGCTTCGACGAGAACGGCCGCCCCCAGGTCAACATCAACCTGGACGGCACCGGCGGAACGCTGATGAACCGTGCCACCCGCACCAACATCGGGCGCAACATGGCGGTGCTGTTCATCGAGCACAAGACCCGTGATCGCGTGGTGATGGAAGATGGCGAGGAAGTCACGGTACGCGAGCCCTATACCGAACGCGGCCTGATCAGCCTGGCCACCATCCAGAGTGCACTAGGCAACAGTTTCCGCATCACCGGGCTCGACTCGCCCACCGAGGCGGCCGAGCTGGCTCTGCTGCTGCGCTCCGGCTCGCTGGCGGCACCGATCTACTTCGTTCAGGAGCGTACCATCGGCCCGAGCCTGGGTGCCGAGAACATCGCCCGCGGCGTGATGTCGGTGCAGATCGGCCTGCTGTTGGTCGTGCTGTTCATGCTGATTCGCTACAAGGTCTTCGGCATCTTCGCCAACGTGGCGCTGGCGCTGAACCTGACCCTGCTGATCGCCGCCATGTCGCTGCTCGGCGCCACCCTGACGCTGCCGGGCATCGCCGGCATCGTGCTGACGCTGGGCATGGCAGTGGATGCCAACGTGCTGATCTTCGAACGAATACGCGAAGAACTGCGCAACGGCTTGTCGGTTCAGCAGGCGATTCATGCCGGCTACGAGCGCGCCTTCAGCTCCATCGTCGACGCCAACATCACCACCCTGCTGGTGGCGGTCATCCTGTTCTCGATCGGCACCGGCCCGGTCAAGGGCTTCGCCGTGACCCTGTCGCTGGGGATCATCACCTCGCTGTTCACCGCCCTGCTGGTGACTCGTGCCATGGTGAACCTCGTCTACGGCGGCAAACCGGTCAAGAAGCTCTGGATCTAAGGCTTACCAACATGAGGTGGTTATGAAGACCCTCGTCAACCGACAGTTCGACTTCATGGGCAAACGCCGGATCGCCTTCGCAGTCTCCGGCCTGCTGATCCTGGCGTCGATCGTCTCGCTGCTGTTCCAGCAGCTCAACCTGGGGCTGGACTTCACCGGCGGCACCCTGGTCGAGGTACGCTACGCCGTGGCGCCCTCGCTCGACGCCGTGCGCCAGACTCTGGAGGCCGCCGCATTCCGCGACGTCTCGGTGCAGACCTTCGGCGCCTCCACCGAGGTACTGATCCGCCTGCAACAGGCCTTCGAGCCCGACGTCGGCGAACAGGTTGTCGGCCTGCTGCGCGCCGAAGGCGATACCGTGCAACTGGTGCGCGCCGAGTTCGTCGGCGCCCAGGTCGGCGAGCAACTGCGCGACCAGAGCGGCCTCGGGTTGCTGCTGGCCATGGCCGTCGTGATGGTCTACGTGGCCTTCCGCTTCCAATACAAGTTCGCCATCGGCGCCGTGCTGGCCCTGTTTCACGACGTGATCATCGTGGTCGGCATCTTCTCGCTATTTCAATTCGACTTCGATCTCACCGTGATGGCGGCACTGCTGGCGGTGATCGGTTATTCGCTCAACGACACCATCGTCGTTTACGACCGTATTCGCGAGACCATCCGCACCTCGCGCATCGACGACATGCCGGCGATCTTCAACGAAGCGATCAACCTCACCCTGTCACGCACGCTGGCGACGTCTGGTACCACCCTGCTGGTACTGATGGCGCTGCTGCTGCTGGGCGGCGACATGATCCACTACTTCTCCATCGCACTGATCCTCGGCGTGGTAGTGGGTACCTTCTCCTCCATCTACGTGGCAGCCGCCCTGCTGCTCATCGTGAAACTGGAACGCAAGGACCTGATTCCGCCGAAGAAAGAGGACGTCGAGGCCGAAGAAGAATTGCCCTGACCCTCCGAGCATGAGCCGCGGACATGGCAACCGCACGAACTCGGGCCCCGGCCGCCTCCCTGTCCACCGGGGCCCGTTGCTTGCGTGTGCTTCTGCCATGCGTGGAAAAGACAGGCCGCCCACCGCCTGCCCCACCGGAGGCGCCGGCTCACTTCTTGCGGGGACACGGGTAGGTCTCGTCCGACTCCGGCTCGCGATCACGCTTGGCAGCGCGCAGGTCCCGATAGACTGCGGTGCGCATGATCAGCATGGCCACTACCGGCGCCGTCAGGAACACGAAGGCCGTGATCAGCAACTCGTGGATCACCAGGCGCGACTGCAGCGCGGTGAAATAGATCATCGACGCGATCAGGATGCAGCCGGTACCCAGCGTGATGGTGATCGCCGGGCCATGAATGCGCTGATAGAAGTTCGGCAGCCGCACCAGACCCAGGGCGCCGATCAGCACGATGAGGCTGCCCAGCACCAGCAGCGCCGTCACCGGCAGACTCACCCACACCGGGAGGGTTTCGATTCCCTGGTTCATTCGATCACCTCGCCTCGCATCAGGAATTTGGCCAGGGCCACGGTCGACACGAAGCCCGTCAAGGCGATCAGCATGGCCGCCTCGAAATAGATCAGGCTGCCGAAGCGGATACCCAATGCCAGTGCCAGCAGCATCGCGCACATCCACAGGGTATCCAGCGCCAGCACGCGATCCTGGGCGGCGGGTCCCCGCAGCAGGCGAACCATGCACAGCAGCATCGCCAGTACGGTGCACAGCAGGGTGAAGTCGATGGCCAGGAACAAGAGCGTCATCATGGGAACCTCCCCCTATTCGAAGATCTCGATCAACGGCTGCTCGTAGCGCGTCTTGATGGTGTCGATCCACCATGCCTCGTCGTGCAGATCAAAGACGTGCAGCGCCAGGTCGTGGGAGTCCGGCAGGATCTCCACCCACACGGTGCCCGGGGTCGAGTTGATCAGGCACGATAGCAGCGCCAGGCCGTGCGGATGCTTCAGATCCAGCGGTACCCGAATGAACTGGGAGTTGAGTCCGTCAGGCCTAGTGAACAGGATGATGCGGCTGACGTTGAAGCAGGAGCGCACGATCTCCACCAGCGCCATGCCGAGCAGCCGCGCCATCACTATCGGTTTCTTGAAGCGTACTGCCGCCATCGGTCGCAGCGGCTTGGCCCACAGCGGCACGACGACGGCCAGCAGCGCACCGAGCAGCAGGTGGCCCGGTGCCAGGCTCTGGTTGAGCAGCAACCACATGACCAACAGTGCCACGGACAGTGGCGGTGACGGGAACCAGCGGCTCATGGGCGATCCCCCTCGATGATCCTGGACACGACGGGCTCCGACAGCACCCGTTCGACGTAGGCCTCGGACCGGTGCAGGGCCTCCGCGCTGCGTTCCAGGTAATCCATGGCCGGGCCGGCCTGTACGGTCAACAGCACGCACAGCAGCAGCAGCAGGCTGATCGGCGCCACTTCCGTGAGCTGAAGGCGAGGCGGCGTCACGTCCTTGGCGGCCCAGAAGGTACGTACCCCGAAGCGCATCAGCGATATGATGCCCGCGAGGCCCGAGAGCACCACCAGCGTCAGCAGTACCCAGGTGATGCGACCGAGCGCCTCGCCCGGCCCGGGATTGAGCAGGGCGTGGAACAGGCCGAACTTGGCAATGAACCCCGACAGGGGGGGCAACCCCGTGATGACCAGCGCACAGCCGGCAAAGGCCAGTCCCAGGAAAGCCAGGGCCCCCGGAATCGCCACCCCCACCGGCTCGTCGGGCGCATCCTCCACGGCGAAGGCCTCCATGGTCAGCGCCAGCATGGCGGCGCTGGGTGTCCTGATCCGCTCGATCAGTTCGATCAGCAGCAGGAACGCCGCCACCGCCAGGGTCGAGCCGATCAGATAGAACAGCGCCACCCCGATCAGCGACGGTTGCCCATAGCCGACCACCGCCAGCAGCGTGCCGGATGAGATGACCGCGGCGTAGCCCGCCATACGCCCCGAGTCCTGGCTGGCCAGGAGTCCGATGGTGCCGAAGGCGAGCGTCGCCAGGCCGCCCCACAGCAGGGCATCGAAGCCGAACCCCGCCGCCGCTCCGTCGGAGAACACCAGCAGCCAGAGCCGCAGTACCACATAGACGCCGATCTTGGTCATCAACACCATCATCGCCGCCACGGGCGGAGAGGCAGCAGCATAGGTGGTCGGCAACCAGAACCCCAGCGGCCACATGGCGCTCTTGGTCAGGAAGGCCAGCGCCAGGACGGTCATGCCCAGCTTCAGCAGCACCAGTTCGTCGGCATCCAGGCCGGAGACACGGCCCGCCAGGTCCGCCATGTTCAGCGTCCCGGCCGCGGCGTAAATCAGCGCCACCCCGATCAGGAAGAAGAACGACGCCACCAGATTGATCACGATGTACTGCATCCCGGCACGGATACGCATGCTGTTGTAGCCGTGCAGCACCAGGCCGTAGGAGGCCGCCAGCATCACCTCGAAGAAGACGAACAGGTTGAACAGATCGTTGGTCAGGAAGGCCCCGTTGATGCCCATCAGCAGGAACTGGAACAGCGAGTGGAAGTGCACCCCGATCCGGCTCCAGCGCGTCATGGCGAACACCAGCGATGCCAGCGCCAATCCGGAGCTGAGCAGCAGCATGACCGCGGTCAGGCGGTCCACCAGCAGCACGATGCCGAAGGGAGCCGCCCAATTGGCGGCAAGGTAGACGCCAACACCGCCGGGCCAGTGCTCGCTGTCCGACAGATGCACCAGCACCAGCGACACCACCAGCAGGCCCAGAACGCCGACCAGGTCGATCAGGAACTTCCGTTCGTGGTGACGTTCGCTGATCAGCACCAGCAGGGCACCGCACAGCAATGGCAACAACACGGGCGCCAGGATCAGATGCTGCATCCAAGGCAGGCTCATTTACTCGACTCCTTGCCATCGACGTGGTCGGTGCCCGTCAGCCCCCGGGAGCCGATCATCACCACCAGATAAAGGGCGGTGGTCGCAAAGCCGATCACGATGGCGGTGAGCACCAGCGCCTGGGGCAACGGATCGGCGTAGAGGCCGGCATCGACCAGTCCGTCGACCAGCCCGTCCTCCAGCGTCAGTGGGGGTCGATCTAGCCACAGGCGTCCCATGATGAAGATGAACAGGTTGACCGCATAGGAGATCAGCAGCAGGCCGGTGATCACCTGGAAGGTCCGGGGACGCAGGACCAGCCACACCCCCGAGCCGAACAGCACGCCGATGGAGATCGCGATGACGGCTTCCATTTACTTGATCTCCTTGCCGGTTGCACGGGGCGGCACGCTGCCCGCCGGCAGCCGGTGGCTACGCACCGACTGATGGGCCAGGGCCACCAGGATCAGGATGGTCGCACCGACTACCACGGCGAAGACCCCCAGATCGAAGACAAAGGCGCTGGGCAAATGGATCTCCCCCACGAGCGGCAGGGTGACGTGGGCGGTGTGGCTGGTCAGGAAGGGATGGCCGAACGCCCACGCGCCCAGCCCCGTCGCGCACGCCGCGATCAGGCCGAAGGCGATCCAGCGGTTCGACTGCAGGCGCAGATGCGTCTCCACCCAGGCCGTGCCGGCGAGCATGTACTGCACGATGATCGCCACGGCGAAGGTCAGGCCGGCGACGAAGCCGCCTCCGGGCAGGTTGTGACCCCGCAGGAAGAAGTAGGCCGCGATGACCAGCATGATCGGGAACAGCAGGCGCAGATAGACGCTGGGCACCTGCAGATAGCCGCTCTCGACCTGCTGGGCCGGCGTCTGGCCGGCGGCCGGATCGACGCTGTTGGCCTGCTGGGCGGGAATCGGCACGCTCTCGGGCGCCGGCCGGAAACGCCGCAGCAGGGCATACACCGTCAGCGCCACGATCGCCAGCACGGCGATCTCGCCTAGCGTGTCGAAGCTGCGGAAATCCACCAGCAGCACGTTGACGACGTTGCTGCCACCGCCCTCCGACAGCGCGCGGGTCAGGAAGAAATCAGAGATGCCTCCCGGGGACGCCGGGCGCACCAGCACCGCATAGCTGAGCGCACTCATGCCGAGTCCGGCCGACACGGCGATCGCCATGTCCCGGGAACGGCGCACCCAGGCGCTGCGTGGCGCCCGGAGATTCAGCTCGCGCGGCGCGATCCGCGCCGGCAGCCAGCGCAGGCCCAGCAAGATCAGCACCGTCGTCACGGTTTCCACCATCAGTTGGGTCAGCGCCAGGTCCGGCGCCGACAACCACAGGAAGGTCATACTCGTGACGATGCCAGTGCCACCGACCAGGCTCAGGGCCGCCAGGCGGTGGTACTTGGCCTGCCAGGCGGCCCCGATGGCGCAGGCGCAGCCGATCACCCACAGCCCGGCGAACAGCGGAGAGAACTCACCGCCGGAGGAAAATGCCAGCAGCGACAGCGGCCTGACCAGCAGCAGCGGCACCGCCACCAGCAGGACCATCATCAGCACCAGTTGCGGCTGCAGGCGCCGGGTACTGAGCAGCGTCTCCAGAGACGCGGCCGTCGAGGTCAGACGCAGCATGGTGCTCTCATAGGCCTCCTTGCCGTTGAAGCGATGCAACAACGGCACCCGGTCGGAGTGAATCAGGTCGTAGCGCCGACGCAGCAGGGTGTAGAAGGTCACGCCGCCTACCAAGGCCAGCACGCTCATCAACAAGGGCAGGTTGAAACCGTGCCACACCGCCAGGTCATACTCCGGCGCCTGGGCACCAAGCACCGAGAGCACGGCGTTGTTGAGCAGGCGGCCGACACTCCACCCGGGCGCCACACCCACCACCAGGCAGCAGAGCACCAGGAACTCCACCGGAAAGCGCATCCACCTGGGCGGCTCATGCGGCGCCTTGGGCAGGTCGGCCGCCAGCGGGCCGAAGAACACGTGGATGAAGCGCAGCGAGTAGGCGACGCTGAAGATCCCCATCAGGATCGCCGCCAACGACATGCCCCAGTTCTCCGGCCCGCCCACCAGCAGCGTCTCGGCGAAGAACATCTCCTTGGACAGGAAACCGTTGAGCAGCGGCACGCCCGCCATGGCCGCGCTGGCCACGATAGCCAGCGTCGCCGTATAGGGCAGCGCACGATAGAGGCCGCGTAGCTTTCTCATATCCCGGGTGCCGCTCTCGTGGTCGATGATCCCCGCGGCCATGAACAGCGACGCCTTGAAGGTAGCGTGGTTGAGGGTATGGAAGATCGCCGCCACCACCGCCAGCGGCGAGCCGATGCCCAGCAGCACGGTGATCAGCCCCAGGTGGCTGATGGTCGAATAGGCCAGCAGCCCCTTGAGATCGTGCTGGAAGATGGCCACGAAGGCGCCGATCAGCAGCGTACACAGGCCTGCCCCAGCGATGATCCAGGTCCACTCCGGTGTCCCCGACAGTGTCGGCCACAGGCGCATCAGCAGGAAGACCCCGGCCTTGACCATGGTGGCGGAGTGCAGGAAGGCCGATACCGGCGTAGGCGCCGCCATGGCATGTGGCAGCCAGAAATGGAAGGGGAACTGGGCGCTCTTGGTCAGGGCGCCCAGAGCGATCAGCACCAGGGTCGGCAGGTACCAGGGGTGCTCTCGCACCACATCGCCCGAGGCCAACACCACGTCCAGCGAATAGCTGCCGGCGATGTGGCCGAGCAGCAGCACCCCGACCAGAAGACATAGCCCGCCCGTCGCAGTGACGGTGAAAGCCATCCGCGCCCCGCGCCGGGCATCGGCCCGATGGTGCCAGTAGCCGATCAGCAGAAACGAAGTCACGCTGGTCAGCTCCCAGAATATCACCAGTTGAATCAGGTTGCCGGAGAGCACGACCCCCAACATCGAGCCCATGAAGGCCAGCAGGAAAGAGAAGAAACGCGGTACCGGGTCTGCCGGCGACATGTAGTAGCGCGCATAGATCACCACCAGCAGGCCAATGCCCAGAATCAGCATTGCGAACAGCCAGGCCAGTCCATCCATGCGCAGCATGAAGTCCAGGCCGTAACCGGGCAGCCAGGTGGCATGGAAGCGCACCGCCTCACCGCTGCCGGTCTGGGCGTACAGGAAGAGCGTCGTGAGCAGGCCGAACAGCGCCACGCCCCCGGCCAGCCATGCCTCCCGATTACGGGCATTGGCGGGCATCAGGGCGGCAATCGCACTGCCGACGAAAGGAACGAGGATCAGGGACAGTAGCAGCATGGCTCTCGGTCTCGGGCAAGCATGAATCTAAGCGTCTTGTCAGCAGCCGATGGCCGCGAGCCACAAACCTGTGCAGGTGAGGGACAGTACCGAAGGCAAGCTCCGGTCGGCGTCACGAGCATGAGCCAGGGTGCGGCGACTCCGTTCTCGGGCACGTTGCGTCGACTCCAGCCGTTTAAAACTACGCTACCGGCGCCACCCAGACAAGCGCAACTTACTGAATTACATGCAGGAACCCATAGCAGAGCCGTGCCATCACAGGACCGTTCGCCAAACGCAAGAGGTTCCCACCGGCGAGGCAAGGGCCGGCGAAGGCACCACCACAGGGGGCAATCCTCCGCCAAAGCCTAAGCCGGCACCTCTCGACCGTGTCGCTGCATCCCTCTCGGCCAGGCGAAGACCAGCGCCTTGAGCAGGGTGGCCAACGGGATGGCGAAGAAAACGCCCCAGAAGCCCCAGATCCCGCCGAAGAACAGCACCGCCACGATGATCGACACCGGATGGATGTTGTTGGTCTCCGAGAAGAGGATCGGAGCCAGGACATTGCCGTCCAGCGCCTGGATCACCCCATAGGCGATCAGCACATAGACGAACTCGTTGGTCATGCCAAAGTGGAAGCCCGCCACCGCCGCCACCGGCAGGGTGGCCACCGCCGCCCCGATGTAGGGCACCAGCACCGAGAAGCCCACCAGCACCGCCAGCAGCACCGAATAGGGCAGGCCGAAGAAGGCGAAGGTGAAGATGGAGACGGTGCTGACGATGACGATCTCGATGACCTTGCCACGCACGTAGTTGGCGATCTGGTCGTCCATCTCCTGCCAGATGCGGGTCATCAGGGTACGCTTCTGGGGCAGCAGCGAAAGCGCGAAGCCCGTCAGCGCCGCCCGATCCTTGAGCAGGAAGAACACCAGGATCGGCACCAGCACCAGGTAGATGATCAGGGACAGCACGTTGCCGAGCGATGCCAGCGACAGGGTCAGGGCGCGCTGGCCGAACTGGGTCATCTCGCGCCCCGCCACGCCGATCCAGTTCTGGATCTGGTCCGGTGTGACCAGTTGGGGATAGCGCTCCTGGAGGTCGTCGAGCAGATGCTGGCCGCTGGCGAACATGCGCGGCGTCTCCTGCACCAGCCCTACCAACTGGTTCCAGATCAGCGGCATCAGGATGAAGGCCAGCGCCAGCAGCATGCCGATGAAGCCCAGGAACACCAGGCTTACCGCCAGCAGGTGCGGCACATGGCGCCGCTGCAACCAGGTCACCGCCCCCTGCAGCAGGAAGGCGATCACCAGGGCGGTGAGGAAGGGTGCCAGCATATGCCCGAGGAAGATCACCGCGGCGAAGCCAAGCACCAGCAGCACCAGCAGAATTACCGCTTCCTCGTCGGAGAAGTAGCGGTTGATCCAGCCCTTGAAGACGGAACGCAGGGTCATGACGCCCCCTCACGGCTGCCGTAACGCCAGTGATGGTAAACGGCTATTCCCATGGAGGCAGGACCTCAGCCAGGCCAGTGGCAGGCGGCCTGGTCGTCCGAACCGACGGCGACAACACCGCACGGTGCAAGCAAGTAGCGTTCCCACGACCTTTGAGAAGCATGTTGGTGTTCCTCGATAGCATGGATGGAGCCGCCTGAGAGCATACCCTAAACAGGGGATGCTTCAGTAATTGAACGGTTGATCCGTCCACCATGCAGCCAGACGGCAGCCCGGCGCCCAATCGGCATGGGCAAGCCGACAACCGGCCGATGCTTAGGGCAGTTGGGCGGGGCTGCACTGAGAAAAGCTGATGAATGGCCGCCTGAACGCAACCGCCCCCGCAGCAGCGCTGCGGGGGCGGTTGCGTTCGCGGCCGAATTGGCACTCAGAAATGGGGTTTGAGCTGCTGCACCAGGGCCTTGTACAGGCGCGGGCCGGCGGCCATCAGCTGGCCCTCGGTCTCCATGCTGGGCTGGCCGTCGGGCGTACCCATCAGCGCCCCGGCCTCCTTGAGCAACAGTGTACCGACCAGGCGATCCTGGTCCTCCAGCCCCAGCACGAAGGCGGCATCGGCGCGCCCCGCGGCCAACTCGGCCATGTCGAGCAGGCCGCTGCCGCTGGCCAGTTGGGTCTCGACCTGGGGACCGAGCTGCTGAACGAGGGTCAGGTAGGCGGGCAGGTGGCGCGAGCGCTGCCAGCTCTCGGGCAGGCTCATGGCCACTCGCGCACCGAGAATGGTGCTGGCCTTGGGCACGCGGATACGCTTGCCGTTGTGCTGGGCACCACGGCCGCGGCTGGCCAGGTATTCGTCATCGCTGAAGGGGCAGATCACCACCGCGTGCTCCGGGCGTCCCTTCGCCAGACACACCAGCGAAAGGGCAAAGCCACTGCCGGCCACGCCGAGGCTGGAGTAACCGTGAAAAGGCTCGATGCGCCATTCGATATCCTGACCTTCGCCTTCTCCGGCGCGGTAAGGCGTGAAGCGGCCAGCAACCCCATGCTGGGGATAACCGCGGTTGAGCTGACGAGCGATCAGTGTTTCGGCATTGCGGGCGGTGTCCTCGAGCAGACGCTCGAGGTTGTGTTCCTCATGAGCGTTCTCGATACGCTCACGGATGCGCAAGAACTGTTCGGCGGCGCTGCGCGTGGCGCGCAGGGCGAATTGGACCATCGGATGCATGATCGGGCCTTGGAGCGTCGGTGATGTTAAAGAACAGGCTAGTTCGACATGGAGTCCGTATCGTACGAGGAGCTCGGTCGAACGCGTGGCGCGCATCCTAGCAGAACTCCCGGCCCCGCGCCATCGCCGCCGGAGGGCATGGTAGACTTGGCCTTTTCCGGAATCACCCGTCACCGGCAGAGGCAGTTCCCATGCTCGACCGCATTCGCATCGTGCTGATCGGCACCAGCCATCCTGGCAATATCGGCGCCACCGCCCGCGCCATGCACAACATGGGGCTCGCCGATCTGGCCCTGGTCGCACCGCGCTGCGAACCACTGACCAGCGAGAGCATCTCGCGGGCCTCCGGAGCCGACCACATCGTTCACGCGGCACGCCTCGTGGCCACTCTCGAGGAGGCCGTGGCCGATTGCACGCTTGCCGTGGGGGCCAGTGCCCGCTCGCGCACCCTGCCGTGGCCGATGATCACCCCCCGTACCCTGGGCGAGCGCCTGCCGCAGGAATTGTCCGGACCCGACTCACGGGTGGCGCTGGTATTCGGCCGCGAGGACAGCGGGCTTTCGAATACCGAGCTGCAGCGCTGCCACGCTCACGTGCACATCCCCACCAACCCCGGCTTCAGCTCACTCAATCTGGCCGCCGCGGTTCAGGTGCTGGCCTACGAGTGCCGTCTGGCGTCACTCGAAGCCAGCAGCGATGAACCCGCGCAGGACGAGGAGCCGCAACAACCGCTGGCCAGCCACGAGGAGCTGGAACACTACTTCGCCCACCTCGAGCGCACCCTGGTCGCCATCGGCTTCCATGATCCAGCCCTGCCGCGCCAGTTGATGGCCCGGCTGCGCCGCTTCACCCTGCGTGCCCGGCCGGAGCGTATGGAACTCAACATCCTGCGCGGCATCCTGTCGGCCACGGAGAAGTGCGCCGCCACGCCAGGGACGGATATCCTGGAGGCGAGCGCCAAGGAGCGGGAGTGTCGCAACGGTGGAACGGACAGCAGCGCCAGCCGTTCGGACTCCGAACGGTAGACGCCTTGAACGTTGCCCGCTGCGTCCCCATATGGTCAAACTACCGTTACATGAAGGTTTTCCCGCCGCCCAGGCCGCCTCTCCGTCACCAAGGACCGCTGCATGTTTCAACGACTGCGCGAGGACATCAATAGCGTATTCGCCCGCGACCCGGCGGCACGCAACTTCCTGGAAGTGCTCACCAACTATCCGGGGTTGCACGCACTGCTGCTCCATCGCCTCGCCCACTGGCTGTGGCAGAAACAGCTCAAGTGGCTGGCCCGCACGCTGTCGACCTTCTCGCGCTGGCTTACCGGGATCGAGATCCATCCCGGGGCCAAGATCGGCCGGCGCTTCTTCATCGACCACGGCATGGGCGTGGTCATCGGCGAGACCGCCGAGGTCGGCGACGACGTCACGCTCTACCAGGGTGTGACGCTAGGCGGCACCAGCTGGCACAAGGGCAAGCGCCACCCGACGCTGGAAGACGGCGTCATCGTCGGCGCCGGAGCCAAGATTCTCGGCCCGTTCACCGTCGGCGCAGGGGCCAAGGTCGGCTCCAATGCGGTGGTGACCAAGGAAGTGCCTGCCGGCGCCACGGTGGTCGGCATTCCCGGCAAGATCGTCAAGCGCGCCGATCCGGACGTTGCCGAGGTACTGGAAGTCGATCCCGAGCGTCGCGAGGCGATGCGGCGCAAGTTCGGCTTCGATGCCTACGGCGTGAGCGAGGACATGCCCGACCCGGTGGCACGCTCGATTCAGGCGATGCTCGACCACATGCATGCCGTGGACGAGCGTATCGAGCGCATGTGCGGCACGCTGCGCAAGCTCGATGCCAGCTACCGCGAGGGCAAGCTGCCGGAGCTGCGCGATGAGGACTTCGCCGATATCCTGTCCGACGTCGACTCCTGCTGCGGCCCGACATCCACCGCTTCCGGCGCCGAACATGACCGGGATCAAGGCAGATCCGAACCTCCTCGGGGGAATGGTTGACCTTAGCAGTCAGGCTTTACCATAATGGTGTCCTACTAAGACGACGGCTCGCCGCCAGCGGCGAGCGCTCGCTGACCTACCGGCCTGTTCGCAGTGTCGAGGTACGCTTCCCGATGCGCCAGAAGAGCCTGCCATGCGTTTGACCACCAAGGGACGCTACGCCGTCACTGCCATGCTCGATCTGGCCCTGAACGCCGACAGGGGTCCCATCTGCCTGGCCGATATCTCGCGGCGTCAGGAAATCTCGCTGCCTTATCTGGAGCAGCTCTTCGCCCGCCTGCGTCGCGCTGGGCTGGTCAATAGCGTGCGCGGCCCGGGTGGCGGCTACCTGCTCGCGAAACCTGCCGCCGAGATCTCGGTATCACGGGTGATCGACGCCGTCGACGAATCGGTCGACGCCACTCGCTGCCAGGGACTGTCGGACTGTCAGCAGGGCGATACCTGCCTGACCCACCACTTGTGGTGCGATCTCTCCGAGCAGATCCGCGGCTTCCTCGACGGCATTACCCTCGGCCAGTTGGTCGAACACGGCGATGTGCGCCGCATCGCCGCGCGCCAGCGCAGCCGCCACGAAG
The DNA here is from genome assembly GCF_021404465.1 of Billgrantia zhangzhouensis. GTDB lineage: Bacteria > Pseudomonadota > Gammaproteobacteria > Pseudomonadales > Halomonadaceae > Halomonas > Halomonas zhangzhouensis. The sequence goes on along the minus strand of NZ_JABFTT010000009.1, from coordinate 76,332 downwards.
ACAACACCATCCTGACCTCCTCGCCCTGACACCGGTCGAGGAACAGATTGGAGATTTCCGCGAGACCATGAGCGCCCTCGTCTACCTCGACTATGCCGCCACTACCCCGGTCGACCCCCGTGTCGCCGAGGTCATGCAGCGCTTTCTCACCCTGGACGGCACCTACGCCAACCCCGCCTCGCGCAGCCATATGCTCGGCTGGCAGGCAGAACAGGCGGTAGAGAGCGCGCGCCGCCAGGTGGCCGACATGATCGCCGCCGACCCGCGCGAGATCGTCTGGACCAGTGGCGCTACCGAAGCCGACAATCTCGCCCTGATCGGCTTCATGCGGGCCAACCGCGAGCGCGGCCGTCACCTGGTGACATCCGCCATCGAGCACAAGGCGGTGGTGGACACCGCCGCCGCCCTCGAACGAGAAGGCTTCGAGGTAACCTGGCTGACCCCGGGTGCCGATGGCCGTGTCACCCCCGCACAACTGCGCGAGGCGATGCGCCCCGACACGTTGCTGGTATCGCTGATGGCGGTCAACAACGAACTGGGCTGCATTCATGACCTGGCCGCCCTGGCTGAGGTGGCCCATGCCGGCGGCGCGGCATTTCACGTCGATGCGGCCCAAGGCGTAGGACGCATCGACCTTGACGTGGGCCGCCTGGGTATCGACCTGATGTCGCTCTCTGGCCACAAGGCCTACGGCCCCAAGGGCATCGGTGCCCTGTATGTCAGGCGCAGCCCGGACATCCGCATCGAGCCGCTGATCCATGGCGGCGGTCACGAGCGCGGCATGCGCTCCGGTACCCTGGCCACCCATCAGATCGTCGGCATGGGCGAAGCCTTCAGTCTGGCCAGCACCGAGGGCAAGGACGACCAGGCACGTATCATGGCGCTGAGGAACCGGCTGCTCGATGGGCTGTCGGACCTGGACGGGATACACCGCAATACCGCCATCGAAGTGGCGGTGCCCAACATTCTCAACCTGGCCTTCGAGGGCGTGGATGGCGAATCGCTGCTGATGGCGCTGCGCAGCATTGCCCTGTCGACCGGGTCGGCATGCAATTCCGCCAGTGTCGAGCCATCCTATGTATTGAAGGGTATCGGCGTGCCGCGCCCGCTGGCGCTGGCTTCGCTTCGCTTCAGCTTCGGCCGCTTCACGACCGAAGCCGACATCGATGCGGCGCTCGAGGCCATCCACCACGCCCTCCCGGGCCTGCGATACTAGCCGGCTTCGCGCACAGCCGATCGCTGTCCAGCCACCTTCGCTGCAGGAGAACGAACATGGCGCAACTATCCATCACCAACGCCGCCGCCGAGCAGATCCAGCGCGTGCTCGAGGAGCGCGGGCACGGTCTGGGCCTGCGGGTCTCGGTCAAGCCCAGCGGCTGCTCGGGCTACAGCTACGTACTCGACTTCGCCGACGAGGCCGCCAATGACGACGTAGTCTTCGAGGACCATGGCGTCACCGTCTTCGTCTCCCCCGAGGCATTACCGATGCTCGACGGCAGCGAGGTCGATTATGTCTCGGAGGGGCTCAACCGCTTCTTTCGCTTCAACAATCCCAACGTGAAGGACCAGTGTGGATGCGGAGAGAGCTTCACCGTGTGACTGTAAGGCCGCCACACGGGTGGCGATTGTTCAACGCCCGCCGACAGCGGTATACTCTGCGCCCATTATCGACAGCGCCGCTGCAGCGCTCTGCCGGCCGCTCGAGGCCGGTGGCAGCGAGAGTCCGTGAATTTCCTTAGCGCCGCGCCGTACCTACCCCAGCCGGGAGCGGGTGCGGCGTGGCGCTATCGCCATTCGAACCGAAGCCCATCACAACGGAGAGCCCCATGGCAACCGAACGTACCCTTTCCATCATCAAGCCCGATGCCGTCGCCAAGAACGCCATTGGCGAGATCATCGCTCGCTTCGAGAAGGCCGGCCTCAAGGTCGTGGCTGCCAAGATGCTGCACCTTTCCGAAGAGAAGGCCGGCGGTTTCTACGCCGAGCACAAGGAGCGCCCCTTCTTCAAGGACCTGGTGGGCTTCATGACCTCCGGCCCGGTGGTGGTGCAGGTTCTGCAAGGCGAGGATGCCATCGCCAAGAACCGTGAGCTGATGGGCGCCACCAACCCCAAGGAAGCCGCGCCGGGCACCATCCGCGCCGACTTCGCCGAGACCATCGACGCCAACGCCGTGCACGGCTCTGACTCACCGGCCTCCGCCGAGCGCGAAGTGGCCTACTTCTTTGGCGCCGACGAGATCCATTCACGTTAAGGCTCCGGCCAACCGTGTATTTCGCGGGGGCACTTCAGCCCCCGCTCTCGTCCCGCCCCGATCTACGTGATGCCATGACCACCACCACCGCCCAACGTACCAATCTGCTCGGCATGACTCGTGAGGAGATGGAAGACTTCTTCCTCTCCATCGGCGAGAAGAAGTTCCGTGCTGCCCAGGTGATGAAGTGGATTCATCACGAGGGCTGCGACGACTTCGAAGCCATGACCAACCTCTCCAAGGCGCTGCGCCAACGACTCGCCGAAGTGGCCGAAATTCGCGGCCCCGGCGTGATCTATGAAGGTACTTCCAGCGACGGAACCCGCAAGTGGGTGCTGGAGGTGGAAGATGGCAGCTACGTTGAGACGGTGCTGATTCCGGCCGACAACGGCAAGCGCCGCACCCTGTGCGTATCGTCCCAGGTGGGTTGCTCGCTCGACTGCAGCTTCTGCTCCACCGGCAAGCAGGGTTTCCAGCGCAACCTTACCGCCGCCGAGATCATCGGCCAGGTGTGGGTCGCACAGCGCAGCGTGGGCCCGCGCAAGGATACCGCCAACCGCCCGGTCACCAACGTGGTGATGATGGGCATGGGCGAGCCGCTGCTGAATTACGACAATGTCGTACCGGCGATGAAGCTGATGCTCGACGACAACGGCTACGGGCTATCCAAGCGCCGCGTGACCCTGTCGACCTCGGGCGTGGTGCCGATGCTCGACAAGCTCGGCGACGAACTCGACGTGAGCCTGGCCATCTCGCTGCATGCGGCCACCGACGCGCTGCGCAACGAGCTGGTACCGCTCAACCGCAAGTACAATATCCGCACCCTGCTGGACGCCTGCCATCGCTACCTGGCCAAGTGTGACGACACGCGCATGGTGACCGTCGAGTACACGGTGATCAAGGACGTCAACGACCAGCAGGAGCATGCCAAGCAGCTGGCCGAGCTGCTGCGCGAGTTGCCGTGCAAGATCAACCTGATCCCGTTCAACCCGTTCCCCCACTCGGGTTACGAGAAGCCTTCGCGCAACCAAGTCATGCGCTTCCAACAATGGCTTTACGAGCTGGGCTACACGGCGCCGATCCGCAGCACCCGCGGTGACGACATCGATGCCGCCTGTGGCCAATTGGTAGGCCGAGTGAAGGACCGCACACGCCGCCACGAGCGTTATATCCGCTCGATCCAGATCGACGCCGACTGAAGCGGGGTGTCGCCTTGACTTCAACACGCCACGGCGCTTTGATGGACAGGCTTTTTTCTCGCCCCTGGCCAGCGCCGCTCGGGGGCTAGGCAAGCAACACAACCACAGCCCGACAGGCCCGACCATGAGGATGCCATGACGCGCTTCCCCCATCTGCCAAGCCGACGCATGCCGCTGGTCGCGATGGCGGTCGCTGCGTTATGGCTTGCCGGGTGCGCCAGTCAGCCCGAGCAGCAGGCCGACATGGATCCGACCGAGGCCTTTACCGACTTAGGCATGGCCTATCTCGAGCGCGGCAACCTGCCGCGCGCCATGGCGGCCCTCAACCGTGCCCTGGAACGCACGCCCGACCACCCCGAGGCATTGCAGGCGATGGCCATCGTCTACCAGCGCCAGGGCGAGCGGGAGCGCGCCGACGAGATGTTCAGGAAGGCCATCCAGACCGCGCCCGGCAACAGCCGGGCGCGCAACAACTATGCCGTGTTTCTCTACGAGCAGGGCCAGGTGAGGCAAGCCTGTGAGCAGCTCGAAGTCGCTTCCCAGGATACCGGCTATGCCAACCGGGCCCAGTTGTTCGCCAATCTCGGCCAGTGCCAGCAGGGCCTCGGTGAAACGGCCAAGGCGAGGCAGAGTCTGGAACGCGCCCGCAGCCTCGACCCACGCAACCCGAGAAGCTATCTCTCCCTGGCTGAACTCGAGCTGGAGCAGGGCAACCCAGAACGCGCTCGACAGCAGTTGGAAATATTCGTAGGGCTCGCCGGCATGACGCCGGACGCCCAGGTACTGGCCCGGCAGATTGCCGTCAGCGCCCCGAACATGCCCGCCACTCCCGGCGCTGATACCCCGCGTGGTGCACCTTGATCAACGACTCTAGACGAAGGATGCTCAGCCATGAGCGACAACCATGACATCGATGCCATCGACTTCGCATCCGCGGCCTCCCCAGGGGAGCTGCTTCGCCGTGAGCGTGAAGCGCAAGGACTGTCTCGCGAAGAGGTTGCCACCGCCCTGAACCTTCGGCCTGCCGTCGTCATCGGCATGGAGGAGGACAACTACGAGCAGGTACCGGTGGCCACCTACCGCCGCGGTTACCTGCGCGCCTATGCTCGCCTGCTGGGCATCGACGACCGCCCCATACTGCAGGCTTACTCGGCACGCTTCGGCAGTCAGGAGAGCGAACAGCGCGTGACGCCGGTGCAGGTCACTCGACCGCCGTCGCGCATCGGCGCCTGGCTGTTCAAGCTGGTCACCCTGCTGGTCATTGCCGGCCTGATCGGTCTTACCCTGGTGTGGTGGCAGAGCCGCGACGGCAATGAGCCGCCGGCCGTCGACGAGAGCGGCCCGGTTTCGGTGGAAACGCTGGATGGCACCACTACCATCGAGGAGGAGCCGCGGCCCGAGGTCGAGGAAGCATTGCCGCCGGTACCGCAGGAAGGCGTCGATCCGATCGAAGGCGCAACCGCACCGCCCAGAGAGGTCGATCCCGCCGGCGCCGAACTGATCGCGGGCATGAGCGAGGAAGAGCCGATCATGGAGGACGAGGCCAGCGTCGAGGCGCCCGTCGAGCAGCCGATCGTCGCTGAGGACGAGCCGGAAGTCGCCGAGGTGGCACCGCCCACCGAGCGCACGGTGCTGCAGTTGACCTTCAACGAACAGTCCTGGACCGAGATTTTCGACGCCAACAATCGGCGCGTTTTCGTCGGTCTTCAGGAACCCGGCACCACGGCGACCGTCGAAGGGGAGCCCCCGTTCCGCCTGACCATCGGCAATGCCACTGGCGTTGAGTTGAGCTGGGCCGGCGAACGCATCGACCTGGGCGCTCGCGCCGGGGCCAATAACGTCGCCCGTTTCACCCTGGGAGAGTGATGCCTATGCATTCCCCATCACCTATCGTGCGCCGCAAGTCGCGCCAGATCCACGTCGGCCAGGTACCGGTCGGGGGCGATGCCCCGATCTCGGTGCAGAGCATGACCAACACCGACACCCTGGACGTCGCCGCCACCGTGGCCCAGATCCAGCGCCTGGAGGCTGCCGGTACCGATATCGTACGCGTCTCGGTGCCGACCATGGACGCCGCCGAAGCCTTCGGCCGCATCAAGCAGCAGGTGAGCGTGCCGCTGGTGGCCGATATCCATTTCGACTACAAGATCGCCCTGCGCGTCGCCGAACTCGGCGTCGACTGCCTGCGCATCAACCCCGGCAACATCGGCAAGGAGGAGCGTGTACGCGCCGTGGTCGGCGCCGCCCGCGACAACGGCATCCCGATCCGCATCGGCGTCAACGCCGGCTCGCTGGAGAAGGAGCTGCAGCGCAAGTACGGCGAGCCTACGCCGGAGGCGCTGGTGGAGTCGGCGATGCGCCACATCGATCACCTCGACCGCCTCGATTTCCAGGAGTACAAGGTCAGCGTCAAGGCCAGCGACGTGTTCATGGCCGTGGCCGCCTACCGCCAGTTGGCCAAGCTGATCGAACAGCCGCTCCACCTGGGTATCACCGAAGCTGGCGGGCTGCGCTCGGGGACCGTCAAGTCCTCCATCGGCCTGGGCATGCTGCTGATGGACGGCATTGGCGATACCATCCGCGTCTCGCTCGCCGCCGATCCGGTGGAAGAGATCAAGGTCGGCTACGACATGCTCAAGAGCCTGCGCCTACGCAGCAAGGGCATCAACTTCATCGCCTGCCCCAGCTGCTCGCGCCAGAACTTCGACGTGATCGGTACCATGAACGCCCTTGAGGAGCGCCTCGAGGACATCATGACACCGCTTGACGTCTCGGTGATCGGCTGCGTGGTGAACGGCCCTGGCGAGGCCAAGGAGAGCGACATCGGTCTGACCGGTGGCACTCCCAACAATCTGATCTACATCGACGGCAAGCCTGCCACCAAGCTGACCAACGACCATCTGGTCGACGACCTGGAGCGTCTGATTCGCGAGAAGGTACGCGAGAAGGAAGCGGCCGAGAAGGACGTCATCGCCCGCGGGGCCTGATTCGTCGTCGACCATCAAGGAGCAGCAGTTGAGCAAGTCCGACAGCACCAAGAAGAAGATCCAGGCCATTCGCGGCATGAACGACCTGTTGCCGGGCCAGTCCGCCCTGTGGCAGTACTTCGAGAGCACCGTCCAGGCGCTGATGAAGCGCTACGGCTATGCCGAGATCCGCACGCCCATCGTCGAGCAGACCGCCCTGTTCGCGCGCTCCATCGGCGAAGTCACCGACATCGTCGAAAAGGAAATGTACACCTTCGAGGACCGCAACGGCGACAGCCTGACCCTGCGTCCCGAAGGCACGGCCAGTTGCGTGCGTGCCGCCATGGAGCACGGCTTGCTGCACAACCAGACCCAGCGGCTGTGGTACCAGGGCCCGATGTTCCGCCACGAGCGTCCGCAGAAGGGCCGCTACCGGCAGTTTCATCAGGTCGGCCTGGAAGCCTTCGGCCTGGAGGGGCCGGACATCGATGCCGAGGTGATCATGCTGTCGGCACGGTTGTGGAAGGAGCTGGGCCTCATCGAGCACGTCACCCTGGAGCTCAACTCACTTGGCTCCAACGAGGCTCGTGCCGCTTACCGCGACAAGCTGGTGGCCTACTTCGAGCAGCATCGCGACCAGCTCGACGAGGACTCCCTGCGCCGCCTGTCGAGCAACCCGCTGCGCATCCTCGATTCCAAGAACCCGGACATGGCGGCAATGCTGGCCGACGCGCCGCGGCTGATGGGCCACCTCGACGACGCCTCGCGCGAGCATTTCGAGGGGCTCACCGCCCTGCTCGAGGCCGCCGGCATCGACTACGTGATCAACCCACGTCTGGTGCGCGGCCTCGACTATTACTGCCGCACCGTGTTCGAGTGGACCACCACCGCGCTGGGCAGCCAGGGCACCGTGTGTGCCGGCGGCCGCTACGACGGCCTGGTCGAGCAGCTCGGCGGCAAGCCGACCCCGGCGGTGGGCTTCGCCATGGGCATCGAGCGGCTGATCCTGCTGCTCGAGACCCTGGAACTGGTGCCCGAGGCCGCCTTGGGCGAGCTGGACCTCTACGTGCTGCCCATGGATGATGTCGCCACCGCCCAGGCCATGCTGCTGGCCGAAAGGGTGAGAAGCGAGCTGCCCGCACTGCGCCTGCAGCTGCATTGCGGCGGCGGCAGCTTCAAGAGCCGCATCAAGAAGGCCGACAAGAGCGGCGCCCGGCTGGCGCTGCTGCTGGGCGAAGACGAGCTGGCCCAGGGTCGCGTGACGCTGAAGTTCCTGCGCGAAGAGCGCGACCAGCTGAACCTGACCCAGGACGCCCTGGCCAAGACCCTGGCCGATCTGGTGGGCAGCGAGCACGCCTGACCGAACCGCATTTTGCCGTGTAAAGGAGACCGCCCGTGGCGGAGCTGAGAACCGAAGAAGAGCAGCTGGAAGCCATCAAGCGCTGGTGGAAGGAGAATGGCACCTCGCTGATTGCCGGCGTTGCCATCGCCATCGCCGGCGTGGTGGGCTGGAACGCCTGGCAGAATTATCAGGACAACCAGGCGGAAGCCGCCTCCATGCGCTATCAGCACCTGATCAACCTGGCCGACGGCGGTAACGTCGACGAGGCCCGCAGCCTGGTGGTCGAGATCACCGACAATCATGGTCGTACGCTGTACGCCGACCTGGCGCGCCTGATCGATGCCCGTCTCGCCGTCGAGGAGGGCGATCTGAGCGAAGCCCGTCAGGTGCTCGAGAGCGTGATCGAATCCAGCGGACGCGACTACGTGCAGGGTCTGGCACGACTGCGCCTGGCCCGACTGCAAGTGGCCGACGGCGATGCCGATGGCGCACTCGAGACGCTGGCACGTGACGTACCCGCCGCCCTGGCCGCCCAGCAAGCCGATGTGCGCGGCGATGCCCTGCGCGCCCTGGGTCGCGACGACGAAGCCCGCCAGGCCTGGCAGGAGGCCCTCGCGGTCGCCGAACAACGTAACCAGCCGATCTATGGCGTCCAGCTCAAGCTCGACGACCTGGGTGTCGAAGAGGCCACGCTATGAAGACGATGAATGCTCGCAAATCCGCCCTCGCCCTGGTGGGAATCCTGGCTCTCGGCCTGCTGGCCGGCTGCGCCAACAAGGCGGAGCCGCGCTACAGCCCCAAGCAGCTGCAGCGCTTCGAGGCCCAGGCCGAACTCGACACCGACTGGCGCCAGCGGGTCGGCCAAGGCCTCGGCCGGGCAACCTACCCCATCGCACCCTCGCTCGACAACGGAGTGATCTATGCCGCCGACGAGCGCGGCCGGGTCATGGCCTTCGACGCGCAGAGCGGTGAGCGTCGCTGGCAAACCGACCTTGGCGTCGGCGTGTCCAGCGGCCTGACCGCCGTGGCCGGGCAGGTCTACCTCGGCACCCGTAACGGCGAGGTGCTGGCACTGAACCAATCCAACGGCGACGTCAGCTGGCGCACGCGCGTCTCCAGCGAAGTCCTCGCTGCACCGCAGCCCAACCAGCAACTGCTCGTGGTCCAGAGCGTCGACGGCGTGGTCACCGCGCTTGACCGGCAGACCGGCCGCGAGCGCTGGGTGCACACCACCACCGAGCCCGCCCTGACCCTCCGCGGCACCGGCACCCCCACAGTGATCGATCCGGTCACCTTTGCCGGTTTCGCCAATGGCCGCCTGGTCACGCTGGACAACCGCAGCGGCCAGCCGCTGTGGGAAAGGCGCATCGCCGTGCCTCGCGGGCGTAGCGAGATCGACCGCATGGTCGACCTCGGTGGCCAGCCGGTACTCACGCCCGATGGCCGGCTGTTCGTGACCAGCTATAACGGTCGTCTGGCCGCCCTGGAAGCGCCCAGCGGCGAGATCCTGTGGGAGCGCGAGCACTCCAGCTACCAGACCCCGGTACTGGTCGGCGACCGCCTGTTCACCGTCAATGAAGCCAGCCACGTCATCGCCTTCGACGCCCGCACCGGCGAGGAAGTATGGCGCAACCGTGACCTCGAGGGACGCTGGCTGACCTCACCGGCCTTTGCCGACGGCAACCTGGTGCTGGGCGATTTCGAGGGCTACCTGCACCTGCTCGATATCCAGAACGGACGCTTCACTGCCCGCACCCGGGTCGACAGCTCCGGCATCAGCCTACGTCCCGTCACCGACTTCCGCCGCATCTACGTGCTGGCCAACGACGGCCGCCTGGAGGCCCTGGAAATCAAACGATGACACCCGTGATCGCCCTGGTCGGCCGCCCCAACGTGGGCAAGTCGACCCTGTTCAACCGCCTGACCCGCTCGCGCGACGCGCTGGTGGCAGACTTCCCCGGGCTCACCCGCGACCGCAAGTACGGTAACGGGGCGCTCGGCGGCAAGGCCTACACAGTGATCGACACTGGCGGCATCAGCGGCGACGAGGAAGGCATCGACGCGGCCATGGCCGAACAGTCTCTGGCCGCCATCGACGAAGCCGACATCGTGCTGTTCCTGGTCGATGCCCGTGCCGGTCTCCACGTGGCCGACGAAGCGATTGCCAACCACCTGCGGGTCAACCAGAAGAAAACCTGGCTGGTGGTCAACAAAACCGACGGCCTGGAAGAGCATTCGGCCATGGCCGACTTCTGGCAACTCGGCATGGGCGACCCACACCCCATCGCCGCCGCCCACGGTCGCAACGTCACCACGCTGATCGAAGAGGTACTTGCCCCCTTCCCCGAGCGGGACGAAAGCATTCCCGTGGACACCGGCACCAAAGGCATCCGCATCGGCGTCATCGGCCGCCCCAACGTCGGCAAGTCGACGCTGGTCAACCGCCTGCTCGGTGAGGAGCGGGTCGTGGTCTTCGACGAGGCCGGCACCACGCGCGATGCCATCGAGATTCCCTTCGAGCGACGTGGCAAGCCCTATGTGCTGGTGGATACCGCCGGCATACGGCGGCGCAAGAATGTCCGCGAGATCGCCGAGAAGTTTTCGATCATCAAGACCCTGGAGGCGATCAAGGAGTGCCACGTCGCGGTCATGGTGCTCGATGCTCGCAGCGGGCTGGTGGAACAGGATCTGCACCTGCTCGACTACGTGCTGACCACCGGCCGCGCCCTGGTGCTGGCCGTCAACAAGTGGGACGGCCTGGAGAGCGAAGCCAAGGAGAAGATGCGCGCCGAGATCAAGCGTCGCCTGGGCTTCGCCGACTATGCCGACCTGCACTTCATCTCAGCGCTGCATGGCACCGGCGTGGGCGATCTCTACCCCTCCATCGAGCGCGCCTTCGCCTCGGCCAACAGCCACTGGTCGACCAACCGGCTCACCACCCTGCTGCAGGACGCCGTGAGCCAGCACCCGCCGCCGCTGGTGCATGGCCGCCGGATCAAGCTGCGCATGGCCCACCAGGGCGGCAGCAATCCGCCGATCATCGTGGTCCACGGCAACCAGACCGAGGCCCTGCCCGAAGCCTACAAGCGTTTCCTGACCAACACCTTCCGCAAGGTGCTCAAGGTCAAGGGCACGCCGATCCGCTTCGAATTTCGCTCCGGCAGGAATCCCTACGACCCGCTGGCCGGCGCCAGCGACCGGGAGAAAGCCAAGCAGCGCGAGCTGGGGCGCACTCGTGCCGCACGCAACAAACGTCGCTGACCCTTGTCCAAGATGCCCGGCTGCAAAGGCCGGGCCATGATCCTACCGATGGCCCCCCTGGCCGAACTTGTCATCTACTCCGTTTACCGATCTGCCTCGTCCAACAGGAGGAGAGGATGTTCCTGAATCGGGTGCTCTCGTTCGTCGTACCGCGCCATCGTCGGCGCTCGTTCGTCCCGCTTGGTCTCGCCATGCTGCTCAGCGGTTGTCTCGCCCTGCCCCAGACTGGTCTGTTCGCCTTCCGCCTGGCAGTGACCTCCCTGGGCGTGGAGGACGTGCGCATCGGCCCCTACTCGATTCAGGCCGGTCTCGACACCAGTGACATTGCGTCATTGGCGGCCTCGAGCCTGAGCATGGGTAGCCTGCCGGTTCAGGCCACCCTGGCCATGGGCCTGTCACTGCCCGTCGGCATGCCGGCGGTGGAGATGTCGGGTTTTCGCTGGACCCTGGACGTGCCCGGTGCAGAGCCGGTCAGCGGCAACTACCAGCAGGACGTAGCCCTGACCTCCGGCGACGACACCAAGCTGCGCCTGCCGGTGGCCTTCGACGTGCTGGCCACTGACACTCGGCGCCTGGCGCCCATGGTGGAACTCGCCGCCCAGTTGGCCAGCCAGGGCGAACTCCCCACGGGCAGCGAACTGGCCATCACGCCGGGCAGCCTGCGAGGCCTGGGCGTGACGCTACCAGCCGGGCTGTGGACCCCGACCCTGCGCTTTGCCGTGGGACAGGGCGGAGAGCTGACTCCACAGCGCTGATCAAGCCGACTCATGCAGCCGTCGGCGTCCGACCCACTGGCAGGCGAACTGCCAAGCACCGCGACCGCTGCGGCCGCCACGCAGGGTGGCATAGCGGATCGCTTCGGCACGCGCCTCGGCGCCCCAATCCTGCTCGCTACCGAGCTGCGTCACCCAGTGGCAGCAGGCCTCGAGATAGGTGTCCTGGTTGAAGGGGTAGAAACCGAGCCATAAGCCGAAGCGGTCGGAGAGAGAAATCTTCTCCTCCACCGCGTCGCCGTGGTGTAGCTCCTCCCCCACCAGGCGCGAGCCCTCGTTGTCGGCCATGGACTCAGGCAGCAGGTGGCGACGGTTCGAAGTGGCGTAAAGCAGCACGTTGGGCGGCGGTCCGGTGAGCGCGCCGTCAAGCACGCTCTTGAGCGCCTTGTAGGCGTCGTCATGCCCCTCGAAGGAAAGATCGTCGCAATAGACCACGAAGCGATGCGGTTGCCGGCGCAACTGCTCGACCAGCATGGGCAGACCGGCCAGGTCATGGCGGTCGACCTGTACCAGGCGCAACCCCTCCGACGCCAGGCTGTTGAGCATGGCACGGATCAGCGACGACTTGCCGCTGCCGCGCGAGCCCCACAGCAAAGCGTGGTTGGCCGGCAGCCCCCGCAGGAAGGCGCGCGTGTTGTCGACCAGCGCCAGTTTCTGGCGCTCGATCCCCAGCAGGTCGTCCAAAGCCAGGCTGTCCCGTGGCGGCACCGGCAGCAGCCGCCCTCCCAAGACATGACGCTGCCACAGGGCGGCCACGTCGCGTTCCCAGTCGACCTCCTGCGGCGCAGGCGGCAGCCAGTGCTCCACGTGATCCAGCAGGCGGCTCAGTCGCCTGCTCAGCTCGACATCCATTGGCATCTCCTTGGGGTTCTCTTGCTCGGTTTGATGTTGACCTTGTTACGGTTCAAGGTATCTTGTGGCGAACCGCCCCCCCCGTCCAGGGTCTCAAGGGATCTGAACGAACGAGGTATCTGAAGATGCGCTGGATTCGCTGTGCTGCCGTGGCCACCCTGGCCCTCACCATTACCGCCTGTACCACCTCGCCGACCGGTCGCCAGCAGTTCACGCTGATGTCCGATGCGCAGCTCAACCAGATGGGCCGCGAGGCTTACGATCAATACCAGCAGGATCTCCCCTCAGCCGGTCAGGCCCAACAGCGCTACGCCCAGTGCGTGGCCAGTGCCATCATCACCGTGCTGCCGGAGCAAGAGCGTAACCAGGACTGGCAGATCCATGTGTTCGAGTCGGAGCAGGCCAACGCCTTCGCCCTGCCCGGCGGCTACATGGGGGTCAATACCGGGCTGTTCGACGTGGCCGTCAGTCAGGATCAGCTCGCTGCGGTCATTGGCCACGAGGTCGGTCACGTGCTTGCCCGCCATGCCAACGAACGCGTCTCGACCCAGACTTCGACACAGCTCGCTCTGTCGGTGCTATCGTCGGCCGCCGGCATGCGGGGACCAGGGGGTGAACAACTGATGGGCGCGCTGGGCCTAGGCGCCCAGTATGGCATCCTGCTACCCTTCTCGCGCCGTCACGAGAGCGAAGCCGACATCATCGGCCTGCGGCTGATGGCCGAAGCCGGCTTCGACCCGCGTGCCAGCCTGGAATTGTGGGACAACATGAGTGCTCAGGGCGGTGCCCGCCCACCGGCCTGGATGTCTACCCACCCCAGCCATGGCCAGCGCATGCAGGGCTTGCAAGCCGAGATGGACAACGCCATGGCCCGCTACGAGCAGGCACGGCAGGCGGGGAGGCAGCCCAACTGCCCGCGCCCCTAGGGAAACGCTGATTGATTGCTGCACATTATTTCGACTTTGGAATGCTGATGCTACGACTCGGACTGCTGCTGTTGATCCTGCCTCTCTTCATACTGATGGGCATCTATTTCTGGGAACTCAGTAGCGTGCGTGAATGCACCCTGATCCAGGGCGGCTACTGGGATTACCTGGCGGGCATATGCCGCGAGTCGCCCCAGCCCTTCGTACCCTGGATCGAGCGTCAGCCCTGGCTGGTCAACGGCGGCATGCTGCTGTCGGTAGCCGGCATGGTAATGTGCATGTTGGGGCTGTACGTCAAAAGGCGCTGAAGGCAGGCTCGAGGGGACTGCTACTGTCGACTTGTCAATTGTTGGTTGTGTAGAGCGCTCTAGCCCGTTCGAGGTGCTTCTTCATTTCCGTGACTGCCTGATCGGACTCACCCGCTTCGATACGGTCGATGATCCGTTCATGCTCCATCAGCGTAGTTTCTTCATTACCTTCCCAGTGCAGAATGCCGGCATGAAACCGAGCGAGCCAACCCAGCATTGCCTGACTGGTAGCAGTGAAAATGGGGTTGCGCGTCATGGCAGCGATCGCCGTATGGAAAGCCATGTCGGCCTGCACGAAAGCGGCGGCATCCTTATTCAGGTGACGTCGCTGCTCTCCCACCAGCTCACGCAACCTCGCCACATTCTCAGACGTCGCCTGGCGTGCCGCCTTGTCCACCATGCCCAACTCGAAGAAAGTTCGCGCCTCCTTCAACTGTTCCAGCGCCTGCGGTGAGCTGGCCAGCATATGACGCGCCGTCAGGTCTATCTGTGAGATGAGCCCCATCGCTGTGGGCTGTAGCACCCTGGGGCGTTGGCCATGGTTGATCTCAACCAGGCCGATCCTATCAAGCGACTGCATCGCCTCTCGGATCGCCGGCCGGCCCACTCCGTATGTATCCATCAGCTCACGCTCCGAGGGCAGCATATCGCCTGGACGGTACTGCCCGGACTCGATCAACTCATAGAGGCGATCAAAGACTTCGTCGGACAGCTTACGCCGGGCGATTTTGGGTGTTAGGTGCATGAGTCTTCTCCTCGCAAACCCTGGACGAGCAGCCAATCCAGATGGAATCCAGCGGTGCCAGGCACGTTGGCAAGTCTATCGATACCTGCCACTAGCGCTCAAATGCGACTAAAGCAGTATTTGACCAACTGGTATTGATATTATGTCATTATACCAGTTGGCAGGCAAACTGGTATCGATGCACGGCCTGTCCTCCCCTTGCCGCATTTGACAGCGGCCACTCATTTCATCCTGGAGCCTCACATGACCAGAATTGCGCTGATCGGTGCCGGTGGAAAGATGGGCTATCGCCTCGCCAGTAACCTGCAACGATCCGATTACAAAGTTAGCCACGTGGAAGTCAGTGACGCCGGGCGGGAACGTCTTGCCCAAGGCCTCGGCATTCACTGCGTGGAAGTCGATCAAGCCGTTCCCGGTGCCGAGGTGGTGATCCTGGCGGTTCCTGACAATCTGGTCGGCCGCATCGCCGAGGACCTCTCACCGCTGATGGCCAGCGGAACCATGGTGGTTACCCTTGATGCCGCCGCTCCTTTCGCCGGCCATCTGCCGGAACGCGACGACCTGGCCTATTTCGTAACTCACCCCTGTCACCCGCCGATCTTCAATGACGAGACTGATCCACAAGCCAAACGCGATTTCTTTGGTGGCCATTTGGCCAAGCAGCATATCGTCAGCGCCCTGATGCAGGGACCTGAGGAGATGTTCGCTCTCGGCGAAGAGGTAGCAAAGATCATCTATGCCCCCGTGGTGCGTGCGCACAAGGTTTCGGTGGAGCAGATGGCACTACTCGAGCCGGGCCTGTCGGAAACCGTCTGCGCCACTCTACTGGCGGTGATGCGTGAGGCCATGGACGAAGTCGTGGCGCGCGGTGTGGACAAGCAGTGCGCTCGCGACTTCCTGCTCGGCCATATGAACATCCTTGCCGCCGTAATCTTCGAGGAGCAGCCCGGGGTGTTCTCGGATGCCTGCAACAAAGCCATTGAGAATGCCAAGCCCCAGCTGATGCGCGATGACTGGAAGCGGGTCTTCGAGCCCGACGAAATCGCCGAAAGCATTCGCCGTATCACCTGAGGCCACCCTCCAGTCCCACCCAGCACAATGACAATGATATGGAGCCAACCAATGAAGACTCACTTCCTCAAAAAGACAGCTATCGCAACGCTTGCCCTGCCCCTGATACCGGGCGGTCTAGCCCTCGCCGCCCAGGAGATGAACCTGGCCTTCACCCCGCCACTGAACTCCCATTATGGCGATGCCGGTCGCGCCTTCGCCGAGGAGATCGAACGTCTCAGCGACGGAGAATTCAAGATCGTGCTTCAGCCTGCTAGCGCCATGGGAGGAGAGCGCGATGTCTTGGAAGGCTTGCAGATCGGTTCCGTCGAATTGACTCTGACCTCGACAGGGCCCATCGGCAACTTCATTCCCGAGATTTATGCCTTGGATTTCCCCTTCCTGTTTCGTAACTACGAGCACGCCCATGCCGTTCTCGATGGTGAAATCGGCCAGGAGCTGCTGGCCGAATTCGAGAGCGAGGGATTGATCGGCCTGGCCTGGGCCGAGAACGGTTTCCGTCATTTGACCAACAGCGTCCGTCCTGTCGAGACACCCGAAGACCTACAGGGCATGAAGATCCGTACCATGGAGAACCGAGTACATCTGGAAACCTTCCGCGAGCTGGGTGCGGCACCCGCCCCACTATCATGGACCGAAGTAATTACCGCCCTGCAACAGGGCACCATCGACGGGCAGGAGAACCCCACTCCGATCCTGACCGTCAACAACATTTGGGAAATCCAGGATTACCTGACCTTGACCGGCCACGTCTACTCACCGACCGCCGTGGTCATGTCCCAAATCTACTGGGATGGCCTAAGCGAGGAACAGCAGGACTGGTTCCGCCAGGCGGCACAGGCGGCAGCCCAAGCCTCCCGCGAATCGGTCGCGCGCATCGAAGCCGAGGGCGTCGAGCTGCTACGCGAGAACGGCATGCAGGTGATCGAAGAGATCGACTACGAGCAGTTCCGCGCCGCCGTACAGCCCGTCTACGACCGTTTCGCTGGTGAGTTCAATGGCGACCTACTGGAGCGCATCCGCAATACCCAGTGACTCCTGACCGAGCGCCTCATCCAGGAGCCTGTCGATTCGACGACCAGCGTCACGTCCGGCAGGCTCCCAGGAGGCGCCTTCTCCTGAATGACGAGGAGCGCCCTCATGTTCTCTCTCTTCAGTGCCCTGGCACAGGGATTGGTCAGGCTTACCCATAATCTTGCCGCTCTCCTGCTGGCCATTGCCGTGGGCCTGGTCTTCTATCAGGTCTTCACCCGCTTCATTCTCGGCAACCCTGCCTCCTGGTCGGAAATTCTCGCTCGAGGTCTGATCATCTGGAGTGTCTTCCTGGTCAGTGCCGCGGCCTTCTGGCATGGCGCCATGATCGCCATCGGACTGTTTATTTCACGCCTTCCCGAACCTTTGCGCATCCATGGTCACCGCCTGGTATGCGCCGCGGTGCTCACTCTGCTGAGCCTGCTGGTCTGGCAAGGCTACCTCATCACGGTGAGGGTCTCCCGCCAACAGATCGCCATGCTCGAGATTTCCATGTCATGGTTCTACGCCGCCATCCCCGTGGGCTGCGCCGTTGCCGCCATTGCCGTCATCGCCCGCCAACTCGCACGGGAGCTGGAACACCGCCGCGCCCGGCACGCCCAAGCCATTGGTGAGCGGCAAGCAGGAGAACACCCATGAACTTTGCCATCGGCTCCGTGCTGGTCGGGCTTTTCGCCCTGTCGGTCCCCATCGCCGTTGCCATCGCCCTGGCCGCCGCCGCCGGCCTCTACTTCTTCACCAACGTCCCGCTGCAGGTCGTACCACAGAGAATGTTCGTCGGGCTCGACAGCTTTCCATTGATGGCCGTGCCCTTCTTCATTCTCGCCGGTAACATCATGAGCAATGGCGGCATCGCCGCGCGCATGGTGGAATTCGCTCGCTCTCTCATCGGTGGCATTCAGGGGGGGCTGGCCTGCACCTGCGTGGTCACCTGCATGCTCTTCGCGGCAATATCCGGTTCCAGCGTGGCCACGACGTTCGCCATTGGCGCCATTCTGATTCCTGCCATGGTGCAACGGGGCTATCCACCGCCCATGGCCGCTTCGGTCCAGGCTTCCTCAGCGGAACTCGGCATCATCATTCCCCCTTCGGTGCCGCTGATCCTGTATGGCGTCAGCACCGAGACCTCGATCACCCAGTTGTTCATGGCCGGCTTCGGCCCCGGGTTGCTGATCGGCGCGGCACTGATCCTGATGATCGCGATCTGGTGTCGCATCAAGGGTTACGGCACACGGGACGGCGAACTGCGCAGCCCCATCTGGCCCGCCTTTCGCCGCGCCTTTCTCGCCCTGCTGATGCCGGTCATCATCATCGGAGGGATATATGGCGGCATCTTCACACCCACCGAAGCCTCAGCCGTGGCAGTGGCCTACGGATTGTTATTGGGTATGGTGGTCTACCGTACCATCACCCTGCAGGACCTGCCGAGGATCTTCCGCGAGAGCGCCTTGTCCGCGGGTGCCGTGATGCTGATCATTGCCGCGGCCTCGGCCCTGAGCTTCGTCATCGGGCGCTCAGGGCTGGCCTCGGATATCGGCGCCTGGGCCCAGAGCGCCTTCGACAACCGCTATACCTTCCTGCTGGCGATCAACATGTTGCTGCTGGTGGTGGGGATGTTCATCGAGACCTCCGCCGCCATCCTGATTCTGGCGCCGATCCTGGCCCCCATCGCCATCGGCTTCGGCATCGACCCGGTGCATTTCGGCATCATCATCGTGGTCAACCTGGCCCTCGGCATGTTCACACCCCCGCTCGGCGTCAACCTGTTCGCCGCCGCCCAGGTCGCCAAGCTGCCGGTGGAACAACTCTTCCGCTACCTGCTGCCGCCGGTACTGACCATCATCACCTGCCTGATGCTGATCACCTACGTGCCGTCGATCTCACTGCTGCTGCGCGACCTGCTCTATTGAGCCATGTCCCCTACCACCGGAGCCTCACGATGAGCGCCAGAATCCACGCCCGCTATTTCGTCGAAACCCCTTGTGACCTCGAGCATGCCGCCCAGGTGATGGCGGGTGAACAGTCTTCGGGCACCTTTACCCGTCTGGCCAGCGAAACCGATGCACTGCGCACGGCGCACGGTGCCCGGGTCGAGTCCATTCAACACTTGGAAGTCGTCGATCGCCCCTCGCTGCCGATGCGTGCCGACCTGACTCCAACAGTCCGACACGGTTACCAGCGCGCCCTCGTCGAACTCTCCTGGCCTCTCGAGAACTTCGGCCCGTCGTTGCTCAACCTGGTCTCGACGGTAGCCGGTAATCTCTTCGAGCTGAAGGAGTTCTCGGGGCTCAGGCTGCTCGATCTCGAGCTACCCCCGGCCTTCGCCGACGCCTATCCAGGCCCCCAGTTCGGCACCGCGGGGACGCGTCGGCTCAGCGGCGTGGAGCTGGGGCCACTGATCGGCACCATCATCAAGCCGAGCGTCGGCCTGACGCCCGAGCAGACCGCCGAGATGGTCGAGCAGCTGATCGAGGGCGGCATCGACTTCATCAAGGATGACGAACTCCAGGCAAACGGCCCCCACAGCCCGCTCAAGGCGCGGGTCGATGCGATCATGCCGCTGATCAACGCCCATGCCGAGCGCACCGGGAAGAAGGTCATGTACGCCTTCAATATCAGCGGCGACATCGACGAGATGCGCGCGCATCACGACTACGTGGTCGCCGCTGGCGGCACCTGCGTCATGGTGGCGATCAACAGCGTCGGCCTGGCCGGCGTCGCCCAGTTGCGCCGCCACTGCCAGGTCGCCCTGCATGGTCACCGGGCCGGCTGGGGGTTGTACAGCCGCTCGCCGCATATCGGCATCGGTTTCGCTGCCTACCACAAGCTGTGGCGCCTGGCCGGCGTCGACCACATCCACGTCAACGGCCTGCGCAACAAGTTCAGCGAGGAAGATGATAGCGTCATCGCCAGTGCCCAGGCGTGCCAGGCTCCGCTGTTCGGAGCGTCCGCGCCGGACTACACGGTGATGCCGGTCTTCTCGTCGGGGCAGAGCGCCGTCCAGGTGGCAGATACCCATGCCGCCCTGGGCAACAGTGACCTGATCTACTGCTGCGGCGGCGGCATCATGGCCCACCCTGGCGGCATCGCCGGCGGGGTAGCCAGCCTGCGCCAGGCCTGGGAAGCGGCCGCAGCCGGCATCGCCCCGGAAATCTATTCGCGTGATCACATCGAACTCGCCCAGGCCATGGAGACCTTCCGCTGATGCCTTCTTCCCTGCTGCTGTCGTACTACGGCGATGACCTGACCGGCTCCACCGACGTCATGGAGGCCCTGAGCCTCGGTGGCATTGCCACCGTGCTGTTCCTCGACCCGCCCAGCGCCGAGCAATTGGCATGCTTCGCCGATTGCCAAGCGATCGGGCTGGCCGGCACCAGCCGCAGCGAGACGCCCGAGTGGATGGATGACCACCTACATCACGCCCTCGCCTGGCTGCGCTCGCTCGGGGCCGACCTCTGTCACTACAAGGTCTGCTCGACCTTCGACAGCGCACCAGGCGTGGGAAACATCGGCCGCGCCCTGGAGATCGGCCGGGCGCTGTTCGGCCAGTCATGCGTGCCGCTGGTGGTGGGAGCGCCGCAGCTGAAACGCTATACCGTCTTCGGCCAACACTTCGCCATGTTCCAGGGCGACGTGCACCGCCTCGACCGGCATCCGGTGATGAGCCGCCATCCGGTCACTCCCATGGGAGAGGCCGACCTGCGCCGCCACCTGGCTGGCCAGACCGAACTCTCCATCGGCTTGGCAGACCTGCTGTGTCTTGCGCAGCCGGATATCGATGAGCGCATCGACCGACTGAGCGCAGGCCATCAAGTGCTGCTCTACGATGTACTCGACACCCGACATCAGGCCGAGGTTGGACACCAGCTATGGCGTACCCGCCAGCCCCGAGGCAGCTACGTGGTGGGCTCATCCGGCGTCGAATACGCACTGCTCGAAGCCTGGCGCCGGCAGCAGCGGGTTCCGGCCACGGTGCCTTCCTTCACGCCGCCGGGCGCGGTGGATCAGCTCGCCGTGGTCTCGGGTAGCTGTTCTGAGGTCACCGCCCGCCAGATCCGCTGGGCCGAAGCCAACGGCTTTCGCGCCATTGGCCTGGACGTAGCCGGCCTGATCGGTGACGAACATGGGGAAGGCGTCATGCAGGCGGTACTGGAAGCGGCCGGTGACGCCCTGGCCGATGGCATGAGCGTTATCGTGCATACCGCCATGGGACCGGAGACGAATGCCTCGGCGGTGACACAGGGGGACCCGCAGGCACGTCATCGCATTGGGCGCTCGTTGGGCCAACTGCTGCGCCGGTTGGTCGAGATTCACGGGCTGCGCCGGGTCGCCATCGCCGGAGGGGATACCTCGAGCCACGCCCTGCGCGAGCTTAACATCCACGCCCTGACGACCCGCCTGCCACTGCCGGAGACCCCCGGTTCGCCGCTGTGTCGTGCCTACAGCGACGACCCAACCTTCGACGGGCTCGAGATCGCCCTCAAGGGAGGGCAGATAGGCTCAGACGCCTACTTCGTCAATCTTCGCAACGGGCGGGCATGAGCCATACCACCCGCTTGCCGATGCCCTTGCCGGTAAAGAGCCCGCAGAAGGCGCGGGGCCAGGCCTCGAGACCGTGGAGTACATCAAGCGGCGCCACCGGATCGAGCCCAGCCATCTCGGCCTGGAAGCGGGCCCAATGCTCGGGCTCATGGCCCGGCACCACGAAGGGCACGAGCCGTCCTCCGATCGCTTGCAGGCGGGCAAGGTTGGGCGGCGCCCGGCGCGGTTCGGGGTCGTGATACTGGCTGATCAAGCCACACAGTACCACCCGCCCGCAGGGTCGCAGCCGCTCGATGGCCGCCTCGAAGACGGCCCCACCCAGACTCTCGAAATCCAGGTCGATTCCCTCCGGGGCCGCTTCGGCCAAGGCCTCGGCAAAGCCTTCCGGATCACGATCGTCGAGAGTCGCCGCCACGCCCAGTCTCTCGCGCAGCCAGGTACGCTTGGCGGCGCTGCCGGCACTCGCTATCACTCGGGCGCCGGCCCGATGGGCCAATTGGACGGCCAAACTGCCCTACTGCGCCGGCAGCCGCCGACACCAACACCGTCTCGCCGGGCTGCGGCCGGCCATAGTGACGCATGCCCAGCCAGGCAGTGAAACCGGTCATGCCGTGTTCGTGGAGCCAACGCTCGGGGAGCGGGGTCATGGCGGGTAGGCAGAGCGGCAACAGGGCATCCGGCTTGGGTACCCTCAAGTGCACCCGATCGGCTACCGGCAGGTGACCCACCACCCAGTCGCCCTCCCGCCAGCGCCCACGGCTACGCCGGATACGGGCAAGCCCCCAGGCGGAGAGCGGCGTTCCCGGCCCCCACTTGGCCAGATAGCCGTAGCCTTCGGGCTGCATGCGGGTACGCATATAGGGGTCCACGGAGAGCCCGTGCACTTCGAGTTCCACCTGGCCTTGCAGGAGCGGTGGCAGCGGCATCTCACGTAGTACGAAATCGGAGGTTTCAGGGATACCCTCCGGACGCCGCGCAAGATGCCAGCACAAGGTCGAAACGGGCATGCTGCCTACAGCGAGCGGCGCAGCTCGGCCAGCACCGGCTCCGTCTCCGGACGCCTATTGCGCCACAGGAAGAACGATTCCGCGGCCTGCTCCACCAGCATGCCGAGACCGTCGATAGAGCGGGCACCGTGTTCGGCGGCCCAGTGCAGGAAAACGGTGAGTTCGGCGCCGTACATCATGTCGTAAGCGGTGGCGCCCTCGGCGAACAGGTCGTCAGGCAACGGTGGCAGGTCGCCGGCCAGGCTGGCGCTGGTGCCGTTGATCACCAGGTCGAAGGGGCCGACCACAGCGCCGAAGCCGCCGCCACTAATCGTGCCGAGATCTCCGAAGTCGGCAGCCAGTGCCTCGGCCTTCTCGGCGGTGCGGTTGGCGATCAACAGGCTCGCCGGCCCGGCGGCCAGCAGCGGCTCCAGCACGCCACGCACCGCCCCACCGGCTCCCAGCACCAGGATACGAGCACCGGCCAGGTTCACTCCGTGGCGCGTCAGGTCGCGCACTAGGCCGATGCCATCGGTGGTGTCGCCGTATGTAAGACCGTTCTTGCCCAGCAACAGCGTGTTCACCGCGCCGGCCCGACGGGCGCGCTGGCTCGGGGTGTCGCAGAGGCGGAAGGCCTCCTCCTTGAACGGCACGGTAACGTTGCCCCCCCGCCCACCTTCGGCCGTGAACCTGCGCCAGGCGCCGGTAAAGTCGTCAAGTGGCGCCGCGATGGCGGTATATTCGATTGCCTCTCCCGTCTGCGCGGCGAAGGCGGCGTGGATCGCCGGCGACTTCGAGTGCGAGATGGGGTTGCCAAAGACGCAGTAACGGTCAGTCATGAAGAGATTCCTCATACATGGGGAAGCGTCTGAATAGCTATCGAGCGACATGAAGCGCAAGGCGCCCGGAGCGCAGCAACCGGAGCCTATGGGTTATAGGTGAGGATTGCGACGGTCCGACGCTTCGGCACCGCGTAACGCAGCGATTCGGTCGCGCAGATGCTTAGTCAGCGCTTTCCCCCAGCCAGTCGCGGGGGTGTAGATACTCCCGATACAGCACCTCTTCGGCGCTGCCCGGTTCGGGCGTCCAGCCATACTCCCAGCGCGCCAATGGTGGCATCGACATCAGAATCGATTCGGTGCGTCCACCGCTCTGCAACCCGAACAGGGTGCCGCGGTCCCACACCAGATTGAATTCCACGTAGCGTCCGCGGCGGTAGAGCTGGAAGTCGCGCTCATGTTCGCTCCATGGTGTATCGCGCCGGCGCCGTACGATGGGAAGGTAGGCATCGAGGAAGGCATCTCCCACCGCACGCTGGAAGGCGAAGCTGGTATCGAAGCCCCACTCGTTGAAGTCATCGAAGAACAACCCACCCACGCCGCGGGTCTCCTCGCGATGCTTGAGGTAGAAATACTCGTCGCACCACGCCTTGAAACGCGGGTAGACCTCTGCGCCAAAGGGGGCGCAGGCGTCACGGGCCACCCGGTGCCAGTGCACCACGTCCTCGTGTACCGGATAGTAGGGGGTGAGATCGAAGCCGCCACCGAACCACCACACCGGCGCCTCGCCCTCCTTCTCGGCAATGAAGAAGCGCACGTTGCCGTGACTGGTCGGCACGTGGGGGTTCTCGGGATGCAGCACCCAGGAGACCCCCACCGCATGGAAGCCACGCCCGGCAAGCTGGGGCCGTGCCGCCGTGGCCGAGGGCGGCAGTTGGTCGCCGTAGACGTGGGAGAAATTGACCCCGCCTTTCTCGAATACCCGGCCGTGCTCGATCACCCGCGAGCGCCCTCCCCCTCCCGCTTCGCGCTGCCAGCTCTCCTCGCGAAAGCCGGCACCGCCATCCTCCCCGGCCAGGCCGGCACACAGCCGATCCTGGAGGTCGAGAAGATAGCTCTTCACCGTTTCGAGATTGGCTCGCGCCATGTCACTCCCCGCTCATGTCGCCGTTCATTGCCGAATGGCCAGGCACGGCCATTCGGCAGCGTTACCGGTCAGGCGCGCAGCACCTGGCCGCTGATCAGATCACGAATAGTGCTGGGCTTGTCATGCCCGCCCAGCTCACCCTCGACGATGGCGTCGAGTTCATCGCCGAAGATCTCGCGGACCTCCGCGGCGCTCATGGCCGAGGGCTCGCTGGCCTTGTTGGCCGAGGTCGAAACGACCGGCCCACCGAAGGCCCGGCACAGAGCCGCCACGTCGGGATGAGCACTGACGCGCAGCGCCACGCAGTCGTGCGCACCACGCACCAGCGGGTGGGTACGGCCATTGTCCGGGACCAGCCAGGTATTGGGACCCGGCCAACTGGTCACCAGCGGGGCATGCAACTCCGGCGCCAGCCCCTCGAGCCAGGGGCCGAACTGCTCGATGGATGCCGCCACCAGGATCAACCCCTTGGCAGGGTCGCGTTCCTTGAGACGCAGCAAATGCGCCACGGCCTCGTCGTTATCGGGGTCGCAGCCCAAGCCCCATACGCCCTCGGTAGGATAGGCAATCACGCCCCCGGCACGCAGCGCAGCAACGGCGGCATCGAGTGATTCGGCCACGGTCATGGCTCTCCTGCCTGCTGATTCGTCAATTGAGGTGCCATCGCCTTGCCACGGCAGCCCGTGAGAGGGTCGTCATGCTAGCACGCCTGGGCGTTCTCAGGCAGACGTACCCAGCCGCCGGGCGCTTGAGCGGCACGCCCCTCGAGTTCAAGCTCCAGCAACCGTCGCTGGCAATCGGGCACGCTCAAGCCAGTCAGGTTTACCAGCGCATCGAGCGGTGAGGGCGCGTCGCTGAGCCAGCGCAGTAGCGGATCGCCAACGTCATTCACGTGATCCGATCTCTCGACCGAGGCGAACGGGGCGACCGATACCGCCCACTGGCTCAGTTCCTCGAGCATGTCGTCGACATGACGCACCAGTACGGCACCATCACGAATCAGTTTCAAACACCCCCTGGCCTGGGGATTGTGGATCGAGCCGGGCAGCGCAAAAACCTCGCGGTTTTGCTCCATGGCCAGCCGTGCGCTGACCAGCGAGCCGCTCTTCTCGGCAGCCTCCACCACCAGCACACCCAACGAAATGCCGGTGACGATGCGGTTGCGACGGGGAAAGAAACCCGCCCGTGCGCGAGTCCCGGGCGGATGCTCCGAGAGGATCAGCCCGCCTCGCTCGAGCAGTTGCTGGTAGAGGCGCGCATGGCGCGGCGGGTAGATCACGTCGACACCGCAGCCGAGTACCGCCACGCTGCGCCCGCCGGTCTCCAGCGCGGCCTGCTGCGCCGCCCCGTCGACACCCAGCGCCAAGCCGCTGACGACGCACCAGTCGCGACTGGCCAGCTCGCGACCGAAAGCGGCGGCGTTGGCCAATCCCTCACGAGTGGGCCGACGCGAGCCGACGATGGCAAGCTTGGGCGGCCGAAGGGCAGCCAGGTCGCCCAGCGCCCAAAGCACCAGCGGCGGATCGCCGATCTGCTCCAGCAGTGCCGGCCAGGCAGAGTGGCCCGGGTGGAGCAGATGGCGCCCGGGCGCAGCCGTCAGCCAGGCCAGGTCGGCTTCGACTGCCTGGAGCAACGGGCTGCGGGCAGGATGGTCGAGCCACAGGCGCAGCATCGTCGCTGCCTGACGTGGCAGGCAACCCAACCACCCTTCGGGCCAGTCCGGGGCGGCAGCCACCATCTCGGCCAGCCGAGCCGTGCCCATGCCCGGCAGCCGTATCAGCGCCAGCCAGTCGCGCTGAGTCGGCATTTGCTGCGCGGTACTCATCGCAATGCCATCCCGCGACGAGAATTGAGAATGCGATCGCCGACCTCCAGCGTGCGGCTCGCCTGCATCACCAGTCCATAGCTCATCTTCTCGAAGGGCCGGAACACCATGATCAATCCGGCATCCGTGCCCGGCAGGCGCAGCGACTCACCGGTTCGGGGGTCGATGACGCGCTCGCCCTGCTGCTCGACCTCAAGCACATGCCCCGTTTCGAGACCGTCACGCCGCCCCCGGTCCAGCGCCACTACCTGCAGCCGGCCAATGAAGCGTACCCCACCCGGTACGGCGAGGATGGTCCCGTCGACGTCGCGGTCCGGTGCACGGGGCATGAACTCGCTGACCAACTCCCGCTCTTCCAGCGGCAGCAGGATATCGTCGTTGCGCACCTCCTGGCTGGCGGACAGGATCTCGATCACGGCGATACCGTTCACGCTACGCTCGACCAGGGCCTGGCCGATGCCGATCAGTTCGAGTCCCAGGATCTCGCCTGTCGCGGCATTGCTGTAACGGTCGCCAACGCGGTAAAGACCATAGCGCTGTCCGTGCTGCAGCTCACCACGGGCATAGATGCGGTCGCCGGGGCCGCTGATGATACGCCGATCGTGACCGGCCACCACGTAGGCCAACTCATCCAACGCCGCCGGGTCATCAACCACGCGGTGGTCGCGCAGGAAATGGCGTACGGCATCCAGTGGAATCGGCTCCACCGCCTCGTGTGCCGGGACGCGCTGCATCTCGGGGGAAAGCGCCACGTTCCCCTGGGCCTGGGCCATGTTTGTCGTCATCAGCAGCACGAAGCCACCAAGCCAGATCCACCCTCCGTTCCAAGCACTGCCTTGGCGCCGCTGCGCATTCCCCACCATCCCCCACTCCCTTGTCCGAGATGTCCTACTCGGCACGCTTCACCCCACCGGGAACTGGCATGCCGTGTTATAGTCCAATGCTATCGAATTGATAACGCGTGCCAGCGGTTTCCCCCTGGCTTGCCACCCCCTAGAATATAGGGGCAAGTTCCGAATGACAGCATAAACGGTGGTTCCAACGCCATGGCCAAATTGACTATCCTCGAATTTCCCGACGAGCGGCTGCGCACCAAGGCAGCGCCGGTCGAGACGGTTGATGACGAGGTGCGCCGGCTGGTCGATGACATGCTCGAGACCATGTACGACGCTTCCGGCATCGGGCTGGCCGCCACCCAGGTGGACGTTCACCGGCGCGTGATCGTCATGGATGTCAGCGAAGAGCGGGCCAGCCCCCTCGTGCTGATCAACCCCGAGTACACGCCCATTGGCGAAGAACGCGAGCTGATGTCCGAGGGCTGCCTGTCGATTCCCGAGTACTACGCCGAGGTACCGCGCGCGCTCAAGGTCAATCTCAAGGCACTGGACCGCGACGGCAAACCTTACGAACTCGAGGCCGACGGCCTGCTGGCCCACTGCATCCAGCATGAATGCGATCATCTCGAGGGTGTGCTGTTCGTCGACTATCTCTCGCCGCTCAAGCGCGACCGCGTGCTGAAGAAGATGCAGAAGCGCCACAAGCTGATGCAGTCCGCCTGATTCACCTCACGATACGCTTCAGAAGGCCGACGTCCTGCGTCGGCCTTCGTCGTTGTGGTTTGCCTCCGTTATGATGAGGGCAATCGTCCACTGGCAAGGCTCGAAACATGTCCCGATCTCTGCGCGTCATCTTCGCCGGCACCCCTGATTTTGCCGCGGCCAGTCTGAGAGCCCTGTGGGATAGCCGGCATCAGGTCGTCGCCGTGTATACCCAGCCCGACCGCCCGGCCGGCAGGGGCCGCAAACTGACTGCCAGCCCCGTCAAATCGCTCGCCCTCGAGCACAGGCTGCCGATCCTTCAGCCCGAGACGCTGAAGAGCGCCGAGGTGCAGGCCGAGCTGGCCGCCTTCGACGCCGACATCATGGTGGTGGTGGCCTACGGGCTGATTCTACCGCAGGCAGTGCTCGACACCCCCCGGCTCGGCTGTCTCAACGTTCATGCCTCGCTGCTGCCACGCTGGCGTGGTGCCGCCCCGATCCAGCGAGCCATCGAGGCCGGCGACGGCGAGAGCGGCGTGACCATCATGCAGATGGACGCCGGGCTCGACACCGGCGACATGCTGCTGGCAAGACGCACACCGATCACCGCTGCCACCACCGGCGGCGAGCTGCACGACATCCTGGCCGAACTCGGAGGCGAGGCGCTGGTCGAGGCACTGGACTCACTGGCAGGCAAGGGGCTTGCCGCCACGCCACAGCCGGCGGAGGGCGTGACCTATGCCGCCAAGCTCTCCAAGACCGAGGCCGAGCTGGACTTCTCCCGCCCCGCCGTCGAACTGGCCGCCAAGGTGCGCGCCTTCAACCCCTGGCCGGTCGCCTGGTGCGCCTGCGGCGATGAACGCCTGCGTTTGTTGATGGCCGAGGCGGCTCCACGCCACGAGGGCGAACCCGCCGTGATACCGGGCACCCTGCTTGAGCCCGAAGCCGACGCCCTGCGCATCGCCTGCGGCCCGCAGGGCAACGAAGTGCTGCGCGTGACGCGCGCCCAGTTGCCAGGCGGCAAGCCACTGCCGGCCCGCGACCTGCTCAATGCTCGTAGCGAACGCCTGCGAGCCGGCAGCCGCCTGGGCAGTGCGAACGAGGAGAGCGTCTGATGCATCGTTCCACCCCATCCACCCGTGCCGGCAAGAGCGTCCAGGACGGCGGTCAGGCGGTGCGCGTCAGCGCCGCACGAGCCCTGGTGCCCGTCATCACCGGCAAGGGATCGCTCAGTGAGCTGGACGATCACCAGGTAGTGATACGCGACAGGGCACTGTTCAAGGCGATGTGCTACGGCGTGTGTCGCACCCTGCCGCGCCTCGAGGCGCTGGCCGATCGCCTATTGAAAAGCCCGTTCAAGGCTCGCGACGCCGACATCCAGGCTCTGCTGCTGCTGGGCATTTACCAATTGCTCTACCTACGCATCCCGGCGCACGCCGCAGTGGGCGAAACCGCCGGCGCCGCCCGCCAGTTGGGCAAGGAGTGGGCGACCCGAGTACTCAACGGCTGTCTGCGCCGGTTGACCCGGGAATCCACTGCACTGCAGGCCGAGGTCGATCAGGATCCCGCCGTAGCGCTGCTGCATCCGCGCTGGTTGCTCAAGGCCCTGCGCCAGGCCTGGCCCAGCGACTGGCAAGCCATTGCCGAGGCCAACAACCAGCCCGGCCCCATGACCCTGCGCATCAATCGCCGGCACGGCGACCGCGAAGCCTACCTGGCCAGGCTTCAGGTCAGCGGTATCGAAGCACGCCTGTGTGCGCACTCTCCCGATGGGCTGGTACTGGAGAAACCCTGCGACGTCCAGGCGCTACCCGGTTTCGCCGAGGGTGACGTCAGCGTGCAGGACGAAGCCGCACAGCTCGCCGCCGAGTTGCTCGGGCCGGCCCTGGCACCGCGCCCCGGCGGTCGCGTGCTGGATGCCTGCTGCGCCCCCGGCGGCAAGACGGCCCATCTGCTCGAGCTGTTCGACATCGAGCTGCTGGCACTCGACAGCGATGCCGTACGCCTGGCCCGGGTCGAGGAGACGCTGGAACGTCTCGGCCTTTCGGCCACGCTGGTACATGCTGATGCCACACAGCGCGACTGGTGGGACGGCACGCCCTTCGATGCCATTCTGCTCGACGCTCCCTGCTCCGGCACCGGCGTGATCCGTCGCCACCCCGACATCAAGCGGCTGCGGCGCCCTTCCGATATCGCCAAACTGGCCGAGCTGCAGGCGCACCTGCTCGACAACCTGTGGCCACTGCTGCGCCCAGGCGGCACGCTGCTCTATGCGACCTGCTCGGTACTGCGCGAGGAAAACGACGAGCAGGTGCGCGCCTTCCTCGAACGCACCGGCAATGCCGCGGTCACTACACCCGAGGAAGTGAACTGGGGACGTTTGACCGGACCAGGACGACAACTGTTACCGGAACCCGAGAGTCATGACGGCTTCTTTTATGCCAGACTGAGGAAGCGGGGCTGACCCGGCCCCCATCATTCGTTCACTGAGCAAGGAGCCCCCATGAGCGACCACGTCTACAAGCACATCGAGCTGACCGGCTCTTCGGAGAAAGGCATCGAGGACGCCATCCAGCGCGCCCTCGACAAGGCTTCCCAATCCCTTCACGGCATGCGCTGGTTCGAGGTCGTGGATACCCGCGGACACATCGAGAATGGCCGCGTCGGTCATTGGCAGGTCACCCTCAAGGTGGGCTTCACTCTCGACTGACAACGGCCTTGCCGCGTGAACCTGTTACATCACCTTCGGCTGGTTTATGCTAGCCACGGATGCTGCGGCGCCATATCGGCGTCGCAGAGTCGTTCGAAGGCCCGATAGCATATGAAGATCATCATCCTGGGCGCCGGTCAGGTCGGCGGCACGCTGGCCGAGCACCTGGCCCGTGAGGAGAATGACATCACCGTCGTGGATGTCGACGGCGAGCGTCTGCGCGAGCTGCACACCCGCCTCGATATCCGTACCGTGACCGGCCCCGCCTCCTATCCGGTGGTGCTACGCCAGGCCGGCTGCGAAGACGCCGACATGCTAATCGCGGTGACCAGCCAGGACGAAGTCAACATGATCGCTTGTCAGGTCGCCCACACGCTGTTCCGCACGCCGACCAAGATCGCCCGAGTGCGCGCCACCGCCTACCTGACCCGCAAGGGGCTGTTCGCCCACGACGCAGTGCCCATCGACGTGCTCATCAGTCCCGAACAGGTAGTCACCGATCATATTCGCCGTTTGATCGAGCATCCCGGCGCGCTGCAGGTACTGGAATTCGCCGGCGGCCTGGTGCAGTTGGTGGCGGTCAAGGCCTACTACGGCGGCCCGCTGGTGGGCCAGGACCTCGGCTTCCTGCGCCGCCACATGCCCAGCGTCGACACCAGGGTGGCGGCCATCTACCGCCGCAACCGACCGATCATCCCACATGGCGATACCGTGATCGAGGCCGATGACGAGGTCTTCTTCATCGCCGCCAGACGCGACATCCGCGCGGTGATGAGCGAGCTGCGCCGGGTCGACCGCAACTTCCGCCGGGTGGTGATCGCCGGTGGCGGCAACATCGGCGAGCGACTCGCCGAACATCTCGAACACAGCCACCAGGTCAAGATCATCGAACACGGCCTGGAGCGCTGTACCGTCCTCTCCGAGCGTCTCAACCGCACCGTGGTCCTGCACGGCAGCGCGACCAACAAGCGCCTGCTGGAGGAGGAAAACATCGAGGAGTGCGATATCTTCTGTGCGCTGACCAACGACGACGAGGTCAACATCATGTCATCGATGCTGGCCAAGCGAATGGGTGCCAAGAAGGTGCTGACGCTGATCAACAACGCCGCCTATGTGGATCTGGTGCAGGGCGGCGAGATCGACATCGCCATCTCACCGCAGCAGGCCACCATCGGCAGTCTGCTGACCCATGTGCGCCGCGGCGACATCGTCAACGTGCACTCGCTGCGCCGCGGCGCGGCGGAGGCGATCGAGGCGATTGCCCATGGCGACACGCAATCGTCCAAGGTGGTGGGACGCGCCATCGGTGAGATCGACCTGCCTCGCGGCACCACCATCGGCGCCATCGTGCGCGGCAAGGAGGTGCTGATCGCCCATGATGACGTGGTGGTGGAAACCGGCGATCACCTGATTCTGTTCGTGATCGACAAGCGGCGCATTCGCGACGTCGAGCGCCTGTTCCAGGTCGGCCTGACCTTCTTCTGATGCCTGGTCACATGATACTTCGCGACGCAAGGAACGCCGCCCGATGAGCCTGCGAGTCATCCTGCGCATCCTCGGCCTGCTGCTGATGATGTTCAGTCTGACCATGCTGCCGCCAGTTCTGGTCTCGCTGCTGTTCGGCGACGAGCAGTGGCAGGCGTTCATCATCGCCATCCTGATCACCGTGCTGACCGGCATGGTGATCTACCTGCCCAACCGCAACGCTCACAAGGAGCTACGCATTCGCGACGGCTTTCTCATTGCCGCGCTGTTCTGGAGCGTGCTGGGGCTGTTCGGTTCGCTGCCTTTCATGCTCACCGGCGATGCCGCCCTGAGCCCCACCGATGCGGTATTCGAATCCTTCTCGGGGCTGACCACCACCGGCGCCAGCGTGATCACCGGCATCGAGTTCCTGCCCGAGTCGGTGCTCTACTACCGCCAGCAGTTGCAGTGGCTCGGCGGCATGGGGATAGTGGTGCTGGCGGTGGCGATCCTGCCCACGCTCGGGGTCGGCGGCATGGCGCTCTATCGCACCGAGATCCCGGGGCCGCTGAAGGACTCCAAGCTGACCCCTCGCATCACCGAAACGGCCAAGGCGCTGTGGTACATCTATGCGGCACTGACGTTGACCTGCTTCCTGGCCTACATGGCCGCCGGCATGAACTGGTTCGATGCTCTCGGGCACAGTTTCTCCACCGTGGCCATCGGCGGGTTTTCCACCTACGACGCCAGCATCGGCCATTTCGACAGCGTCCTGATCGAGCTGATCTGCATGTTCTTCCTGATCGTCTCGGCCATGAGTTTCAGTCTTCACTTCCTGGCCTGGCGCGGCCGTCAGTTGAAGCACTATCTGCAAGACCCCGAGGCCCGCTTCCTGCTGCTCTTCCTCGCCGGGCTCGCCGTCATCGCCGTGGTCTCGCTGTGGCTGACCGGCACCCACGACACCGAACGCGGGTTGCGACACGGGCTGTTCGAAGCGGTTTCGATCGCCACGACCTCCGGCTTCGGCGTGGACGACTTCTCGGCTTGGCCGGGCGCACTGCCCTTCCTGCTGTTCATGGCCGCTTTCGTCGGCGGCTGCTCCGGCTCCACCGGTGGCGGCATGAAGGTGATCCGTATCATCCTGATCCTCAAGCAGGGCATGCGCGAGGTGATGCGGCTGATCCATCCCAGCGCGGTGATTGCGGTAAAAGTGGGCAAGGTGAGCGTCCCCGACGGCATCGCCCAGGCAGTGTGGGGCTTCTTCTCGGCCTACCTGATGCTGTTCTTCCTGATGCTGGTGGGCGTGATGGCCACCGGGGTCGATCAGGTCACCGCCTGGTCGACGGTGGCCTCAACGCTCAACAATCTCGGCCCTGCCCTCGGCGAGGCGTCCGAGAACTACGGCGAACTTCCCCAGCTCGCCAAGTGGATCCTGGTAGTGGCCATGCTGCTCGGCCGCCTGGAAATCTTTACCGTGCTGGTACTGTTTACGCCCGCCTTTTGGCGCAAGTAGTAGTGGTAGTACTGATTTATTGCTGCGCTCGCGACCTAAATCAGCCCTTCCACAGGAAGCTACGGCGAAGCATTGACGAACGCTTCTGGTTTGGCCCGTCAGCGAGCTTCGTGGATAATCGGGTCTTCATCCCTTGCGACCCGAGCGTTCATGACCGACTCCCAGGAACCCGTGACCGACCCGCGCCAGGAAGGCGCCTTCAGCGGCCCCCATCGCGTCGTCGAGGTGGGCGGCACCCGTTATACCCTGCTGGGCACCGCGCACGTTTCGGCCCAGAGCGCCGAGGACGTGCGTCGGCTGATCCGCTCCGGCGAGTTCGACGCCGTCGCCATCGAGCTGTGCGATGCGCGCCACCACAACCTCAGCAACCCGGACGCTCTGGCCCAGCAGGATCTGTTCGAGATCTTCCGCCAGGGCAAGGCCGGCATGGTTGCCGCCAACCTGGCGCTGGGCGCCTTCCAGCAGCGCGTGGCCGAGCAGTCCGGTATCGAACCGGGCGCCGAGATGCGCGCGGCTCTGGAAGAGGCGCGTGACCATGAGCTGCCGCTGCTGCTGATCGACCGCGACGTCGGCATCACGCTCAAGCGCATCTACCACAGCGTGCCGTGGTGGCAGCGCATGTCGCTGTTCACCGGACTGCTCGGCAGCGTGATGTCGCGCCAGGAGATCAAACCCGAAGAGATCGAGCGACTCAAGGAAGGAGACGTGCTGGAATCGACTTTCAGCGAGTTCGCCGCCGAATCGGAAGCGCTCTACGCCCCGCTGATCTCCGAACGCGACCGCTACATGGTGCTGCGTCTGGCGGAGCAGGCGCCTCCCGGGCGCTACCGCAACGTGCTGGTAGTGATCGGCGCCGGGCACATGAAGGGTATGG
The DNA here is from genome assembly GCF_021404465.1 of Billgrantia zhangzhouensis. GTDB lineage: Bacteria > Pseudomonadota > Gammaproteobacteria > Pseudomonadales > Halomonadaceae > Halomonas > Halomonas zhangzhouensis. Next base: position 42,227 of record NZ_JABFTT010000009.1, on the reverse strand, counting down.
TCGAGCACTTCGACGCCCCCCTGCCCGCCGAGCCGGAAGTGGAACGTCGAGCCCTGGAAGCCACGCCGCCGCCGTCGAAACTGTGGCGCGCCCTGCCATGGCTGATCACGGCGCTGGTATTGACCGGGTTCGCCATTGGCTTCTCGCGCAATACCGAACTCGGTTGGCAACTGGTCGCAGAGTGGTTTCTGATCAACGGTGTGCTCTCGGGGCTGGCCACGCTGATCGCCCTGGCCCACCCGCTCACCGTCGTGGCCACCATGTTCGCCGCGCCGCTGACTTCGCTCAACCCCACCATCGGCGCCGGCTTCGTTGCCGCCGGGGTCGAACTATGGATGCGCAAACCCAAGGTGCAGGATTTTTCGATGCTGCGCCACGATGTCACCGAGCTGAAGGGCTGGTGGCGCAACCGCGTCTCGCGCACGTTGCTGGTGTTCCTGTTCGCCACCCTGGGTTCCGCCGCCGGCACTTGGGTGGCAGGCTTCCGCATCGCCGGAGCATTGTTGGGGAGCGGGGGCTAACCGCCTCCCTCCTCGCCTTCCTCGTCGCGCTTCACCGCATAGCTGGCCTGGCGTTCTTTCGAGTCGCTGCGTTCGGCGAGGGAGAACGCTTCGATGACCTGAGCCACCACCTTGCGCTGCTCCACCGGCAGGGCCAGGTAGCGCCGCAGCACGCGGCGCTCTTCGGCGCTGATCGGCAACTCCCAATCACCGCGCGTCTCGCCTATCCGGCTCTTGCCGTCATCGCCAAAACGCAGCGCCTGCGGCTCGACTCCCAGCCATTCAGCCAGCACCTGTAATTTTTCCTGCTGAGGCAGGGTCTCGCCGCATAGCCAACGCCGCACGCCTTGTAGCGTGACGGGCTTTCCCCAGTAGCGCAGGTTGAATTCGCGCTCCAGCACGGCTGGCCGCGGCTCGTAGCCGGCAGCACGCATGGCGGCGACTAGCCGTTCGGCAAACGCAATCTTCTCATTCATCGGCCAAATGTGCCGCGCGCGCCATCCCCACAGTTAAACCTCAGGTTGCTTTTAAACGACAACAAATGGTTTACTTCCTTTACGTCAGGGTACCCTCTGGGCCATGCCGACCGTCCGGATGACATGGCATGCAACAGGAGGGTCGGCAGCCAACTTGGCTGCCGTAACACACAACAGGGAATCCCATGCCGGACTCGCTTGATGAGGAACTCGATGATGCGAGCGTCTGCCCGACGGTGCCGCACACTGATGCCACGGTCCAGCCGCATGGTTGTCTCCTTGCTTTCGACAACGACTGGCAGAGCGTGTGCCTGGCCAGCAGCAATCTGTCCCGTTTCTTCGGGCTATCTCCTGCCGAGGCGCTTGGCCGTCCGCCCGAACAAGTGCTGGGAGCCGATACCGTAACGGCCCTGGCCCGGGCGTTGGCCAGGGGGGCACCCGGTATCACGATCTCTTCCGGGAACGGCACCTTGCAGCCGCTCTATCTCTCTCTCCACGCGACAGGGCGACACGTGATTCTCGAAGTCGAACCGCAGGAGGAGGAGACAGGCCACGACCTGCCAGGGCTCGGCTACACATGGGGAACGCGTATCGCTCGCGCCAGCAGCACCAGCGAGCTCTACGCCCAGCTCCTGCAGGCTCTCCACGTGCTGACCGGCTTTGCATCATGCACCCTGCTCGGCCAGGACCACGACGGACACGACCTGCGCCTGGAGCAGAAGGGCATTCCCATCGAATCCGTTCCCTGCACCGTGGATCGCAGCGCCCGCGTACCGCTCATGCTGGTCGATGGCCAGGCGAAGCCAGCCGAACTGTTCGGTTCGCCCGGCCCGCTTCCCGATCTGTCCGGCTGCCCGCTATGCCTGCCTCCTCCGAAGCTACGCAACTGGCTGAGCGGCCGGCAGGCCCGCGCGGCGCTCATACTCGACTTACACGAGGCCACTCCGGGCCGCAGCCTGGTGGTATGTCGGGACCGTCAGCCGCGTCATCTGTCACCGCCCTTGCGACACCTGCTGCTTCAGCTCACTCAGGTGGCCACGCTACGCCGGGCACTGCTGCACGAAAAGCAGCAGACCCAGGACCGTTACCGGCTGCTGCATGAGCGCAACACCCGGCTTCAACGGCTCGCCTATACCGACCCGCTGACACAGGTGGCCAATCGTCACCGTATCGAACAGGTGCTCGAGACCGAGCTGGCGGCGGCCTGCCGGAATGGCAGCCCCCTGGCAGTACTGCTGTTCGATATCGATCGCTTCAAAGCGATCAACGATAGCCATGGGCATGAGGTAGGCGATCAGGTACTGCATCAGGTGGCCCAGGAGGCCCAGTCGCATCTGCGCAACAGCGACCATCTCGGACGCTGGGGCGGCGAGGAATTCATCGCCGTAGTGCCCGGCTGCGATCTAACCCAAGCGCAGGAACTGGCTTGGCGCGTGTGCCACGCCCTCGCTCAGAGCCCTATCGCCCCCGTGGGTCAGGTTACCGCCAGCTTCGGTGTCGCTGCTTGCCAGCCCGGCGACAGTTCCAGGCGGCTGGTGCAGCGTGCCGATCAGGCAATGTACCAAGCCAAGCGGGCGGGGCGCGCCTGCGTGCGCACGCAGGAGGCCTGCTAGCGGTCGTCGTCACGATATGCCAGCAGCCGACGCATCGCCGGCGTCGGCTGCTCGATCTTCTCGTAGCGCCGGCTGGCAGCATAGCTGACGTTGAAGGCGTCGAAATAGTCGTCCAGCACTTGGGCCGCCGTGGTGTCGCCACTCTGGCGCAGCAGTTCGGCGGCCACCTCGGCGGTGCAAAGATGGGCTTGGGAAGCGGGCTTGCGCAACTGGTAGCGGGTCAACCGCGAGGTAGCCAGCGGCAGCACCGGCAGCCGGTCGAGGTAGGGGCTCTTGCGGAAGATCCGCCGCGCCTGTCGCCAGGTGCCGTCCAGCAGGATGAATACCGGCGTTCTGCCGCTGGCCTTGACCTCGCCGACTGCGTCCATGCCCACGACCCGCCCGGCATAGTCGGGCTGGTCATCGGGAAAGATCACGAAAGGCGCGAAGCGCGGGTCCTCAAGCAAGGCCAGCAGGCGCTCGTCCGGTGCCGTGCGGTACCAGGTGAATACCTCGGTATCCGGCAGCACGTCGCGGATCAGGCGTCCGGTATTGGTCGGCTTGAGGTGCTCGAGCGGATGCGTGATCAGCCACACCCGCGCCTCGCTCTCGGTGCTGGCCTGGTAGGGACAGAGACAGTTGAGCACCGGGAGGTTACAGCCGGGGCAGCGCTCGGTAAAACTGCCGCGCGCCTTGAACTCACGCCGCGGCGGGCGTGGATGACCAGTTGCGGGGTCATGAAAGAGACCGGGAGCGGGCCCCTGGCCCAACCCGGTGGTGGAGTCATGCTCGGCAAGGTCGGCCTGGCCAGTCTCATCCAGCATCATTACGTATCCAGGGGCAGCGGGGGCGGCATTCTAGCATCCTGGCCCTCATCCCAGCAGAGTTTCCGGCACCCACAGCCTCCCCTCGCGCTGCCAGTGGCGCGTCAGTGCCGGCACACCCTTGCCGGCGGGCTGGCTGATGCGGGTCACGCCGGGCGGAGCCAGTGTCTCGGCTTCAGGGTCGACCAGCACGCTGGGCGCATCCAGCGGCGTGTGTTCGAGCAGCGAGGCCGCGGGCATTACGGCAAGCGATGTGCCCACTACCAGCAGCAGATCGGCCTCGGCGACGAGCGCACAAGCCTCGCCGAAATAAGGCACGCTCTCGCCGAACCACACCACGTCGGGGCGCAGTTGGCTGCCCTTGTCACAGATGTCACCCAGCTCGATCCCACCGCGGGGCAGCGGATACTGCATGCGGGCATCCACCGTGGAGCGCGCCTTGAGAATTTCGCCATGCAGGTGCAGCACGCTACGCGAGCCGGCGCGCTCGTGCAGGTCGTCGATGTTCTGGGTAATGATGCTGACCCGAAAGCCCTGCCGCTCGAGATCCGCCAGCGCCTTGTGCGCGGCGTTGGGGCGTGCCCGGCGCACCTGCTCACGGCGCAGGTTGTAGAAGCCTAATACACGAGCGGGGTCGCGGCGCCAGGCCTCGGGCGTGGCGACCTCCTCGATGGGGTGCTCGGCCCACAGGCCATCACCGGCACGAAAGGTCTGGATGCCGCTCTCGGCACTGATGCCCGAGCCGCTGAAAACCACCAGATGAGGCCGCCTGTCGTCAGCCATGAGCCTCCTCATGTCGTTGAAATGCGCTCGGCCTAATAGACCTCGCTGGCGCTGAAGCGCTGCTTGTTGCGATAGGGGTAGACGTCGATCACTCGCCCATCGCGGATCGCCTGTTGCACGCTCTTCCAGTAGTCGGCGTCGAACAGCTCGGGGTGGAGCTGATAGAAGAGCTTGCGCAGCTTGAGGTCGGCGAACAGAAAGGGCCCGAACTCCTCGGGGAAAATATCATTAGGCCCCACCGAGTACCAAGGCTCGCCGGATAACTCCTGCTCCGGGTACATCGGTTCGGGAATGTGGCGGAAGTTGCATTCGGTGAGGTAGCCCACCTCATCGTAGTCGTAGAAGATCACCCGGCCATGGCGAGTAACGCCGAAGTTCTTCAGCAGCATGTCGCCGGGAAAGATATTGGCTGCGGCCATTTGCTTGATGGCGTTGCCGTAGTCCTTGAGCACCGCCTGGGTCTCCTCCTCGCCGATCTGTTCCAGATAGAGGTTGAGCGGAGTCATCATGCGCTCGGTGTAGCAGTGCTTGATGATCACCTTGTCACCCCTGAGGTACACAGTGGAGGGCGCCACCTCGAGCAGGTGCTCGAGGCATTCCGGGGCAAAGTGGTCCTTGCGTGCGATGAAGTTGGAGAATTCCTGGGTATCGGCCATGCGCCCGACCCGGTCGTGGCGCTTCACCAGTCGGTACTTCTCGCGCACGGTGCCGTGGGTCATCTCCTTGGAGGGGTCGAAGCGGTCCTTGATGATCTTGAACACGGTGCGAAACGAGGGCAGCACGAACACCGCCATGACCATGCCGCGTACCCCCGGGGCGATGATGAACTGATCCTCGCGCTTGGCCACCTGGCGATTGAGAGCGCGGAAGAACTCAGTCTTGCCGTGCTTGAAGAAGCCGATCGCCGAATAAAGTTCGCCCTCCGGCTTGTCGGGCATGAGTTGCTGCAGGTAGTCGACGAACTCACCCGGCACCTGGACGTCGACCTGAAAGTAGGCGCGGGTAAAGGAGAAGATGATCGATACCTCGTCTGATTCGATCAGCACGGTATCCAGGTGCAGCCCCTCGCCCTGGTCGTGCAGGATCGGCAGCACCAGCGGCACCTGGGCACCATCGCCGCGAATCCGCCCCACCAGGTAGGCGCCCTTGTTGCGATAGAACACGCTCTTGAGCAGCTCGACCTCGGCATTCGGCGCGTCGAGGATCGTCCGGGGCAGATGATTGCGCAGGAACTCGGCACCCAGCCGCACGTCACGCTCCAGGTCCTCGTACGGCGTCTCGAAGGGGGCCTCGGCCAGCGCCCAGCGGATCGACGCCGCCCAATCGCCCTTGACGGTCATGCGACGGCAGGGCTCCAGCCCCGAGTGATGGGCCGCAGCGTCCCGCGAACTGTAGACGAACATCCAGTCGTTGCGGATGTGGCGGTGGTGAAAGATCGAGCAGAACAGCGAATTGAAATAAGTCTCGGCGAGCTCGTAATCGAGCCGTTCGCTGATCAACTCGGCGTAATGATTGCGGGCCTCGCGCCAGCACTCGCAGTGGGTCAGGTCGTCCTCGTCCAGGGCCCGCTTAAGCCGTCCCAGAGTCTCGCCGACCTTCTCCTCGTAGAGGTCGATACGTTCGGCCGAGGCCTGCTGAGCCTCGCGCCAGGCAGCATCGCGAAAACGCCGGCTGGCATCAGCGGTGATTACCTTGAAGCGGGTACGATACTCGTCGAAGCCGTGCAGGATGGTGGCGGCGAGGCGATAGGCAGGCGAATGCTTCATGGCAGACTCCGGGCAGCATAGGCCACCAGCTTCGCCAATTCTCGCCGGCCGCGCGAGCCGACCATGGTGGGCCGCGCTGTAGTTCGGCGACATGGCGAGCGTCACCTCGCCGTCACGAGACCATCATAAGATTGCCGTCGATCTGTCACATGGACTTGGCAGGGTAGTAGCGCATCCAGAGCCATACGCCCCGACTACTTCCATGAGGTCCGTCATGCTTCGTCCCCTGCTCTCCCTGGCCGCCGCCATTGCCATGGCCGGCGCTACTCAGGTTCAGGCCGCCGAGTCCTGCCCCACTACCCTGCGCTTCGCCGATACCGGTATCGAGGGCACTGAAGAGCTGCAGCGCGCCTACCAGGAGTTCGTCGACGAAGTCGAGTCACGTCTCGGCGTCGAGGTCGAGTTCTTCCCGGTAGGCAGCCGCACCACCGCCATCAACGCCCTGCGCTTCGAGCAGGTCGACATCGTGCTGGCTGGCCCCTCCGAATACGTGCTGATGGCAGAGCGTGTCGAAGGCATTAAGCCGGTCACCGCCATCGTGCGCTCCGAGTACTACTCGGTGTTCATCGCCCCCACCGACAGCGGCATCGAGACACTGGAAGACCTGCGCGGCAAGCACGTCGCCATGAAGGATCATGGCTCTACCACCGGCCACATCATGCCCAGCCACATGCTGCACCAGGCTGGCCTGGACATCGATCGGGACCTGCAGATCACGCTGCTCGATGGTGCCCGCATGCAGGCACTGGCCTCGGGCGAAGTCGACGCGGTGGGCACAGGCGTACGCGACTTCGCCCCCTTCGCGGAGCAGCACGGCGAGGAGAATTACCGCATCATCGCCCGCGGCCAGGACATGCCGGGCGACCCCATGGTGGCCGGCCCGCATATCTCTGCCGACTGCGTGGCCGAGATTCAGGAGGCCTTCATGAACGATCCTGACGGCCTGCTGCAGGCGATTCTCGCCCCTGGCGAACGCGACAAGTACATCGGCGCCGAGATGGTGCGCGTGGACGATGCCGAGTATGACGTGGTCCGCGACTCCTACGCCCTGCTCGGCCTCTCCGACTGAAGGTTTTGTCATGCAACTGACCATCCAGGACCTGGCAAAGGTCTACCCCGATGGCACTCAGGCCCTCAATGGCCTCTCCTTCTCGGTGTCCCCAGGGGAGGGAGTGGTGATTCTCGGCCACAACGGTTGCGGCAAGTCGACGCTGATGAAGTGTCTCACTGGCCTGGAGCGCCCCACGTCGGGGCGCTTGGTGTTGGATGGCGTCGACCTGGCCCGCGCTTCACGCCGCGAACTACGGACGCTACGCCAACGCATCGGCTGCGTCTTCCAAAAATTCAACATGGTCGGCAACCTCTCAGTGCTGCAAAACGTGCTGTTCGGTCTGATGGGGCGCCGCGGCCTCCTGGCCAGCCACGCCCTCACCGCCAGTCGTGAGTCCCGCCTGGCGGCCATGGAGGCTCTCGACCGGGTAGGCCTCGCCCATCTGGCGGCGCGTCGCACCGACACCCTTTCCGGCGGCCAGCAGCAGCGCGTGGCCATCGCTCGCATGCTGATGCAGGACGCCGAGATCGTGCTGGCCGACGAGCCGGTAGCCAGCCTCGACCCCAAGGCCGGCCAGGAGGTCATGGAGCTATTGTGGTCGGTGGTGCGTGAGCGCGGGATGACGGTGCTCTGCGTGCTGCATCAGATCGAGCTGGCCCGGGCGTTCGGCGAGCGGCTGATCGGGCTCAAAGCCGGCACTCTCGCCTTCGACCGCCCGACCGATGCCATCAGTGACGCCGACATCACGACGCTCTACCACACCGACACGCCCCAGGAAGCTGACACAGATGAGCGAGTTATCTCACCGCTACAGCGCGCCGCCCAGGCTTGAGCGCCCCTCTCCCATCGCCTTCATCCTGCTGCTGGCGTTTGCGGCCTTCTTCATCAGCGGCTTCACCAGTGCCAACATCCATCCGGACCGGCTACTCCGCGGCGTCATCAATCTCGGCACTTTCTTCGGTGAAGCGATGCCACCGAACTTCGATCGCTGGGACGTGATCGCCATCGCCATGCTGGAAACCTTCCAGATGGCCATCGTCGGCGTGGTGTTCGGGGTGATCCTGAGTCTGCCCATGGCCTTGCTGTGCGCGCGCAACACCAGCCCGCACCCGCTGGTCCGGGTGGTGGCACGTAACATCGTCGCCACCCTGCGAACCGTGCCGGACCTCGTATGGGCACTGATCTTCGTGGTCGCGGTGGGGCTCGGGCCGCTGGCCGGCATCCTCGCTATCGTCATGGACACCATCGGTTTCTGCGCACGCTTCTTCTCGGAACGCATCGAGGAGGTAGACCCCGGCCCCGGTCAGGCACTGGCCGCTACCGGCGCCTCGCGCAGCGGGGTGGTATGCGGCGCCATCCTGCCCGAATGCACCCCCTCCTTCGTGGCCACCAGCCTGTTCTCGGTGGAAAAGGCCGTGCGCAGTGCCGTGGTGCTGGGCCTGGTCGGCGCTGGCGGCATCGGCGTGGAGCTCTCCGCCGCCATGAATCTGTTCCGTTACGACCAGGCACTCACCGTGATCCTCTCCATCTTGGTGGTGGTCATCGGCGTGGAGCAGGTCAGCGCCTGGATTCGCAAGCGGGTAATCTGATCCCGAGAAGTACCCAGCAAGGCAAGGCCGCCTCGAGCGGCCTTGCCTTGCTCTCAGGGGCTGCCTGACGGTTTCCTCGTCCCGTTGCAGCGTCACTGGAAGAGGCGCCCCAGGACGATTGTCATCCCGCTGTCATCACTCCTCTTTAATCTGGACTTTTTCAGAGAGGCTGCGTCATGCCCACCCCTGCGCTCCGGATCGACCGCCTGCATAAACGTTTCGGCCAAGTCGTGGCGCTCGACGGCATAGATCTCATGCTGCACAGAGGCCAGGTACTCGCCCTGCTCGGCCCTTCCGGTTGCGGCAAGACCACACTGCTGCGTTGCATCGCCGGCCTCTCCGAAGCGAATGAAGGCGAGATTCTTCTCGACGGTGAATGCGTCGCGGCACCGGGCCGCCATTTGAGTCCCGATGATCGCCGACTGGGCATGGTCTTTCAGGATTACGCCCTCTGGCCACACATGAGCGTGTACCAGAACGTGGCGTTTCCGCTTGAAATGCAGGGGGTGAAGGCCAACGCCCGTCGCCCCCAGGTGGAATGGGCGCTTGAGCTGGTGGGGCTTGCCGATTTCGCCGAGCGCACTCCCGGTGCTCTCTCGGGGGGCCAGCAACAGCGAGTCGCGCTGGCCCGGGCCATCGTGGCCAAACCGCGCCTGCTGCTAATGGACGAGCCGCTTTCCAACCTCGACAAGGGCCTGCGCGAAAACCTGGCGCTGGAGATCCGCAGCCTGATAGAGGAACTCGGCCTGACCGCAGTCTTTGTCACCCATGACCAGCATGAGGCCTTCGCCTTGGCCGACCGGGTCGCCGTGCTGCAGCAGGGTCGCCTACAGCAGATCGACTCGCCGGAGGCACTCTTTCATACCCCGGCCACGCCGGAGATCGCCGCCTTCGTCGATGCCGGCACCCTTCTCGAGGGTCGGCTCGAGACCGAGGGCCTGGTGATCGCCGATACCTGCCTGCCATTGGCGGCCGCCTGCGGGTACCGTGGCACGGTCACGCTACTGCTGCCGCGCCGCGCGCTGCGGCTCTGTGCCCCCCACGAGGGCCAACTGCGCGGTCATCTTAGCGGCCGCCTGTTTCAGGGCGAGCACCTGTCGCTACAACTAACCCTTGCCGATGGCGCCACGCTCAAGCTGCATGCGCCTCACGCCCCGGAGCGTGGTTGCCAGGCCGGCGTCGACATCGACATCAGTGCCCTGCGCGCGTGGCGTGACGGCGCTCATCTGCTCGACCTGGTACCAGGCGCCAGCGTGACCGCTAGCGCCATTGCCTGATCCACCTCGACCATCGCTGTAATCTGGAGTCCGCCATGCATATCTTGAAACCCCTTGCCTTGGGTGTCTGTCTTGTCGCCCTGCCCGGCCTGGCCTCGGCCAACGCCCTGACCGTCTATTCCGCCGGCCCTGGCGCACTGATCGAGCATCTCGCCGCGGATTTCACCGAAGAGACCGGCATTGAGGTCAACGTCTTCCAGAGCACGACCGGCCAGGTCATGGCGCGGCTGGAGTCAGAGCAATCCAATCCGCTGGCTGACGTGGTGATCTCCGCCTCCTGGGACAGTGCAAAATCGCTGCATGAGCAGAACCTGCTGCACCCCTATCTCTCGCCCAATGCCGAGACGGTACCTGACTTCCTCAAGACCGAACACTACGTCGCCCAAGGCGTTTCGGCTCTGGCGCTCGTGTGGAATCGCGACAGCGACGTCCCCCAACCAGGCGACTGGAGCGATCTCACCGATGCGGCCTACCGCGACCAGGTGACGATGCCCGACCCCGCGCAGTCGGGAGCCGCCTTCGAATTGATCACGGGCCTGCTCACTGCCATGGGCGATGAAGCCACTTGGTCTCTTGTCGAAGAACTCTCCGATAACGGCATGATCGTGCCCGGCCCCAACGCCCGCGCCCTCAACCCGGTGCTGCAGGGCGCCAAGTCGGTGGTCTTCGGTGCAGTGGACTACATCTCGCTTGGCCAACAGGCCGATGGCGAGGCCATCGAGGTGATCTTTCCGAGCAGCGGTACGGTCATCGCCCCTCGCCCGATGATGATTCTCGCCTCCACCGACATGCCCAGCGAGGCCGAGCAATTCGTCGACTTCGTGCTCTCCGAACAGGGGCAGGCGCGGGTCGCCGAGCGCTACCTGATGCCGGCCCGCACCGACATCGAGGCGCTGCGTCCCACCATCGAGGAGCTGACCCTGATCGAAGTGGACAGTGAGGCGATGAATGCTCAGCGCGATGCCATCCTGCAGCGCTTCCGCGAGGCCACGGGCAGTTGATGTCTGAGCGTATTGCCTGGCGCCTGCCCCGAATCAACGGGGCAGGCGCCATCATGCTGCTGACGGCGATGGCCCTGCTGCTGCTGGTGGGGTTGCCGCTACTCTACGTGATGCTGCAGGCCATCTTCCCCGGCTGGTCGCGGGGCGAGTTAAGCGGTGCCTTCACTCTTTTCGCTCCGCTACTCTCCGATCCGGCGCTGCTCGGGCTGCTTGGCAACACCCTGCGCCTGGGCCTAGCCGTGGTGGTCGTCTGCGCCCTTCTGGCCATTCCCCTGGGCGCACTGCGGGCCCTGACCCGAGTACCTGGCGGTGCTGCCTGGGATCTGATATTCCTGATCCCCTTCATGATCCCGCCCTATATCGCGGCACTCTCCTGGATGCTGACGCTGCAGCCTCGGGGCTATGCCGAGCAGCTCACTGGACTTCCCGGCGGCGCATTTCTGTTTTCGTTTTCCGGCATCGTCTTCGTGATGGGGCTCAACGTCTTCCCAGTCGTCTATTTCGCTGTCTCGCGCACCATGATGAGCGTCGGCAGTCGCTATGCCGCCGCTGCCCGGGTCAGCGGCGCCGGTCCCTGGCGCGCCTTCTGGCGCATCACGCTGCCGCTCTCCACTCCCGGCATCGCGGCCAGCCTGCTGCTGGTTTTCGCCCTGACCATCGAGGAGTTCGGGACACCGGCAACGCTGGGTGCACAAGCTGGCTACGAGGTTCTGGTCACCGCCATTCATGAGCGCTTCTCCGACTGGCCCATCGACATCCCGGGGGCTGCGGTGTTGTCTCTGCTTCTGGTAATGCTGGCCATGGCCGCCTTCTACCTGCAGCACTGGCTGGTGACACGACGCTCCTTCATCAGCCAGACAGGCAAGCCTGCAGCCCCGGAGAGCATCGAACTCGGACTCTGGCGCTGGCCGGTGCTGGCACTCTTCGGGCTGGTCGGACTGATCTCGGTGGGCGTGCCGATCCTTGCCGTGCTGGCCACCGCCTTCACCGGCACCCTCTCCGGCGGGTTGACCCTGGAGAATGTTTCACTGCGCCACTTCGAGGCATTGCTGGCCAACCGCGGCGGTGCGCTGCAGGCACTTTCCACCAGCCTGAGCCTGGCCATCGGTGCCGCCATGCTCACCGGCATACTAGGGGCTCTCGTCGGCTATCTGGTGGTACGCGCCCAGTTGCGCGGCAAAGGGCTGCTCGATCTGCTCTCGCTACTGCCCAATACCATGCCCGGCATCGTGGTCGCGGTGGGCTTGATCCTGGCCTGGAACCAGAGCTGGTGGCCAATCCAGATCTACAATACCGGCGCCATGCTGCTGCTCGCCTATGCCTGCCTGCTGCTGCCCTACCCGGTACGCTACGCCTCGGCGGCCTTCCGCCAGATGGGTGAGAGCCTCGAGGCCGCCGCACGGGTCTGTGGCGCCGGTTTCTTCACCGCCTTCCGCCGCATTCTGCTGCCCGCCCTGGCGCCGAGTTTGATCGTCTCCATGCTACTGGTGTTCGCCATCGCCTCCCGCGAACTGGTGGCCTCGCTGATGGTGGCGCCGGCCGGTATGCGCACGGTCTCGACCTTCGTCTTCGGTCAGTTCGAGCAGGGCTCTCCAGGAGTCGGCATGGCGATGAGTGCCGTGGCGATCTTCACCACCACGGCGCTGCTGGTGGCGCTGACCGTATTCAGCAGAAAACGTCTGCCGATTGCCGGTTGAGGCGAGCGGCAGATCCGGTCGCTGAGACATGGCAATAGGAAAGATTCTCTAATCAGGAGTTGATGGGCATGCCGCAACCATTGAACGGTTCAACCTTGCATCTGATCCGTCACGGCCAGACAACAGGAGACATCGAGAACAGATTTGGGGGCGCCTACGACGACTATCTGACCGATCTCGGCAAAGAGCAGAGCCGGCAAGTTGCGCAGGACTTGAACAATTCACCGTTGTCGATGGTCTATTCGAGCTCCCTCAACCGCGCGCTGGAGACGGCAGACATCATTGCGGACTGCCTTGACGTGCCACGTGGTGTCCTCCCGGAATTCAGGGAATGTAACCGCTACGGCATCTTGTCAGGCATGACCAAGCATGAGGCGCAACAGCATCACCCACAAGAAGTCGCCAAGCTAAAAGGCCTGGAGGATACTGTCACGGGCGCAGAATCTTATCGCGACTTCAAACAGCGGGTGACGGCCGCTTTCGAAAGGCTATTTAACGACGGCTCGAAAGGAGAGATAGCCTTAGTGACTCATGGAGGCGTATTTCGTCTATTGTTCCGCGACATCCTGAGACTCGGGGAATTTTCCATCGGCGATTGTGCCCGGGTAACATTATGGTATGACCAAAAAGGGATAGGGGTGATCGAACAACATGGAATCAACGTGAAGTAAAACAGCGCCACACACCCGTACCGATTCCATACGCTGTCATGCTTTCATCATATCCAAGACCCCAGTTCGTCATACACGTCTGACATTCTCGCTATCATGCTCACGATGGCGAGGATTCCATGCGTATCTGTCTTGTCAGCGAGACTTGGGCACCGGAAATCAACGGCGTGGCCCACACCCTGACTCAACTGAGCCACGAGCTGCAGGCACGCGGCATGGCACTGCAGCTCATCCGCCCGCAGCCGGCAGACGGTAGCGCTTCAGAGCCCACCCCGGGCATACAGGCCGAGTTGCGAGTGCGTGGCATGTCAATTCCCGGCTACCGTGCCGTGCGTATCGGCATACCGGCCGGTCGTCGTATCCAGCGCCTATGGCAGGCTCAGCGCCCCGACGTGGTTTACCTGGCCACGCAAGGACCGCTGGGCTGGTCGGCGCGGCGTGTGGCCAGACGCCTGGGCATTCCGCTGGTGGCCGGCTGGCACACCAATTTCGACCATTATTGCGGCGATTACGGTGTACCCTGGCTCGCCCCGCTGCTGATGCGTGGGCTGCGCCACTTTCACAACGGTTGCCAGGCCAACCTGGTACCCACCCGACAGCAGGCGGATGACTTGGCCAGCCATGGCTTCGAGCGTCTGGAAGTGATGGGGCGCGGCATCGACCAGACTCGCTTCTCACCCGGGCTACGCTGCGCCGAGCTGCGTCGCTGTTGGGGGGTCGACGAGCACAGTCCGGTGGCGTTGCATGTCGGCCGCCTTGCGGCCGAGAAGAACCTCACCCTGCTGCGCGAGACGCTGCACGCCATGCGCAGTGCCCGCCCCGACATGGCACAGGTAATCGTCGGTGACGGCCCGGCACGGCGCTCCTTGGAGAAGGCGTTGCCGGAAGTGCATTTCACCGGCTTCATCTCGCCTAAAGACCTGGCTCGTCACTACGCCAGCGCCGATATGTTCCTGTTCCCCTCGCTCTCCGAGACCTGGGGCAACGTGGTACCGGAAGCCATGGCCAGCGGCCTGGCAGTGGTGGCCTATCGCCACGCTGCCGCCGCAGAACTGATCGACAGCGGCACCAATGGCGTGACGGTGACCGCCGGCAACGCCGAAGCGTTTCGCGACGCCGCCGTGGCGCTTTGTCAGCATCCTGCCCGCTACGCCCAGATGGGCCGCGCCGCTCACCTGCGCAGCCAGGCCTGCCGCTGGCCCGCCATTGCAGACAAGTTCCTGTCCGTCTTAGAACAGGCCCGGGAGATAGACCATGAGACCACGCGCCCCTGCCGTATTTGATCGCCTCGACCTGTTGGAGTGGCGGCTGTGCCAGCGCTTCGCCAACCTCAGCCTGTACGCGCCTTGGCTGGCCACCCTGCGCCTGGCCAGCCGCCTGGGCGACTGGCCACTGTGGGTGGCATTGATCGCCGCCCAACCGTGGCTCCAGCCCCAGGCGGGGCTCGCCTTTTTCCTGCAGTACGCCGTGACTGGGCTCGCCGCTATCCTGATCTATCGCCTGATCAAGACGCGCCTGTGCCGGGAGCGCCCCTTCATCACCTTCGTCAACCTGATTCAATGCGGTGAGCCGGCTCGCGACCGCTACAGCTTTCCCAGTGGGCACACCATGCACGCGGTAATGTTCTGCGTGATGACGGCGGCCCATGCCCCCTGGCTGTTGCCGCTGCTGGTCCCTCTGGCGGCCCTGATCGCCCTTTCGCGCGTAGGCCTGGGCCTGCATTACATCAGCGATGTCGCCGCTGGCGCCGCCATCGGCTATGCCTTCGGCCTGATGAGCCTCTACCTGGCGGGTTGAGGTCGCATTCACAGAGCCGTCACCCAACCGTCACGCAATGGACCGCAAGTCGTAATGCCAAGACAGCAGGATGGCAGCCGTAACAGTTCGCTACCCTTCCGCAAAACAGGTGATCGACAATGCTGTCCCAACGTTTCTCCCCTCTGCTGCTGCGTACCGCCGTTACCGGCGTCCTGGCCACCATGGCGTTTCAGGCCAGCGCCGACCTCTCCTCGCGCTATACCGATACCGATGGCGACATGATTGCCGACATTCCCAGTGACGAATCTCAGTGGGTCGACCCTAGCACGCTGGTGTTCGCCTACACCCCGGTGGAAGACCCGGCCGTCTATGCCGACGTCTGGGCCGACTTCCTCGATCATCTGGGCGAAGCGACCGGCAAGCGGGTGCAGTTCTTCCCGGTACAGTCCAACGCCGCCCAGCAGGAGGCACTGCGTGCTGGTCGTCTGCATGTGGCCGGCTTCAACACTGGCGGCGTGCCGGTGGCAGTGAACTGCGGCGGCTTCCGTCCCTTCGCCATCATGGCCGCCGAGGACGGCAGCTACGGCTACGAGATGGAGATCATCACGCACCCGGATAGCGGCATCGAAAGCATGGAGGACCTGGCCGGTCGTCAGTTGGCGTTCACCTCGCCCACATCCAATTCCGGTTTCCGCGCCCCCTCGGCACTGCTGCGCAGCGAGTACAGCATGGAGGCCGACGAAGACTTCGAAACCGCCTTCTCCGGCTCGCATGACAACTCCATCCTCGGCGTGATCAACCGTGACTACGACGCCGCCGCCATTGCCAACTCGGTCGCCCACCGCATGCTGGCCCGCGGTGTGATCAACGAAGGCGACTACGAGGTCATCTATACCTCCGAAACCTTTCCCACCACCGCCTACGGCCTTGCTCACAACCTGAAGCCGGAACTCCAGGAGCAGATCCAGGAGGCCTTCTTCAGCTACGACTGGTCGGGCACTCCGCTGGAAGCCGAATTCGCCAACTCCGGGGAAGCTCAGTTCATTCCCATCACCTATGAAGAGCATTGGTCGGTGATCCGCACCATCGCCGACGCCAATGGCGTCACCTACGACTGCGACTGATGCGGGAACGGCTGCGCATCGCAGCCTGACACCACACGAGTGGCCGGGGAAACGCCCCGGCTGCTCCGTGCATGAAAGAAGGGAGCTGCACCATGCTGACTCTATCCCAGGTCTCCAAGCGCTACCCCACCGGGGACCGCGCTCTGTCCGACATCGACCTGACATTGCCACGCGGCCAGGTCATGGCCCTGATCGGCCCCTCCGGGGCCGGCAAGAGCACACTGATTCGCTGCGTCAATCGCTTGGTGGAACCCACCAGCGGCAGCATCCGCCTGGAGGATACCGAGCTGACCCGGCTTTCCGGCGCGGCGCTACGCCGGGCACGCCGCTCCATGGCCATGATCTTTCAGGAGTACGCCCTGGTGGATCGTCTCACGGTGATGGAGAACGTGCTCTCTGGCCGTCTCGGCTACGTCGGCTTCTGGCGCAGCTTCACGCGTCGCTACTCGCAGGAAGACATTGCCGAAGCCTTCCGCCTGCTCGATCGGGTCGGCCTGCCGCACGCCCTGGACAAACGCGCCGATGCGCTCTCCGGGGGGCAGCGCCAGCGGGTGGGTATCGCCCGAGCCCTGATCCAGAGCCCGCGCCTGCTCTTGGTGGATGAGCCCACCGCGAGCCTCGACCCCAAGACCTCACGCCAGATCATGCGCCTGATCCGCGAGCTGTGTGCCGAGCGCAATCTGGCTGCCATCATCAACATCCACGACGTGGCTCTCGCCCAGCAGTTCGCCGATCGCATCGTCGGCCTGCGCGCCGGCCAGATCGTCTTCGACGGCAAACCCGGCGAGCTGGATGCCGAGACCCTGACCACTATCTACGGCGAGGAGGAGTGGGACACCCGGGTTCAAGAGGAAGAAACGGAGGGCGAGCCCGCCACGCCGGCGCCCACCGCTCACCTCAACTTGGCCACCGGTGGCGCTTCATGAGCCGCCAGGAGCAGGCCCGGGCAGGCCAGTGGCGGCGTCTGCCGCTGATCGAGAATCCGCAGTTGCGCTGGGGGCTGGCGCTAGGTCTTGCCGTCTATCTGGTGCTGGCGCTGGCCTCGGTGGAGGTCAACTGGGCACGGGTCGCCGAAGGAGCCGGCCGCGGCCTCAATTTTCTAGCGGCCTTTACCCAGCCGGACTTCATCAGCCGCCGCGGCGACATCATCGACGGCATTCTCGAGAGCCTGACCATGACCGTCACCTCGACGGTGATCGGCGTGGCTCTGTCGATCCCGGTGGGGCTTGGCGCAGCGCGCAACATCGCGCCCTGGCCCATCTACTATCTGTGCCGCGGCATCATCACCGTATCGCGTACCTTCCAGGAGATCATCATCGCCATACTGTTCGTGGTGATGTTCGGCTTCGGCCCCCTGGCCGGCATGATCACCCTGGCCTTCGCCACCATCGGTTTCATGGCCAAGCTGTTGGCCGAGGACATCGAGGACCTGGACTGGCGCCAGGTGGAGGCAGTCCGCGCCACCGGGGCCAACTGGTGGCAGATCATGAACCATGCCGTGCAGCCGCAGGTGATGCCCCGCCTGATCGGGCTCTCGATGTATCGCCTGGACATCAACTTCCGCGAATCGGCGGTGATCGGCATCGTCGGGGCGGGCGGCATCGGCGCCACCCTCAACACCTCGATCAGCCGCTACGAGTACGACACCTCGGCGGCAATACTCTTGATCATTATCGCGATCGTGCTGTTGTGCGAGTACTCATCGAGCCATATTCGCCGCTGGACGCAATAGGAAATCTCCATGCCCGTTTCGACGACTTCGCAAGGTACGCCGATCTGGCGCCTGCGCACCACCCGCGCCCAGTGGCTGCAGTATCTCGGCTGGCTGGCCGGCGCCTGCCTCTTCCTGCTGTGCTGGAAGGTGATCTCCGACAACACCATGTGGGTCTTCGTCGAGGACGCCGGCCGCCAGGGTAGCGACCTCATCAGCCGCATGCTGCCGCCCCAGTGGAGCTACGCCCACCGGCTGTGGAAGCCGATGTGGGATACCCTCAACATCGCTACCCTGGGTACGCTGCTGGGCATCGCCATGGCCTTCCCGGTAGCCTTCCTGGCGGCCCGCAATACCTCACCACACCCGCTGGTGCGCAGCGCCGCGCTGGTGATCATCGTCTCGTCGCGCTCCATCAACTCGCTGATCTGGGCCATGCTGCTGGTAACCATTCTGGGCCCGGGCGTGCTCGCCGGTATCATCGCCATCGCCCTGCGCTCCATCGGCTTCATCGGCAAGCTGCTCTATGAGGCCATCGAGGAGATCCATCCCACCCCGGTGGAAGCGATCAGCGCCACCGGCGCCGGGCGTCTGCAGGTGATGAGCTACGGCGTACTGCCCCAGATCATGCCCGCCTTCGCCGGCATCAGCGTCTATCGTTGGGACATCAACATCCGCGAATCCACGGTGCTGGGACTGGTGGGCGCCGGGGGCATCGGGCTACAGCTCAATGCCGCGATCAACAGTCTGGCCTGGAACCAGGTCAGCGTCATTTTCGTGTTGATCTTCGTCACCGTGCTCGCCTCGGAGTGGATATCCGCCCGGGTGCGCCACGCCATCATCTGATCCACCGCCACGGGAAACCGACCATGCGCTTTATCGACGCCGAGGTGACCACTCTCGACCTGATCCGCCACGGCGAGCCGGTGGGCGGCCGCATGCTGCGCGGCACTACCGACCACCCGCTCAGTGAGCGGGGCTGGCAGCAGATGCAGTGCGCCACCGACGAACTCTTGATCGAAGGCACTCCGCCGTGGGACGCCATCGTTACCTCGCCGCTGGCCCGCTGTCGCGAGTTTGCCCTGTGGCTGGGCGAGACCCATGATCTGCCAGTGACGGTGGACCCGAGGCTCGCGGAGATGGACCTCGGCGCCTGGGAAGGCAAGACCCATGCCGAGGTGCGGGCCCTGGAACAGGCTATGGACCTCCAGGCCGCCCTGTGGGCCGACCCCAGCAGGACGTCGCCACCCGGTGGAGAAAGCGTCGAGGCCTTCGACAAGCGCGTGGGCGCGGCCTGGCAGGAGCTGGTGGAAACGCCACCCGGCCGCCACTTGCTGGTGGTCTGCCATCTGTTCGTGACCAATGCCATGCTGCGCCAGGTGCTAGAACAGCCACTCTCGCGCATCCTGGCCTTCGATCTTCCCTATGCCGCTACCTGCCGCCTTCGCCATGAGCGCCACGCACTGGGCGGGACCAGCCTGGTGGAGTGGATCGGCCGGTAACGGTCGTCAGGCATCGCCGTCCACCACCCTGCTGCTGCGTACGCAGCGCAGCAGACAGATCACCGCCAGTGCACCAGTCGCTGTCGGCAGCAGGAACCCTATGGCGTAACTGTCGCTCAGCCAGACGATCAGGCTGAACAGTGCCGGCCCTACCAGCACCCCCATATAGGTCAGCACGAGTACCGCGGCGGTAGCTTCGCCCACCTCTCCCGGCTCGCAGCGCCGGGCCACCTCGGCCAGGTAGACACCGTTCCAGCCCACGGCCGTGGCACCGGCGATCACCATCAGGGCGATGATCAGCCAGGTAGGAAGCGCGCCGCTCAGTACCGATAGCAACAGGAAGACCAAAGCGATGGCGCCCGTCAAGCCGAACAATACTGGCAGACCGGCCCTCAATCGGTCCGCCAGAGCACCCCAAGCCAGACGTCCGGCTACCCCCGCCACGTGCACCATCGATACGACCGCACCCGCTGCCACCAGGGACAGCAGCAGCTCCTCCACCATGTAAGCCACCGCAAAGCTGAGCAGCGAAAGCTGTGCTGCCGAAAGGCAGAAGCCGGTGGCACCCAGCCAGCGCATGGCCCGGGAGCGGTACAGCACGGTCAGGCTTCCGCCCCCCTGCATGCGTACGCTGGCATCCCGCGTTGCATCCCACAAGGCGCGCCGGAGCTGAAGCAGCAGCAAGGTGACGAGACAGGCAGCTCCCACTGCCAGAAAGGCCGCCTGCCAGTTCCAAAGGGCCGCCAACGGCGGAGCCAACAGGCCGGCCAGTACCCCGCCCAGAGGTACACCGGTCTGCTTGATGGAGTAGACCAGGTTGCGCCGTTCGGCGGGCGTGAAGCGGGTCAGCAGCTCCGCCGCCGCGGGACTGGTCATGCCATAGGCCAAACCCAGCAGAAACGTCATGGCCAGTAATGCCAAAGGGCTGCCGAGCAGGGCCAGCAGGCAGCCCACCATCACCAGCACCATCGCCAGTTGGCTGGAACGACATCCGCCCAGGCGGCGCGCCACCACCGCCGACTGCAGCGAGGCCAGCATCGCCACGCCATATAGCAGACTGACCTGGAGCCCGACCAGATTCGTGGCTACCCCGAAGGCTGCCGCGATCTGGGGCGCCAAGGTAGGCACCAGCAGCATGCCACCACTGCACAGCACCTGTATCCAGGTCGTTGCCGCCAGCACCCACCAGCCCTCCGCTCGGGAAGTGACAGGCATCGCTGTGGATGGCGGGATTGGCATGGAGCGGCTCCGGCAGCGGCATGGAAACCGTTAGCCTACACACAAATTTTCCACTTTAGCCAACGCCATTGACGAAGGCTGCGTTCGTCATGCCCACCGCTCGATGCCCGTTACCAAAGCAACGCCTCGCCATTACCGTGCCAGAAACCGCCCTTCTGCTCTCCAAAGTCAGCGCCTATTCAGCACATATCCCTCAACGCAGACCCGGCATATAATGGTTACGCAATGTAACCCCTCGCGGGCCCTCTTACCGATGCTTGCCATCGAACAAGGACGCTTTCATGGCCAATCGCGCCTCCACCATTACCCTTGCCGCCCTAGGCGGCGCCGCCATCGGTTTGATCGTTGGCTGGCAAGTACCAAATAGCCCGACCGCCCCCGTCCCGGCCGTCGACCAGGCCGTAGCGGACGACACCGTCTCAACACCGGCCTTACAACTTGGCGAACGACTGCGCAGCGAACTCACCTCGTCCAGCGAGCTCAACGGCAAGGATGGCAGCCGCTTCGAGCGTTTTCACCTTCCCTTGGAAGAGGGAAGCCTGATCGAGATCGAGCTCGGCGGCCCTCTGCATGGCACGCTCTCGCTCTACGATTCCGAGCTGCAACTGCTTGCCGCCAGCGCAGGCCCCATGTATTACGACGTCTCGTCGGCAACCTCGCTGCGTCGCCGGATCGACGAGAGCGGCCAATACATGGTGGTGGTCAGCGGTCAGGACATGCACAGCTACGGCCCCTTCACCCTCACTACCCGGGAAATGGAGCTGACGACCAGCGATACGCTGGCCATGCCCTCCCGCGCCGACGGCTGGCTGCAGGACGGTGGCGATACCTTTAGCGTAACCATTGAGGAGAGCGGCCTCTATCAGTTCGAGATGCGCTCCAGCGACGTAGACGCCTACCTGGTGCTCGAAGGTCCCAATGGCTATCGCCGTGAGGACGACGACAGCGCCGGCAACCTGGACGCCCGCATCGCCGATTTCCTGGAGCCCGGGGAGTATCGCCTCACCGCCCGCAGCGCCTACGGACAGGACAGCGGTCTCTACACCCTAGAACTGGGTCTCCATGAGCTGGCCAGCGATGAGACGCTGCGCAACAGTGGTGCACTGATCGTCGACGAGCCGCTGTTCGGCTGGTTCAGTGGCAACGGCCTCGAGTACCAGCTCACTCTCGAGGCGCCGGCGATGGTGACGCTGGACATGCTTTCCACCGACTTCGATGCTTTTTTGGAGCTGCACGGCGATGGGGTCTTTGCCAGCGACGACGATGGCGGCGAAGGGCTGAACGCGCGGCTGATCCGCTCGCTGGAAGCCGGCGAGTACACCGTACTGGCTCGCAGCCACAGCGGCCAGGGCAGCGGCCTGTTCGAGCTGCATGCCGCCGCCATCGCCCTCGACGAACTCGTCAGCGAAGGACAACTGGAGAGCGGTCGTGCACTGCAGGCGTGGCTGGAGGCGGGGGAACGCAACGTCTATGAAATCGTGATCGAGGAGGCCGGCAACTATCGCCTGGATCTACAATCCAACGATTTCGACGCGTATCTAGAACTCGAAGGTGCGGGGCTTTTTCTCAGCGACGATGACGGTGGCGAGGGGATGAACTCTCGCATCGCCACTCACCTGGAGGCGGGCACCTACCGCGCCACCGCCCGGGCCTACGGCGACAGCGAGAGTGGAAGCTTCACGCTGTCGCTCAGCGCCGAATAACGCAACAGCCGGCCTCGCGTGTCGTGGGGCCGGTTCTCATCCGCCTCGCCGTTCAATGAAAAGGCTGTTACCGGATCGCCGCTTGGCCTGGTGCTTGAGCTCGGAAAGATCTTCGGATATCGCCAGAACGTCGCGGCCGCGACCATCACTTACCGGCTTTGCCGCCAGCGACAGACTGACGAAGGGATAGAACGTCACGCGGCCCTG
The DNA here is from genome assembly GCF_021404465.1 of Billgrantia zhangzhouensis. GTDB lineage: Bacteria > Pseudomonadota > Gammaproteobacteria > Pseudomonadales > Halomonadaceae > Halomonas > Halomonas zhangzhouensis. The sequence goes on along the minus strand of NZ_JABFTT010000009.1, from coordinate 19,756 downwards.
CCGATTCTCGACCCGTACTCCGCCGGCTCGACGATCCTGCGCATCGTAGAAGTCCGGCGCCATGGCGCCGAATACTGTCAGAATACGGTGACAGCACGCCTCCCAACCGGCATCGTCCAGCAGCAGCATGAAGTCGTCGCCGCCGACGTGACCGACAAACCCTGTCTTACCGACCTGCTCGTCGAGCAGTTGAGCCAGCGCCAGGATCACCCGGTCGCCCCGCGCATAGCCGTAGGCGTCGTTATAGGCCTTGAAGTTATCGAGATCGCAGTAGACAGCGGTGAAGGCCTTGCCATGCTCCAGCCATTCGCCCAGCGTCTCGTTGATCATCAAGTTCCCGGGCAAGCCGGTGAGAGGGTTGGCATGGCGCGCTTGACGCACCTGAATGGCGGTGATTTCGCGCAGCAGGTCGACGATATTACCCATGCCGCGATAGCGGCCCTCGCCGTCGACGATGACGAAATCCTCCTGGGGCACATCCGCACTGTCAGTGAGCTGCTGGCTGAGTAGAGTCAGCGGCGTTTCATCGACGGCCACAACGAAGCGCGAATCGCACATGTCCCGCACCAGACGCCTGGCGAACAAGGAATGACTGTAGGGATTGGTGAACAGCGTCAGGAACTCGCTGCGCCGCACCACACCGACCGGCCTGTCGTTTTCCACCACCGCCACACAGCGCAGGTCCGGCTCGCTACGAAACCGCCCGCTCAACTCCAGTACCGGCATCCGCGGCTCGATCGGTACCAGCGGCTTCATGATGGCGTGGGCGCTGCGTACCAGTCCGTGACGGGCCGAGGCTCCGACCGGCAGTGAGCGGCCAATATCTCTCGACGGGGTCTGGCTGGGACGGGCAAAGTAGTAGCCTTGCAACAGCGACAGGCTGCGATCCAGCTCCCATAGTGAGCGGTACTCCTCGGCGGTTTCCACGCCTTCCGCTATCAGCTGACAGCCGAGGCTGCGCGATACATCGAGAATCGAGCGCAGGAACTGCCGCTTGTCGGGATCCTGATCGATGCCGGTGATGAAGTGGCGGTCGAGCTTGACGAAGTCGGGGCGCAGCTCGGCCCAGTGACGCAGACTCGAATGGCCGGCCCCCAGATCGTCCAGCGCGACCTGAAAGCCCATGTCGCGATAGTGCTCCACCGCCTGGCGCATCAGCACGTAATCGGTGATCGGCAGATGTTCGGTGAGTTCGATGACGACACGATTGGGAGCCAGCCCATGGTCGCGCAGATAGCCCAGGGTCAACCCCTCGCTGAAGTCCCGCTCGACGATAGTCAACGGCATCACGTTGAGGAACAGCCTACCGGGCAAGCCTAGCCGCACGAAGGCGGCAATCGCCAGGCGACGGCACAGCAGATCGAGCTCCACCAGCAGGCCCGACTGGATGGCCACTTCGAACAGGGCCAACGGGGAGTGCAGCCTGGAGCCTTCGGGACCACGGATCAGCGCCTCGTAGCCGTGCACGCACTGCCTGGCGACATCGACGATGGGTTGAAAGCATGGCGTAAGCCGCTCGCCCTCTATGATCGCCCTGAGTTCGCACTCATCTGTGTCGAAGGTCGTCATGGTCAGCCCCGTGGTTTCGTCATGGAGAGATTGCAACGCATCGGTGACAGCACCATGACACGTAATGTAACGCTTTTTCACATTCATGAAACCTGATTGACACGCAACGGGCCTAGCGTAGTTGGCGACCATCATGCCTAGGAGAGTCTCCATGTCGCCTCGTTCCATCGCCGTCCTATCGGGCGCCCTCGCCACCACCCTGTCGCTTTCCGCCCAAGCCGCCACCGAGATCGAATGGTGGCACGCCATGGGCGGCGAACTGGGCGACATCCTCGTGGAGATCACCGAGGACTTCAACGCCTCCCAGGACGACTACCGGGTACGCCCCAGCTATCGCGGCAACTACACCGAGACCATGACCGGTGCCATCGCCGCCTTCCGCGCCCGCCAGCAACCGCACATCCTGCAGGTATTCGAGGTCGGCACCGGCACCATGATGGCCGCCGAGGGCGCCATCTATCCCATCTACCGGTTGATGGAAGAGCATGGCCGCGCCTTCGACCGTGAGGCCTTCCTGCCGGCGGTGGTGGGCTACTACACCGACACCAGCGGCAACATGCTCTCCTTCCCCTTCAACTCCTCCACGCCGATCATGTACTACAATCGCGAGATCTTCGCCGAGGCTGGCCTGGAGGGAGCGCCGACGACCTGGGAAGAGATGGAGGAGTACTCCCGCCGCATCGTCGACAGCGGCGCCGCCCGCTGCGGCTTCACCACCTCCTGGCCGAGCTGGGTGATGCTGGAGAATTTCTCCGCCATGCACGATTTGCCGCTGGGCACCCTGGAAAACGGCTTCGGCGGCCTGGAGACGGAGTTCGTCTTCGACAACGAACACGTCGCCCGCCACTGGGACAATCTCAAGGCATGGCAGGACGAAGGCCTGTTCCGCTGGGGCGGCCCCGGCCCGGGCGACGACGCCGCACCGATGTTCTACGCCGGCGAGTGCGCCATGTTCTTCGGCTCCTCGGCCTCCCGCGCCGGCGTGCTGGCCAATGCCGACTTCGAGGTGGGCTACGGCATGCTGCCCTACTACACCGATATCGAGGGCGCGCCGCAGAACTCCATCATCGGCGGCGCCACCCTGTGGGCGCTGCAGGGCCACAGCGACGAGGAGTACGAGGCGGTGGCCGCCTTCTTCGAGTATCTCTCCCAGCCCGACGTGCAGGCCGACTGGCACCAGCGCACCGGCTACCTGCCGATCACTCAAGCGGCCTGGGAGCTGAGCGAGGAGCGGGGCTTCTACGCCGACAACCCCGGCGCCGACATCTCCATCGAGCAGATGAACCTGAATCCGCCCACCGAGAACTCCAAGGGGCTGCGTTTCGGTAACTTCGTGCAGATCCGCGACCTCATCTCCGAAGAGATGGAAGCGGTGATGACCGGCGCCAAGAGCGGCGAGCAAGCCACCGCCGACGCGGTACGCCGCGGCAACGTCCTGCTGCGTGACTTCGAACAAGCCAACCGATAACAACACGCTTTGCGCCGCCCTCCCACGAGGGCGGCGCTCTTTATTGGAACGGATGGGTATGAGTCCTTCATGCAAACCAAGCGCATGACCTTCCCCGGTCGCTGGCTTCCCTACGCATTGCTGGCGCCCCAGGTTATCGTCACCCTGATCTTCTTCATCTGGCCAGCGGGCCAGGCCCTCTATCAATCGCTGTTGCGTGAAGACGCCTTCGGCCTGAGCTCCACCTTCGTCGGCCTGGACAACTTCCGCCGCCTGCTCGGCGACCCGCTCTATCTCAACTCATTGAGCGTCACCACGGTGTTCGCGGTAGGCACCACGGCGCTCTCGATGGGCGTGGCCCTGCTGCTGGCGGTGACCGTCAACCGCCTGCTCCGCTCCCGCAATCTCTACACCACCCTGCTGGTGTGGCCCTACGCCATCGCCCCGGCCATCGCCGGGGTGTTGTGGTGGTTCATCTTCCACCCCACCATCGGCATCCTGCCTTATGTGCTGGAGATGCTCGGCTACCGCTGGAACCACCGTACCTCCAGCGTGGATGCCATGATCCTGGTGATCTTCGCCGCCGCCTGGAAACAGATCGCCTACAACTTCCTGTTCTTCCTCGCCGGCCTGCAATCGATACCGCAGTCGCTGATCGAGGCCGCCGCCATCGACGGCGCCGGTCCCGTCAAGCGCTTCTGGAGTATCGTCTTCCCGCTGCTGGCGCCCACCACCTTCTTCCTGATGGTGGTCAACGTGGTCTACGCCATGTTCGACACCTTCGGCGTCATCCATGCCACCACCCAGGGCGGCCCGGCCCAGGCGACCAACATCCTGGTCTACAAGGTCTACGCCGACGGCTTCGTGGGCATGAACCTCGGCAGCAGCGCCGCCCAGTCGGTGATCCTGATGATCATCGTCATCGCCCTCACCGTGGTCCAGTTCCGCTTCATCGAGCGGCGCGTCAACTATTGAAGGAAGAGGCATGGTCGAACATCGCCCCTTGGGTAATGCGCTTACCCATCTGATCCTGATCCTCGGCGTGGCGCTGGTGCTGTTTCCGGTCTACGTCGCCATCGTCGCCTCCACCCAGGGCCCCGGTGAGTTCCTGCGCGGCACCCTGCCGCTGCTGCCGGGCGGCCACGCCCTGGACAACTACCGCCTGATGTGGGAGAGCGGCCTGTCCCGCTCGAGCGCCCCGCCCGCCGGCCAGATGCTCTGGAACAGCCTGATCATGGCGCTGGCGATCACCATCGGCAAGCTGACCATCTCGCTGCTCTCGGCCTTCGCCATCGTCTATTTCCGCTTTCCGTTCCGGCTGTTCTTCTTCTGGCTGATCTTCATCACCCTGATGCTGCCGGTGGAGGTCCGCATCATCCCCACCTTCCGCGTGGTGGCAGACCTGGGCATGCTCAACAGCTTCGCCGGGCTGTCGATTCCGCTGATCGCCTCGGCCACCGCCACCTTCCTGTTCCGCCAGTTCTTCATGACGGTGCCGGAGGAGATGCTGGAGGCGGCACGGGTGGACGGCGCCGGCCCCTTCAAGTTCTTCAAGGACATCCTGCTGCCGCTCTCCATCACCAACATCGCCGCGCTGTTCGTGATCATGTTCATCTACGGCTGGAACCAATACCTGTGGCCACTGCTGATCACCACCGACCCGGATTACTACACCATCGTGATGGGTATCCAGAGCATGACCGCCGACGAAGGCAATACCCCCTGGCACCTGGTGATGGCCGCCGTGGTGATGGCCGCGCTGCCCCCGGTGCTGGTGATCCTGTGCATGCAGCGGCTGTTCGTGAAGGGCCTGACGGAAACGGAGAAATAAGATGGCGCGCTTGAAACTGGAAGGCCTGAAGAAGACCTACGCCGGCGACGTGCAGGCGGTGAAGGGCATCGACCTGGACGTGGCCGACGGCGAGTTCGTGGTGCTGGTGGGTCCCTCGGGATGCGGCAAGTCCACCCTGTTGCGCATGGTGGCGGGGTTGGAGAGCATCACCGAGGGCGAGCTGACCATCGGCGAGCGCAAGGTCAACGACCTGGAACCCGCCCAGCGCGACATCGCCATGGTGTTCCAGAACTACGCCCTCTACCCGCACATGACGGTGTACGACAACCTCGCCTACGGCCTGAAGAACCGCGGCTTCAAGCGCGACGAGATCGAACGCCGGGTGCGCGAGGCCGCACGCATGCTCGAAATCGAGGAGTTCCTGCCGCGCAAGCCTCGCCAGCTCTCCGGCGGCCAGCGTCAGCGGGTCGCCATGGGCCGCGCCCTGGTGCGCGAGCCGGAGGTGTTCCTGTTCGACGAGCCGCTCTCCAACCTCGACGCCAAGCTGCGCGTGCAGATGCGCGTCGAGATCAAGCAGCTCCAGCGCCGTCTCAAGACCACCAGCCTCTACGTCACCCACGACCAGCTTGAGGCCATGACCCTGGGCGACCGCCTGGTGGTGCTCAACGGCGGACGCATCGAACAGGTCGGCACGCCCATGGAGATCTACGCCCGCCCGGCCTCGATCTTCGTCGCCACCTTCATCGGCTCGCCGGCGATGAACCTGATCCCGGTGGCGTACTTGAAGGAGAGAGGCAATGGCCTGCTCGACGACCTGCCGCCGGACACCGATCTCGTCGGCATCCGCCCCGACGACCTGCGCATTCAGCCGCCGGACGCGCCCCACCTGGTGGTGGAATCGACCCTGGAGCTGTTCGAAGCCGCCGGTGCCGAAAGCCATCTCTACGTGCGCCTCGCCGGCAGCGACCAGCCCAGCGTGATCCGCACCGCCGGTCAATCGCCGGTGGCCGAGGGCGAAACGCTGCGGTTCCATGTCGTCCGCGAGGCGCTGCATCCATTCAATAGCGCGAGCGGCAAGCGGACGGTGTAGAGGGAAAGGGCTAACGAAAAAGGGTTTTCCAATAACCTGGCCTCTGGATCACCCCAGAGCCACCAACCAGAGCCCCGCCATCATGATGGCGGTACCTCCCAGCTTGGCCAGGGACGGACGCTCCTTGAGCCACAGAATGCCCAGAACCACCCCGAGGGGAATGGAGAGCTGGCGCAGGGCGACGATCTGGCTGACCGCCTCGCTCTGCGCCAGGGCCACCAGCACCAAGCCATAGGTGACGGTAATCATCAGACCGGTAAGTAACATGGCACCACGCGCCTCACTCCAGAGCCGTGTGAACTGACGCTGCTCCGAAGGCAGCGCAAGAAGCAACGGCAAGGCCCACAGCGGAGTCACCAAGGCCTGGAGCACCATGAAGACCGCCCCGGCACTCAGCGCCGAGAAGCCTGCTTCGACCATCAGCGCCAGGGCCCGGGCATCGATCAACGAGTAACCTACCGTGGCCAGGGCTGCCAACAGGGCAAAGGCCAGCGCGGGCGTCAGGTAGTTGGCAAGCCGAGGTGCTCCGGCCAGCGGCAGGCAGAGAGCACCAACCAGGATAAGGCCCATGCCGGCCACTTCCATGGGGGTCAAGCGCTGGCTGCCCAACAGGCCAACCGCCACAAGTGGCACCAGCACCACCGGCAGGGCCCGAGCCAGGGGGTAGAGCACGCTCACCTCTCCCCGGGCGTAGGCCCAGGCCAAGCCGCCCATATAAAGCATCTGACACAGCCCCGAAGCGGCCAACCAGCCCCAGAAGCTAGGCGGTAAGCTTGCCAGGGGCGGTCCCAGGACCAGTAGAGGGCTCAGCACCAGGCCGCCCGCGGCGATTGCCAGAGTGAAGAAAGCCAGCGACGGCGCACGTCGCTTGCCCAGCAGGTTCCAGCCGGCATGCAGGCAAACCGAGAGCAGCACCAAAGCCAGGGCAACCGGGCTCACGGTCGCTCACCGCGGGCCAGACACCCCTTTACCCCGCCCTCGGCGTCATGCTCATCGAGCGCCTGAAGGAAGGCCGCCACCGCCCAGGAGCCCCAGTCGCGGCACATGGCGGCCTTGACGGTGGCGCTGGTAGTCAGCGGCCCCGGGGGCAGCAAGTAGGGATCGGTCATGGCATCGCGCATTGGTTTATTCCAGTGGATCTGGGAAAGCGTTGGGGATGGCGGGCCTAGCCCGCCTGGCGCCAGCGCTGGGCGCGGGTCAGCAGTAGATGGCTCAGGGTCGCATGGACGAGCTTCACCCCCAGGGAGGTGAAGAAAATCAGCACTGCCATGGCCGCCGCGCTGGCGAAATAGCCCGCCTCGTCCAGGTGCATCACCGCCACCGAGGCTAACCGGGTGTCGCTGGTATACAGGAACACCACCGCCGAGACCGTGGTCATGGCGTTGACGAAGAGGTAGACCGAAACATCCAGCACTGCTGGGAGCGAGACTGGCAGGGTCACCCGGCGCAGCGTGGTCCAGAATGGCACCTTGAGAGAGGCTCCCACCGCCTCGAACTCCGAATCAAGCTGCTTGAGCGCGGTGATAGAGGTGAGATGGCAGACGGTATAAAAGTGCACCAGGGTGTTGAGCACCAGGATCGCCAAGGTGCCATAGAGCCAGTTGAGGGGGTTGCCGGCCTGGTTGAAGAAGAAGATGTACGCCAATCCCAACACCATGCCCGGTACCGCCATGGGCAGCATGGCCAGCAAGTGCAGCCCCTGGCGCAGCGGCCGATAGCCGTCGCTCTTCTCCACCAGCCAGGCGTTGACGAAGATCACCAGGGTACCAACCACCGCCACCGAGAAGCCGAGCTTCACGGAGTTCAGCCAGGCTGCCCAACCGCCGCCAGCCAGCCCCTCGAAGGCATAGTGGCGCAGGGTCAGGGACAGGTTGTAGGGCCAGAACTGAACCAGGGAGGCATAGATGGCGGTGCCGATCACCGTCAGGATCACCGCCCCCACCGTGTAGCAGATCAAAGTGAAGACCCAATCCCTCAGCGGGTTGGGAGTGGGCTGCCAGGGCACCGCACGCGACGACAGCTGGGCCACTTGGCGACGCTGTACCCAACGATCCACCGCGAAGGAGGCCAGCGCCGGCAGCAGCAGGATGACGCTGACCACGGCGCCCATCTGAAAATTCTGCTGCCCTACCACCTGCCGATAGACGTCGGTGGCCAGCACGTGAAACTGTCCACCGATGATCTTGGGCACGCCGAAGTCGGTGATGGCCAGGGTGAAGACCACGAAAGTGCAGGAGATGAGTCCATAGCGAATCCCGGGCAGGATGATGGTGAGGAAGCTGCGCCACTTGGCGGTTCCCAATGTCTCGGCGGCTTCGTAGAGTCGCGCGTCGCTGGTGGACAGTGCGGTGGTGAGGATCATCAGCGCATGGGGAAATATCCAGAAGCACATGCCCATGACGATGCCGATCGGACCGTAGATGCTCTGCCCCATCAGGGCCTCGCGAAACCAACCCTGGTTGCCAAACAGATAGACCAGGCTGATAGCCGGAAGCAGCGATGGTGCCAGGATCGGCAGGATGGCCAGCATGCGGAACAGCCGCTTGCCAGGCATGCAAGTGCGGGTAATGCCGTAGGCACAAAGGAATGCCAGCCCCACCACGATGACGGTACTGCTCAATGCGACCACCAGGGAATTGACGATGGAGCCCGCCAAGGCTGGCGTCTGAAAGTAGCGCACGAAGTTGGCCAGACCGACGAAGTCGCCGCTGCGGTCCTGGACGCTCTTGATCAGCATGGCGGCAAGCGGAAACAACAGCCCCAGCGACAGGAAGACAAGTGCGAACAGCAGCACCCCCAACCGAACCAGCGTTTCGCTGCCGAGGCGTCCGGTCAGGATCGCGGGACGAGCCATCATGCCCGCGCTCCCGGATCGGCAAACAGGCGCAGTGCTTGAGGCGGCAATCTAACCCCAAGCGTCTGGCCCGGCATCAAGACATCGGCCTCCCGAGCATTGATGTCCGCAACCAGCGTTTGCCCACACTCCTCCAGGGTCAAACTGATCCGCTGGAAGGCACCGAGGAACTCGACATGCTCGACCCGGGCCCGTAATCCCTGTTCCGCATCACACAGCTCCACCGCCTCGGGACGAATGGCCAGCCGGGCCCGCTCACACCCGGCAACGTCATGTCTGGGGCAGTCGAGGAGATGGCTCCCCAGGCGCAGAACATCCCCATCCTCGGGGAAAACCGTGAGGAAATTCATGCTGCCGATGAACTCGGCCACGAAGGCGCTGGCAGGCTGGCGGTAGATTTCCGCGGGAGTTCCCACCTGCTCGATCACACCATGATTCATCACCACGATGCGGTCGGCCATGGTCAGAGCCTCCTCCTGATCATGGGTGACCATGATGGTAGTGACACCCAGACGGGCCTGCAGAGCCTTTATCTGCCCCCGCAAGTGCACGCGCACCCGCGCATCCAGGGCCGAGAGCGGCTCGTCGAGCAATAGCAGTGCCGGTTCGGTGGCCAAGGCACGGGCCAGCGCGACCCGTTGCTGCTGCCCACCGGATAGCGCCGCCGGGTACTTGGACTCGCTGCCGGTCAAATCAACCAAAGCCAGGAGCTCATCGACACGCTTGCGCATGGCCTGACGGTCGTCACGCTGATTGCGCAGCCCATAGGCTATGTTGTCGAACACCGTCAGGTTGGGGAACAGCGCATAGGACTGGAAGACAATGCCGAAGTCCCGGGCCTGGGGTGGCAAGTGCGAGATGTCTTGGCCACGCTGGACGATACTTCCGCTGCTCTGTGGCGAGAGGCCGGCGATGGCCCGCAACAGGGTGGTCTTGCCGCAACCGGAAGGGCCTAGAAAGCAGACGAACTCACCTTCACGGATGGTCAGATCGATCTCGTGCAGGGCGGTAAAATGGCCGAAGCGTTTGGTGAGACCGCAGATACCGAGATGGATGTCCGTCTCGGTATCTGCGGCCTGCCCCACTGCGGCTGCCCTGCGGGGCAAGGGCGCGGTAAGGGTAGTCATGAAGATACTCCTGACCCCGGCGCCAGACGCCGGGGCGTTGACAGGTGATACGACGATACTCAGCGGCTCTCGCTCTTGCCGTCGTAGCGGCGCTGCCACTCTTCGAGGAGACGCTCGCGGTTGACCGCAGCCCAGGCGAAGTCGGCATCGATCATGCGTTCGGTGATGTCCTCAGGGTAATTTTCGATGGGCTGAGCCACGCCGGGGTAAGCCACCACCGCGTAGCCCTCGTTGTAAAGCTCGTTGGCCTCCCGCGAGACGGCCCAATCAAGCAGCGTCTCGGCGGCCTCACGGTTGCCGCCCCCCTCTACGATGGCGGCCGCCTCCATGTCCCACCCCATCCCCTCCTCGGGGAAGACCAGCTCGATGGGCGCCCCCTGAGACTTGAGACGAGCGCCGCGGAAGGCGAAGGAGATACCCACCACCGCCTCGCCGGAAGCGGCCAGGTTGCAGGGCGCCGAACCGGAGTGGGTGTAGCGAGCAATGTTGTCGTGGAGCCGATCCATATAGTCCCAGGCGGCCTCTTCACCCCATAGCTGCATCCAGCTGGCCACGTCCAGGTAGCCGGTGCCCGATGAGCTCGGGTTAGGCATGACCACCTGCCCCTGATACTCAGGGCGGGTGAGGTCTTCCCAAGTGGTGGGCATGGGTACGCCCAGGCGCTCGCCTTCGATGGTGTTGTAGCAAATGGCTGCCACCCAAGCGTCCATGCCGACCCAAGCCGGATCGTGGCCATTCTGGGCGGACGGATCGACGAACTTGGGATCCAGCGCTTCGACGCCCTTGGGCGCGTAGCGCGCCAGCAACCCCTCTTCCTCCAGCACCAGCAGGCTGGTCGCGGCCAGCCCCCAGATCACGTCGGCACGGGGATTATCCTTCTCGGCTAGAAGGCGAGCAGTGATCACTCCGGTGGAGTCACGCACCCAGTTGATCTGAATGTCAGGATGAGTTTGGTTGAAGCGCTCGGCGTACTTCTGCAGATCGTCGGACTCCACCGCGGTGTAGACGGTGAGCTGGGTGGCGGCCTGGGCGGCAGTGGCCATGGCAAGGGCGACAGTGCCACCCAGCAAGGATCGGCTGAACAGGGTCATGAGGGGGTCTCCGGGGGTCTGAGGTAAACAAGCCAAACTGGTATAGACCAGACTTTGACGACCTCGCATGACAACCCAGTGACGGTTGCCTGAAGGATGCGTGAAGAAACGGCCAAGCGCGACCAAGGAGACGCCAAACAAATTTCTAAGCCTTGTTCTCGAGCTCCACGGTTATGCACAGTGCATCGTGCAGCCAATGTTCTTCGTCATACTCCACTGGACGACGCTGCGCATCGAAGATGGCGCGGCGCACACTGAGCCCCGCGGTACCGGGGGCTACCCCCAGTTCAGCGGCTTCGCGCTCCGCCAAGGCTTCGGAGTAGAGACGCAGAGAGCGATGAGCCAGGGTCAACCCCCATCGACTGCGCAGTTCGCCCCATAGCGAGTTGGCCGCAAAATCTCCCTGCAACAGATCCGGCGCACGTGCCGGCACCACCCAAAGCGACTCTGCCAGTACCGCTCGGTCATCGACGAAGCGACGCCGGCGAATGTGATGAAAGGAACAGTCGACGGGCAGCCCCAGCGCCTCGGCAGCGGGGCGATGAGGCCGGGTATCGGTATGCAGTACCTCAGTACGAGGGCGACGCCCCTGGGCGCGGACATAGTCGTTGAAGCCGGCATCCCGGGTAGGATCGTAGTCGAGGCGCGCCGGGGAGACGAACCAACCGCGCCGATTACTGCGATGGATGAGCCCCTCCCCCTCCAACTGAGCCAGAGCTTGGCGCAAAGTAACCCGAGTGGTTCGAAAGCGTTCCGCCAGGGTCCGCTCGGCGGGCAGGCGCCCCTCTTCGAAGGCCTCCGGGCCGCTGAGCAGCTCACGCAGATGATCAGTGAGGCGCAGATAGTAGGCATCACTCATATGGCACTCCCTGTCAGCCAGCAAGGCATCGACTAATAGAGAACGTGCCCAGGAAGTACGAGATCAAGATCGCTGCATTGATTGACGCTGCGGAATGTTCGTGCCTGAGCGAGACGCAGAATCAACCGACCCGTGCCTTACACGGGCGCCAGTCCAGCCGCTCCCAGCCCTCTACCCGAGCCACTTCGGCAAGTACCGCGTCGGGGTTCACCGCCACCGGGCGGTCCACCTGGCCAAGTAGCGGCAAGTCGTTCTGGGAGTCGGAATAGAACGTCAGATGGCTGGCAGCGCCCTTTTCCGCCAGCCACTGCTCGAGACGAGCAATCTTGCCATCCCGATAGGAAAGTATTCCAGTAGTGCCACCAGTGAAATACCCTCCCTGCAATGCCGGCTCCACGGCGATCACCGCCTCGATACCCAGCTCGGCAGCAATCGGTGCCACGAGGTGCCGCGACGAAGCGGAAATGATCATCGGCGTCTCACCCCGAGCGCAGTGTTCGGCGATGCGCACCCGCCCTTGAGCAAACAGCCGCGGCAGGATGCGCGCCGCGACGAAGTCCGCCACCTCGGCATCAACCTCATTCATATGGCGCCCGGCCAAGGGAGCCAAGGTCAAGGACAGATACTTCTCCAGACGCAGGCGGCCAGTGTGGTAGGCCGCATCCATAGCCTGTGCATGGGCCAGAAACTCGCCCGGTGAGTCAATCCAGCCACGCTCTACCATCCAGGCATTCCAGAGCGCGCTGCAATCGCCATCCAGCAAGGTATCGTCGAGATCGAACAGGGCAAGGTGCATGGCATCCTCCACAAGCCTGGGTTCCAAGAAGCCCCGTAGCCTGCGTCATTCCAGTGACAAGGGCATGACACCCATTGCGCAACCAAGAGCGGCTATGTCCATCTCGATGGCCCCGATAAGTAGCCATACAAGTGAAAAAGCGAGAAATCAGTAGTTTTCAGGAAACAGCTCCCGTTCCACCAGCTCGATCAGGATGTGAATGACCTGGATATGCAACTCCTGAACTCGATCGGCATATTGCCCTGCTGGAGTGCAGATCTCAGTGTCCGACAGCTCGCCAAGCGTAGAGCTGGGACGACCGGTTAACGCGATGACATGGATCCCATGGCGGCTCGCGTAATCCGCCACGGCGAGCACATTGGTACTCGTGCACTGGTGCTGATGGCCAACAGGCAATCCCCCTCACGGCCATGGGCCTCCAAGTAGCGAGCAAACACCCGGTCATAGCCATAATCGTTACCGACACAGCTCAAGTAACTCGGGTCACTGATGGAAGCCGCTGGCAACCCCTTGCGATGCAACCGATAACGGCCCGACAACTCTTCGGCGAAGTGCATGGCATCGCACATGGAGCCGCCGTTGCCGCAGCTGAATACACGTCCACCACGACGAAACGTATTACTGAGCTGCTGCCCAGCTGTGGCAAGTGTGCGTAGGGTCTCTCCATCATCCAGTAAGGCATCCAGTGCCGCCCGTGCCTCGCTCAGGCTTTGATAGACGTGCTGTTCCATTTCCCTCATGACACTTCGCCGCCTTGTAGACACATGAAAATAAAGCGTATCACCCTGGCTCATCGAAGTGACAAGGGACAACACGCCGATACTCCACAGGCTAGCCGAAGCATTGAGCGTAAACACCCGCTCCCACCGTGGCAGGAAGAGAGCATCACACTGTCACCATGACGTCACTCAGACCGCGCAGGATGGGGAGGCCACCGCCATGCCGAGCCAAGCCATGAACATATTGATGTTGTCCGACGTCTACTTTCCCCGCATCAACGGTGTCTCCACCTCGATTGCCAGCTTCCGCGATGCGCTGGAAAGGCTCGGCCATTCCGTCACCCTGGTCTGCCCCGGCTATCCCGTGGGGCAAGTGGATGAGCCGAACGTACTGAGGATCTCCTCGCGCGGCGTTCCAGGCTCCCCCGAAGATCGCATGATGCACTATCGCGAGGTGATGAAGCTGACGCCGAGTCTCGCCGCAGAGCAATTCGACCTGGTGCACATTCACACTCCATTCGTCGCCCACTATGCTGGCGTGGCGTTAGCAAGGCGGCTAAGCATTCCGGCCCTGGCCACCTACCACACGCTGTTCGAGGAGTATCTCCCCCTCTATGTTCGCGGCGTACCCAGCCGTTGGTTGCGCTTCCTCGCCCGGCGCCTCTCGGTGTGGCAGTGCCGCCGGCTGGCAGCGCTGGTGGCACCGTCGCATGCCATGCACGACACACTCCTGGGCTATGGCGTCAAGACGCCCATGGCAGTCATCCCCACCGGGTTGGCGCTGGAGCACTTCCGTCACCCCGTCGAGGACGATGATTTCCGCGACCGCTACCACCTGCCGAAAAACGCCCGCCTGCTATTGTTCGTCGGACGCCTCGCCTTCGAGAAGAACATTGCCTTTTTGATCGACCTGCTGCCCCGTGTGCTGGCCGAGCACCCCAATACGCGCCTGATCATTACCGGCGAAGGACCGGCCCGAGCAGCCTTGGCACGCCGGGCACGGCAGATCGGCATGGAGTACGCCGTGCACTTTCTTGGCTACCTGGACCGCAACGGCCCGCTGCAGGCCGCCTACCGTGCGGCTGATGCCTTCATCTTCGCCTCACGCACCGAAACCCAGGGGTTGGTGTTGCTGGAGGCCATGGCGCTGGGCACCCCGGTTGTGTCCACCGCCATGATGGGCACCCGCGACGTGCTGGTGGACGGTTCGGGCTGCCTGATCGCCGACGAGGATCTCGACGACTTCGCCGCCAAGGTGAACCGACTGCTTGGCGATGACGCGCTGCGCGGCGAACTGGCGCAGGGGGCCATGGCTCATGCGGCAGGCTGGCACGAGGACGCCAAGGCCACCGAACTGGCCGGGCTTTATGCTCGAATAGCAGGGAACGGTAACGCCAGGGCGGTACCGCTCACCACGCTGGCGGCCTCCAGTACCCAACTGACGGTATCGTCTGCGACAGAGTCATTGACCTCCGAAGCCAATGAAAAGGAACAGACACCAGTCATGTGAGACACCGTCAATTTTTCGACATCTGCCGGCAGTAACATAGTGACTTTGGCCATGACCCACGAGGCTCGGCATGACAGACGTTACCTCTCCCGCCCTGATCGACACGCTAAAGCAAGCCGCTCAGGCGGCCGGCGAGATCCTGCGCGAGGGCTACCGAGCCGCCGGCACGATCGACTTCCAGTGCAAGGGCGCCTCGGACTTCGTGACCGACTACGACCGGGCCGCAGAGCATGCGATCATCGACACCGTACGCAGCGTTCACCCCGAGGTGGGTTTCCTGGGCGAGGAAACGGGCGCAACGTCAACCCAGGACGGCAACGTCACGGTAGTCATCGATCCGTTGGACGGCACCAACAACTTCCTGCACCGGGTGCCTCACTTCTCGGTTTCCATCGCCGTGTGCGAGCACGACCGATTGACCCATGGGGTCGTCTACCAGCCGCTGCTCGACGAGACGCTGTGGGCAGTTCACGGTCGAGGGGCCTTCCTGAATGACCGACCTGTCGACCCGCCCCCGGCGCGGCCGTTGACCGAGATGCTCCTCGCCACCTGCCTGCCCTATCATGCCAAGGGCGACTGCCCCACCAGCCTACGTCAGCTCACGGCACTGATGCCGGCCGTAGCAGGGATCCGCAGCCCCGGTTCGGCAGCTCTCGAGATTGCCTATACCGGCCTTGGTCGTTTCGATGCCTTCTGGTCCCAGGGGGCACGACTCGATCTGTGGGACGTTGCAGCCGGCATCGTCTTTGCCCGTGAGGCGGGACTCGTCGTCACCGATCTGGAGGGCAACGCCAACCCCACCGAGTGGCGGAGCCTGCTGGTGGCCCGTGCCGGGCGGCACGGTGAACTGCTCGACGCCTTGCGACAGGCAGGCTGAAGACCTCGGCACACTTCACGCTCGCCCGGCCTACATCGTCACCCTTCTGTCATCATCCATCGTTAGCGTCGGAGATTCCTAGCGCTTCAACAGGAGAAACCCCGATGCCACGGCACCAGCGCGAACCGCTCAGTGACGAAGAGATCGAGTTCCTGGCCCAGTTGGCAAACGGCAACGCCCTGGCCCGTCATCGCCGTCGTGAGTGCGAGCGGCGGCGCTCGACGCGTAAGCACCAGCCCAACGAGCGCGAGTGAGGTTGACGCGCTACGGGCAATGGCGACTCGCCCTGCCATCGTCACCTAGCAGAACCTGAGCCGCCACAATGGAGAGACCCGCCACACGCTCACGCCCCTGGATGCGAGCCATACCCTATTTCAGCGTAACGCACCTATCACCGCCACAGCTCGACAGGCTGAAGCCATCCGCTCGCATCCACCATCGTCTAGCATAATCAGTACCGCATGATGTGATCCTTGGAAACAGGGGCCAGCGCCGGGCACGACGATGCCCACGGTAAACCTCTCGTGACTCGAGCCTGCTACGCTGAACTTGGCAACGACGGATCACGTTCATCAGGAGGAAACCGATGCCTGGGCAAATGGATCATGCCAACTTGTTCGACGATGCCCGTTCCCGTCTGGAGGAGGTGTTCGACGCCATCGGCGTACAGGGCGATGCCAGGGAACGCCTGAGGCAGCCCAGCCTGTCCCTGCAGATGAGTGTGCCGGTGCGCATGGATGACGGCAGCCTCAGAGTCTTTCCCGGCTGGCGCGTGCAGTACAGCAACATCCTGGGGCCGGCCAAGGGCGGCATTCGCTTCCACCCGGAGGTCAGCCAGGAGGAAGTGACCACGCTGAGCTTCTGGATGGCGGTCAAGTGCGCCGTAGTCGACCTGCCCTACGGTGGCGGCAAGGGAGGCGTCAAGGTCGACCCCAAGCAGCTGTCGAAACTGGAGCTGGAGCGCCTGGCACGCGGCTACGTACGCGCCATCGCCGACATCATGGGGCCCGACCGCGACATCCCCGCCCCCGACGTCAATACCAATGCCACGGTCATGGGCTGGATGGCCGATGAATTCGACCACTTGGCCCGCGGCAAGGTGCCTGCCGCCATCACCGGCAAGCCACCCGCCCTGGGCGGCTCGCTGGGCCGTGTCGCCGCCACCGGGCGCGGTGCCCTGCACGTGCTGGACCTGTGGGCTGCCCGCGAACGGCGTAAACCCGAGGAAACCACCGTGGCCATCCAAGGCTTCGGCAACGCCGCCTATCACTTCGCCCGCCTGGCCCATGAGCGGGGTTACCGTATCGTCGCCGTCTCCGACTCCAAGGGGGCAATCTACAGTCGCGAAGGCCTCGACCCCGACCCCATCATGGAGCAGAAGACCCGCAACCAGCGCCTGCACGACATGGTCTACTGCGACGACTCGGTATGCATCGCCGAGGACGTGGACAAACTCGAGCGCGACGAACTGCTCACCCTCGAAGTCGATGTCCTCGCCCTCGCGGCGCTGGAGAACCAGATCCATGAGGATAACGTCGACCAGGTCAAGGCCCGCGCCGTACTGGAAATCGCCAACGGCCCCGTCACGAGCCAGGCCGATGAGCGCCTCGAGGAGCGCGGCGTGCCGGTACTACCCGACGTGCTGGCCAATACCGGCGGGGTGATCGTCAGCTATTACGAATGGGTACAGAATCGCAGCGGGGAACGCTGGGCCGAGGAGGACATCAACGCGCGGCTGGCCGAGCGCCTGGAGCGCCAGAGCCAGTTGGTCCTCGAGCGTGCCGAGCGAGAGGAAATCTCCTATCGCAAGGCTGCCTACCGCCAAGGCATCGAGCGCATTGCCGAAGCCATTCAACTGCGCGGAAATTGCCAGGATAGCGAATGAACGCTGCGGCTCCCGTTCGGGCTAGTGTTCGACGCAAGGTGACAAGAACGGTAGCGGAAGGCGACAATGGCGACCCCTTGCAAGACGACCCGGGCCGCCATGACGGAACCCTTGACCCTTCTATATCGGGACGACTACCTAGTGGCCGTGCACAAGCCGTCGGGATTGCTGGTCCACCGCTCCAAGCTGGCACAAGGCGAGAGCGTCTTCCTGCTGCAGCGGCTACGCGACCAACTGGGCCAGCGTATCTATCCGGTGCACCGCCTCGATCGCCCCACCTCGGGCGTGATGGTCTTTGCCCTGGATCCGACCACCGCGGCTCGGCTAGGCGAGGCTTTCGCCCAGCGCCAGACGAGCAAGCGCTACCTGGCCGTGGTGCGCGGTACCGGCCCGGAACATGAGCGTCTCGACTACGCCCTACGCGAGGAGGACGGCAGCCGTCCCAAGGCGGAGATGCCCGCGCTGGAGGCTCTCACCGAGATCAGACGGCTCGACAGCGTGGAGCTGCCCGTCCAAGTGGATCGCTACCCCACCAGCCGCTATTCGCTGATGGAGGTCCTGCCACTCACCGGGCGGCGCCACCAGATCCGCCGCCACCTCGCGCGGCGTGGCTACCCGATCATCGGCGACGCCAAGCACGGCAAGGGCAACCACAACCGCTTCTTCGCCGAGCGCCTGGATTGCCCGCGGTTGCTGTTGGCCGCCGTGGGCCTGAGTTTCGAGCACCCGGTCGAGGGTTACCGGCTGGCCGTGGGCTGTCGCCTGGACAGCGTCATGGAGGCGCTGTTCCGGCGCTTCGGCTGGGCCGGCCACCTGCCGGTCGACTCGGCCCGACGTGTCGAAGCCGACACGCTTCCCATCTGACACTTCAGCCGGAGATTTGCGACACTGCCATGACTGTTTCGTCACACTCACCGCATGCCGCACCGCCACCCCAGGACGACTACGATTTTCGCTTCGGTGGCATTCGGCGCCTCTACGGCACCCGCGCCCTCGAGCGCTTTCGCCGCGCTCATGTCGTGGTGGTAGGCGTGGGTGGCGTGGGCAGTTGGACAGTGGAGGCGCTGGCCCGCTCGGGCATTGGCCGGCTCACCCTGATCGATCTCGACGATGTCTGCGTGTCAAACGTCAATCGTCAGCTCCCGGCTCTCGACGGTACCATCGGCCGACCCAAGGTAGACGTACTCGCCGAGCGCTGCCGGGCGATTCAGCCGGGCATCGAGGTGGTAGCGGACACGGCCTTCGTCACCCCGACCAACCTGGCCGAGCGCATCCCCGTGGATGCCGACTACGTGGTCGATGCTATCGACAGCGTGATGGCCAAGGCCGCGCTGATCGCCTGGTGCCGGCGGCGCAAGACGCCCATCGTGGTGGCGGGCGCCGCCGGCGGCCAGACCGACCCCACGCGTATCAAGGTAGCGGATCTCGCGCGTACCGAGCACGATCCGCTGCTGGCCAAGGTGCGAGCTCGCCTGCGCCGGGATTACGGCTTCTCGCGTAATCCCAAGCGCCGCTTCTCCGTGGAGTGCGTCTATTCTGACGAACAACTGGTCTACCCGGGCTCGGATGGCGAAGTCTGCCTGCAAAAGCCCGGCAGCGGCGAGTCAACCCGGCTCGACTGCGCCTCCGGCGTGGGCGCGGCCACCTTCGTTACCGGCGGCTTCGGCTTCGTTGCCGCCTCGAGGGTGCTGGCACGCTTGGCCAAACGAGCCGCCCAGAGTGACAGCCAATAACGCCAAGAACCCTTGAACTGGAGCCCAACGCGATGATCCACCCCCTCCCCGTTCCCGGCATCTACAGCCATTACAAGGGCAACCGCTACGAGGTGCTCGGTGTCGCTCATCACAGCGAAACCGAAGAGCTACTGGTGGTCTACCGCGCGCTGTACGGCGACTACGGCCTGTGGGTGCGACCGCTGTCCATGTTCACCGAGACCGTGGAAGTGCGCGGCGAGCCAGTACCGCGCTTCGATCTCGAAAAGGCGTTCTAGGCACAGATTCCAGTCACAGAGGCTCTAATAAAAGGTTCTACGCATTCTGGCGTGAAGGCGAAGTGATCTTAGGGAAAGGCAGGATAGAGAAACGGCGGTAAATCCGAGTAAGCTGATGTTCGCCAAAACGCCCAGCCTACGGATACCGCC
>NZ_JABFTT010000008.1 GCF_021404465.1 Billgrantia zhangzhouensis | reverse complement strand
TGTCCATGACCACAGCGGCTTTGCGCTTGGCGGTCCAGCGTTTGACGGTGGGTTCGTTGCTCATTTCGTCCTCCTGATGGCTGCACTATAGCCTGTGCAGCTCTGGAGGGGGTCACTTCAAAACGGCAAAAAGCACTGCTTAACTATAGGGAGCCCACGGGAGCATGTGTCAGGCGAATACCATCACTGACAGTCAAGTGAATATCATCGCCGTACAGTCAGGCGAATAATATTTACTGCACACCAAAATGAAGATTCTTTGATTCGCGCTTCAAGGCGAAATTTATATAAGATATTGCTGAATTCCTGGGAACAACTACGCCATCTGAAAATATAAAAACCTCTTTCCCCTTGTATGCTCTCGAAGCGTTGTACTGAAGGTCGTAAACGAAACTCCTCCTGTTAGAGTAATATTTCATTATCTCATCAACAGCATCGTATGAGACAATCCATTTTACTCTTTCCATTTCTTGCACAACGCCTGCAATTCTCTCATGATCACCAGGCTTATAGTGATTTAAGTAAAGCCTATTAGATTTGTTAAAATACGGCGGATCTATGTAAATTAAAGATTTCTCAGGCAAGGATTTAACATCATTGCTGAAAAAAATCTCAGCGTCTTTGTTATATAAAGACACTGCATGCTTTAGGGATGCTATCACTTCAATCCTTTCTATTAGATCACGCTTTGAAAAACGCGCATCCAACTTCCACTTACCATTTTGGCTCAGTCCACCAATGACGCCGCCACCTAGAACTCCAGACCGATTCGTCCGGTTCAAATAAAAAGTAGCAAAACCTACTTCAATCAGGGTATGGTTTTCTGGATTCCGTAAAATCTCACGCTGAACAAGCCACTCCTCAATATTTAACACGCAGCTAGATATTTTATTACAAAACTCTTCTGTAAAATTAAGTATAGCACTCCAGAAACAATATATATGGTAAGAAGAGTCATTTAAGTGCACATGTTCCACATCACCACTGACGAGCAACTCCATCGCCACGCCTGCCCCACCAGCATATGGCTCAATATAATGTCCACCATCCAGGCCATTTGAAAGAATAATTTCTCGGATAAAGGGCGTTAGTTTTTGCTTCCCACCAGGATATCTTAGTGGAGTCTTGTTTCTAGACATAGAAATCACTTATTCATATGATCAAGCAATGGAAAAATATTTGAAAATAACACCGGTATATCCGAAGAGCTCACCATAAAGGATGTATTGTGCACCAACTGATTCATGGAGGTCAATGACAAAATCCCATCTTTACGTTGGATTTCAGTCAAAGCCCCGTGTAGCACTTTCAACATTTGCTTATCCGCGTTATTTTGAGTCAAGTGCGAAACGATATCTCTCAAAACTTCTACCAAAGGACGCTCCATACCATTAGCTTTTAATAGTTTTGGAGAATTTGGTTGATCTTCGTAATCTTGGCAGTAAGCTTTAGCTGAAATTTCAAACATAGCCCTTAACAAAAAACAGAACGCAATCGGGTTATCTTTCAGCTTCAGCTTAAGACTCTCTTTTTTAATAGACTCTAGCTTGGATCTATTAGGACCATATACTTTCAGAGATCTTAACGCTTTCTTTACTGTCCGTTCATCATCTATGGCTGTTGTTTTTACCTTGCTTTTACCACCACCGTTTTCAGGCTCTGGTTTTGCGGCATCTGGCTTAGGCTTAACTGTACCCTCCTGCACAGCGCTCAGAGAGCCACTGGGTTCTACATTTTCCACTTCTCCGTTTCTATGTCCTGCCATATTATCAACGGCCGGGCTATCTTGCGAGCTACCATTTTTTTCATCAGACTCAGAAGCTGACGGCAATGGTGGCACACCAAACCTTAAGGCGAAGTCGCTGGAGTCCCTTATCACAGGAAAAGTAAGCGATTCAATACCAACAGCATGAATAATCGCCTCAAGAGATTTCCTGTTTTTTATATTTGGGTACTTTCTAGATAAGTCTGCGCTCGATGATACAGCGAATCTTTTGGAAACTCTTTTAATGGCTTCATCTAAAACCGATAGATTAAAACGACCACTCCATAGAGTTTTTTGTTCCAATGTAAGATTAGCGCCATGCTCAAGATATTTTTCCAACAAATCTAGCGCAACCTCAGGCGCCCCATTTTTATCTCGATTATGACGCGCCCTAGCTACCGCCTCCCAATTATTTCGCCCTGCCTTAGTTCCCTTGCCATGTGTCAAAGTTACAATTTTATCTACTAGCACCGCATCGGCTTCATTATAAATGGCGCAAGGGACAGAAAAATTTTCTGAAAGCCAGCTTTCCTCTAGTCCTTCAATTCTTTCTTCAATTCGAGCCGGCAAATCAAACTGATTTCCGTCAATCTGCTTGAGTATTATCTTTAATGCTGCAACACGGCGATTACCCTCTTTGACAATCTTCCCCGAAGAATTTTCTAAGACAATTATATTCTCTGTTGGCAAATAGCCATCATCAAGCAAGCTTTCCATAAGCCCCCAGAAATAATCAGGACTTATTGAAATCATGGCTCGAATAGCCTCTACTTCATTTTTCTGCGGTACCGTACGAAAATTATACAGATCAATCAAGAGGTCTTTTACCGGCAATGATTTTGCATCCGCCACCTTTGTCTCTCCCCTTTCTTAAGTTATGTTATGAAAGAATTTGAAGATTTATATTCAACACGCTACCGCCCGGGGATGACATCCTTTCCCTGCGACAGCCCTGTCTGCGTTGTACTACCTGTTCTATCGGCGGTCGTCTCAGCGACCTTAACCTGAGTTAACTAAACCCTGTAACGAAATGCAAAGAAAAAGGGCCTACCCTTTGGTAGACCCTTGATCTCGGTCAGCTTAGCCGCGTCAGGCGTTCTGCCTAGACGTGCCTCACTCCCACTCAATCGTCGCGGGCGGCTTGCTGCTGACGTCGTAGGTCACTCGGGAGACGCCGCGGATCTCGTTGATAATGCGGTTGGAAACCTTTTCAAGCAAGTCGTATGGGAGATGAGCCCAGCGTGCGGTCATGAAGTCGATGGTTTCCACGGCGCGCAGGGCGATGACCCATTCGTAGCGGCGGCCGTCGCCGACCACGCCGACGGATTTGACCGGCAGGAATACGGCGAAGGCCTGGCTGGTCTTGTGGTACCAGTCGGCGTTGTGCAGTTCCTCGATGAAGATGGCGTCGGCTTCGCGCAGGATGTCGGCGTACTCCTTCTTCACTTCGCCGAGGATGCGCACGCCCAGGCCCGGCCCCGGGAAGGGGTGGCGGTAGACCATGTCGTAGGGCAGGCCGAGTTCCAGGCCGAGCTTGCGCACTTCGTCCTTGAACAGTTCGCGCAGCGGTTCGACCAGCTGCAGCTTCATGGTTTCGGGCAGGCCGCCGACGTTGTGGTGCGACTTGATCACGTGGGCTTTGCCGGTCTTGCTGGCGGCGGATTCGATCACGTCGGGATAAATGGTGCCCTGGGCCAGGAAGTCGACGCCTTCGATCTTGCTGGCCTCTTCATCGAACACGTCGATGAAGGTGTTGCCGATGATCTTGCGCTTGGCCTCCGGGTCGTTCTCGCCTTCCAGCTTGGAGAGGAACAGTTCCTCGGCGTCCACGCGGATCACCTTCACGCCCATGTGGCGGGCGAAGGTTTCCATCACCTGGTCGCCTTCGTTCTTGCGCAGCAGGCCGTTGTCGACGAACACGCAGGTGAGCTGGTCGCCGATGGCGCGGTGCAGCAGCGCGGCCACCACCGAGGAGTCCACGCCGCCGGAGAGGCCGAGCAGCACGTGGCGGTCGCCGACCTGGTCGCGCACGCGGGCGATCTGGTCTTCGATGATGCGCGCCGGGGTCCACAGCTTCTCGGCGCCGCAGATGCCGACGACGAAGTGCTCGAGGATGCGCATGCCCTGCAGGGTGTGGGTCACCTCGGGGTGGAACTGCACGGCGTAGAAGCGCTTCTCCGGCCAGGTCATGGCGGCCACGGGGCAGCTCGGGGTCGAGGCGGTCACGGTGAAGGGCTCCGGCGCGCGGGCCACCTTGTCGCCGTGGCTCATCCACACGTCGAGCAGCGCCTTGCCGTCGTGGTCCACGTGGTCCTTGATGTCGCGGAACAGGTCGTCGCTGCCGTCGATCTTGACCTGGGCGTAGCCGAACTCCTGCTTGTTGGAGCCTTCCACGGCACCGCCGAGCTGCACCGCCATGGTCTGCATGCCGTAGCAGATGCCCAGCACCGGCAGGCCCATCTCGAACACGCACTCGGGCGCGCGGGGCGAGCCGGCCGCCACGGTGGATTCCGGGCCGCCGGAGAGGATGATGCCGTTGGGGGCGTATTCGCGGATCTCTTCCTCGGTGATGTCGAAGGCACGCACTTCGGAGTACACGCCGATCTCGCGCACGCGGCGAGCGATCAGTTGGGTGTACTGGGAGCCGAAGTCGAGGATGAGGATCTTGTGGGCGTGAATGTCGGTCATCTGGGCGTCTCTACTGGCAGCGTATGGCGGCGGGCCGGATGCAAAAGCGTGCGGCGGGATGATACCCGCCGCGTCTGTCTCTTACGAGCTGGCGGTTAACCAGCCCTATAATTGGGCGCTTCTTTCGTGATCTGCACATCATGCACGTGCGATTCGGCGAAGCCGGCCCCGGTGATCTTCACGAACTCCGGCTTGGTGCGCATCTCCTGGATGTCGCGGCAGCCGGTGTAGCCCATGGAGGCGCGCAGGCCGCCCATCAGCTGGTGGACGATGGCGCTCATCACGCCCTTGTAGGCCACGCGGCCTTCGATGCCTTCCGGCACCAGCTTCTCAGCGCCGCTGTCCTTGTCCTGGAAGTAGCGATCGGCGCTGCCCTGACTCTGGGCCATGGCGCCCATGGAGCCCATGCCGCGGTAGGCCTTGTAGGTACGGCCCTGGAACAGTTCGACTTCGCCCGGGGCTTCCTCGGTGCCGGCCAGCAGGCCGCCCACCATGATCGCGCTGGCGCCGGCGGCAATGGCCTTGGCCAGATCGCCGGAGAAGCGTACGCCACCATCGGCGATCAGCGGGATGTCGTATTCCTTGAGCGCCTCGGCGACGTTGGAAACGGCGGTGATCTGCGGCACGCCCACGCCTGCCACCACGCGGGTGGTGCAAATGGAGCCGGGGCCGATGCCCACCTTCACGCCGTCGGCGCCGGCTTCGGCCAGCGCCCGGGCGGCGGCGGCGGTGGCGATGTTACCGCCCACCACCTGGATGTGCGGGTAGTGCTCCTTGACCCAGGCGACGCGATCGATCACGCCCTTGGAGTGACCGTGGGCGGTGTCGACGATGACCAAGTCCACGCCGGCTTCGGCCAGGGCGGCCACGCGGTCGGGGGTCTCCGGGCCGGTGCCCACCGCGGCGCCCACCAGCAGACGGCCGTCAGCGTCCTTGGCGGCGTTGGGGAAGGTGCGTGCCTTCTCGATATCCTGGAAGGTGACCAGGCCGCGCAGGTGGAAAGCGTTATCCACCACCAGCATCTTCTCGACCCGGTGCTCCTGCATCTTGGCCTTGATCACGTCGAGCTCGGTGCCTTCGGGCACCGTCACCAGGCGCTCACGCGGGGTCATGATGTCAGCCACGCGGTCGCCGTGGTTGGGCTGGAAGCGCATGTCGCGCTCGGTCACGATCCCCACCAGGGTTTCGCCCTCTACCACCGGGAAGCCGGAGAAGCCGTACTCCTGGGCCATGGTCAGCAGGTCTTCGAGCTTGGCCTTGGGCCCGACGGTGACCGGGTCCTTGACGATCACGCTCTCGTGCTTCTTGACCTTGCGCACTTCGGCGGCCTGGGCGGCAACGGTCATGTTCTTGTGGATGATGCCGATGCCGCCTTCCTGGGCCATGGCGATGGCCAGGCGGGCTTCGGTCACGGTATCCATGGCGGCGGAAACGAGGGGGATGTTGAGGTAGAGGTTGCGGGTCAGGCGGGTCCGTAGGCTGACGTCCTTGGGCAGGACCTCCGAGTAGCCGGGTAGGAGTAATACGTCGTCGAACGTAAGAGCTTCTTGGGCCATACGTAACATAGTCGGCAACACCCAGTGCTGGTGGGGAAGTGGGGGAAAGTTAATCGACCATTATAGCGCCCGGCCCAATGCCCGGGCAATGCGAGCCCTCACTCCCGGTTCCTGCTTTGCGACAGGATTGGACGGGCTTTCGCCCAATCCTAATTACCCTTCGAAACAGTCCGAAACCGACTTTGACTTACAGCGGCAGAAACGTGATCTAGCTTGATGGGTGCACGACGGGTCCACTCACGAACAGGAGTGACGACATGAACTGGGACCAGATCGCAGGCAAATGGAAGGAACTCAAGGGAAGAGCCCGTTCCAGCTGGGGTGAACTCAGCGACGACGAGCTGGATCGGATCGGCGGCAGGAAAGACGAGCTGATCGGCCGTATCCAGCAGCGCTATGGCCTGGAGCGCGAGGAAGCGGAACGCCAGGTCGACGATTGGGCGCGAAATCTGTAAGCGGTTCCCTCAGGCGCAACGCCTAGGTCCAAGGAAGACAGTCTTAAGGAGAGAGAAAATGCAGAAGCGTGCACTCACTATCGCAATCACCGCCATCGCAGGCAGCCTCGCTCTTGGTACACAAGCCATTGCACAGGACGACCCGCAAGCGGCACAGGGCCTCTATTCCGCCGATGCCATCATCGGTGCCGATGTCTATCACGCCAACGACCCCGACGAGGAAGTCGGCAACGTCGAGAACATCCTGCTGGATGACCAGGGCCAAGTGAGCGCCCTGATCGTCAATGCCGGTGGCCTGTGGGGCATGGGCGGCGACGAGGTAGTCGTCGGTATCGAGCATTTCACCATGGAAACCGACCGTGACGACGATGGTGTCTTCGGTCAGGACGACGTGACTCACCGTATCCTGGTCGACGCCAGCGAGGATGAGCTCGAGAACTTCCCCGAATACGACGAGCAGTGGTTCAACGAGGAGCGCGAGCGTCGCGCCGCTGATCAGGATGGCGAAGGCGTCTGGCAGACCACCGGTACCGCCGGCACCGGCGCCGTGGGTGACGACGGCGACACGGCCTTCCGCGACGGTGAAGCCGACGGCGACGTGGTCGGTGACACCGATGGTGTGAACGACAACGGCAACGACGCCGAGTACACCGATGAGGACATCGAGGACGATTTCGACTGAATCATTTTGATTGTCCCTCCCCATGACGCAACTTGCGCCGGGTCTTCCCGGCGCTTTTTTCGTCTGGCGCCGGGCCGCTCCCCCGCCTCCCGACTGCGCACCCGGCCATGCCAGCCCTACCGTGCTAGAGTGTGGCTTTCCGCCAGTTCGCTGGCATTCACAGGCCCAGGGATCGCCGCATGCCCCACTCCACCGATACCGCGCTTTCCGTCAGCGAAGTGAACCGCCGTGCCCGGTTGCTGCTCGAACAGGGCATCGGCGAGGTGTGGGTCGAGGGTGAGCTTTCCGGCGTCTCGCGGCCGGCCTCGGGGCACGTCTACTTCACGCTCAAGGACAGCTCGGCGCAGTTGCGCTGTGCGCTGTTCCGCAACCGCGCGCGCTTCGTTGCAGCCCCGATGCGCGACGGTGACAGTGTGCGGGTGCGCGGGCGAGTGTCGCTGTTCGAGCCGCGCGGCGACTACCAGTTGATCGCCGAGGCGGTGCAGCCGGCCGGCGAAGGCGAACTCCTGCTCGCCCTGGAACGGCTCAAGCAACGGCTCGCCGCCGAGGGCGTGTTTGCCAATGCGCGTTCCCTGCCCTGCCCGCCCCGCCACCTGCTGGTACTCACCTCGCCCAGCGGTGCGGCGATCCGCGACGTGCTGGCGGTGCTCACCGCGCGCTGGCCGCTGGCCCGGGTCACGCTGATCACGGTACCCGTGCAGGGTCGCGAGGCCGCCCCGGCCCTGATCGCCGCCTTGGGGTTGCTCAACCGCCAGCAGGCGCTGGACCCGAGCCGCGACGTGGTGCTGGTCACTCGCGGCGGCGGCAGCCTGGAGGACCTGTGGGCGTTCAACGACGAGCATCTGGCGCGGGCGATCTTCCATTCGCGCCTGCCGGTGATGTCGGCGGTGGGTCACGAGGTCGACATCACCCTGTCGGATCTGGCCGCCGACGTTCGCGCCCCCACGCCCTCCGCCGCCGCCGAGATGCTGGTACCGGATCGCCGTGACCTAACGCGCCGCCTGGTCGGGCTGGAGCGCCAGCTGTCGCGTTGTGCCCAGGCGCGACTCGAGCGCGAGGGCCAGCGGCTGGACCATCTGCGCGCACGGCTGCGCCACCCCGGCGAGGTATTGACCCGCCAGCGCCAAACGCTGGGCGAACTGGAAGCCCGCCTGCAACGGGCCATGCACGCACGATCGACGGCGGAACGCCGGCAGTTGGGCCATCTGCAGCGGCGCATGGCGAGCTGCCATCCGGGACGCGAAGTCGAGCGAGCGACAAACCGTTTGGCCAAGGCACGAACGCGCCTCGAGCAGGCCATGCAGCGCGACATGGCACGCCAGCGCGAACGCCTGGCCGGGCTGGCGCGGCAGCTACAGGCGGTGAGCCCGCTGGCAGTACTGGGGCGCGGCTACGCCATCCTGCAGGACGACTCAGGCAAGGTGATGCGGCGGGCAGCCGACACCCAGCCCGGCCAGGCGCTGACTGCGCGGCTGGGCGAAGGGCGCCTGAGAGTGGAGGTGAAGCGCCGCCTGAAATGAAGAGAGCGCCTGTGGCAGGCACTCTCGGAGTCAGGTTGGCGGGTGTCACTCCGGCTTGAAGGTGCTCGGCTCCAGCTCGTGGCGTGCCAGCAGCTTGTAGAAGTCGGTGCGGTTGCGCCCGGCGATGCGTGCCGCCTGGGTCACGTTGCCCTCGGTGATCTTGAGCACCTTGACCAGATAGCTGCGCTCGAACCCGGCGCGGGCATCGTTGAAGGTGGGCAGCGCGCAGTCTTCCGCGACCAGCGCCTGGGCCACCAGGGCCTCGGGGATCATCGGCGAACGGGTCAGCGCCACGCACTGCTCCACCACGTTGACCAGTTGGCGCACGTTGCCGGGCCAGGCACTGGTGGCCAGCAGGTTGAGCGCCTCCGGCGAAAATCCTTTGACGAACGGCTTGTGCCGCTCCGCCGCCTGGGCCACCAGGTGACGCGCCAGCAGCGGCACGTCCTCGGCGCGATCCTTGAGCGCCGGCAGCCTCAGGTTGACCACGTTGAGACGGTAGAAGAAGTCCTCGCGGAACTCGCCCTGATGCATCGCCTGGCTGAGATCGCGATGGGTGGCGGAGAGAATGCGCACGTTGACCGGGATCGACTGGGTCGAGCCCAGCGGACGGATCTGGCGCTCCTGTAGCGCACGCAGCAGCTTGACCTGCAGCGGCAGCGGCATGTCGCCGATCTCGTCGAGGAACAGGGTGCCACCGTCGGCCGCCTGGAACAGGCCCTTGTGGTCGCTCACCGCGCCGGTGAAGGCACCCTTGGAGTGACCAAAGAGTTCGCTCTCCAGCAGTTGCTCGGGCAGCGCGCCGCAGTTGATCGCCACGAACGGCTTGCTGGCCCGCGGGCTGGCGTCGTGAATGGCTCGCGCCAGCAGCTCCTTGCCCGAGCCGGAGGGGCCGGTGATCAGCACGCTGACATCCGAAGCAGCCACCATGCGTGCCTGCTCCAGCACCCGCTCCATTTCGGGGCTGCGGGTGATGATGTTGGCCCGCCAGGCGTCGTCGTTGCCACTGCTGCCCGCCGGCGTGTGGGCCAGCGCCTCGTCGATGGCGCTGAACAGCTCGTCGCGGTCCACCGGCTTGGTGAGGAAGCTGAACACACCCTGCTGGGTGGCGCTGACGGCGTCTGGGATGGAGCCATGGGCGGTCAGAATGATGACCGGCAGCCCCGGCACTTCGCGCTGGATCGCCTGGAACAGGGCGAGACCATCCATCTCGTCCATGCGCAGGTCGGAAAGCACGATGTCGGGGCGTTCGGCCTCCAGCCGGCGCAGCGCCTCCGCACCACTCTCGGCGGTAGTCACCCGGTAGCCGCGACTCTCCAGGCGCATGCCCAGTAGACGCAACAGGCTGACGTCGTCGTCGACCAGCAAAATATGAGCATTGCCTGACTTCGCACCCGAGGTGCGAGTCGCGGGCCTGCGCGCCTCATTCCTGCGTGTATCGGTCAATCGAGCCGCTTCCATCACGTCCATCTCCCTTCATCGCTCAGGGCGATTGCTGTCGCAGGTTCATGTTCTGCTCGATGGCGGTGAGCGCTTCGAGCTTTTCGGCAAGCTCGGCGTTCTCTTGTTGTAATGAAACCGCCTGAGCGCGTGCATTCGACCCCTGGCTTGCCAGGGACCGCCGCCCCTCCAGTTCATTGCGCCAGTATCGCAGTAGCGGTTGGAGGTCGGCCGGCGCGGCGTGCGTATACTCCCGGTAGAGTTCCGTGGCCTGCCGCCATTCCCGCTCGTTGCCCCAGGCCAGTATTACGGCGCGGGCCAGTTCCCGCTCGGCCTCGCTTCTGCCCGGCGCGGCATCGAGTTCCATCATGGTCTGGCTGCGCCACTCCCTGTCGCCACGCTGCGAGGCCAGGCTAAAGGCCACCCAGTTGTGCAGCAGGCAGGCTTCGTCCTCGAACGTCGGCTCTCCCGCATGGCAGGCCACCGCTGCCGACGTCTCCTCCGCTTCCCTCCCGAGCATGGCGTGCTCGGGCAGCAACTCGCAGCCGCCCAGGAGGACGGCTAGTCCGATAATGGTCAGTGCCTTTCTCGTACCGGTTCTTGCACCGGTCTTTGCCATGGTTCTTACACCGAAGGTCTCAGTCCCCTTCATCGTTTCTCGCTCCTTGCGTCAATGCCCAGTTCGACGGGCTCGATATTATTATCATCTCTGGTCAGGGGCACCGCCTGGCGCGGCAGTGTCAGGCGGAAGCACACGTCAAACTCCCTGTCTTCGATCAGCGTCAAACCACCGCTCTGGATACGCGCGCAGTCGGCGGCCACCGAAAGCCCGATGCCCGAGCCCTTGAGCGGCCCTTTGCGTCGCGAACGGCCCTGGTAGAAGGGCTCGAACAGCCGTGGACGGTCGTGTTCATCAATGGGCTCGCCGGTATTGGCGACATCGAGAATGAGGTTATCGCGTCCGGCATGGGCGCGAATCAACAGCTCGCCGCCATCCTCGCCGTAGGCAATGGCGTTGGAGACAAGGTTGTCGAGAATGCGACCCACGGCGGTGCGATCCACCACCCACTCCAGCGGACCGTCGAAGGCGGTCACCCGCATGCCTTTGTTCTCCAGCGCCAGGCGGTGCTTGGCCAGTGTCGTCTTGACCAGCGTCGCCAGATCCACCCGCGCGAGGGTAATGCGCTGGTTATGCTGTAGCAGGTTGTAGTCGAGCAGCTGTTCGATCAGTCGCTGCAATTCGCGGCCGCTGGAGTCGATCAACGTCAGGATTTCGCGTTGGCGGGGGCTCAGTTCTCCGGCCACGCCATCGGCCAGCAGGGCCGAGCCTTCGCGTACGCTGGCGAGCGGTGTCTTGAGTTCGTGAGACATGTGGCGCAGGAATTGCTGCTTCTGCGCCTCAAGATCGCTGAGCCGCGTCGAGAGCCAGTCGAGCCGGTCGCCGAGCTGAACCAGTTCGGCGGGCCCCTGGATGGTGTCGCGATCGTTGGTTTCCACGCCGCTGCCGATACTGAGAATACGGCGCTCCAACTGGCGTACCGGGCGAATGATCAGCCAGCTGAACAGCAGCATGAGCAACAGGCTGGCCGACACCAGCGCCGTGGTTTGCAACCACAGCCGCGACTGTACGTCCTGCGCCCGGGCACTGATCATCTCGATGGTGGCATCGATCTGGCGATTGGTGGCCCGTCGCATCGATTCGGTGTGTTCGGCGAAGGGCACGAATAGCGCCAGCCAGACGTCGAGTTCCTCGGCATCCAGCTCCGGTAATTGTGACAGCAGCATCAGTTGCTCTTCCAGGGCCACGACATCGGGATCGTTGGGCAGGAAGCGGCGCTGTTGCGCCAGCAGTTCATGGAATTCCGAATGACGCTCGGCATAAAGCTCGAGCAGGCTCTCCTGCTCTAGCACCGCATACTGGCGCGCGCTGCGCTCCATCTCGACGGCGAGGTTCCCCAGTACGCGGGCACGCCGGCTCTCCTCCACCGCCTGGCGTGCGCTGACATCCGCCAGGCGCGAAAGCTCGGAAAGCGCCTGGCCGGCCTGATACATCAGGACTCCCAGCGGTAACATGACGACAAGAAATGCCAACAGTACGAGCTGCAGCAATGAGCGTGGACGCCAGCGGCGCGAGACCCGTTTGGTCATGACCAATGTTCTATTCAGGAGAGGGTAAGAAACCACCATGGCACATACCTGAAGGATAACAGAGTTCCACACTCAACTAACGTCCCGTTCAACGTTCCTGTCGGAAAAAAAAGAGGCCGGCTGGTGCCGGCCCAAGTACGCAGGGAACTGAAGGGTTGAAAATATGGGCATCGTTCGCCTGGTCGAGCCATGTCCCATACTTTCAGTGGGCCCGAAGGCCCCGAAGCTCCGTTGCCGACCCTATGCCACCAGGAGCTGCCGGTACGGTGAGCGGCAAGCCGCTCTGCTTCGTGCTCTGTTTGCCACCATCGCTGCGTAAAACACACCAGCGCTGGGGCCGAATTCGATCCCCCGAAGGGGATGAGGCATCCTTGCCAGGGCATCCTTGCCCAACTGGTACCTTTCCTTGCCTATCGGCGGTACCCGTCTCATCGCAACCTAAGTTACACATCGCGGAGCGAACGTTGATCATCTCGATGCCCGGGTTGCACAGGGCATGGGGGGTGGTGGTCCCCGAGCCTCTCGACGATCCGAAGTGATTCGAGCCGTTTGAATCACTTCTTTCGTTGCTCACCTAACCTATTGCCAGGAGCATGCCAGGAATTTTACTAAATCATAAAATTCAACAACTTATTGTCATAAAAAAGTTGGCACATCGATCCCGGACGACAAAACAGGGTTAAAAGCGCCAAATAACCTCACTTTTTGTCATCCTTTGGCGACACCTTTTCCGAAGCTCTATCGCAAGACATGCATAAACAATGAGTTAGCGTGTAGCTTTTTTGAGACAAGACAATGAACAGCGTTGCTCCAAAGCGACAGCCGCCGCCCGGAGCCAGGTTCAGGCGGCGGCAAGCTTGCAGCGCCTCATGCGAGGGGTTTGACGAGGATCTTCGACTTGCGGGCATGGTTGTAGGTATCGCGCCGCAGCGGCGGCAGCGATTCGATATCCGAAGAACGAAAGCCGTGCTCGACGAACCAGTGTGCGGTATGGGTAGTCAACACGAACAGCGAAGCAAGCCCGAGCCGTCGCGCCCGCCGCTCGATTCCCGAGAGTAGCAGCGAGCCTCGCTCTCCGCCGCGGTAGTCGACATGGATGGCCAGGCAGGCCAGCTCGCCCATCTCGGCCTCGGCAAAGCGATGCAACGCCGCGCAGCCGATGACCATGCCATCCCGCTCGATGACCAGGTAGTCATCGATTTCGTGCTCCAGGCGCTCGCGCGAGCGCGGCACCAGCATGCCGCGACGCTCCAGCGGTTCCAACAGCTCCAGCAGGCCGCCGATGTCGCCGAGTTCGGCCGGACGCAGTTGCTCATAGCGGTGCCGGGTAATCATGGTGCCGACGCCGTCGCGGGTGAACAGCTCGCCCAGCAAGGCATCGTGGTCATGCCACGAGAGCAGGTGCGTGCGGGCCACGCCATTACGCGCAGCGGCGCAGGCCACGGCAATGTGGCGTGCCTGCTCGCTGCCCGGCTCGGCCTGGTTCAGCAGCGGTTCGGCCTCGTCGGGCGTGAGCTGGCGCTGCATGGCGCCGTTCTCGTCGTAGAGCCCGGCCGCCTCGCCCAGCAGGATCAGCTTGTCGGCAGCCAGCGCCATGGCCGCGTGCTGGGCCACCTCGGCGGCGTCCAGATCGAACACTTCACCAGTGCTGGAGAAACCCAGCGGCGGCAGCAGCACCAGTGAGCCGCGGTCGAGCAGTCCCTGCACCGCCGAGACCCGCACCCGGCGCACCTCACCGCTATGATCGTAGTCGACGCCTTCGCGTACGCCCAGCGGTTTGGCCATTACCAGGTTGCCGGACACGGCGGTCAGCTCCACCCCATGCAGCGGGGTGTTGGGCAGCCCCAACGACAGCCGCGCCTCGAGCCACAGCCGCTGCTCGGCGGCAACCCTCTCGACACAGGTCATGATCGCCTCGTCCGCCACCCAGCGCCCATTGTGGCGCTGCGGTACGATCTTCGCCTCGGCGAGCGCCTGCTCCACCTGGGGGCGAATACCGAATACCACCACCAGGCGCACCCCGAGGGTATGCAGCAGCGCCAGATCCTGGATCAACTGCTCGCCTCGGCCTCGCGCCATGGCCTCGCCCTCGATCAGGATCACGAAGGTTCGGCCCCGGTGCGCATTGATATAAGGCGAGGAATTGCGGAACCAGTCGACGAAGGGGAAACGAGTATCCAAGGCCGCTCTCCGGCAGCAGGTGAAAAAGGAGGCTGTCTTACATTCGACTATATCAGAGCGACGAAAACGGCGGCACCACTGCCGTGGTACCGCCGATTCGGGCTTCGGCAGGATGCCCCTACGACACTCTCGACGCTAAGGTGTTGGCTCGTAGCTCGTAGCTCGCCCTTACCCGAAAATTCCCTTGAACATGAAGAAGAACAATATTGCCAGCCCCGCCCCGGCCGGCAGGGTAATCAGCCACGACATGACGATGGTGCCGATCACGCGCAGGTTGAGCGCTGCCATGCCGCGCGCCAGCCCCACACCCAGCACCGCGCCGACCAGGGTATGAGTGGTGGAGATCGGCAGCCCGGTACCCGAGGCCAGCACCACGGTGGTAGCGGCGGCCAGGGTGGCGGCAAAGCCGCGGCTGGGGGTCAGCTCGGTGATGCCGGTGCCCACGGTAGCGATCACCTTGTGGCCGTAGGTGACCAGGCCGGCGACAATGCCGCCACCGCCGAGCACCAGCACCCACCAGGGCACCAGCGCGGCACTGTCGATCACGCCGTCGCTGCGCACCACGCTGATCACTGCCGCGAGCGGGCCGACGGCGTTGGCCACGTCGTTGGAGCCATGGGCGAAGGCCATGGCACAGGCGGTGAAGATCATCAGCACGCCGAACACGCGCTCCACACTGCCGTAGCCGAACTGGTCGCCGATGCGCCGCTCCCCCTTGACGCGGTTCTCCATGACGATGCCGATGCCCATGATGCCGATGCCCAGTAGCACCGAGAGCATGAAGCTCTGGGCGAAGGTAAATTCCAGCCCCACATGGGTGAGGCCCTTGGTCAGGGTCACCATGGAGACGATGAAGCCGACCAGGAAGATATAGAACGGCACGGTACGCTTGGCCGCGGCGAAAGGATCCTTGGCCTCAAAGATCAGGTACTGCACCGACTTGAACAGCAGGAAGGAGATGGCACCGGCCAGCAGTGGCGAGACCACCCAGCTCGAGGCGATGGTACCGACCCGGTTCCAGGCCACCGCCTCCATGCCCAGCCCTACCGCACCAAAGCCGACGATGGCGCCGACGATGGAGTGGGTGGTGGAAACCGGCCAGCCCTTGGCCGAGGCGATCAGCAACCACAGGGCGGCGGCGAGCAGGGCCGAGAGCATGCCATAGACGAGCAGCTCGGGGTTGGCCTGCAGCAACACAGGATCGACGATACCGCCGCGAATGGTGGCGGTGACCTCGCCGCCAGCCAGCCAGGCGCCGAGGAACTCGAAGACCACGGCAATGATGATCGCCTGCTTGATGGTGATGGCCTTGGAGCCCACCGAGGTGCCCATGGCGTTGGCGACGTCGTTGGCGCCCACGCCCCAGGCCATGAAGAAGCCGAAGAGGCAGGCCAGGATGATGAAGATTTCACCGTGCTGCGCAATGATCGACATAGGGGTTGGTTCCTATGTGGCTGTCAGGTTATGGGCACATCGCCCCGGGATCGCCGGTGGCGGTGTCCTACCGGGCAGTGAGTATCTGCAGGCGGCTGCCGACGCGTTCGGCACGGTCGGAGAGCTCCCCGACCCAATCGATGATCTTGTAGAGGAAGACCACATCCACCGGCTTGAGCCGATCCTCGAGATCGAAGAGCAGACGGCGAATAGCAATCTGCTGTTGATCGGCCCGCTGCTCGAGAATGTGCAGCTCACGGATCAGGTTGAGCATCACGTTGGATGCGTGGCGACCGAAGCCCGACTCGAGCAGGTCCTGCAGCTCTTCCAGGGCCTGGCGCGCCTGGGACACGCAGGCTACGGCGGTATGCATGTAGTCGCGCATGGGCTGGGCCAGCTCGGAGGGAACCTGCATACGGCGTCCGAGCATGATGCCGGTGATGTCACGCACCTTGTTGGCGATCTTGTCCTGTACAGTGATCAAGTCGAGAAGGTCGGTGCGGGAAACGGGCAGGAATAGCGTATTGGGCAGGTTGAGGCGCAGCTCGGTCTTGAGGCTATCGGCCTCGTGCTCCAACCGCGTGATGGTCTCGCGGATCTTGGTGGCTTCTTCCCAGTCGCCCGGGAGCGAGGCCTCGAAGAAAGGCAGCAGTTGGTCGGCACACTCGTTGGCCTTGGCGATATGGGCCAACAGGGGCTGGAACGGAGAGCGGCCGAACATCGCCGAAAAGGGGTTGGGTTTGACCATGGAGTAGGATGCGCTTGTGAAATGGCGGCGCCAGTATAAAGAATGGCACCCTGTCACGTCATGGAAATATTCTCGTCATACGGTAGGCCCAGCCGCAGGGCCCCATCCAGGCAGCAAAGTAGGGAAAGGTAAGCAGGAAGAGACATGAGCCATGAGATCGAGATGAAGCTGGCCCTGGGCGAAACCGGCCCGGAACGGCTGCTGCAGCACCCCTTCCTGCGCGGCGGGGTGGACGAGGCCCAGCGCTTGGCCAACACCTACTTCGACACGCCCGCGGGCGAGTTGGAGACGGCGCGCATGGCACTACGCCTGCGCCGCCGCAACGACGCCTGGGTACAGACCCTGAAGGCCAGCGGCGAAGGCAGCGGCGGCTACAGCCGGCGGCGCGAATGGGAGTGGCCGGTGGCGGGCGGCAGCCTCGACCGCACCGGGCTCGCCACCCTGCCACCCATGGCCGCGCTGGGAGAGGGGGTGCTGGCGCGCCTCGAACCGCGCTTCGCCACCGACTTCGAGCGCCGCGCCTGGCATCTGGAGCTGGCCGAAGCCACCATCGAGGTGGCGTTGGACCAGGGCGAGATTCGTGCCGCTGGCCGCCGTGTGCCGATCCATGAGCTGGAGCTGGAACTCAAGGACGGCGACCCACAGGCGCTGTGGAGCCTGGCGCTGGCCTTCGCCGAGACGGTGCCCCTGCGCCCCGCCGATGCCAGCAAGGCCGTTCGCGGCAGCGCCCTGCTCAACGGTCAATGGAAGCTGCCCGGGGGCACGGCGAAAAGCGAGCGGCTGCATCGTGCCATTCTGGCCCTGGACGCCTTCACCGATACCGGCGACGATGCCTGGAAAGCCACGGCCAGGGAGGCGCTGGAGGCACTGGCCACGGAGGGCAACGCCGAGGCCAGCCAACTTGCCGCCATGCTGGAGCGAGCCGACTGGCTCGATCTCGACTTTGGCCGCACGTCGCTGCGGCTGGCGCATCGCCTGGCGTCCTCATGAGGGCAACGAGAGCCAAGGCAACGTGAGCGATAACAAGGGCTACGCCATGCAGGGGACGAGGGAATGACCGAACCGTTTCGGCCGGCCGGCGAAGGGCTGCGCACACGCCTGTTCCAGATCATCTTCGAATCCGACACTCCGCTGGCCAAGGGCTTCGATATCGCCCTGATCGTGACGATCCTGGCCAGCGTGCTGGTGGTGATGCTCGACTCCGTCGATCACTTGAGCGCCGCCCATGGAGAGTGGTTCTACTGGCTGGAGTGGGGGTTCACCATCGTCTTTACCATCGAACTCCTGGTTCGCATCTATATTCTCGACAAGCCACTGCGCTACCTGCGCAGCTTCTACGGCATGATCGATCTCGTAGCGATATTGCCGACCTGGCTGATGCTGCTCGTTCCCGGCACCCAGACCCTGGTGATCGTGCGCCTGCTGCGCGTGCTGCGAATCTTCCGCGTGCTGCGCCTGATGCAGTTCGTCGGTGAAGGACGCCTGCTGGTGGGGGCGCTGAAGAACAGCGTGCGTCAGATCTTCCTGTTCCTGTTCACGGTGTTCCTGCTGGTAACCCTGTTCGCCGCACTGGTCTACATGATCGAGCCCGCCGAGGCCGGTTTCACCAGCATTCCCATGGCGATCTACTGGGCCATCGTCACCCTGACCACGGTGGGCTATGGCGACATCGTGCCCATCACGCCCCTCGGCCAGGCGATCTCCACCCTGGTCATGCTGATCGGCTATTCGATCATCGCCGTGCCCACCGGGGTATTCTCCGCCGAGGTGATTCGCTCGATTCGCGCCGACCGCTACTCCGATCAGGCCTGCCCGGGCTGCGGCCACGACCGCCATGAAAAAAGAGCGCTCTACTGCCTCAAGTGCGGCACCTGGCTGGACGAGGAGACGCAAGACCCGAACAGGCCGCTGGAGAACGGCAAAAGGTAGCATCAGCTGCGGAACGGCGCCAGGTCGCCGCGTCCTTCGCGCACGATGGTCGGCGGCAGCTCGCGCAGGTCGATCACGCTGGTGGCCTCCAAGTGGCAGGCGCCGCCATCGATGATCAGGTCCAGATGGGCGCCGAAGCGGTCGCGGATCTCTTCCGGGTCGGTCATCGGCAGTTCCTCACCCACCGGGATCAGCGTCACGCTCATCAGCGGCTCGCCCAACGCGTCGAGCAACGCCCGGGTGATGCTGTGGTCGGGCACACGCACGCCGATCGAGCGCCGCTTGGGGTGCAGCAGCAGGCGAGGCACCTCTGAGGTGGCGTTGAGGATGAAGGTGTAAGCACCCGGCGTGTTGGCCTTGAGCAGGCGGAACACGCTGTTGTCGACCTTGGCGTAGGTGCCGATGTCGGAGAGATCCGAGCACACCAAGGTAAAGTTGTGCTTGTCGTCCAGCGAGCGCAGCCACTTGATCTTCTCGATCGCCTTCTTGTCGCCCAGATGGCAGCCCAGCGCATAGCCGGAGTCGGTGGGATAGGCGACCACCCCGCCCTGGCGCACGATCTGCACTGCCTGATCGATCAGGCGCTTCTGCGGATTCTCGGGGTGGATCTGGAAGAACTGACTCATGATGGAATTCCCTGACGTTAGCGATTCTTGCGGCCACTCTTGTTGCCCACTATAGCGCGCCGGGGGTGGGTGCGTCGCAACCCGCCGCGACGAAGCCGGCCAGCCGCGGGTGGGTCCATACCGGCGGCACGGCGGTGCGCGGCACCGGGCTCATGCTGCCCGGCGCCAGGTGTCCACCGGGAAAATGGAAGTCGCTGCCGAGCGAGGCATACAGCCCCCTTTCGTCGAGCTGCCGCGCCAGGTCGCGGGTAACATCGGCATTCTGAAAGCCGCTGACCAGCTCGGCGGCCTGGCCGCCGGCAGCGGCAAAGTCATCCAGCAACTGGCCACGCTTGCGCCGGGTCAGACCATGGCGCAGGGGGTGGGCGAGCACCGCCACGCCGCCCGCCTCGACCACCCAGCCCACTACCTCGTCCAGCGCCGGCCAGTGCGCCTTGACGTCGCCCGCCTTGCCACTGCCCAGGTGCTTGCGAAACGCCGTGGCCATGTCGGGTACCAGCCCCGCCGCCACCAGTGCCCGGGC
This sequence comes from Billgrantia zhangzhouensis, assembly GCF_021404465.1. GTDB lineage: Bacteria > Pseudomonadota > Gammaproteobacteria > Pseudomonadales > Halomonadaceae > Halomonas > Halomonas zhangzhouensis. The sequence continues at coordinate 215,335 of NZ_JABFTT010000008.1, read as the reverse complement.
GAAGTCGGGACGGCCCAGCGGACGGTGGGGGCCAGCCTGCTCACGCGCCTTGGCCAAGGCATCGCCGAGCCCCAGCTTCTCCATGCGTTCGGCGATCACCTCGGCGCGGGCCTCGCGGGCCCGGGCCTGGGCCTTCAGCCCCTCCTCCAGCGCCCCGCTGACGCCCTGGGGAAGCAGCGCGACGACATGGATGCCCACGCCCTGCCAGCGGGTCGAGAGTTCGGCCGCCGGCAGCAGGCATACACCCAGCCGGGCGGCGGCCTCGCCGGCCTCGTTCACGCCGGCCATGGTGTCATGATCGGCCAGGGCCATCAGCCGCACGCTGCGCGCGGCGCACAGGGAGACCACCTCGGCGGGAGCCAGGGCACCATCCGAGGCGGTGGAATGCATGTGAAGATCGATACCGAGGGGACCAGGATCGCCGGCGAAACGCTCGGGCAGGGAGGGCAATGGCATGACGCAAGCAAGCAACTTTGTCAAAATGATGGCCCCATGGTGCGCGTCCGGCGACGGTCGGTCAACGCACGGTTGGAGTCTGCGGTGATACCGCGCTGCCCCGAGGAACGCTGCGATGCTGTATGCAATCATCAGTGAAGACGTGAAGAACAGCCTGGAGCGGCGTCTGGCCGCCCGCCCCGATCACCTGGCCCGTCTTGAGAAGCTGCGCGACGACGGCCGCCTGGTACTGGTCGGCCCCCATCCGGCGGTGGATGCCGAGGACCCCGGTGAAGCCGGTTTTACCGGTAGCCTGGTGGTGGCGGAGTTTGACAGCCTCGAGACCGCCCGCGCCTGGGCCGACGCCGACCCCTACGTGATCGCCGGCGTCTACGCCAAGGTGACGGTGAAACCGTTCAAGAAAGTGCTGCCCTGAAGGCCAGCGTAAAAGAGCCCCGAAAGCCGAGGAAGCTGACAAACGTTGCGAGCGCAGTAGTTTGTCAGCATTCTCGAAAGCCCTCCCTGACGAGAGCGTTTTATCCACAGAGGCTTTGCTCACAGCTTCTGTGGATAACGCTGTTGAAACGCCGCGGATGGTCTCCGAGATGCACCATGCCACGCCGCCGCGGCATCATCGATCATTTTTTGAACACTCTTGCCGAAGGCGCTGGAGAAACCGTGTCATCGTCCCATGTTCCCCTTCCACCGCTGGCCGGCCTGGAGCCGGCGCACCTCGACTGGCAGCGCGACGACACCGGCGAGAGCGCTCCGCGCTCGACCCGGTTCGACGACGTCTATTTCTCGCGTCATGACGGCCGGGCGGAAACCGAGCATGTCTTCCTCCATGGCAATGCGCTGCCCCAACGTCTGGCCGCCTGGCGCGAACGGCGCCCCTTCACCATCGGCGAGACCGGCTTCGGCACCGGGCTCAACATGCTCTGCGCCTGGGCCTGCTTCGACGCCCATGCCCCGGCACAGGCACGGCTGCACTTGGTTTCCACCGAACGCTACCCCTTGAGCCGAAACGACCTGGCCCGGGCTCTCGCCACCTGGCCGGACCTGGCCCGGCGCGCCGAGCGGCTGATAAGCCAGTGGCCCGAGCCGGTGGCCGGCGTGCATCGGCTGTGGCTCGACGAGCGAGTGACGCTGGACCTCCACTTTGGCGATGCCGCCGAGCGCCTCGCCCTGCTCGAAGGGCGAGTGGATGCCTGGTTCCTCGACGGCTTCGCTCCGGCCAAGAACCCCGAGATGTGGCACCCCGAGCTGTTCGCCGCCATGGTCGCCCGTTCACGGCCGGGCGCGACCTTCGCCACCTTCACCTGTGCCGGAGTGGTCAAGCGCGGGCTGGCCGCGGCGGGGTTTGCCTGGCGCAAGGTGCCGGGCTTCGGGCGCAAGCGCGAAATGCTCTGCGGCGAGATCGCCGAGCCGCCTGCCGACACCCGTCGCCAGCGCACGCCCTGGTTCAGCCCGCCAGCGCCACATCCGCCGCGCCACGTGGCGGTGATTGGCGCCGGTATCGCCGGTGCCAGCACCGCCGCCGCCCTGGCCCGGCGCGGCGTCGCGGTGACGCTGATCGACCGCTTCGACCGCGCCGAGCTGGGCACCACTCACCTGCAGGGGGCCCTCTACGTCAAGCTCGCGGTCGAAACCAATCTGCAGAGCCGCACCTATCTGGCCGGCCTGCTCCACAGCCGGCGCTGGCTGGCCCAGCTCGACCCGGAGCAGTCGCTGTGGCGGCCCAGCGGCGTGCTGCAGCTGGCGCTGGACGAGAAGGAGCATCAGCGCCAGACGCGCTTCCTGGCCAACCATTCGCTGCCCCAGAGCGTGGTACGCGGCCTCGACGCCGAGACGGCCGGCCGCGTCGCGGGAATCCGACTCGAGGCGCCGGCACTGGATTACCCCGATGCCGCCTGGGTCAGACCGCTGGAGCTGTGCGTGCGCCTGGCCCAAACGCCTGGCGTCAGCTTCTGCCGAGGCGAAGTGACGGCGTTGCACGGCAATGAGGCGGGCTGGACGTTGACCCTGGCTGATGGCGAGTGCCTTGAAGCCGAACAAGTCGTCGTTGCCGCCGCCCACGAAGCCGCCGGGTTCAGCCAACTCGCGGCGCTGCCGCTACAGCCGGTGCGTGGCCAGGTCAGCCAACTGGCAATGCCCGCAGACGCCCCGGCGCTGGGACGCGTGGTGTGCGCCGGCGGCTACGTGCCGCCGGCAGCGGAGGGGGTGCTCAACTTCGGCGCCACCTTCGCCCCCGGCGACACCGACCTGGCCGAGCGCGAGGCCGACCACGCCGCCAACCTGGCGGAGCTCGAACGCGGCCTGCCCCATTTCGTGGCAGCGCTGCGCAAGGCAGGCGCCGACCTGACGCCCACTCGGCTCACCGCGCGCACCGGCGTACGTGCGGCAAGCCCAGACAAGTCGCCCTACTGCGGGCCGGTGCCCGATGCCGAGGCCTGGCGCCGGGACTACGCCGTGCTGACCAAGGATGCCACCCGTGTGCCCGACGTGGCCGGCGGGCACCATCCAGGCCTGTGGATCAGCGCCGCCCATGGCTCCCGCGGCATGGCCAGCGCACCGCTGTGCGCCGAGTTGCTCGCTTCACGCCTCTGCGACGAGCCGCTGCCGCTGGAGTGGCCGCTGGTGGATCACCTGCATCCGGGACGGCGGATCATCCGCGACCTGGTCCAGGGCAAGTAACCTCTGGTTTTATCCGACAACTGGCCGCGACCGCGCTAGCCTTCTTCCTCGTCGTCGGCCAGGTCGCGTCCGAAGGCGCGCCACTGGGCCAGCGTCATCACTTCGGTGGTCTCGGTCTGCAGGTCGTGGGCGATGAGCAGCTCGCCCCGCTCCAACTGGCGCTTGAGCTGGCCTACCCAGCCACGCATGCCCTCGCCGGTATCGGTGGTGTCGTAGCCCTGGCGGGTGACGAAGGCTTCCAGCAGAGCATCGAGGGTCTCCCCCGGAAGCATGCGATAGGGCACTTCGATGAAGCGTCCGCTCATGCCTGCCCCTCCTCACTGTCCGGCACTCCCTCTCCGCGCTCCCAGGCCGCCAGGCGTTCGAGGAAGGCGGCCTCGTCGAGCACCTCGACACCCAGCTCCTGGGCCTTGGCCAGCTTGCTGCCGGCGGCCTCGCCGGCGACTACCGCGGCGGTCTTCTTCGATACGCTGCCGGCCACCTTGGCGCCCAGCGCCTGCAGGCGCTCCTTGCCTTCGTCGCGGGTCATGCTCTCCAGGGTGCCGGTGAGCACCCAGGTCTGGCCGGCCAGCGGCTGGGGACGTTCGCCGATGGTTTCCTCGGCCCAGGTCACGCCCAGCTCGCGTAGCGCCTCGATGGTCTCGCGGTTGTGCTCCTGACGAAAGAAGGTGTGCACGTGAGCGGCCACCACCGGGCCAACATCCTCGACCGCTTCGAGATCGGCCAGCTCGGCGGCCATCAGCGCATCCAGGGTACCGAAGTGGCGCGCCAGGTTGGCCGCCGTGGCCTCGCCCACCTCGCGGATGCCCAAGGCGAAGATGAAACGCGGCAATGTCGTCTGCTTGGCCTTATCCAGCGCCGTCACCAGGTTCTCAGAGGACTTCCGGGCCATGCGCGGAAGCGTTGCAAGATCCTCGGCCTTGAGCCGGAACAGATCGGCTGGGGTCTTGACCCAGTCGAGCTCGACGAGCTGGTCGATCAGTTTCTCGCCCAGTCCATCGATGTCCATCGCCCGGCGCGAGGCGAAGTACCGGAGCGCCTCCTTGCGCTGGGCAGCGCAGTAGAGCCCACCGGAACAGCGCGCCACCACTTCGCCCTCCACACGCTCGATCTCGGAGTCGCACACCGGGCAGCGCTCGGGGAAGACAATCTCGCGGGCGTCGTCGGGGCGCCGCTCGGGCAGCACGCGCACCACCTGGGGAATCACGTCGCCGGCTCGCCGGATCGCCACGGTGTCGCCAATCATCACGCCAAGACGCGCGATCTCGTCGGCATTGTGCAGGGTGGCATTGGAGACGGTAACGCCGGCCACCGATACCGGCTCGAGCCGTGCCACCGGTGTGATTGCCCCGGTGCGGCCGACCTGGAATTCGACGTCTTTGAGCCGGGTGGTCTCCTCCTGGGCGGGAAACTTGAAGGCTGTGGCCCAGCGCGGCGCCCGGGCGACGAAGCCCAACTCGCGCTGCAGACGCAGGTCGTCGACCTTGATCACCACGCCGTCGATGTCGTAGCCGAGGCTATCGCGCTGCTCGCCCAACCGCCGGCAGTAGTCGATGATGCCCCGACTGCCCGCCACCACCTGAAGCTGGGCGCTGCTACGGAAGCCGAAAGCCTTGAGGTGCGCCATCAATTCGCTGTGGCTGGCGTCACCCGGGGCCGGTTCGATGCGTGCCACCTGATAGGCGCTGAACTCCAGCGGCCGCGTGGCGGTGATGCCCGGATCGAGCTGGCGCAGGCTGCCCGCCGCGGCGTTGCGCGGATTGGCAAATATCTTGCCGCCCTCCTCCCGCGCCCGGTCATTGAGTCGCTCGAAGCCAGCGTGGCTCATGATCACCTCGCCACGCACTTCGAGCAGTTCGGGGGCGTCGCCACGTAACTTGAGCGGAATCGAGCGCAGCGTGCGCAGGTTGGAGGTAATGCCCTCTCCGGTGCGGCCATCGCCGCGGGTCGCACCGCTGATCAGCACGCCCTGCTCGTAGACCAGCGATACGGCGGCGCCGTCGAGCTTGGGCTCGCAGCAGAAGCAAATCGCCTCACCATCGGTTTCCAGACGCTCGCCCACTCGTTTGACGAAGGCTTCTATCTCCTCCTCGCTCAGGGCGTTGTCCAGCGACAGCATGGGGACTGCATGCTCGACCTCAGGGAAGCCGGCATCGGGCGGCGCCCCGACCCGCTGGGTCGGCGAATCGGGGATTACCAGTTCGGGGTATGCCTGCTCCAGTTCTTGCAGGCGACGTAGTTTGCGGTCGTACTCGGCATCGGTGAGCTGCGGTTCGTCGAGCACATAGTAGCGGTAGTTGGCATCGTCGAGTTCGGCACGCAGCTTGGCGACTTCGTCGAGGGTGTTCTGTTCGGGCTGGCTCATTGCGTCAAGGTTCTCGTCCATGGCGAAGGCCTCGAAGCTCGAAGCCGGCATGAGCGTCTAGCTTACCAAAGCAACAACCCCCGTGGGGCTACCTCACGGGGGTTGTCTTCCAGCTTCTTCAGCTTACAGCTTTGGTTAGTTCACCTGGTAGCGGTTGAGGCGATTGCGGCGCTCGAACTCCTGCACGCGCTGGCGGGCGAACTCCACGGTCTGCGCGGTCATCACGCTGTGGTTCTCGTCCTTCAGCTCACCGCCCAGGTTGCGCACGATGACCATGGCGGTCTCGACCATCGCTTCGAAGGCTGCAGCGGTATCCAGCGCGCCGGGCAGCGGCATCAGCAGGGTGATGCCCGGGGTGCGGAACTCATCCATGGCCTCGATCGGGAAGGTACCCGGCTTGAGCACGTTGACCATCGAGAATTGCAGTTCGCTCTCGGGGTCCTCGGTCTCGAAGCGGTGGAAGATACCCATGTCGCTGCTGTAACGCAGGCCGCAGGCCAGCATCAGGTTGAGCAGCGCCTCGCCGGAGAAGCCCTCTTCGTCGCGCGACAGCACGCTGATGACGATGATCTCGTCGGCTTGGCTCAAGGTGTCGCGTGCGCGTTCGGCGTTGACGTTGTGACGCAGTGCCCGGGCCAGGGTCGGGTGGGCACGTACCACGTCGTCGTCGGCAATGGCTTCGGCCTCCGGCGCTGCCTGTTCGACAGGCTCCGAATAGTCGAGCCTCGAATAGTCGGGCTCCGCGGTCCTTGGACGCGGCGGCGCAAACAGGGGATCGTCGTCGTCAGCCAGTTCAATGGCTTCGGCTTCCAGGCGACGGCGCTCGGCCTCCCTGGCGGCCTGGACCTCGGCAGCCTCGCGGCGATGCTGGGCTTCACGTTCGGCTTTTTCGGCGCGCAGCTGCTCGCGGCGCGCTTTCTCCTCGCGTTTCTGCTCACGCCGCTTGGCAAGGCGCTGCTGAATGGAGAGGCCAAAACGCTGCACCGACTCGCCCATGCGGCGCGAGCCGCTTTTAATCGAATCGCCCATGCCCTCGAGGTCGACCAGCCGATAGCGCTCGTCCTCGTCGTGGTGTGGATCGTGATCGGCGGGATCAGCGGCCAGCGGCGCCGTTTCGGCAACCGGCTCCACCTCGCCGTCGAGTGCGGAAAGGGTCGGCTCATGGCGATCTTCGGATACCTCCCGCCCCAGCGAGGCCGGCTCGGCGGTAGCCTCGTGGGCATCGTTCAGGGAGCGCTCGACGTTGTCATCGACCCGCTGTGCGGCGGCGACACTGGCCGGCTGCGCGTCCTGTTGCTCCACGGTGGCACGTTCGGGCGTGACGGAGTCGTCCACCTGTCGTTCGGTATCACGCAGGTCGACCTCAGGCTCGATTTGCGCAGCCTGCGTTTCGGCCTGCCCGGCAGCGGCGTCGCGCTCCGTACTGCGCGAATGGGCCGTCTCGCCCGGCGTCCGACTCGTTGCTTGCTCTTCTTTACCACCGCTTGCACCGCTCGCCTCCGCCCGGGAGGGGGTGGGCGAGCCGGCCTCCAGCATGGCGGAAGCCACCGGGCGTGAGGCCGCGGTGGCAGCGAAGCCGGCGCCGGGCGCCGCGGTTCCGGCGTCGACGTTGGCTTCCTTCAGGCCGGCCAGCACCCGGGAGGGCCCGGGGTGGTCCTGACGTTGAAGCTTGGGTTTCGCTTGCACTTGGGTATAACTGGCGGGCTTGACGACCCGGGCGCCGCCGTTGGGCAACTCCCAGTTGTCTTCGCCATCGGCCGCTGCCTCGCCATTACCTGGGTTTTTGTTATCCCCTACCTGGTCCAGGCGGGGCACTCGGCGCTGACGCTTCAGGCGACGCACACCATCGATCACGATGAGCGTTACCAGGGCCAGCCCCAGAATGATCAGCCATTCTCTAAGTTCCATGGGTCGTCTTGCCTATCACTAGGGCGCCATGCCGGATGGATGTTCGTCAACAGCATAGCGCGATTGCCAGAAAAAGGGCCACTTTTTTTGTTTGTCAAGCCCCGGCATTATCGCCCGAGAGTTAAATCGACCCTGCGCCTTTCCCTGTCAATTCGCTTTTTCAATCTGCAGTATGACCGTGATGTATCTTCTGATAACGCGTTTGGCGCTCGCTTTCAAGCCTTTTTCAAGCCTCGGCGAGAGCCGCGGCTTCCTCTACGCCGACTGCCACCAGGCGTGAGACTCCAGGTTCTTGCATGGTAACGCCCATTAACCTTTCGGCGGCCTCCATCGCAATCTTGTTATGCGTGATATAGATGAACTGCACCGACTCGGACATGTCTTTCACGAGTTTGGCATAGCGACCGACATTAGCGTCATCAAGTGGTGCATCGACTTCGTCGAGCATACAGAAAGGCGCCGGATTGAGTTGGAAGATAGCAAATACCAACGACAGAGCCGTTAGTGCCTTTTCCCCCCCCGAGAGAAGATGAATGGTACTGTTCTTCTTTCCGGGAGGACGCGCCATGATGGCCACGCCGGTGTCGAGCAAATCCTCGCCGGTCAGCGTCAACCATGCGGTTCCACCGCCAAAGACTCGCGGAAAAAGTGACTGCAGGCCCTGGTTGACTCGCTCGAAGGTGTCGCGGAAACGGGTACGGGTCTCCTGATCAATGCGCCGAATCGCCCGTTCCAGGGTCTCCAGCGCCTCGTTCAGCTCGGCCTGCTGGGCTTCGAGATAGTCGCGCCGCTCGGCCTGCTGGTCGTACTCCTCGATGGCCGCCAGGTTGATCGCTCCCAAGCGGCGGATGCGCTCGCCGACCTCTTCCAGCCGGGCCTGCCAGGCCGACTCGGTGGCGTTGGGATCGAGGTTCGCCTCCAGCTCGGCGGCCTGGTGGCCCAGCTCGGCGAGCTGCTCGTCCTGGGTCTCGGACTTGAGCGCCAAGGCCTGTACCTGCATGCGCGCTTCCTGCAGGCGCTCACGAATGCCTTCGAGATTGCGCTCGTGATTCTGCCGCGCCAGTTCGTCCTCGCGTAGCCGTTCCACCAGCTCGGCGGCACGCGCCTTGGTTTCGTTCAGTGCACGCTCGTCGCCTTCACGGCGGTGCAGCAGTTCGTCGAGCTTCTCACGCTGCTCCTCGTCCGGTTCGCGCAACTGCTCGAGGGTCTCGGTCAGCTCCTCGCAGCGCGCCAGCAAACGCTCACGGGTGTCGTCGCTGCGCCCTTGCTGCTCGGCCAGGCCGGCGCGCTCGGTGGCGAGCCGCTGCCGCTCCAGCGCCAACTGCTGCACCCGCTCGTTGAGCGGACGCTGGCTTGCACGCAGCGCAACCAGGCGATCGCGGGCTTCGCTGCGCGCCCGCTCCAGGCGCTCGCGCTGCTCGGCGCCCTCCTCCAGCCTCGCCATGGCCAGTTGCCAGTTCTCGCGCGCTTCCTCGATCGCCAGCCGGGCCTCTTCGCGGGCCTCGTCCAGCCCTGCCAGCTCCTCGGCCAGTTCCCCGGCCCGCCCCTGCAGATGCTCGAGGCGACTGGCCAGGCCGCTGTCCTGTACCGCCAGTTGCTGTTGCTCGCCGGCCAGGCTCCGCTCCTCCTGGAGAATGGTCTCGAGTTCCCGCTCGGCCTGCTCGGCGCGTTCGCGTTCGGCCTCGATCGCCTGGTCGCGTGCCGCCAGGCGGGTCTCGATGGCGTCGAGTTCGGCTGCCGCCTCATCGAAGCGGCGGCGGCTGACCAGCAGCGCATCGGGGCCGGCGCCCTGGCCGCGATGCCGCACCCAGTCACGGCCCAGCCACAGCCCTTGCGGCGTGATCAGGCTCTCACCCGCGCCCAGGCCATCACGCTCGGCCCAGGCCTGTTCGTCGCTCTCGACACAGCAGATCGGTGCCAGCCAGGCCGCAGCGGCGCCGGCGCCGCGCACGCAGGCGGCAAGGCTATCGGAAGAAAATTCGATCTCGGCCCGGGGTGCCAGGACGCCAAGCTCGGCAGGCGGCTGTACGCTTGCCGTACGGAAGGCATCGGGAGCCGCCAGGCGCGCCTTGAGCCAGGGCGCCAGCACCCAGGAGACGCTGGCTTCCCAGCCCGGCTCGACCTCCAGTGACTCGCCCAGTCGCGGCAGCCCATCCAGCTCATGCGCTGCAAGATGCTCGGTCAGACTGTCGTCGGGGTCGGTGAGAGCGGCCTGGATCAGTGCCCCGAGGGAGGCCAGCTCGCCCTGCAGGCTGCTGCGCCGGCTGCGCTCGGCCTCGCGCTCGGCCTCCAGCGCAGCGGCCGTCTCGCGCGCCTTCTCGCGGCTGGCTTGCAACCCCTCACGGCGCGCCTCGATCTCTTCCTGGGCCAAGCCGAACTCGGCCAAGCGCTCCTTCAATTCATCTCGTCTGGCGGTCAGCTCTGCCAGGTCGGGCAGTTCCTGCTGCTGCTGGCGACGACGCTGGGCATCGGCTTCGAGCCGCGCCAACCGACTCTCTAGTTCGCGCAAACGGTCCTGGCTGCGCTCCGCGTCGCGGCTGGCTTCGCGCCAGCCTTCGCTGAAGGCTTCGAAGGCTCGCTCGGCCTCCTCGGCGCCGGGCTCGGCCTCTTCCAGCATCGCCTCCAGCTCGGCTAGCCGTTCGGCAAGTTCCTCCTGCTCCGGCACCAGGGTCTCGAGGCGCTCGTCGAGCCGCACCAGCCGTTCACGATCGTGTTCGCCCAGGCGGTCCAGCTCGGCCAGCTCCTGGCGGGCACTCTCGAGGTCGCGGGCAAGCTGGCCTTCGCGGCTGCGAGCGTGCTCCAGGTTCTGCTCGAGCCGGGCGATGGCACCGCTGGTCTCGAAGAAACGCGCCTGCCGCGCCTCCAGGGTCTCGGCCAGTTGGTCGTGGTCGGCACGCGCCTCCTCAAGACGGGTCTCGCACTGGCGCAGGCCGAGAATCTCACGTTCGACCGCGGTTTCCAGATCGCGCACACGATGCTCTTCCTCACGCTGGCGGGCACGCAGCGCACGGCCACGCAGCAGCGCCAGCTCGCCCTTGAGCCGATGCTCTTCTTCCTTGAGGGTCTGGTAGCGGCGTGCGGCCTCGGCCTGACGACGCAGGCGCTCGAGCTGCTTGTCGAGCTCCTCGCGAATATCCTCCAGGCGCTCCAGGTTCTCGCGGGTCCGCCGCATGCGATTCTCGGTTTCGCGGCGGCGCTCCTTGTACTTGGAGATGCCGGCGGCCTCTTCTAGGGTGGCACGCAACTCTTCGGGGCGCGCCTCGATCAGGCGCGAGATCATGCCCTGGCCGATGATGGCGTAGGAGCGCGGGCCAAGGCCGGTGCCAAGGAAGAGATCGGCGATGTCGCGGCGACGACACTTCTGGCCGTTGAAGAAGTAGCTCGACTGGCCGTCGCGGGTGACCAGGCGCTTGACTGCGATTTCGGCGTACTGGGCGTAAATTCCCCCCATGGTGCCGTCGCTGTTGTCGAAGCGCAGTTCGATGGAGGCCTGCCCCACCGGCTTGCGCGCGGTGGAACCGTTGAATATGACGTCGGTCATCGACTCGCCGCGCAGGGTCTTGGCCGAGGATTCGCCCATGACCCAGCGTACGGCGTCGATGATGTTCGACTTGCCACAGCCGTTGGGGCCGACGATCGCGGTCATGTTGCCATCGAAGGGCACCGTGACCGGATCGACGAAGGATTTGAAACCGCTCAGGCGGATCGAGGTGAGTCGCATCCCGCTATTCTATGACACGGTCGATCACGACCTCCACGGGATCTCCTTCAACGTCGCCTACCGGCACGCCCTCCAGGTCGCCGAACATGTCGCCGGTCTCGGGCGTAGCGCCGCCACTCTTGGTCACACGGACGATCAGGCGCACCTCGTTGGTCTGGGACAGGCTCGCCGCATCGGACATGGCGTGGCGGTCGTCGAGCACCAGGGTGGCTGGCAAGTCACCGAGGGTTACGCCGGCCACCGCCAGCGGCGGCAGCTCGCCCTCCATGTCGCGGGCGACGATGAACACGCGGGTATCGTCGTCGAGCAGCCCCTGGAGTTCCTCGGCCAGGCGAACGCTGACGTGAATGCCGGGGCCCTGGGGCAGCGCTTCCTGCACGCCGGATGCTACCCCGAGGCGCTGCTGGGCTACCTGGATGCCTTCGCGCAGGGCGCGCGAGGAGCCGGACTCGGGCATGCCGGCGATGGCCCGCCGCCAGTGGTCGATGGCCTGCTCGTAGTCGCCCCGGTCAAAGGCGTGCACGCCCAGCATGCCGAAGATGGTGGGCTCGCGGGAGTCGCGCTCTAGGGTCTCGTCGATCAGCGCCTGCACCTCGTCGGTGAGGGTGCGGTCGGCCATGAAGAACTTGAGTTGGGCCTTCTGTGCCAACAGCGAGGGGATACGCCCCTCAATGGCGATCAGTTGCTCCAGGGCGTTCAAGGCCGCCTCGCCCTGGCCCGAGTCGCGGTAGAGGGGAAACAGCGAAGCCCACACGTTGGGGTTGCCCGGCTGGCTCTCGGCCTGCTGCTCGAGCCGCTGCATCAGGTCCGGCAGCGACTCGCTCTGCTGGTAGACGTCGAACAGGGCGAGATCGCCCTCGGCGCCCTGCTGCTGGTACCAGAGCACGGCACCGACCACCACCGCCAGGGCCACGATGGGCACCATGAGGCGACCGGCGGCCGGCGAATGCAGCGCATGGCGCTTGAGTCCCTCGGTATCCTCAAGCAGGCTGCGGTCGAGTTCGAGGCGATCTTCGGCAAAACGCGCCTCGTCGATGTCGCCCCGCTCCAGCGCGGCCTGCAGTGATGCCAAGCGGCGCTGGTAGATCGCCACGTTCTGCTCGGCGGACTTGTCGTTGGCTTCGAAGTCGCGCTGGGCCTCGTATACCAGACGCGCCCGGCGCAGCGGTGCCACCAGCAGCCACAGGGCAGGCAACAGCAGGAGGGCAAAGGCAAGCCATAGCTGGATCATTCGGGCCTCCCGCGGTTGATCAGGACCTCGAGTCGGGCGCGCTCCTCGGCGCTCAGCTCACGAGCCGAGGCGTTGCGCCGTGCGCGTACCACCAGGGCGACCAGGACGCCGCCCGCCACCACCAGCCCGGCGGGCAGCCCCCAGAGCAGGAAGGTGCGGCCTTCCAGGCGTGGGTTATAGAGTACGTAGTCGCCGAAGCGTTGCACCATGTGGTCGCGGATCTCCATGTCGGAGCGGCCATCCTGCAACAGCAGGTAGACCCGGTCGCGCATGTCGCCGGAGACCGGGGCATTGGAGTCGTTGATGGCCTGGTTCTCGCAGGTGGGGCAACGCAGCGAGGCCGTCAGGCTGCGGTAGCGCTGCTCCAGCACCGGATCGTCGAATTCACGCACCTCGATGGCGCCAGCCTGAAGAGTACCCGCCATCAGCAGCGTCAGCACGCCGATGAGGGCCAATCGAATCACTGCCATTTCTGCACCTCCGGCAGGATGTGTTCACGAACGTCACTGGCCGAGATATAGCCGGTGTGGTGATAGCGGATGATGCCCTCGCGATCGACCAGGAAGGTTTCCGGCGCACCGTAGACGCCCAGCTCGAAGGCCAGCTCGCCGTCCGGGTCGAAAATGTTGATCTCGAAGGGGTTGCCGAAGTCCTCCAGGAAGCCGAGCCCCTTCTCGCGGGTATCCTTGTAGCTGATGCCCACCAGGCGGATGCCGCGTTCGGCCAGGTCGAGCAACTGCGGCATCTCGCGCTTGCACTCCGGGCACCACTCGCCCCAGACGTTGACCAGGGTGACCTCGCCATTGGCCAGCAGCGAGCGGTCGACGCGCCGCTCGGGATCTTCCAGGGTGACCATGTCGAATTCGGGAAAGTCGCGCGCCATCAGCGCCGAATCGCGATGAAAGGGATTCAGCGACAGGCCCTGATACAGGAACAGCGACAGCCCCAGGAAGCCGAGCAGCGGCAGCAGCAGCAACAAGCGACGGGTCATGCCGTGGCCTCCCGCGGTTTGCCATCCGCCTTGCCATTCGCGGCGGCGGCCACGTCTTCCGGGTCGGGCGCGGTGGCCAGGCGCCGGTAGCGCTTGTCGGCCACGGCCAGCACGCCGCCGGCGGCCATCAGCAGGCCACCCAGCCACAGCCAGCGCACAAAGGGCTTGTACTGCACGCGCATGGCCCAGCTGTTGTCGCCGAGGTCTTCGCCCATGGCCACGTAGAGGTCACGGAAGAGCCCCGGACGCAGTGCCACCTGGGTCATGGGCATGCCGCGGGCGATGTAGAGCCGCTTCTCCGGGTTCATGGTGAAACTGCGCCGGCTACCGTTGCGCTGCACTTCGATCACTGCCCGGTCGGCGAGGAAGTTGGGGCCGCGGCGGCTGGTCAGCTCCTGCATGGTGAAGGTGTAACCGGCCACGCTGACGCTATCGCCGACCGACATGCGCACGTTGCGCTCGATGTTGTAGTTCGACACCACGGCCACGCCGATGATGGTCACCGCTACGCCCAGGTGGCCTAGCTGCATGCCCCAGTAGGCCAGCGAGAGCTTCTTGAGCCCCGCGCCCACGGAACTGGCATGACGGGTCTTGTCGACGAGGTCGCGCAGCATCGGCAGCACGATCCACAGTGCGGCGACCAGGCCCAGCGCCACCGGCACGCTCCAGCGCTCGGCGAAGATCAGCGGCAGCGCCATACCGAGCACCAGCGCGGCGACGGCGGCGAGCCACAGGCGCTGGATCAGCAGCCTGCTGCTAGTGTCCTTCCAGCGCGCCACCGGCCCCAGGCCCATGAAGATGCACATGATCAGGGTCAGCGGCACGAACAGGGCATTGAAGTAGGGCGGGCCCACGCTGATCTTGCCCAGGTCGAGGGCATCGAGCAGCAGTGGATAGACGGTGCCCATCAGCACGGTGACGGTCATGATCACCAACAGGATGTTGTTGATCAGCAGCAGCGCGTCGCGCGACAGCCAGCCGAAGCTCACCTTGTGGCTGACACGAGGCGCGCGCAGGGCGAATACCAGCAGCGACAGGCCCACGGTGATGCCCAGCAGCATCAGAATGAAGAAACCACGCGAAGGGTCGTTGGCGAAGGCGTGCACCGAGGTCAGCACGCCGGAGCGCACCAGGAAGGTACCCAGCAGCGACAGCGAGAAGGTGGTGATCGCCAGCAGCAGGGTCCAGCTCTTGAACGAGCCGCGCTTCTCGGTCACCGCCAGCGAGTGCATCAGGGCGGTGCCGGTCAGCCACGGTAACAGCGAGGCATTCTCGACCGGATCCCAGAACCACCAACCTCCCCAGCCCAGCTCGTAGTATGCCCACCAACTGCCCAGCGCGATGCCGATGGTCAAAAAGGCCCAGGCCAGATTGGTCCAGGGCCGCGCCCAGCGCGCCCAGGCGGCATCCAGGCGGCCGCCGATCAGTGCGGCAATGGCGAAGGCGAAGACCACCGAGAAGCCCACATAGCCCATGTAAAGCATCGGTGGGTGCAGGATCAGGCCGATGTCCTGAAGTAGCGGGTTGAGGTCGGCGCCGTCCTGCGGCACGTTGGGCAGAATACGCTCGAAGGGATTGGAGGTAGCCAGGATGAACAGCAGGAAGCCGACGCTCACCATGCCCAGCACGCTCATGACTCGAGAGACCATGTCCCGCGGCAACTCGCGGGAGTAGCGCACGGCGAAGTAGCCCCAGCCGGCCAGCATCAGACTCCACAGCAGCACCGAGCCTTCATGGTTGCCCCATACCGCGCTGAACTTGTAGTACCAGGGCAGCATCGAGTTGGAGTTGTTGGCCACGTTGACGACGCTGAAGTCATCCAGCATGTAGCTGGTCGTCAGTGCCGCATAGGCGATCGCGACGAACAGGAACTGGCCAGCCGCCATGGGCCGCGCATAGGCCATCCACAGCGGTCGGCGCAAAGTGGCACCGGCCAGCGGTACCGCCGCCTGCACCGCGGCGAACAGCAGCGCGATGACGAGGGCGAAATGGCCGATTTCGGGAATCATCTGGATCTGCATGGAAACTCCGGCTCAGTACTGGCTCGCGCCTTCTTGTTCCTCGCGCTCTTCGATACGCTCGGCCACCTTGGCAGCCTTGGCCTGGAAGTCGGCGGGTGAGTAACCGGCCGCCTCCAGCGCCTCGGCCACTTCAGGCGGCATGTAGTTCTCGTCGTGGCGGGCCAGGACCTGGTCGGCCTTGATCCAACCGCCGCGCTGCAGCTGGCCGACCACCACCACGCCCTGCCCTTCGCGGAACAGGTCGGGCAGGATGCCGCTGTAGTGAACGCGTACGTCCTCCACGTAGTCGGTCACGGTGAACTCGACGTCGAGACTGTCGGGGTTACGCACCACGCTGCCCTCCTTGACCATGCCGCCGGCGCGCAGTTGGCGCTCGAAGGGCGCATCACCGGCGACGATCTGGATCGGGCTGAAGAACAGGTTGATGTTGGCCCGTAGCGCGTAGAGCGTCAGCCCCACGGCGATCGCCGCGAGTGACACCAGGCCAAGGGCCATGAACAGCTTCTGTTTCCGTTTAGGTGTCATTGATGCTTCCACCCCTGCTAGTTTGAATCGGTTGCGTCTCGGCGCTGCGCCCGGCCTGGCGGGCTTCGCGGCGCACGCGGCGTTGCAACTGGCGCAGCAGCTGGCGGCGCTCGGCGCGAGCGTGGAGCACGCTGCCCAGCAGCAGCGCCAGCGTCAGACCCCAGGCCGACCAGACGTAGGGCGCATGCCCGCCCATGGCGAGCAGCTCTTGAAAGGTATCGAATGCCATCAGTGCGCCTCCTCGGCCAGCTCACGCACCCAGCGCTTGTTGGATTCACGGCGCAGAATCTCGCTGCGCGTGCGCATCAGGGTCAAGGCGATGAAAAAGCTGTAGAAACCGAGCACCATGATCAACAGCGGCAGCCACATCTCCGCCGGCATGGCGGCACGCCCGGTGATGGTGAAGGTGGCGGGCTGGTGCAGCGTGTACCACCAGTCCACCGAGTACTTGATGATCGGGATGTTGATCACGCCCACCATGGCCAGCACCGAGGCGGCGCGGGAGGCGCTGTCGCGGCTGGCGAAGGCGCCGCGCAGGGCGATCACCCCAAGGTAAAGGAACAACAGGATCAGCATCGAGGTGAGGCGGGCGTCCCACATCCACCAGGTGCCCCAGGTGGGCACGCCCCACACCGCGCCGGAGAACAGAGCGATGAAGGTCATGGCGGCGCCCAACGGGGCCATCACGGTGGCGGCCATGTCGGCGATCTTGATCTTCCAGACCATGAACACCAGCCCCGTTACCGCCAGGGAGACGAAGATCGACTGGGCCAGGAAGGCCGCCGGCACGTGTACGTAGATGATGCGGAAACTGTCGCCCTGCTGGTAGTCGGCCGGAGCGAAGGCCAACCCCCAGATGGTACCGGTCACGATCAGGATCAGTGCCGCTGCCCAGAACCATGGCTGCAGGCGGGCACTGAGGGTGTAGAACCATTTGGGGGAACGCAACTTGTTAATGAAGGCCCACATGCCTCGTCAACCTCTCAACCGTTGATACTGATGCGCAGCGATGCCGCGATCGCCAGCGGCGCAAGGATCAGCGCCAGCGCCAGCAGCGCGCCGAGGATCGCCAGATGCGCCAGCACGCCATCGCCGAAAATGGCCGCCTGGACGGCTCCGGCGCCGAAAATCAGCACTGGGATGTAAAGGGGAAGCACCAGCAGCGACAGCAGCACGCCACCGCGAGCGAGCCCCACCGTCAGCGCCGCTCCGATGGCACCGATCAGACTGAGACTGGCACTGCCCAGTGCCAGTGAAACAGCCAACACCAGATAGCTGCCCGCCGGCAGCGCCAGCATGATCCCGAGCACGGGCGCCATCAGTGCCAACGGCAAGCCGGTCAGCAGCCAGTGCACGGCCACCTTGGCCAGAGCCAGCAGCGCCAGCGGCTGGGGTGTCAGCAGTAACTGTTCCAGCGAGCCGTCGTCGTAGTCGGCTCGAAACAGGCTATCCAACGACAACAGGGCGGCGAGCAGGGCCGCCACCCACAGCAGGCCGGGCGCAATGGCCGCCAGCAGCGCCGGGTCGGGAGAAATGCCGATGGGAAACAGGGTAATGACGATAGCGAAGAACACCAGGGGGTTCAGTACTTCGCTACGCCGCCGCAGCAGCAATACCAGGTCCCGCTTCAACGTTGCCCACACTGCGACAGCGAGGCCGCCGCGAGGTTCCTCATGAACCACCGCCACCTCCTTCGGCAAGGCCCCTTCAGATGCCGCCATCGTGCGCTCCTCCACCCAGACGGATACGGCGCAGTTCGGCGCACGGCGTCAACCCGTGGTGGGTGGTGACCAGCACGCCGCCGCCTGCGCGGGCATGCCCGACCAGGCGCTGCTCCAGCGCCGCGACACCATCACGGTCGATGGCGGTAAAAGGCTCGTCGAGCACCCACAGCAGCCGCGGCGTGAGCGCCAGCCTCGCCAGTGCCACGCGGCGCTGCTGGCCGGCGGAGAGCTGTGCCGCCGGAACGTCCTCGAAACCAGCCAGCCCAACCTCTTCCAGCGCCGCGAAGCGTGCCGCTTCGCCTCCCGGCTGACCGGCCAATGCCTGGTACCAGGCCAGGTTTTCCAGCGGCGTGAGAGCCGCCTTGACGCCCGGCGAGTGTCCCAGGTAGAGCAGGTTCGCAAGGAAAGACTCACGCGCCTCGCGCATCGGCCGCCCGCCCCAGGACAGCTCACCCTCGTAATCGGCCAACTGTCCGGAGAGGATCTTCAGCAGAGTGGTCTTGCCGCTGCCGTTGGGCCCTTCCACACGAACGATCTCGCCCGCGCGGATATCCAGGTCCAGGCCCCGGAACAGCCAGCGGTCGTCACGTTCGCAGGCCAGATTTCGCGCTTGCAGACGCAGGCTCAACGGCACTCTCCAGGAAAGGGAAATTCGCCGGAGATGCTACACGGATTGGCGTTTAGCCGCTAGCGAACCAGGTGCGGCACGGCGCCGCCCTTGCTTCAGATCAAGACAACGATACATCGGCAAAACTTGCCACTCGCCGAACGCTTGGTATGATACAAGACACCTGTACATTTCAACAGGGTCGAACAGAGGGGGGAAACGCCAATGCCAGCACCTTCCATACAGTATCTGTACCGACGCCCCAACCTGCCCATCGCCACCTCCTGGGACAGCGTCGAGGCCACCGATCTCACCGAGATCCCCTTGCTCGGGGACGTCTCGGCGGGCCTGCCGATCGAAGCCTGCCCCAGCGGCGGGACCATCCGCGCTCCCGCCTGCATGGTGCGACGCAATACCTACGCCCTGCGCGTGCGCGGCGATTCGATGATCGACTGCAACATCTTCGATGGCGACGTGATCATCATCGAGCGCCAGGAAAGCGCCGAGAACGGCGAGACCGCCGTGGTGCTGATCAACCAGCAGGAAGTCACGTTGAAGAAGCTCTATATCGAGAAGAACGGCGTACGCCTGCAGCCGGCCAACGAGAATATGGCGCCGATCTACCTCAAGAACAGCGACATCCAGGTCCTCGGCATGGTGATGGGTGTGGTGCGTCAGCAGGAACGTCCCGAGTTGACCCACTGATGCGCTATCCGGTCCCCGACCTGCCGCGGGGCACCTGGCGCGAGAGCGTGACGGAAGTGGAAAGGAGCCGCTTCATCGCCTGGCTCTGTCACGCCCCCGATGCTGGGGCCTTCGACGCCCTGCTGGCCGAGGCCCGCCGCGCCCATCCCAATGCCAGCCACCACTGCAGTGCCTATATCGCCGGCCCGCCCGGCGAGCAGAACGCCATCGGCTTTTCCGACGACGGTGAACCCGGCGGCACCGCAGGCCGCCCCATGTTCCAGGTGCTCGAGGGCACCGGACTGGGGCAGGTCGGCTGCGTGGTGACACGCTACTTCGGCGGCACCAAGCTGGGCACCGGCGGTTTGGTCCGCGCCTACGCCCAAGCCGTGGCCAAGGCACTCGACGGCCTGCCTCAGCGGGAAGTGATCGAGCGCCGCACCCTCAGGCTCAAGGTCGGCTTCGCGGGCGAAGCCGAAGCACGCGCCTGGCTCGAAAGCCGCGGAGCTCCGATCGAAGCCGTCGACTACGTCAGCGACGGGGTCCTGCTCAGCGTGGGCTGGCCCAGCGACACCGAGGCCGATTTCAACTCGCTGGAAGCTCGCCTGCGCGGCAATCTCAGCCTGGTCGAGACGGACTGACCTCCACCGTCACTCCCCGCAGCGCCACCTCGTAGGAGCGCTGGATATGGTCGTCCATCAATACTCGTGCGGCCTTGATGTCACGTTCCAGCGCCAGTTGCACCAGCTCGCCGTGCTGGGCATCCAGCACCCGGCGCACCTCCTGGGCCTCGGGCGCCATGCGTCGATAGCGATCGAACTGATCATGCAACTGCTCAATGAAGCGCAGCAGCCAGACCGAGCCGCAAGGAGCCACCAGGGTACGGTGGAAACGGGCGTGGAGTTGCTCCCACTCATCGACCTTTTCCGGCGCCATGTCGGCTCGCTTCAGTCGATGCGCCGCGGCTAGCAGCTCGGACTCCCACTCGGCGTCGCCAAAACGAATGGCTCTCTCCAGCGCCATGCCCTCGAGTTCTCGACGCATCTCCGCAATGTCGTCGAGTTCGCCTCGCTCCAAGCTGGGCACGCGGAAACCACGCTGGTTCTCCTGAATCAGCAGCCCGTAGGCCGCCAGGCGATTCAATGCCTCGCGCAGCGGGCTCAACCCTACCTCGTAGCGCTCCTTGAGCGCACTGATGGCGACTTTTTCCCCAGCGGCAAAACGGCCATTCACCAGGTCCTGGCGCAGGATATCGTAGATGCGGCTGGACGCCGTCAGCTGCTCCTTGCGTCTGGGTATCCCCATGCCCCCTCCTCAGTTCGTTTTGGCGGCGAAGGTTGACGCTGCTTTCGGGGTCAACCTATATTCTAGCCGCAATAATCGATTTTTCTCTTACAAGACGACAAATGAACCATAAATCAATAAGCACCCTCATTACCGGTGCAACTGAGGTGTCGGCATGACGGCTTCCGGCAAGGCACCCCTTAGCGCTCTGTTCTGGGCCTTTACCCGCGTCGGCCTACTCGGCTTTGGCGGCGGCCCTTCCATGATACCCCTGGTGCAGCAGGAGGTGGTCAAGCGCCATGCCTGGCTCAGCGACGAGGAGTTCGCCGATATCCTGGCCATCGGCAACACCCTTCCCGGCCCCATTGCCACCAAGATGCCCGGCTATATCGGCTACCGGGTCGCCGGCACGCTCGGTTGCCTGGTCGCCGTGACCGCCGTCATCCTGCCCATGATCGTGGCCATGATCGCGTTGCTAACCGCTTTCAGCCGTTACCGAGACATGGCCTGGATTCGCGGCATGGGTCAGGCGGTGGTACCGGTAGTGATGGTAATGATGGGCCAGCTGACATTGGATTTCTGGCATAAGTCGCGGCTCGCCCTGGGCTGGATCGCCAGCCTGGCCCTGGCCGCGACATCGGGCGTGCTGATCTACTACATCGGCATCCATCCCGGCCTGATCATCGGTGCACTACTGGCCACCGCTCTGCTGTGTCCCACGCGCCGGCGCAAGGAGGCGGCCCAGTGATCTACTGGCACCTTTTTCTCGCCTTCTTCATCCCCAACATCATCGGTTATGGCGGCGGCCCGGCCATCATCCCGTTGATCGAAGCCGAAGTGGTGGGCCGCTACGGTTGGATGAACGCCCAGCAGTTCGCCGAAACCCTCGCCCTCGGCAACGCTTTGCCGAGCCCCATCGCCACCAAGATGGCCGGCTACGTGGGCTATGACGTGGCAGGCTTCGGCGGCGCCCTGGTGGCGGTGCTGGCCACAGTGGCACCATCGCTGCTGCTGATGCTCGGTGCACTGGGGCTGCTCTACCGCCATCGCAACTCGCCCCGCGTTCAGCGCATGAGCCAGTGGGTACGCCCGGTGATCGCCATGATGATGGCCTGGCTTACATGGAGCTTTTTCAACGAAGGAATGGTTAACGCCGGGCTGCTGCATACGCTGCTGATTGGTGCAGTGGCTGCCATCGCCCTCGTTCGCTTCCGTACGCATCCGGCCTTCGTGGTCCTGGGAGCACTCGTCTATGGAGGAGTCTTCATTCCATAGCCACTTGTGTCTGTCTTCAGGCAGGCCACCATCAACAACGCCCAAACCATAACGACACAAAACGAGGTTGACTCATGAAACTGACCCCGCTTCTGGCTGCCACCGCTGCTACCGCGGCCCTCATTGCCGCACCTCTGACACTGGCGGCCGAGGACTACCCGAACAAGCCCGTCGAATTCATCGTACCCTGGGGCCCCGGTGGCGGCAGCGACCTGCTGATGCGCATTGTGGGCCAGCACCTGGAGAAGGAGCTTGGCCAGGCGGTGCCGATCATCAACATGCCCGGTGCCAGCGGCACGGTCGGTCTGCGCGAGGCCTCGCGCCGCGACAATGACGGCTACACCATTACTCAGATTCACGAAGGGCTGATGATCGCCCACCATTCCGGCGTCACCGAGCAGAACTGGGACGATTTCGAGCCTATCTCGATGATGACCAGCATCAACTCGGTCATCGCCGTCAACGCCGATACCGGCTGGGAAACCCTGGACGACATGCTCGAAGACGTCACTGCACGCCCGGGCGAGTACCGTATGGGCGTCACGCTGGGCGGCATTCCCCACTTGTGGGCCGTGCAGTTCGAACAGGCCACTGACACCGAATTCGGCTATGTCGGCTATGAAGGTACCGGCGAGCGCCTTCGGGCCCTGGCCGGCGGCCATATCACCATCGCCATAGAGGATTACTCCTCAGCCAGCAGTCTGGTCGAGAATGGTGACCTCAAGATACTGGCCGTCGCGACCGAAGAGCGCATCGAGGAGTTGCCCGAGACACCGACACTCAAGGAACTCGGCTATGACCTGGAGTTTCTGGTGACCCGCGGCATCGTGGCACCGAAGGGCACGCCAGACGAGATTCTGGAGATACTCGAGAACGCACTGGCAAAGGTAGCCGCGAGCGAGGATTACCGTGATCAAATCATCAACGTTGGCGGCACCGTACGCTACATGAACCGTGACGACTACGTTGCCTATCTAAACGACATGGATCAGTTCATCGAAACCAACGCCCACCTGCTCGACTGAAGGCAGGGCTACACGAGGAGACTGTCATGGCGCAAAGACGCTCGCAGGAAGCCCTACTGCCCTCGCTGCAATTGGTGTCTTATGTCGCCATTGCCTCGGTGGCCCTGTTCATGGCAATCAAGGCCGGTTCCTTACCGGCCTCACGCTGGGAGCCCATGAGCTCGGGGGCCTTTCCACGTATTATTTTCATCGCCGTGGCCCTGCTGTGCGGGGCCGCTTTCGTTACCGAATTGATGAAGCGGGGCATGCCCCGCACCAACTGGGCAGCCTGTGTCGCCCAGGTTCACCGGCTGAAGATGGTATTCCTCAATCTAGCGTTGTTCATCATCTATGTGATCAGCATGCCCAAGGCCGGCTTCTTGCTCAGTACCTTCATCTACCTGACATTCGCACAACTGTTGCTGGCCCCCAAGCGTCCGGCCACGATTGTTCTGGTGCTGGCCGTTGCCACGTTCTTCTCTGCCGGCCCTTACTACCTCTTTTCTGAGGTGTTCAATATCTACCTACCCAGAGCCAGGTGGTAAGCGGGTGATCTCATGACTGACGCTTTCGTACTCGCCCTGAGTGGCGTATTCGACCCCTACACCTTAGCGCTGATGGCAGTAGCAACATTCGCTGGCATCGTGTCGGCTGCCATACCGGGCTTCACCATCACGATGGCCATCGTACTCACGCTGCCCCTGACTTTTGCCATGCCGCCGCTTCAAGGCGTTGCAGTCATGCTGTCGGTCTACGTGGGCGGTCTGAGTGGTGGGCTATTCAGTGCGGCGTTGCTGGGCATTCCCGGCACGCCCTCCTCGGTCGCCACCACCTTCGATGCCTTCCCCATGGCCCGCAAGGGCCAGCCCGGCAAGGCGATCTCCCTGGGGCTGGTCGCCTCCTTTCTCGGCTCGCTGATCTCGATTATCGTGCTGATCATGGCGGCTCCTCCGCTTGCCCTGCTGGCCGTGAAACTTGGCCCCTGGGAGTACTTCGCCCTCATTTTGTTTGCCCTGACCATCATTGCCAGCCTGGTGGGTGATTCACTGCTACGCGGCCTGATCGCCGGCCTGATCGGTATCGGATTGGCCACCATCGGTCCAGATCCCATCATGGGCCGGGAGCGCTTTACCTTCGGTCAGGAAATGCTCACCGCCGGCATTCCCTTTCTGGTCGTGCTGATCGGCATGTATGCCATGAGTCAGCTACTCTCGGAGCTGGAGCCTAGTCGCAGCGGTAAGCCCCAGTCGGCATCATTGATCAGCGGAGACATGCGCCCTCACCTGCTCGAGACGCTCACGCTGACCGTGATGAAGCCTGTCAACACGCTGCGCTCTTCATTGATCGGCGTTTTCATCGGCGCCGTACCCGGCGCCGGCAGCTCGATCTCAAACCTTTTAGCCTATGATCAGGCCAAGCGCGCTTCGAAGCACCCCGAAACCTTCGGCCAGGGCGAGCCTCAGGGCGTTGTTGCATCAGAATCGGGCAACTCCTCTACCGTCGGCGGCAGCATGATCCCCCTAATCGCCTTGGGGATCCCCGGCTCGCCCGTTGATGCTGTGCTCATGGCAGCGATCATGGTTCACGGCATCAGCATTGGCCCACGCCTTATCCTGGACAACCCTGACCTGGTCTACGGCATGTTCATTTCCATGGCCGTGGCATCTGTCTTCATGCTATTCATCGGGCTGGCGCTGATGCGTGCCTTTCTAAGGCTGCTCAATGTACCCAAGTACATTGTGGTTCCGGTCGTACTGGCCTGCTGTGCCATCGGCGCCTTTACGCTGAACAACCGCATCTCCGACCTTTACCTGCTGGGCTGCATCGGCGCCGTGGGCTACGTATTAAAGAAGCTCGACTACCCTCTGGCACCTCTGGTGCTAGGCGTGGTGCTCGGCCCCATTGCCGAAACCAACCTACGCCGGGCATTCCAGACCAGCGACGACTGGACGCTATTTTTGACCCGCCCCATTTCCGCCATGCTGCTGGTACTGGCGGCCATTTCCATCGTCTACAGCATCGTCAGCTACACGAAGCGCCGTCATACCAGCGCCTCTCTCGAATAGGACTTGCCATGAACGCAGACCCTCACTACTACCCTTCCGCATCACGCCGCATGGTGACCTTCGGCCATCGTGGCATGGTCGCCACTTCCCAGCCTCTGGCCGCCCAAGCCGGGGGGGATATGCTCAAGCGCGGTGGTAATGCCATAGACGCGGCGATCGCCACCGCCGCAGCACTGACCGTAGTGGAGCCCACCTCGAACGGCATCGGCAGCGACGCCTTCGCCATCGTGTGGATGAATGGTGAACTGCACGGCCTCAATGCCAGTGGTCCTGCGCCGCAAAGTATTTCTGTCGAGGCGCTCAAAGCACTGGGACATGAGAAGATGCCGGCCCATGGCCTGGTCCCGGTGACCGTGCCCGGCGCACCGGGCGCATGGGCAGAGCTTTCCGAACGCTTCGGCAAACTGCCGTTTGCCGAGCTGCTGGCACCGGCCATCGAGTTTGCAGAACAGGGCTATGCGGTGACGCCGGTAGCCAGCCTACTATGGGAAAGCGCATTCAAGCGCTATGGTCAGTATGAGCGAGAGGAGTTCGCCCCCTGGTTCGAGCACTTCGCGCCCGAAGGCCGGCCACCGTCTGCAGGCGAAGTCTGGTGCTCTCAGGATATGGCCGGCACCCTCAAGGCTATCGCCGCAAGCCATGCACGGGCCTTTTATGAGGGTGAGCTGGCGGATCGCATTGACGCCTTCTCACGTGAGCATGGGGGCTTCCTGCGCAAAGAGGACCTTGCCGCCTTCCAGCCTGAGTGGGTAGAGCCTATCGCTACCCGCTATCGCGGCCACGATATCTGGGAAATCCCGCCCAACGGCAGCGGACTGATCGTGCTGCAGGCACTGGGCATTCTGGAGCGCCTGGGCGAGGAGGGTCGCGACCCGGTGGAAACTCTGCATCGTCGCATCGAGGCGACCAAGCTGGGCTACGTCGATGGCCAGCGCTACATCACCGAGCGCGAGGCCATGGGCCCGAGCGTAGAGCAGTTACTGGCCGACGACTATCTCAAAGCCCGTGCCGGGCAGATCGGCGAAAGGGCGCTCGATCCTCAGCATGGCAATCCGATCCGCGGCGGCACCGTGTACCTGGCGACCGCCGATGGCGACGGCAACATGGTCTCGTTCATTCAGAGCAACTACGAGGGCTTCGGCTCGGGTATCGTGGTGCCGGGCACCGGCATCAGCCTGCAGAACCGCGGCTGGTCCTTCTCGCTCGACCCCGAGCACGCCAACGCCCTGGCGCCGGGCAAACGCACCTACCACACCATCATTCCCGGTTTCATTACCCGAGATGGCGAAGCGGTGGGTCCCTTCGGCGTGATGGGCGGCTTCATGCAGCCGCAAGGTCATGTGCAGGTGGTCACCGCCATGCTCGATGACCACCTCAACCCTCAGGCCGCTCTCGACATGCCGCGCTGGAAGTGGACCCAGGGGCGAACCGTGGAAGTGGAACCGCACTTCCCCGATCATCTGGCCCAGGCGCTGGCGAGGCGGGGCCATCATATCGTCAAAGTGGCCGATTCGATCAGCTTCGGCCGCGGCCAGATCATCCTGCGCGACAGCGTGACCGGAGTGCTCTGCGGCGGCACCGAGCCGCGCACCGACGGCGCAGTCTTGCCCTGGTAGCTGCTCTGTTCGCAAAGGTTCAGGGCGCCATGCCCGGTATGGCGCTCGTTCTTCCCCTCTCTTGCAGGTTCACCTACAGGTTCGTGCCTTCTCGCCCACGGCCGTTGTCGCCAAGGCGCCTCTACCCACCATGGTATACCGAGCATTTTGCTCAAGACTTCTTCCCTGCCTAGCCTCTGCACATTTTCCTTTCTTCATGAAACTATGCCCATCCCCTCCACTGCGGGCCTTTCACCTTTCTCACGGCTCTGACCATAGCACCTTCGGCAAAATTTGATTCAGGTCAGAAAAAGCCTTGACAGGCCAAGCGAGGGGAATTTACGCTGCTCACATGGCTTTTGGTATACCATGAGCCATCCACAAGACACCGGCCTACCCAGGCCCATGACGCAACCCACCATGCTCGAACAACATTCTTGAACAACAAGGGCGCTGACCCGCAACAGCCAGCGCACGGCACAATCAGGAGTCCTCCCATGGCACAGTTGATGAACCGCGATGAATTCCGTACCGCCCTGGAAGAAGCCATCAAGGGCAAGAGCGCCAACAAGGCCCCATTCAGCGTGGCCTGGGCCAGCGGCAAGCTGTCCCGCGATCACCTCGCCCGCTGGGCCGAAAACCACTACCACTACGTTGGCCCGTTCGCCGACTACCTGGCGTACATCTATGCCAATACCCCGGAGAACTACACCGAAGCCAAGGATTTCCTGCTGCAGAACATGTACGAGGAAGAGCTTGGTGGCGACCGGCATACCGACCTGCTGATCCGCTTCGCCGAGGCCTGCGGCACCACCCGCGAGCGCGTCGAGAATCCCGACAACATGTCGCCCACCACCCGCGGCCTGCAGAGCTGGTGCTATGCCGTGGCCATGCGTGAGCACCCGGTGGTCGCCGTGGCGGCACTGGTGGTCGGCCTGGAGTCACAGGTGCCCTCGATCTACCGCAAGCAGACCCCGACCCTGCGCGAGAAGTACGGCTTCACCGACGAAGAGGTCGAGTTCTTCGACCTGCACATCGTCTCCGACGAGATCCACGGCGAGCGTGGCTACCAGATCGTGCTGGAGCACGCCGACACCGTCGAGCTGCAGCAGCGCTGCCTGAAGATCTGCGAGATCGGTGCCCAGATGCGCCTGCTCTACACCACCGCGCTGTACTACGACTATGTCGCCGGTGACCTGCCCCTCACCGAGCTCGACATGGCGGCCTGAGCGAGGCCCTGCCTCACTCGCCCCCGCGCTTACACATCTGCCGGCCCGGTGCCGGCAGATGCTCAGCGCGACACGGACCATGACGAAGCCAGCGACGACAGCCAGTGACGACAAGAGGTAAGCGTCTTGGATAACGCAACCCAGTTTCTCAACTACATCGACGGCCAGTGGGTCGCTAGCGGCTCAGGGAACACCTTCGAGAACCGCAACCCCGCCGACCAGGACGACCTGCTCGGCCTGTTCCAGGCCAGCACCACGGAGGACGCGCGCCGGGCCATCGCAGCGGCCGACCGTGCCTTCGCCGAGTGGCGGGCCACGCCGATCTCGCAGCGTGCCAGGAT
The DNA here is from genome assembly GCF_021404465.1 of Billgrantia zhangzhouensis. GTDB lineage: Bacteria > Pseudomonadota > Gammaproteobacteria > Pseudomonadales > Halomonadaceae > Halomonas > Halomonas zhangzhouensis. Next base: position 187,635 of record NZ_JABFTT010000008.1, on the reverse strand, counting down.
CCTCAATCGCGCCGCCGACTACCTGATGGAGAACCTCGAGCCGTTCGCCCAGGAGCTGACCCGCGAGGAAGGCAAGCTGCTGGCCAACAGCCGCGACGAGATAGCCCGTTCCGCCCAGACCCTGCGCTTCTACGCGGTGGAAGGCCAGACCATCACCGGCGAGACCTTCCCCCAGGACGACGCCAGGATGACGGTCTATACCCAGCGCGAGCCGCTCGGCGTGGCCACCATCATCACGCCATGGAACTTCCCCATCTCGATTCCGGCGCGCAAGATCGCCCCGGCACTGATCACCGGTAACAGCGTGGTGTTCAAGCCCTCCTCCGATGCCCCGCTGATCGGCTATCGCCTGGCCGAAGCCCTGCATCATGCCGGCGTGCCGGCCGGAGTCTTCAACTTCATCACCGGCGCCGCCTCGGCCATCGGCGAGGAGATCACCGCCAATCCGGTGGTCAAGGCGATCTCCTTCACCGGCTCCACCGCCGCCGGCGAGCGCATCCACCGCGCCGCGGCCATGGCCACCCGCACCCAGATGGAACTTGGCGGCAAGAACCCGCTGATCGTGCTGGAGGATGCCGACATCGACACCGCGGTCGACCTGACCGTGAAGGGCGGCTTCTCGCTCACCGGGCAGGCCTGCACCGGCACCAGTCGTGTGCTGATCGCGCGCTCGTGCAAGGAGGCGTATCTCACTCGCCTGGTAGAGAAGGTCAAGACGCTGAAGATCGGCAACGGCATGGCCGAGGGCACCCAGATCGGCCCGCTGGCCACCCGCCAGCAGCTCGACACCGTGCTTAGCTACATCGAGACGGGCAGAAAAGAAGCCACCCACGTCCACGGCGGCGAACACCTCACCGAGGGCGACTACGCCAAGGGCTTCTACGTCACCCCGGCGATCTTCAGCGACGTGACCCAGGAGATGCGCATCGCCCAGGAGGAGATCTTCGGCCCGGTCGTGGCGGTGATCGAGATCGACGGCTACGAAGACGCCATCGCCGAGGCCAACGATACGCCCTATGGGCTCTCCGCCGCCCTGGTGACGAAGAACTTCGATTACATCCAGCGCTTCCCGCTCGATATCCAGGCCGGCACGGTGAAGATCAACCGCACCACCACCGGCAACCTGGTCAACGCCCCCTTCGGCGGACTGAAGCAGTCGAGCACCTCGACCTTCCGCGAGTCAGGACGTGCCGGACTCGACTTCTTCACCCAGACCAAGACCGTCTACCTCGGCTGCTGAGGCCGCCCCTGCAACGACAACCTGACGACAAGGTGACCCAATGAAACAGGTATTTCGACTGGAACTGGAAGAAGCCAAGCTGATGGTGGAAGCCGCCAAGCAGCGCTCCGAGGAGATCGGCGTACTGGAAACCATCTGCGTGGTGGACGACGGCGGCTACCCGCTGGCCATGGAGCGCATGAACGGCGCTCGCGTCACCGGCCCGCAGATCGCCTGGAACAAGGCCTTCACCGCCGCCGGCCACAAGCGCTCGACCCACCTGTTCAACACCGCTCCCAACGGCCCTGCCCTGCCGGGCAACGAGGCCTTCGGCATCCAGTGGAGCTTCGAGGGCAAGTTCGCCGTGTTCGTCGGCGGCTTCCCCATCGTGGTCGATGGCGAGGTGATCGGCGGCGTGGGCCTGAGCGGCGGCAACGGCGAGCAGGACACCCAGGCTGGCCTCGCCGCGCTGAAGGCCCTTCAGGACCATCTACGCGAGTCGGGCCATGAGGTGATGGTCGAGGCCGACATCAAGAAGTGAGCCCTACGGCTCCGACGATAGCGTCGGCAAGCGGCCACGCCTCTTGCCGACCCCTGACGAACGGCCAAGCGCCGACACCCGGCAGACAACGACAAGACTGCCTGGCATGGGTGCGCTCGAGGAGGCTGCCATGAGCTACCGTATCACTCTCTCCGAATCCTCCGACTCCTTCGACGCCCAGCCGGGAGAACCGCTGCTCGAGGCCGCCGAGCGCGCGGGCTTTCCGCTGGTGCACGACTGCCGCTTCGGCGGTTGCGGCGCCTGCCGCGTCAAGCTGCTGGAAGGACGCGTCGACTACGAGGAGTTTCCCTTCGGACTGACCGAGGAGGAAGCCGGAGAAGGTTATGCCTTGGCCTGTCAGGCCCGGGCCTGCAGCGACCTGACCATCAGCGTCAGCCTACTGCCGGAAGGGCACGTGCCCTCCGACTTCCATGTCGCCACGATCGAGCGACTGGACAAGCTCAGCCATGATGTGACCCACCTGGTGCTGCGTATTCCCACAGCGAGCGACGTGCAGTTCCATCCGGGCCAGTACCTCAACGTGATGCTCGACGACGGCAGTCCGCGCAGCTTCTCGATGGCCTCGCCACCCAACGGCGAGCTGTTCGATCTGCATATACGCCGCGTTCCGGGCGGCTATTTCACCGGCCGCCTCGAAACCCACTACCAGCCCGGCGACACCTTGGACGTGGAGCTGCCGCTGGGCGCCTTCCGCCACGACGCCACGAGCCCTCGCGAGCTGCTGATGGTGGCCGGCGGCACCGGCCTGGCGCCGATCAAGAGCATCATCGAGTCGCTCAAGGACGATCCGCTACGCCCCGGCATCGCCCTCTACTGGGGCGTGCGTCGCGCCGAGGATCTCTACCTCGACGAGCAACTGCGCCGTTGGGCACGCACGCTGCCCAACTTCCGCTATGTGCCGGTGCTCTCGGAGCCCGACCCGCAGTGGGGCGGACGCCGTGGCTTCGTTCATCAGGCCGTATGCGAGGATCACGACGACCTTTCGGCCTTCGACGCCTACCTGTGCGGTCCCCCGCCGATGATCGCCGCTGCCAAGACGAGCTTTTCCCAGCGCGGCCTCGACGTCGAACGGATCTTTGCCGACAGCTTCAACTTCACCCATGAGCTCGACGGCAGCGTGGCCTGAGGCATCACCCGATCTAGCGAGGTAATCGACATGCCGGATATCACTTTCCTTACCAACGACGGCAAGGTCGTCAGCGCCCCCGAGGACGCCAACCTGCTGCGCGTATCGCTGCGCGAAAAGGGCGGCATTCCGTTCAAGTGCGGTGGCGGCCTGTGCGGTACCTGCAAGTGCCTCATCGAGGAGGGCCGTGAGAACACCGACGCGGTGAAGAAGAAGGAAGAGAAACTGCTCTCCGCCGAGGAACTCGAACAGGGCTACCGACTGGCCTGCCAGACCTTCCTCAAGGGTGACGTCAAGGTCTCCTGGGAGGAGGCTCCCAAAGGCGCCACTGCCGGTGCGCGCCAGGTCAGCCCCAAGGCAGAGGCATGAGGCAAGCGATGACGAACAACACCAGTATCCGAGTGGGGCTCATCGGCTACGGCACGGCGGGCAGGGACGTCGCCGAGGCCATCCTCGCCAACCAGGCGGGCGATACCCGCCTGGTGTCCGTGCTGGTGCGCGACGCCGGCAAGTACACCGGCATTTCCCTGGAAGGCTTCCAGATCACCGACAGCGAAGATGCCTTCTTCGCCAGCCATCCCGATGTGGTGGTCGAAACCGCAGGGCATGACGCCGTGATCCGCTACGCCGAGAAGTCGCTCACCAACGGCAGCGATTTCATGGTGGTCTCCGTCGGCGCCTTCTGCGACCAGGCGCTGCATGACCGGGTGCTGGGGAGCGCCAGCCGGCATGGTAGGCGAGTACTGGTGCCCTCGGCCGCAATCGCCGGACTCGACCGCATCGCTGCCGCCGCCCAGGGCTCGCTGGAGCGGGTCACGCTGACCACTCGCAAGCCGGTGAAAGCCTGGCGCGGTACCTTTGCCGAAGAAGTGGTCGATCTCGACACGGTGGCGCAACCGACGGTGATCTTCGAAGGCAATGCCCGCGAATCGTCCCGCGTGTTTCCCGAGAGCGTCAACGTCTCGGCAGCGCTGAGCCTGGCCGGTGTGGGCTTCGAGGCCACCGGGGTACGCGTACTGGTCGACCCCACCATCGACAAGAACGTGCACGAGGTTTCCGCCAAGGGCCTGTTCGGCGAGGTCCGCATCGAAGTGCAGAACACACCGTCACCGAACAATCCCAAGACCGGCTACATCGTCGCCATGAGTGTTGCCCGGGCGCTGAGGAACCTCACCGCCACGCTCGTCATAGGCTAGCCTCTCGGGCGGGGCCAGGCCCCAAACCGAAGGCCAAGCAGAGAAAATCGATCACCCTCTCATGCTCAAGGAGTTCGACAAGATGGGAAAAGCCTACTGGGTCTCTTGCTATCGTGAAATAAAAGATACCGAGAAGTATGCCAGCTACATAAAGCTTGCAATCCCCGCCATCACCGCTGGCGGCGGCGTCTTCCTGGCGCGTGATGTGGCCGCTTTTGCCTATGAATATGGCCTGAAGGATCGCACCATCATCATCGAGTTTCCGGATCTCGACAGTGCGCGTGCAACACACGATGGGGAAGCTTATAGGGCAGCACTGGAAGCTCTGGGTGATGGCGCGGTCAGGGATATCCGTCTTGTCGAAGGAGCCTGAACGGGAAGAGCCCAGCCATCTCCTTGCCATGTAGCAAACTTAAGAACGAGAACCCGGGCACCTTACCCAGCGCCCGGGTTCTCGTGTGTTCTACCAGGAAAATTCGGCTAGACCTGGGAGCGGCTGATATAGGCCTTGCGAGACTTCTCGAGATGGACGCGGGTAAAGCTCTCAGCCAGGTCCTCCTCGCCATTGCGGATGGCGCCGAGAATGTCCTGGTGCTCACGCAGAGCTTCCTTGGTACGTCCCGGCAGGGCGCTACTGAGATTGGAAAAGGCGCGCACGTAATCTTTTAGATCGACGAGCATTTCGTGGAGTTTAGGGTTGCCGGAGGCTCGCCCAATCAGGTCGTTGTACTTGACGTTGAGCTCCACCTCATCGCCGTCGCCATCCTGTAGGGCCTCGTCCATCTCGATCATGAGCCGGTCGATTTCGGCAGCGATTTCATCGTTGATCTTCTGTGCCGCCAAGCGCGCGGCGAGCGACTCCAGCGAGGCCAGGATCATGAACACCTCGAGGATCTCTGCCTGGGTGATCTCGTTGACCACCACTCCCTTGCGCGGCACCGTGCGCACGAAGCGCTGGGTCTCGAGACGGAACAGCGCCTCGCGGATCGGGGTGCGGCTGATGTTGAGCTTCTCGGCCAGCACCCGCTCGACCAGACGATCGCCTGCCTTGTACTCGCCGCGCAGGATGGCATCCTTGAGGTAGGCGTATACCTTGTCACGGATCGGAGAAAGGTCTTCCTGGGTCCAGGTCTCGGCCATCGGGCTACCTTCGGCTGTCTCGCGGCTATGGGCTATAGGAAGGAAACCCGCATTTTAGCATAGCGAAGTACCCCAGCGGTATCTGGTACACGAAGGGCCAGGCCATTTGCCCCGTACCAACGCACAAGGGCTGGAAGAGTCGGAGGGAGCGCGCCGTCGCTCAGTGTAGCGGTGCCTTTTCCAGGTGGGCGTCGATGGAGCCGAAGGTAACCAACTGCTCCAGCTCGGCGCGGGCCGCCTCCAGCGTGTCGAAACGCTCAAAGAACTTCAGCGGTACGCTGTTGCTCTTGCCGCCCTCGCCAGTCTCGACGATGCTGACCCTGCCTTGGTCAGCGGTAACTTTGGCAATGGTGAAACCGGCCTTCTTGCGGCCGTAGAAAAAGTATTCGTAGCATTCGACCGGGGTGATGCCCCGCCCCGGCCTGGCATCGTATTCGCCTAGCTTGCTGGTCAGAATGATGTACATCTCGCTGTCCTCTTGTTGGATTCGTGTTCGTGTTCGTCGTCATCGTGACGCCGGTTGCGTGACATCTCGTTGCGGCAGGCCTCAAACGGCGAGTTCACCTTCGCCGCGCGTAGCGCGGGCCTGTGCGGGCTCGGCCAATACCGTACGCACCGCCTGCGACAACTCTTCCAGCGCCTCTTCGACGATCGCCTTGCCGATCTCGAGGCTCGCCCGGGTGGCATCGCCGATACAGCCGTTACGCGTCATCTCCTCGTAGCGGTAGAAGCCCTGCAGCGGCTTGCCCGGGCGCATTCCCTCCCAGCGCCCGCCGTGAACGATATCACCCTTCTCCAGCCGCTCAGGACGTACCAGGTGGGGCGCCAGATAGTAGGCCTCGGATACCTCGCGCTCGCAGCTATGGCCGTACAGGGACGAGGAGATATGTGCCTGCATGGCCTGCTTGGCCGAGGCCGTGGTCTTGGCGTAATAGCAGTCGACCCCCAGTTCCTGGGCGAAGCTGGCACAGGCCAGGCCAAGGGTGCCCTGGTTGCCGCCATGGCTGTTGAGGAACAGCACCTTGTCGACCCCGTGGCGTTTCAGCGAGACGACCATGTCGCGCAGCACGGCCAGCAAGGTCTCCGGACGCAGGCTGATGGTGCCAGGAAAGTTGAGGTGATGCGGCGACACGCCCATGTTCACCGTCGGCGTCACCAGAACGAGCGGATACAACCTGGCCGCCAGCCGCTTGGCCATTTCCGTGGCCAGCACCGCATCGCAACTCTCGCTCATGTGCGGCCCGTGCTGTTCGTGGGCGCCGACCGGGACGATGGCCATCTTGACGCTCTTGAGGGCCACCGCGACCTCAGGCCAGGTCATCTCGGTCAGAAGGTAGCTTTCCATCCCGCTCTCTATCCCGTTTTCTTTCCCGCTCATCATCCCACGCTCCTCTTTCCTGCTCTCTTCGCCACCCGCACGACAGGGCTAGCCGGCAGGCAGCGTGTTGCTGGGTTCAAGCACAGCCCAAGCTTTTGGTATACCATATTCCAAAACTAGCCTAACTCAGCACGTTCTGTAAAGAATCTCTCAGAAGCCTTTCGTCGGATCGTCAGGCTGGGTGACAGCTGTGCTTGGCCACCTCACTGGAGAGCGTGATGTGCTCCTCGATCAGCTCCCGGGCACGGCGGGCATCGCGAGCCAGGGCCAGATCGACGAGCTCCTGGTGCTGGGTGTCGAGACGCTGGCGCAACTCCTGGGCACGCGGCGCCACGCGCCGGTAGCGGTCGAACTGGTCGTGCAGTTGGGAGATGAAGCGCAGCAGCCAAGTCGAACCGCAAGGGGCCACCAAGGCATTGTGAAAGCGTGCATGCAACTGCTCCCATTCGCCCACCGGCGTGCTCTCACCCGCCCGCCCCAGGCGGTGATTGGCTGCCAGCAGCTGGGACTCCCACTCGTCGTCGCCATACCGAATCGCCAGCTCCAGAGCCAAACCCTCGAGCTGACGGCGCATCTCGGTAATGTCGGCGAGCTCCACTCGTGTCAGCTCAAGAACGCGAAAGCCACGCTGATTCTCCTGACGCAATAGCCCATAGGCCGCCAGGCGGTTGAGCGCCTCACGCAGCGGACTCAGCCCCACCTGATAGGTTTCGCGAAGCCGTGTGATCGACAAACGCTCACCGGCATCGAACCGCCCGTTGAGCAGGTCCTGGCGCAGCGCTTCGTAGATCCGACTTGCCGTAGTAGCGCTCCCAGGACGGGTAGCTTGATTCATGGCGTGGCTCCATTCGATTTTTGGAATTTGGTATACCTTTCTTGACGATTTGTCTCGCGTGACCATACTCTAGACCAAATAATCGATTATTTCCATGGAAAAGCCATCACATAATTAAGTAATTTACTGTTTTTAATGAAATTATTCTTGGAATGCCGGAAAGGAACCCCTTGACATGACGACATCTCAACAGGGCAAGCTGTTCTTCTCCTTCCTTCGGATTAACCTTCTCGGGTTCGATGGCGGGCCTTCGGCAATGCATTTGGTACACCAAAAGGCGGTCAAGCGGCATGCCTGGCTGAAGAATGAAGTGTTCTCCAATGTCCTACGGCGGCTTGCTGCTGGGCTAGAAGACAACGACCGATCCCCCATGGAAAGCCACCCATCGAGACAGGAGAGACCAATGCGACAACCGCCGAGATGAGTGAATGACATGTGCGAAAGATGTCAAAGCACCACTTTCGTGACATGCAAGGCAACGACAACCGTGGCAATGCAGTAACCGACAACTACAAGCAGTCGATGAGCCGCCCGACACCCTCGGCGCCGCCATCGCCAAGCCTGACGACACGACAAGGTGCAACATGGAACAACTCGAACAGGTACCTCTCACCGCCTCGCACTGGGTCTTTCTCCTGGTGATCCTGGCGATATTCGTTTCCATCGGCTTCCGCAAGGGTGTGATCATCCCCTCCATTGCCGGTATCTTCATGCTGGGCCTACTGGCCGAAGCTCCTCACGAGGGTGGACTCAACCAGCTTATCTTCGCCGTTCAGGTGGTTTTCCGTGCCCTGCTCAATGCCGGCACCGAGCTCTTCGACATCATGCTGGTCATCGCGCTGATGGTCGCCATGCTCAAGTCGCTCCAGCATCAGGGGGCCGATCGCTTGATGGTGGCACCAATGAAGAAGCTGATGGTCGGCCCCTGGACCGCGTTCTTCGTCGTCGGCATCACCATGTACATCGCCGCCGCCTTCTTCTGGCCAACCCCGGCCGTGGCACTGGTCGGCACCGTGCTGATCCCCGTGGCCATGCAGGTGGGCCTGCCGGCCATCGGTGCCGCCATGGCGGTGAATCTGTTCGGTCACGGCATGGCGCTCTCCGCCGACCCGGTGATCCAGGGCGCCAGCCGCCTGACCGCCGGTGCCGCCGGTATCGAAACCACCACTCTGGTGCCCTATACCCTGCTGTTCTCCCTGGTAGTGGGCGTGGTGGCAATCACCCTCGCCTGCACTCACCTGCGCCGTGATATGCGCTCCGGTGCGCTCGGAGCGCCCAAGGCCGATGAAATCTTCGGTCCCCGCTCGGCAGGAGCCGCCGCCGTTCAGGCCGACACCGTCAAGGAGGTGGATGAGCCGGCCGCCGGCCCCTATGCACGCGTCTTTGCCGTCGCCGTGCCGGTCATCCTGCTCGGCATCGCGGGGCTGATGATCTATCGCGCGCTGTTCCTGCACGACCAGGCGATCCGCGGCGGCGGCGCCACGGCATTACTGGGCGGCACGGCCACCGTGTTGCTGGTGCTCTCTTCATTCGCCGCCCATGGGCACCACGCCCTGGACGGCATCAGCACCTATACCCGCGAGGGCTTCTTCTTCGCCATCAAAATCTTCGCCCCGATCATCCCGATCGCCGGCTTCTTCTTCCTCGGCCATCCCGAGCACTCCTCACAGGTGATCGGCGCCAGCGCCGCCGGCTACCTGTTCGACATCGGCCACAATATCGGCCATTACATTGACGGTAATGTCTTCCTGCTGACCTTTGGCATGGCGTTCATCGGCCTGCTCTCCGGCATGGATGGCTCGGGCTTCTCCGGCCTGCCGCTGGTGGGCTCGCTGTCCGGCGCCCTGGGCACCGGTGCTGGGGTCGACGTGCATGTGCTGGCCGCCCTCGGCCAGGTTGCGGCGATCTTCGCTGGTGGGGGCACATTGGCGGCCTGGGCCTTCGGCGTGGCGGCCGACGCCGGCATTGCCGGTGTCAGCCCCTCGGCTCTGGTACGACGCAACTTCGTGCCGGTGATCTCCGGTATCGTCGCGGCATGCCTGCTCGCGATAGTGCTGCTCTAGCCTTCTCGGCTTCGCGACACCCTGGCCGAGGCGCCAGGGTGTCGTTTTCCGTAGCAGAAGGAGGAATCGAGGGTTGACGAAACCAATTCTATGGAACACGGTATACCATATGCCATAAAACTCCTTTCGCGCGCCCTAGAGCCTCCTGGAACCTGAAGCGCGCCACGACGACAACGAGCTAGGTGAATGTCATGCCCCTGATCAAGATTCACAAGAACGGCGAAGTCTTCGAAGGCGAAGTCCAGCCCAACACCAACCTGGTCGTGCGCGCCGGAATCCGCCAGTTTCCCTACCCCCACCTCAGCTACGGCTGCGGCATGGGAAAGTGCGCCAAGTGCATGTGCAAGGTGATCAAGGGCAGCGAAGCTCTGCCAGAGCCGAACTGGAAGGAAAAGAAGATGCTTGGCACGCGTCTCGAGCAAGGTTATCGCCTGGCCTGCCAGCTATGGGTGGAAGAAGATCTCGAGCTGGCACAGGAGAGCCCGGCCACCACTACCAGTCAGAGCCGTGCCGGTAGCGTAACGACATCATGAGCGCACGCCCGCCGTTGAGGTGAGGTCGCCAGATTGCACACGAGCACGACGCAAAGGAGCCCGCCAGCTCGCGCTGGCGGGCTCCTTCCGTTCCGTGTCGCTCAGCCCAGGTACTTGATCATTACCCCCGCTGCCACCGCCGAGCCGATCACGCCGGCCACATTGGGGCCCATGGCATGCATCAGCAGGAAATTATGCGGATTGGCTTCGAGGCCGATCTTGTTGGACACCCGTGCGGCCATGGGCACCGCCGAGACCCCCGCCGAACCGATCAGAGGGTTGATCGGCATACGGCTGACCAGATTCATCAGCTTGGCCATCAGCACGCCAGCCGCGGTGCCGATGGCAAATGCCACGATGCCCAGCCCCATGATCCCCAGCGTTTCCATGGCCAGGAAGCTCTCGGCCATGAGCTTGGAACCCACGGACAAGCCGAGCACGATGGTGACGATATTGATCAGTGCGTTCTGGGCGGTATCGGTGAGACGCTCCACCACGCCGCATTCGCGCATCAGGTTGCCAAAGCAGAACATGCCCAGCAACGGCGCGGCATCGGGCAGAAACAGGGCCACCAGCAGTAGCAACGACAGCGGGAAGACGATCTTTTCCAGCTTGGAGACCGGACGCAGTTGGGTCATGGTGATCTCACGCTCACGCCGGGTGGTGAGCAGTCGCATGATCGGCGGCTGGATCATCGGCACCAGCGCCATGTAGGCGTAGGCAGCGACGGCGATGGCGCCGAGCAGCTCCGGTGCCAACACGCTCGAGACGTAGATCGAGGTGGGGCCGTCGGCACCGCCGATGATGCCAATGGCGGCAGCCTGTTGCAGCGAGAAGTCCATGATCCCGAGCGATGACAGCCCCACCGCACCGAACAGCGTGGCGAAGATGCCGAACTGCGCCGCTGCCCCCAGGAACAGGGTACGCGGATTGGCCAGCAGTGGGCCGAAGTCGGTCATCGCCCCCACGCCCATGAAGATCAGCAGCGGGGCAATGCCGGAGGCCACGGCAACGGAGTAGAAGACGTAGAGCATGCCGTCGCTGTAACCGACGTTGACCGCCACGTCACGAGCGGCCCGCAGTTGATCGGGCGAGGCACTGTCATGGGCCAGCAGCTTGAGCGAGGCGCGCCATGTCTCCACGTCCGTCAGCGGATCGAGGGTGGCCCCCAGTGCGGCGGCGATCTGCTGCAACACCGCCGGGCGAGCCACCTCGATGGCTTGGTCCAGCGCCGAGATCGCCAGCCCGGCTTCGGGAATGTTGGCGAGAATGCCGCCAAAACCGATCGGCACCAGCAGCAGCGGCTCGAACTTCTTGGCGATGGCCAGGTAGAGCAGCACCAGCCCCACCAGGATCATGGCCGCCTGGCCTAGGGTCAGATTGTAGAGGCCGGAGCCCTCCCACAGGGTCAATAGCTTGTCCATGGAACGCAGGCCCTTACAGCACGATCAGGACGTCGCCGACGGCGACGCTGTCGCCCTCGCCAACCTTGACCTCGGAGACGGTGCCACCGCTGGCGGCACGCACTTCGGTCTCCATCTTCATGGCTTCCAGGATGATTACCACGTCGCCCTCCGCGACCGTATCGCCCGGGCGCACGTTGACCTTGAAAATGTTGCCGGCCAGCGGGGCGGTGATCGTTTCACCGCTCGACGCTGTCAGAGCAGCGGCCTGGGGTTGAACCTGCTCCTGAATCGCGCCGATCTCGCCGCCTTCGGCGACCTCGACCACATACTGCTTGCCGTTGACCGTGACGGTATAGGTCTCGGGGCCGGCGGGCGCTGCGGCGGGAGCCGTGGGCACCTTGGCCCCCTGCGCTGAAGAGACCGGCAGGTTGGCGCTGGACGACTCCTGGCCCGGCGCCTGGGGGGCTGGTTCGAAGGCATCGGGGTCGTCGCGGTTCTTGAGGAACTTGAGCCCCATCTGCGGGAACAGCGCGTAGGTCAGCACGTCGTCTATCTCGCGCTCGCCCTCGGCGAGGCGGATACCGTCGGCCTTGGCCTTGTCCTTGAGTTCGATAGCCAGGCGCTCCATTTCAGGCTCGAGCAGATCGGCAGGACGACAGGTGATCGGCTCGCCGCCTTCCAGCACACGGCCCTGCAGCGCCTTGTCGAACAGGGCCGGGGCGGCGCCATACTCACCCTTGAGCAGCGCCTGGACCTCCTTGGAAATCGACTTGTAGCGTTCGCCCATCATCACGTTCATCACCGCCTGGGTGCCGACGATCTGTGAGGTGGGCGTCACCAGCGGAATGAAACCCAGGTCTTCGCGGACGCGTGGAATCTCGGCAAGCACGTCATCGAGCTTGTCGCCGGCGCCCTGCTCCTTGAGCTGGCTCTCCATGTTGGTCAGCATGCCGCCCGGCACCTGGGCGACCAGGATGCGCGAATCGATGCCCTTGAGCGAGCCTTCGAAGTCAGCGTACTTCTTGCGCACCTCGCGGAAGTAGCCGGCGATCTCCTCGAGCAGCTCGAGATCGAGATTAGTATCGCGCCCGGTGCCCTTGAGGATCGCCACCACCGATTCGGTAGGGCTGTGGCCGTAGGTCATCGACATGGAGGAGATCGCCGTGTCGACGTTGTCGATGCCGGCTTCCACCGCCTTGAGAATCGTGGCGGTAGACATGCCAGTGGTGGCATGGCACTGCATGTGGATCGGAATCGACAGCGTCTTCTTCAGCCGCGTGACCAGCTCATAGGCATCGTAGGGCGCCAGCAGACCGGCCATGTCCTTGATCGCCAGGGAATCGGCGCCCATGGCGGCGATGGTCTCGGCGAGTTCCACCCAACTGTCGAGAGTGTGCACCGGGCTCACGGTATAGGAGATGGTGCCCTGTGCGTGACCGCCCACCTTGCGCACGGCCTGGATGGCCCGTTCCAGGTTGCGCGGGTCGTTCATGGCATCGAACACACGGAACACATCGACGCCGTTGGTCTTGGCACGCTCGACGAAACGATCGACCACATCGTCGGCATAATGGCGGTAGCCGAGCAGGTTCTGTCCGCGCAGCAGCATCTGCTGCGGCGTGTTCGGCATGGCCTCCTTCAACGCCCGTATCCGCTCCCACGGATCCTCGCCGAGGTAGCGGATACAAGCGTCGAAGGTGGCGCCGCCCCAGGACTCCAGTGACCAGAAGCCCACCCGATCGAGCTTCTCGGCGATCGGTAGCATGTCGTCGAGGCGCATGCGAGTGGCGAATAGCGACTGGTGAGCGTCGCGCAGGACGACGTCGGTGATGCCCAGCGGGCGGTTGGTCTCACTCATGACAATGATCCCGTGAATGGCATGTTATGTAGTAGTATTGGCGGCCGTTGCGGCGTCGATCAGCAGCGATGACGGCGGCGGTAGCGATGGATGGCGGCAGTGATGGCGACCATCAGCTCCGCGTCGTCCGCACGACCAGAGGGTTTGGAGACGGGTGCGGGAGCTGGAGGAGTGGCCGGCGCCAGGCGGCATACGACCCATGACATCAGGGTGGTGACGAGCACGAGGAGCGTAAGAAAAACAAAAACGACCCCCATGCCGACCCCCATCAGGGCCAAGCCATCCAGTAGCAGCTGTTCGTCCCGCATGCATTATCCCCTTATTCTTCGCGACTTATTGGCGAACTGACGCCAACATGCCGATAAGCTTTCAAGTCGGCCATATAACCCCCCACTCATGGTAGATTGCAAGCGACCTATGGTGGAAGCCAACGTTGTTTTTTTACTACAAGGCAGGATCGGCCTCGCCCCCATGGAGGGCGTGATCGATGCTCATACCCGCGACCTGCTGACCCGCCAGCCCGGCTTCGACTGGACGGTGACGGAATTCGTCCGCGTCGTCGATGCCCGCCTGCCACCCAAGGTCTTCCTGCGTCACTGTCCCGAACTCAACGAGAGCGTGACGACGCCTTCAGGCGTGCCGGTGGCGCTGCAACTGCTCGGCAGCGATCCAGCGGCGCTGGCGACCAATGCCGAACAGGCGAGAAAACTCGGCGCCACCGCCATCGATCTCAATTTCGGCTGCCCGGCCAAGCTGGTCAACCGCCATGACGGCGGCGCCTCGCTGCTACACGACCCTCGCCGGGTGCATGCCGCCGTAGCAGCCGTGCATGCCGCCGTGGGCGACGAGATACCGGTCACGGCCAAGATCCGCCTCGGCTTCTCGCATCGGCTTCTGGCGCTCGACTGCGCCAAAGCCGCAGAGGACGGCGGCGCCACGCAGTTGGTCGTGCATGCTCGCACTCGAGACGAGGGCTACCGACCTCCGGCTCACTGGGAGTGGATCGGCCGCATCCGCCGCCACCTGAGCATTCCGGTCGTGGCCAACGGCGACATCTGGAGCCTCGAGGGCTACTGGAAGGCTCGTACCCTCTCGGGCTGTCACGACGTCATGCTGGGCCGAGGCGCGCTGGCCGATCCCTGGCTGGCACCACGCATACACCACTGGCTGGCGACCGGCGAGCAGTTGCCCGCCACTCCCTGGCAGGCTCGCGCCCACATCCTGACCGAGTTTGCTGCGTTGCAGCGTACCACACTCCCCGACCGTATTGTCACATCCTTGATGAAGCAATGGCTTAATCACATGCGACAGCGTGATGCCGAAGCGGCCCAGCGCTTCCAGGCGGTCAAGCGTATCAATGACCTCGAGACGTTGCTCGCCAGACTTACCCAGCCCCATGAAGCGGCGTTGGCCCACGATAGGCTCGAAATAGCCTGAGCCGATCAGAGGGCGCCGCGGGAAACGAGCAGGAGGGAATAAAAAAGGGTGCCATCGGCTCACGAGGGCACCCAAACGATCGCGCAACCGGCATCACTCCATGCCGGCTCGGCTAGTCGATACGCGTGTCCGGCGCAAGACGCCAGGAACACAGACAGAAGACCCGCCCTCTGACGAGGACGGGTCGAAATCTGGCGCGCCCGGGAGGATTCGAACCTCCGACCACCTGATTCGTAGTCAGGTACTCTATCCAGCTGAGCTACGGGCGCTAGTGGCAAGATCCGATGATCTTGCTGGCAGAATGCCTTTCTTCGAACCGCGCGGCGAGAGATGACCCAGTCATGCTCATACTCACCCATCGTGGCGCGCCCGGGAGGATTCGAACCTCCGACCACCTGATTCGTAGTCAGGTACTCTATCCAGCTGAGCTACGGGCGCACATTACGCTTCGAACAACGACAACATGTCGAATGGCGGAGAGGGAGGGATTCGAACCCTCGATGGGGCTATAAACCCCATACTCCCTTAGCAGGGGAGCGCCTTCAGCCACTCGGCCACCTCTCCCTCAACGACACGGCGCATATCCTATCGCTTCCTCTAGCCTTTGTCCAGCATATTCAGTGATTTGTTTCCTGCGCTGGAAGGACCGGGGAAACGGCGCTCCGTTACGAAGATGGACCATTTCCCCCTTCTTCGTCGGATTTCTCCCGCTGGATGCGCTGATAGATCTCTTCACGATGTACAGCGACATCTTTGGGGGCATTGACGCCAATGCGGACCTGATTGCCCTTGACGCCAAGGACGGTCACGGTGATGTCATCACCGATCATCAGCGTTTCTCCGACACGGCGGGTCAGGATGAGCATGACTGATCTCCTTCTCAGACGACTAGCAACGGGATACGCGTCGATCCCATCGACGCTAAGCTGCTGCTTGCATTATGTAACACTTTCTCTACTGTGCACCACCACCAACCCCACCATGACATCATGACAGCGTTGAAGGGAAGCTCGTACAAATCTCATCAGACCGTCGCTTCCCCAGGCAGCAACTTCCCAACAGGGTAGAAAAGGCACCGCTTTTAGTCGCCCGTACCTTGTTAATTTTCTTGTAACTTCCCTATTCGCTTTCGATATCGCTCTTATCCAGACCAAAAGCGGTGTGCAGGGCGCGAACGGCGAGTTCCATCTGTTTTTCGTCGATCACCACCGAAATCTTGATTTCCGAGGTGGAGACCATGCGGATATTGATGTTCTCGTCAGCCAGGACGCGAAACATCTTGGACGCTACGCCGGCATGTGAGCGCATGCCCACACCGACCAGCGAGACCTTGGCGATGTTGTCGTCGCCATTGACCTCACCGCCTCCCAGATCAGGGATCACCTGATCCTCGATAATCTTGAGGGTCTTCTTGTAATCCCCCTTGGCCACGGTGAAGGTAAAGTCGGTGTAGTCACCGGCAGGCGCCACGTTCTGCACGATCATGTCGACTTCGATGTTGGCATCGGCGATCGGTCCGAGAATGCGCGAGGCGACGCCAGGCACGTCCGGCGTGTGGAGCAGCGTCAGCTTGGCCTCGCTGGCGGTGAAGGCGATGCCTGAGATCAGCGGTTCTTCCATAGAGTCCTCGTCTTGGTCGGATTCAGCAACGATCAGGGTACCGGGGCCATCCTGAAAACTGGACAGCACGCGCAGCGGGACATTGTACTTGCCGGCGAATTCCACCGAGCGGATCTGCAACACCTTGGAGCCAAGGCTCGCCAGCTCCAGCATCTCCTCGACGGTGATGGTGTCGAGGCGCTGCGCCTTCGAGCAGACCCGAGGGTCGGTGGTGTAGACACCGTCGACGTCGGTGTATATCTGGCACTCGTCGGCACCCAGCGCCGCGGCCAGCGCCACGCCGGTGGTATCGGAGCCACCGCGACCGAGGGTGGTGATGTTGCCTTCTTCGTCGACCCCCTGGAAGCCGGCGACCACGACCACCTTGCCTTCGTCCAGGTCGTCGCGCATCTCGTCGGTCTCGATACGCTGGATGCGCGCCTTGGTGTGGGCGCTGTCGGTCAGGATCCCGACCTGGGAGCCGGTGTAGGAGGTCGCCGGCACGCCCAGCTTGTGCAGCGCGAGGGCCAGCAACGAAATGGTCACCTGTTCGCCAGTGGAGACCAGCATGTCCATCTCCCGCGGCGTGGGCTCGTCGTTGATCTCGTTGGCCATGGCGATCAGGCGGTTGGTTTCGCCGCTCATGGCGGAAACCACGACCACGACCTGATGGCCCGCATCACGGAAGCCCTTGACCTTCTCGGCCACCACCTTGATGCGCTCCACGGAGCCCACCGAGGTGCCGCCGAATTTCTGTACGTATAGTGCCATCTGCGTTTTTTTCCCTCGTATGTCGAGCGGGGTCACGCCCGGATGAGTGAAAGATGTATCCATGCACAAGGGATGGAGCATGCGCTACCGTCCCCTGTTCAACCGCTACGAGAGCCTTGCCTCGACCCAGCCTGGCACACTCTCCAGCGCGCCTGGTAGAGCCACGACATCGCTGCCGCCGGCCTGGGCCATATCAGGTCGGCCACCGCCCTTGCCGCCTACCTGCGAAGCCACATGGTTGACTAGCTCGCCAGCCTTGACCTTGCCGGTCAGGTCATCGGTGACACCGGCAATCAGACTCACCTTGCCGGCTTCCTGGTCCGCCACGCCGAGCACCACGATGCCCGAGCCCAGCTTGTTCTTTAGCTGGTCGAGAACGCCGCGCAGCTCCTTGGCCGAGACACCCTCGAGCTGAGTGGCCAATACCCGCACTCCGGCGACCTCGCGCGCCTGGCTTAGCATGTCGCTACCGGCGGCACTGGCCAGCTTGGCCTTGAGCCGCTCGAGCTCCTTCTCCAGGCTGCGGTTGCGCTCCACCAGCGACTCGACGCGCTCCTCGACCTGCTCCGGCTTGGCCTTGAGGCGCTCTCCGATGCGCGCCAGACGTGTCTCCTGCTCGCGGAAGTAGTCCAGCGCGCCCTCGCCGGTGATCGCCTCGATACGGCGCACCCCAGCGGCGACTCCCTGCTCGGCGACGATGTGGAAGCAGCCGATGTCGCCACTGCGCTGCACATGGGTGCCGCCGCACAGTTCGATGGAGAAGTCGTCGGCGCCAATGGTCAGCACGCGCACGCTGTCGGCATACTTGGCCTCGAACAGCGCCGCAGCCCCCTTGGCCTTGGCCTGGTCGAGGGTCATCTGCTCGATGCGGGTCGGGGCGTTGGCCAGGATCTGTTCGTTGACCAGGCGCTCCACCTCGGCGAGCTGCTCGGGCGTCATCGCCTCGAAGTGGCTGAAGTCGAAGCGCAGACGCTCGGCGTTGACCAGTGAGCCTTTCTGCTGCACATGGTCGCCCAACACCAGACGCAGCGCTTCGTGCATCAGATGGGTGGCAGAGTGGTTGCGCACGGTAGCGGCGCGCAGGCCGGCATCGACCTGGGGACGCACTTCGGCACCCACTGACAGAGTGCCCTCCAGCATCATCCCGTGGTGCAGATGATGGCCACCCTGCTTCTGGGTGTCGGTGACCTGGAAGCGACCGCCTTCGACGTGCAGGTAGCCGGTATCGCCCACCTGGCCGCCAGACTCGCCGTAGAAGGGCGTGCGGTCGAGCACCACGATGCCATGCTGCTCGGGTTCGAGCGCGGCCAGGGCGTTGCCCTCGCGATCGACGATGGCGGCCACGGTGGCGCGATCCTCGAGCCGATCGTAGCCGGTGAAAGCGGTCTCACCTTCGAGCTCCAGCGCTGCGCCGTAGTCGGCACCGAACTGGCTGGCGGCACGAGCGCGCTCGCGCTGGGCCTCGAGCTCACGCTCGAAGCCGGCCTCGTCCAGCGTCACGCCGCGTTCGCGGCAGACATCGGCGGTGAGATCGTAGGGGAAGCCGTAGGTGTCGTAGAGCTTGAATACCGTCTCGCCCGGCAGCACCTCGTCGTCGAGAGCGGCCAGCGCCTCCTCGAGCAGGCTCATGCCGTGTTCGAGGGTGCGCGCGAACTGCTCCTCCTCCTTGAGCAGAATGCGCTCGATCTGACTACGCGCCTCGTGCAGCTCGGGGTAGGCCTCGCCCATCTCTGCGTCCAGGGCCGCCACCAGCTTGTGGAAGAACGGTTCGCTGGCGCCCAGCTTGTGGCCGTGGCGAATGGCGCGGCGGATGATCCGGCGCAGCACGTAGCCACGTCCCTCGTTAGAGGGCAGCACTCCGTCGGCGACCAGGAAGGCACAGGAGCGGATATGATCGGCGATCACCCGCAGCGAAGGCGTGGTGTTATCAGCGTGGCCGGTCGCCTCGGCCGCCGCCTTCAGCAAATTCTGGAACAGATCGATCTCGTAGTTGGAATGCACGCCCTGCAGCACCGCCGCCACGCGCTCGAGGCCCATGCCGGTGTCGATAGAGGGCTTGGGTAGCGGGTTCAGGTTACCGGCCGCATCTCGATCGAACTGCATGAACACCAGGTTCCAGATCTCGATGTAGCGGTCGCCATCCTCCTCGGGGCTGCCGGGAGGCCCGCCCCATACCTCGGGGCCATGGTCGAAGAATATCTCGGAACTGGGTCCGCAGGGGCCGGTATCGCCCATCTGCCAGAAGTTGTCCTCGTCGAGCTTGGAGAAGCGCTCGGGGTCGACACCGATTTCCTCCTTCCAGATCTTTTCCGCCTCGTCGTCGCTCACGTGCACCGTGACCCACAGCTTTTCGGGGGGCAGCCCCAGGCGCTGGGTGAGGAACTCCCAGGCAAAGCGAATGGCATCGCGCTTGAAGTAATCGCCGAAGCTGAAGTTGCCCAGCATCTCGAAGAAGGTGTGGTGGCGCGCGGTATAACCGACATTGTCCAGGTCGTTGTGCTTGCCGCCGGCACGCACGCAGCGCTGGGCCGAGGTTGCGCGCACGTAGGGGCGCGGGTCGCGACCGAGGAAGACGTCTTTGAATGGCACCATCCCGGCATTGGTGAACAATAGCGTCGGGTCGTTGCCCGGCACCAGGGAACTCGACGGCACGACGGTATGGTCGTGCTCTTCGAAGTAACTCAGGAAGGCCTGTCTGATGTCTGCGCTTTTCATGGGATATCCGTGGCGATGAGCGTGGTCACCCGACGGGCAGGCGCGTTCGGCGCCGTTTTCTTGGCCGAATTCGCACGCCTCGGCGTGTCAGGAGCGCCACCAGGGGCGTCACAAAGGGGGGCATTATAACGCAGTTGTCAAGCGACTAAAGGGAGCCGTTCGAGCTGACGCTCATTCGGTGGCGCCGAGTCGCTCCAGAGCGTAACGAATCTGCTCGAAGTCGAAGCCACGCGAGGCCAGAAAGCGCTCGCGCCGGGCGCGTTCGCGGGGGGAGTCGCCTGGGCTGGAGAAGCGTCGTTCGAGCACCTCGCGGGCAAGCTCGAACCAGTCGATCTCGCTTTCCTGCTCGACCTCGGCCAGAACGGCCGCGATCAGGGTGCGCTCGACGCCGCGCCGCTCCAACTCAGCGCGGATCTTCAGCTGGCCCTGGCCGCGCGTCACCCGCGAGCGCAGGAAGCTCTCGGCGAAGCGGGCGTCGGACTGCAGACCAGCCTCGGCCAGCGCATCGAGACAGTCATCGATCGCCTCGGGGGAGTGGATCCGGGCCGATAGCCGCTGCGCCAGCTCGGCACGCGAATACTCACGTCGGGCCAGCAAACGGATGGCGTCGTCCCACGGGGACGACGCATGTTCGGCTTCAGAGCGTACCAGCATGGCTTAGAGCAGGCCGTCCTCGCGCCCGGCATCGGCCGCCACGGCTTCCTCGGTCTCCTCCTCCTTGGGCGCTGCCGTGACCAGCAGTTGGCCTCGGATCTGGCTCTCGATCTCTTCCATCACTGCCGGGTTGTCCTCAAGGAACTGAGCGGCGTTGGCCTTGCCCTGGCCGATCTTGTTCCCCTGGTAGCTGTACCAGGCCCCGGCCTTGTCGACCAGGTTGCACTGCACGCCGAGGTCGATCACCTCACCGGCATGGTAAATACCCTTACCGTAGAGAATCTGGAACTCGGCCTGACGGAACGGCGGCGCCACCTTGTTCTTCACCACCTTGACCCGGGTCTCGTTACCGATCACCTCGTCGCTCTGCTTGACCGAGCCGGTGCGGCGGATGTCGAGGCGCACGCTGGCGTAGAACTTGAGTGCATTGCCCCCGGTGGTGGTCTCGGGGCTGCCGAACATCACGCCGATCTTCATGCGGATCTGGTTGATGAACACCACCAGGCAGTTGGCGTTCTTGATGTGGCCGGTGATCTTGCGCAGCGCCTGGGACATCAAACGCGCCTGCAAGCCAACGTGGGAGTCGCCCATCTCGCCCTCGATCTCAGCACGCGGGGTGAGCGCCGCCACCGAGTCGATGATGATCACGTCGACCCCGCCGGAGCGCACCAGCATGTCGCAGATCTCCAGCGCCTGCTCGCCGGTATCGGGCTGCGAGACCAGCAGGTCATCGAGGTTGACGCCGAGCTTTTCGGCATAGCTCGGGTCGAGCGCGTGTTCGGCGTCGATGAAAGCGCAGGTCTTGCCCTGCTTCTGGGCCTCGGCGATCACCGACAGCGTCAGGGTGGTCTTGCCCGAGGATTCCGGGCCGAAGATCTCCACCACGCGACCGTATGGCAGGCCACCGATGCCGAGTGCGATATCGAGGCCCAGCGAGCCGGTGGACACCGACGGCATCGTCACCCGCGGCGCATCGCCCAGACGCATGACGGTGCCCTTGCCGAACTGGCGCTCGATCTGGGAAAGGGCGGCATTCAATGCCTTGGAGCGGTTTTCATCCTGTGCCATGTGGCTCTCCTCGCAGAACTCGCTGACGCTTGCAGATGCAGAATGTAGGGCGGGCTGCCGACGGGGGAGCTCGCCTGACACTGTATGGTTGGACAGTAGTATGACGAAAAAAACGCCGCGCGCCTAGCACTACTAATGCGGCTCGGTCTCGAGGTAGCGAATCAGCCCGACGATGGCCTGGCGTACCGCGCGCTCGCGTACCGCACGGCGATCGCCGGGAAACTGGAAGCGCTCGGCCTGCTGCCGTGCCTCGCTGCCCCAGGCCAGCCACACGGTGCCTACCGGTTTTTCCGGCGTGCCGCCGTCGGGCCCCGCCACACCACTGATCGCTACACCGAGCTTGGCCCCGCTGTCGCGACAGGCACCGGCCACCATGGCCTCCACCACTTCGCGGCTGACCGCCCCGTGCTGGGCAATCGTTGCCTCAGGCACACCGAGTAGACGTGC
This sequence comes from Billgrantia zhangzhouensis, assembly GCF_021404465.1. Taxonomy (GTDB): domain Bacteria; phylum Pseudomonadota; class Gammaproteobacteria; order Pseudomonadales; family Halomonadaceae; genus Halomonas; species Halomonas zhangzhouensis. The sequence continues at coordinate 165,628 of NZ_JABFTT010000008.1, read as the reverse complement.
CTTGGCGGCGTTGGAATAGGTCACGTAGCCGGTCTCGAAGTAATCCGAGCTGCCGGCGACCGAAGTAATGGCGCTGGCCACCCCGCCTCCGGTGCAGGATTCGGCCGCGGTGACGCTGACGCCATGCTCGCGACAACGCCGGCCGAGCCGCTCGGCGAGCGTGGCAAGATCGAGGTTGGCCAGACTGGATGCACTATGGGGCATGGTATCGCTCCTTTTGCGAGAGAGTCGGTGGCACCGACCGCATGTCCTGCGACTGCCTTACCATAGCGCATCCTTACCCTCGGCAGCAGGTATAGGCTTCGACCGTGTCGAGCGCGGGTGGGGCGTGGTAACCTTGCTCTCTCCATGCCCCACACAACCGACAAGCCAGCCGAGAAAGCATGAACGACGCGGTCAAGACGGATGTGCCGAGCCATACCCCAATGATGGCTCAGTACCTGAAGATCAAGCGCGAGCACCCCGACGTGCTGCTCTTCTATCGAATGGGCGACTTCTACGAACTGTTCTTCGACGACGCCAGACGCGCCGCCGCACTACTCGATATCACCCTGACCCAACGCGGCCAGTCCGCGGGCAAGCCGATTCCCATGGCCGGGGTGCCCTACCATAGCGCCGAAGGCTACCTGGCGCGTCTGGTGAAAGCCGGCGAATCGGTGGCGATCTGCGAACAGATCGGCGATCCCGCGACGAGCAAGGGACCGGTGGAGCGCCGCGTGGTGCGCATCGTCACCCCTGGCACGCTCCATGACGAGGCCTTGCTTGATGCCCGGCGCGACAATCTGTTGGTCGCCGTGCATCCCGTCAGCAACTGCTGGGGAATCGCCTGGCTGGAGCTTTCCAGCGGCCGCTTCAGCGTGCTGGAGGTGGAAGGTGAAGGGGATATGCTCGCCGAACTGCAGCGACTCGATCCCGCGGAGCTGCTGGTACCCGAAAGCCTGCCACTGCCGCCTGCCCTGGAGGGAAGGCAGGGCCTGCGCCGCCAGAGCGACTGGCTGTTCGATCTCGAATCCGCCATTCGCCTGCTGTGCGACCAATTCCAGGTACAGGATCTGCGCGGCTTCGGCTGCGCTCATCTCCAAGCGGCGCTCACTGCTGCCGGGGTGCTGGTCGAGTACGCCCGCGACACCCAGCGCTCGCGGCTACCTCACGTTACCGCGCTCGGCGTGGAGAACCGCGACGACGCCGTGGTAATCGATGCCGCCAGCCGTCGCAACCTGGAGATCGACACCAACCTCGGCGGCAGCGGCGACAACACCCTGGCCAGTGTACTCGACACCACCGCCACCGCCATGGGCTCGCGGCTGCTCAAGCGCTGGCTCAACCGCCCGCTGCGCGACCGTGCCCAGGTTCAGGGACGCCAGGCGGCGGTCGCCCTGCTGCTCGAGCAGGAGGGCTTCATGGCCCTGCGCGAGTTGCTCAAGGCGATCGGTGACGTCGAGCGCATCCTCGCGCGTGTCGCACTCTACAGTGCGCGGCCACGAGACCTCGCCCGCCTGCGCGACGCCCTGCTGGCCCTGCCGGAACTCGAGCGCGAACTCGCCGGCTACAGCGACGGCACCGCACTCGACGAGCTGAGTCACCATATCCGCCCCTACCCCGAGCTTGCCGACCTGCTTGCCCGCGGGCTGATCGACAACCCGCCCGTGGTCATCCGAGACGGCGGCGTGATTCGCGAAGGCTTCGACGCCGAACTCGACGACTACCGCGGGCTGGCTGAGCATGCCGGCGACTACCTGGTGCAGCTCGAGACCCGCGAGCGCGAGCGCACCGGCCTCGCCGGCCTCAAGGTGGGCTACAACCGGGTGCACGGTTACTACATCGAGATCCCCCGCGCCCAGGCCCGCGAAGCACCGGTCGATTACATCCGGCGCCAGACCCTGAAGAACGCCGAGCGCTTCATCATCCCCGAACTCAAGGAGTTTGAGGACAAGGCGCTGTCAGCCAAGTCGCGGGCCCTGGCCCGCGAGAAGCTGCTCTACGACGGCCTGCTCGATTCACTCAACGCCGAACTCAATGCGCTTCAGGGCACCGGTCGTGCTCTGGCCGCCCTGGATGTGCTGGCGGCCTTCGCCGAGCGCGCCCAGGCGCTCGGCTTCTCGCGGCCCCGTCTCGCTGAAGCGCCGGGCATCGTGATTCGCGGCGGTCGCCACCCGGTGGTGGAGCACGTCAGCGATACCCCCTTCGTACCTAACGATCTGGTGCTTGACGACCGCCGCCGTATGCTGGTCATCACCGGCCCCAACATGGGCGGCAAGTCGACCTACATGCGCCAGGCCGCGCTGATCGTCCTGCTCGCTCACACCGGCAGCTTCGTCCCCGCAGACGAAGCCTGCATCGGCCCGGTGGACCGCATCTTCACCCGTATCGGCTCGTCGGACGACCTGGCGGGCGGCCGTTCCACTTTCATGGTGGAAATGACAGAGACCGCCAGTATCCTGCACAACGCCACCGACCATAGCCTGGTGCTAATGGACGAGATCGGGCGAGGCACCAGCACCTTCGATGGCCTGTCACTGGCCTGGGCCAGCGCCGAGCACCTGACCCGCACGCACGCCTTCACCCTGTTCGCCACCCATTACTTTGAGATGACCGCGCTGGCCGAACAGGCCGAGGGGGTAGCCAACGTGCACCTCACCGCCGCCGAGCACCGCGACGGCATCGTTTTCATGCATCGGGTGGAAGAGGGCCCTGCCAGTCAGAGCTACGGCTTGCAGGTGGCCCAACTGGCCGGCGTACCTCAATCCGTCATTGCTCGCGCACGCGACAAGTTGGCGCAGCTCGAGCAGCAGGAGGTGGACCAGAGCAGTCGCGGCGAGGCCAGTAGCGCAAGCGCAGTCAAGCCGGTGCAGAGCGACCTGTTTGCCACCGCGCCGCACCCGCTGCTCGATGCACTGGCCGGCCTCGACCCCGACGAATTGACGCCGCGCCGTGCGCTGGAGTTGATCTATGCCTGGCGGGAGCAGCTGTAGGTACCGTGCCGCTTGCTCAGGCAGGGCGGCATGACTAGAATGAAGCGTCCAGCGATTCCAGCCTTATAAAAAGTTTATTTTTTATAACTATCAGACCTAAGACTGATACCGAACATTACCAACCGGGAAGGGCACGACCCGGCTGCGAGGAGGGAGACAGGCATGACCTTTGTCGTCACCGAAAACTGCATCAAGTGCAAGTACACCGACTGCGTCGAGGTCTGCCCGGTGGATTGCTTCTACGAAGGGCCCAACTTCCTGGTAATCCATCCGGACGAGTGCATCGACTGCGCCCTGTGCGAGCCGGAGTGCCCCGCCGAAGCGATCTTCTCGGAAGATGAACTACCGGAGGGCCAGGAAGAGTTCATCGCCCTAAATGCCGAACTCTCCGAAGTGTGGCCCAATATTGCGGAAAAGAAGGATCCTCCGGCCGACGCCGAGGAGTGGGACGGCAAGCCTGGCAAGCTGCAGTATCTGGAGCGCTGAGTCTCGCAGCTTCCTACCGATCGAACTCTCTGTGCCGGGTTGCCTAGCACTCGGCACATTTGACTGACTACGACACGCAAAAAAAGGCGGCCCATAGGCCGCCCGGCTCCCAGCATTTCCTTGGGCGGCTCCCTCCGCCCTCTCTCCTGTAGCATCGTCCCTGCCCGGAGGCGACTTCCTGTCACACCGGGCGTGCTACCCAAATAGCATCCCGTTGCATCCTGCTGGAGAGCCTCCCGCTCTGCCTTGTCCCACATACATTCTGGCAGTTCCGCCAAACGGCGCAAGCACGCCCTAAGTAACCTTATCGCCTGGCTCACGCTGACCACTCCTAAGCAGAAAATCTTTTAAAACAAAGATATAAAAGAAGGCCGACACTTAAAATGTCGACCTTCTGAGGCTTCCATTAGCTTAAATCGTCGCCTCTTTGTAGCAAATATCCTACAAGAATGTCAGCAATGTCGTCGGTTGGATGAATCATTGACCCTTGATTGCGGAGCGGCCGGGGTAACCGACGCGCTCGCCGAGCTGCTGCTCGATCACCAGCAACCGGTTGTACTTGGCGACCCGGTCGGAGCGGCACAGCGAGCCGGTCTTGATCTGCCCGGCCGAGGTGCCCACGGCCAAGTCGGCGATGGTGGTGTCCTCAGTCTCGCCGCTACGGTGGGAGATCACCGCAGTGAAGCCGGCATCCTGGGCCATCTTGATGGCATCAAGGGTTTCGGAGAGCGAGCCGATCTGATTGAACTTGATCAGGATGGAGTTGCCGATCTTCTCATCGATGCCACGCTTGAGAATGCGTGTATTGGTCACGAACAGGTCGTCGCCGACCAGTTGCACCTTGTCACCGAGCTTGTCGGTCAGCGCCTTCCAGCCGTCCCAGTCGGATTCGTCCATGCCGTCTTCGATGGAGACGATGGTGTACTGGTCGCACAGCTCGGCCAGGTAGTCGACGAAGCCGGTGGCATCAAAGGACTTGCCTTCACCCGACAGGCTGTACTGGCCGTCCCGGTAGAACTCGGAGGAGGCGCAGTCAAGCGCCAGGGTCACGTCGCGGCCGAGTTCGTAGCCGGCATCGCTCACGGCCTGCTTGATCACCGCCAGCGCCTCAGCGTTGGACTCCAGGTTCGGCGCGAAGCCGCCCTCGTCGCCTACCGCAGTGGCCAGGCCGCGCGCAGAGAGCACCTTCTTCAGCGCATGGAAGATCTCGGCGCCGACCCGCAGAGCCTCGCGGAAATTGGACGCGCCCACCGGCAGGATCATGAATTCCTGGATGTCGACGTTGTTGTCGGCATGCTCGCCACCGTTGAGGATGTTCATCATCGGCACCGGCATGCTGTACTGACTCGGCTGGCCATAGAGTTCGGCGATATGAGCATACAGCGGCATGCCCTTGGCGTTGGCCGCGGCCTTGGCGGCAGCCAGCGACACGGCGAGAATGGCGTTGGCACCAAGATTGGCCTTGTTGTCGGTACCATCGAGATCGATCATGGCATTGTCGAGACCACGCTGGTCGCGGGCATCCATGCCGACCAGACGCCCACGAATAGCGCCGTTGACCGCCTCGACCGCCTTCAGCACACCCTTGCCCAGGTAGCGCGACTTGTCGCCGTCACGCAGTTCCAAGGCCTCGCGCGAGCCGGTGGAAGCACCGCTGGGAGCGCAGGCCACACCCACGGCACCGCTCTCCAGGCGCACTTCGGCCTGCACGGTGGGGTTGCCACGGGAATCGAGCACCTCGAGGGCGTGGATTTCGACAATCTTGGTCATCTGTGTCGTCCTTTCATTCAGTCAGCGTTGATTGAGTCGATGGGAACTGCTTTCTCTCTCGGCCTATATAGAAGCTGCCTGGGTAGCCGTTATTCGATTCTCAGTGCCGGGAAGCCCTTGACCAGTTCATCGAGCGCCTTGAGCTGCGTCAGGAAGGGCTCGAGCTGGTCCAGCGGCAGCGCGCAGGGGCCGTCGCACAGAGCATTGTCGGGGTCCGGGTGGGCTTCGAGGAAAAGTCCGGCAAGCCCCACGGCGACACCCGCCCGCGCCAGCTCGGCGACCTGCTGGCGACGCCCGCCGGCACTGTCGGCACGCCCGCCCGGGCGCTGCAGGGAGTGGGTGACATCGAAGAAGACGGGGCAACCGGTCTGCTTCATGTCGCCGAAGCCGAGCATGTCGACCACCAGATTATTGTATCCGAAGCTCGAGCCGCGCTCGCACAGCAGCACGCGATCGTTGCCCGCCTCCTCGCACTTGCGGATGATGTGGCGCATCTCGTGGGGGGCCAGGAACTGCGGCTTCTTGATGTTGATCACCGCGCCGGTCCTGGCCATGGCGACTACCAGGTCGGTCTGGCGCGCCAGGAACGCCGGCAGTTGGATGACGTCGGCGACTTCGGCCACAGGCTCGGCCTGCCACGGTTCGTGAACGTCAGTGATCACCGGCACGCCGAAGCGCTGCTTGATCTCGGCCAGTATCTCGAGCCCCTGCTCCAGCCCGGGGCCACGGAACGAATGGATCGAGCTGCGGTTGGCCTTGTCGAAGCTGGCCTTGAAGACGTAGGGCATGCCGAGTCGGCCGGTCACCTCGACATAGGTTTCGGCCACCTCAAGGGCCAGCTCGCGGGACTCCAGTACGTTCATGCCACCGAGCAGCATCAAGGGCAAAGAATTGCCGGCGGTGAGGCCGGCAATGGAAACGTGACGTTCGGGTGCGGACGGGGCCATCTCGGACATGGTCTCACTCCTGATGCGACGACAGCGCCCGGGTGCGCGCCGCCTTGTGCTCCAGCGCCGCATTGACGAATCCGGTGAATAGCGGGTGGCCATCGCGCGGCGTGGAAGTGAATTCGGGATGGAACTGGCAGGCCACGAACCACGGGTGGTCGGGCAGTTCGATCATTTCCACCAGGGAATTGTCGACGCTCTTGCCGGAGATCACCAGGCCGGCCTCCTGCAGCTGCTCGACGAACTGGTTGTTGACCTCGAAACGATGCCGGTGGCGCTCGACGATCTCGTCGCTGCCGTAAGCCTCGCGTGCCTTGGTGCCGGATTCGAGATGACAGACCTGGCCGCCCAGGCGCATGGTGCCGCCCAGGTCGGAAGCCTCGTCGCGCAGCTCAATCTTGCCTTCGGCGTTGATCCATTCGGTGATCAGGCCCACCACCGGGTGCTGGGTGTCATGGGTGAACTCGGTGGAGTTGGCATCCTCCCAACCGGCCACGTGACGGGCGAACTCGATCACCGCGACCTGCATGCCAAGGCAGATGCCGAGGTAGGGAATGCCGTTCTCGCGGGCGTAGCGAGCGGTCTCGATCTTGCCTTCCACACCGCGCTCACCAAAGCCGCCCGGCACCAGGATCGCATCCTTGCCGGCCAGGCGCTCGATGCCGTGGCGCTCGATGTCCTCGGAATCGATGTAGTCGACGTTGACCTTGACCCGGGTCTGGATGCCAGCGTGGATCAGCGCCTCGTTGAGCGACTTGTAGGCGTCGAGCAGCTCCATGTACTTGCCGACCATGGCGATGTTGATCGACTTGAGCGGGTTGAGCTTGGCATCGAGCACGCGAACCCATTCGGCGAGGTCGGCCGGCTCGGCCTCGAGTCGCAGCTTGTCGCAAACGATCTCGTCGAGGCCGTGCTCGTGAAGCATCAGCGGGATGCGATAGATGGTATCGGCATCCTGCAGCGGGATGACCGCGCGCTCCTCGACGTTGGTGAACAGCGCGATCTTGCGCCGCTCGGTCTCCTCGAGCTCGACCTCGCTGCGACAGATCAGGATGTCGGGCTGGATACCGATGGAGCGCAACTCCTTGACGCTGTGCTGGGTCGGCTTGGTCTTGGTCTCGCCGGCGGTCTTGATGTAGGGCACCAGGGTGAGGTGCATGAAGATCGCCCGGCTCGCCCCCAGCTCGCTTCTGATCTGGCGGATCGACTCGAGGAACGGCAGCGACTCGATGTCGCCCACGGTGCCGCCGATTTCCACCAGCGCCACGTCGAAGCCCTCTCCGCCGGCGTAGACGCGACGCTTGATCTCGTCGGTGATGTGCGGGATCACCTGCACGGTGCCGCCCAGGTAGTCACCGCGGCGCTCACGGCGCAGCACGTGTTCGTAGACGCGGCCGGTGGTGAAGTTGTTGCCCTGGGTCATCTTGGTGCGAATGAAGCGCTCGTAGTGACCCAGGTCGAGATCGGTCTCGGCGCCATCTTCGGTGACGAACACCTCGCCATGCTGGAAAGGGCTCATGGTACCCGGATCCACATTGATGTAAGGATCGAGCTTGAGCATGGTGACCTTGAGGCCACGCGCCTCGAGAATCGCCGCCAGCGAGGCCGACGCGATGCCCTTGCCGAGAGAGGACACAACGCCGCCGGTCACGAAGATATATCGTGTCATGGAGAACCTGTCGAAACGTAATCGGTAGGCCCGGCAGAAAGCCGCGCCAGGATGGGACGACAGCGTAGCAGATTACGACCAATGGCTCAATTTCGAGCGCGTTGCGCAGCTGCGGGCTGCGGGCTGCGGGCTGCGGGCTGCGGGCTGCGGGCTGCGGGCTGCGGGCTGCGGGCTGGATGATAATTTCGCCTTGCTCGAGGCTCGCAGCCTACGCGAAGCGTCTTGCTCGAAACCCGAAGCCCGCTGCCCGGAACTTACACCCTCAGATAATCCAGGATGCCCTCGGCGGCCTGGCGCCCCTCGAACACGGCGGTGACCACCAGATCGGAGCCGCGCACCATGTCGCCGCCGGCGAATATCTTCTCGTTGGTGGTTTGGAAGGCGTAGGCCCCCTTCTCCGGCGCCAGCACGCGGCCGCGTTCGTCGAGTTCGATGCCGAACCTATCGAACCAGGGCGCCGGGCTCGGCTGGAAGCCAAAGGCGATGACCACGGCGTCGGCCGGCAGGATCTCCTCGGAACCTGGCACTACCTCGGGGCGACGGCGACCATTCTCGTCGGGCTCGCCCAGGCGCGTGCGCACGACCTTGACTCCCTCGACCTTGTCTTCGCCCACTACCGCCACCGGCTGGCGATTGAACAGGAACTCCACACCCTCCTCGCGGGCGTTGGCCACCTCGCGCTTGGAGCCGGGCATGTTCTCCTCGTCGCGACGATAGGCACAGGTGACCGTGGCCGCCCCTTGACGAATCGCCGTGCGGTTGCAGTCCATGGCGGTGTCCCCGCCACCCAGCACCACCACCTTCTGACCTTCCAGCGAGACGTAGTCGGCAGGATCTGTCTCGAAGCCGAGACAGTGATTGACGTTGGCGATCAGATAGTCGAGCGCCTTGTGCACGCCGGGCAGGTCCTCGCCGGGAAAGTCGCCGGTCATGTACTTGTAGGTGCCCATGCCGAGAAACACCGCATCGTACTCTTCGAGCAGCGACTCGAAGGGGATGTCCTTGCCGATCTCGACGTTGAGGCGGAACTCGATCCCCATCTCCTCGAACACCGCGCGGCGGCGCTCCATCACCGTCTTGTCGAGCTTGAACTCGGGAATACCGAAGGTCAGCAGACCGCCGATCTCGGGGTACTTGTCGAACACTACCGGCTTGACCCCGTTGCGCACCAGGATATCGGCGCAGCCCAGACCCGCCGGGCCGGCGCCGATGATGGCGACCTTCTTGTCGGTCCAGGTGACCTGGGACATGTCGGGACGCCAGCCCATGGCGAAGGCGGTGTCGGTGATGTACTTCTCCACCGAGCCGATGGTCACCGCGCCGAAGCCGTCGTTGAGGGTACAGGCGCCTTCACATAGGCGATCCTGCGGACACACCCGGCCGCATACCTCGGGCAGCGAGTTGGTCTTGTGCGACAGCTCGGCGGCCTCGAGGATGTTGCCCTCGGCAACCAGCTGCAGCCAGTTGGGAATGTAGTTGTGCACCGGGCACTTCCACTCGCAGTACGGGTTGCCGCAGTGCAGGCAGCGGTGCGACTGGCTGGCCGCCTCCTGGGGCTTGAACGGCTCGTAGATCTCGGCGAACTCGCGCGAGCGGGTCCGGGCGTCCTTCTTCTGCGGATCCTGGCGACCCACGTCGATGAACTGGAAGTCGTTTCTGGTCAAACGGTTGGCCATTTGTGTATCTCCTGGAATCCGGCTCACTCGGGACGTCTGCGCGATTCATCGAGCAGGCTGCCCAGGCTCGCCGCCTTGGGCTTGACCAGCCAGAAGTGGCGGACGAAGTCGCTGAAGTCGTCGAGGATCTCGCGCCCACGGGCAGAGCCCGTCTCGGCCACGAATTCCTCGATGGTCTCCCTCAAGTGACGCCGGTAGGCCTCCATGGCCTCGGTATTGACCCGGTGGATCTCCACCAGCTCATGGTTGTAGCGATCGACGAAGGAACGGTCCTCGTCGAGTACGTAGGCGAAGCCGCCGGTCATGCCGGCACCGAAGTTGACGCCGGTCCTGCCGAGCACGCAGACCAGCCCGCCGGTCATGTACTCGCAACAGTGGTCGCCGGAACCTTCGATCACCGCATGGGCGCCGGAATTGCGCACGGCGAAGCGCTCGCCGGCCGTGCCGGCGGCGTACAGCTTGCCGCCGGTGGCGCCGTACAGGCAGGTGTTGCCGATGATGGCCGTCTTGTGGCTCTCGAAGCGGCTGCAGCGCGGCGGTACCAACACCACCTTGCCGCCGTTCATGCCCTTGCCGACGTAGTCGTTGGCATCTCCTTCCAGATAGAGGTTGAGGCCACGCGCGTTCCACACGCCGAAACTCTGCCCGGCCACGCCGGTGAAACGCAACGTGATCGGAGCGTCCTCGAGGCCTGCCTCGCCGTAGTGCTTGGCTACCGCGCCGGAGGAGAGCGCCGGCACCGAGCGGTCGCAGTTGGTGATGGTGAAGGCGAACTCGCCGCCGCTCTTGTCGGCGATGGCCCGCTCGATGGTCGCCAGTACCTCCTGGTTCTTGGCGCCCGGATCGTGCGGCACGTTGCGGCTGACTTGGCAGAACTGCGGCGCGTCGGCCGGCACGAAGTCGTTGGCCAGCAGCGGCGTCAGGTCGAGCTTGCGCTGGGAGGCGGTCTCGCCCTCCAGCACTTCGAGCAGGTCGGTGCGGCCGATCAGGTCGGTCAGCTTGCGCACGCCCATCATGGCCAGCAACTCACGCACCTCTTCGGCGATAAAGCGGAAGTAGTTCTTGACCATGTCCACGGTGCCGCGGAAGTGCTCGTCGCGCAGGTACTGATGCTGGGTGGCAACGCCAGTGGCACAGTTGTTGAGGTGACAGATACGCAGGTACTTGCAGCCCAGCGCCACCATCGGCGCGGTACCGAAGCCGAAGCTTTCGGCGCCGAGGATCGCCGCCTTGACCACGTCGAGGCCGGTCTTCAAGCCGCCGTCGGTCTGCAGGCGGATCTTGTCGCGCAGGCCGTTGATGCGCAGCGCCTGGTGCACCTCGGGCAGGCCTAGTTCCCAAGGGCTGCCGGCGTGCTTGATCGAGGTCAGCGGGCTGGCCGCGGTGCCGCCGTCGTAGCCCGACACGGTGATCAGGTCGGCGTAGGCCTTGGCCACGCCGGTGGCGATGGTGCCGATACCGGGCTCGGAAACCAGCTTCACCGAGACCTGCGCCTCGGGGTTGACCTGCTTGAGATCGAAGATCAGCTGCGCCAGGTCCTCGATGGAATAGATGTCGTGGTGCGGCGGCGGCGAGATCAGCGTCACGCCGGGCACCGAGTAGCGCAACCGCGCGATCAGATCGTTGACCTTGCCGCCGGGCAGCTGGCCGCCCTCGCCAGGCTTGGCACCCTGCGCCACCTTGATCTGCAGCACTTCGGCGTTGACCAGGTAGGCCGGGGTGACCCCGAAGCGGCCCGAGGCGATCTGCTTGATCTTGGAGGAGCGGATGGTGCCGTAGCGCGCCGGATCCTCACCGCCCTCACCGGAATTGGAACGCCCACCGGCCTCGTTCATGGCCTGGGCCAGCGCTTCATGGGCCTCGGGAGAGAGCGCCCCCAGCGACATGCCGGCGCTGTCAAAACGCGGAATCAGCTCGTCGACCGACTCCACCTCCTCGAGCGGCAGCGCCGTTTCGGCGGCCTTGAGCCCCAGCAGATCGCGGATGGTCGCGGCGGGACGCTCGTTGACCAGCTGGGCGAATTTCTTCCACTTGCGGTAGTCGCCCTCCTGCACGGCCTCCTGCAATGCCTTGACCACGTCGGGGTTGTAAGCATGGTACTCGTGATCGTGAACGTACTTGAGCAGGCCACCCTGGGCGATGCCCTTGCGCGGCGTCCAGGCGTCACGCGCCAGCAGCTCCTGCTGCAGCTGCAGTTCGCTGAAGCCGGTCCCCTCGATGCGCGAGGCCATGCCGGTGAAGCACAGCTCGACCACCTCGGAAGAGAGCCCCACCGCCTCGAACAGCTGAGAGCCGCGGTAGGAGGCAAGCGTCGAGATGCCCATCTTGGAGAGAATCTTGTAGAGCCCCTTCTGCATGCCCTTGCGATAGTTCTCGCGGGTATCCGCCGGGTTGCCGGCGAGTTCGCCAGTGCGGTGCATGTCGGCCATGACCTGGTAGGCCAGCCACGGGAACACCGCGGTGGCACCAACGCCGAACAGCACCGCCATCTGGTGCGCATCGCGAGCGTAGCCGGTCTCGACCACCAGGTTGGCACGCGGACGCAGCGCCAGCTTGCCCAGATGGTGATGCACCGCGCCCACGGCCAGCGCTGCGTGGATCGGCAACTGACCCTTTTCGAGATTGGCGTCCGACAGCACCAGGATCACCTTGCCCTCGTGCACCGCCGCTTCGGCCCGGCGGCACAGCTCAAGGATCGCCGCCTTGAGCCCCATCTGCTCGGGGTCGTAGCCCAGGCCAAGGCGCTGGTGGGCGAAGGCCGGATCGTCCTGCTCGAGCAACGCGGTGAACTTGCGCGGCGACAGCACCGGCGTGGTCAGGATAATGCGATGCGCATGCTCCGGCGTGGCCTTGAATACGTTGAGTTCGGCGCCGATGCAGGTCTCCAGCGACATCACGATCGCTTCGCGCAACGGGTCGATGGGCGGATTGGTGACCTGGGCGAATTTCTGGCGGAAATAGTCAGTCAGCAGGCGCTGCTTGCGCGACAGCACCGCCATGGGCGTGTCGTCGCCCATGGAACCCACCGCCTCCTGGCCGCTCTCGGCCAGCGGGCGCAACACCTGGTCGCGCTCCTCGAAGCTGACCTGGAACATCTTCTGCCAAGTCTTGACCTCGTCGGCGTCCATGTTCTGGAAGCTGGCCAGCTCGGTCAGCGCCGACTCCAGATAGTGCGCCTCCTCCTTCAGCCAGCGCTTGTAGGGATAGGCCGACTGCAGGCGCTCGTCGATGTCCTCGGTGTGCAACACCTCACCGGTGTGGGTGTCCACGGCGAGTATCTGGCCCGGCCCGACACGGCCCTTGGCCACCACTTCGTCGGGCTTGTAGTCGTAGGTACCGATCTCCGAGGCCAGGGTGATATAGCCGTTCTTGGTGATCACCCAGCGTGCCGGGCGCAGGCCATTGCGGTCGAGCATGCACACCGCCTGGCGGCCGTCGGTCATGACCAGGCCTGCGGGGCCGTCCCAAGGCTCCATATGCATGGAGTTGTATTCATAGAAGGCACGCAGCTCTGCGCCCATGGTTTCCACGTTCTGCCACGCCGGCGGCACCATCATGCGCACCGCGCGATGCAACTCCATGCCGCCCGTAAGCAGCACTTCCAGCATGTTGTCCATGCTCGAGGAGTCGGAGCCTACGGTGTTGACGATTTCGTCGAGCTCGGCGATGTCGGGCAGGCGCTCGTTGACGAAGTTTTCCTTGCGCGAATTTGCCCAGCTGCGGTTGGCCTCGATGGTGTTGATCTCGCCATTGTGGGCCAGCAGGCGGAACGGCTGGGCCAGCGGCCAGCGCGGCTCGGTATTGGTGGAGAAGCGCTGGTGGAAGACGCAGATGGCGGTCTCCAGGCGTTCGTCGCCGAGGTCCTGATAGAAGGTCGGCAGGTCTACCGGCATCATCAGGCCCTTATAGGAAATCACCCGGGACGACAACGAGCAGACGTAGAAGTCCTCTTCGTCACGCAGCATCTGCTCAGCCCGACGGCGCGCCATGAACAGGTCGACATCGAAGCGTTCGGCATCGCCCAACTTGCCGGGCTCGACGAACAGATGCCGGATCCGCGGCAGGCAGGCACGAGCGATGGGGCCGCAGCAGGAAGGGTCGACCGGAACTTCACGCCAGCCCCGAATCACCAGGCCGCAGGCCCGCAGCTCGCCTTCGAGGATGCCGCGCGCACGTGCCTCCTTGGCATCGTCGTCGGGCAGGAATACCGCCCCGACGGCGAACCGCTCGCCGAGCTCGACGTCGAGTGACTCGGCGGCAACTCCACGCATGAAGGCCTCGGGCATCTTCAGCAGCAGGCCGCAGCCGTCACCGGTCTTACCATCGGCGGCAATACCGCCGCGGTGGGTCATGCAGGTGAGGGATTCAATGGCGGTACGCAACAGGTCGTGGCTGGCCTGCCCTTCCATATGGGCGATCAAGCCGAATCCACAATTGTCGCGGAACTCACCTGGTTGATGAAGGCCTCGGTTCATGGGCGTGCCTCAAAGAATGACTATTGACAAAACTGGAGCAGCTATGTATATTGATTGGTTTTCTTTTTATTCTTGCTGCCAAGAGCAGCCTGCTGCCGTCGCGAGAAAAGGACGCCCAGCATAGACAGCTACTGCCCTACCGCGCAATCTCCCTCCCGCCCCATGCCCCACAAAACTCTCTTCAAATCCGCAACTTGCTGAATGATTCAAAGCGAAAAAAACCGTCAGCTCAAAGACTTGCGAACCACATAAACGAATTTCAAACGATTTCAGCCAGGCACTCGACTTTAGTCGAAAAACGGCCATTTTATCCATACCGATACGGCATGACACATACGGATTTGATGCCTGAGGTGCAACACGGGTTGCTCTGAGCAGTTCAGAACAGCACCTGATCGAGCGACAAGAAGGCCGCACAAATCACTTCGTGCGGCCTTCTTGCGCCTCAAGAGAGGGGAAATCGGCGGGACGTCAGTTCCGGGGGAAGGTGGCCAGCAACTCCTCGAGCAGCTCCCGAGGGGCCTGGTCGTGAATCACCGCCCGGCCCAGCGTTTCGAGCAGGATCAGACGCAGGCGCTCGTCGACGTTTTTCTTATCCAGGCGCATCCGCGCAAGGAAGTCCTCCACGCCCATGTCGGCGGGAGCCGCCAGCGGCAGGCCGGCAGCGGCAATAATCGCGGCAGTGCGCTCGACTTCCGTCCGGGACAGCCAGCCGAGGCGGTGCGAAAGCTCTGCCGCCATCAGCATGCCGACCCCCACCGCCTCGCCGTGCAGCCACCGGCCATAACCCTGGTGCGCCTCGATGGCATGGCCAAAGGTATGGCCGAGATTGAGCAGCGCCCGTACACCCTGCTCGGTTTCGTCCTCGGCCACGACGTCGGCCTTGAGCTGGCAACTGCGCTCTATGGCCCAAGCCAACGCCTCGGGCTGCAAGGCCATCAGCGCTGTCATTTCGTCTTCCAGCCAAGCGAGAAACTCGGCATCGCGAATCAGGCCGTACTTGATCACCTCGGCCAGCCCCGCCGAGAGTTCCTTGGCCGGCAGTGTCTGCAGGGTATCGGTGTCGATCAGCACCGCCCGCGGCTGCCAGAAGGCACCTATCATGTTCTTGCCCAGCGAGTGGTTGACGCCGGTCTTTCCACCCACCGAGGAGTCCACCTGGGAGAGCAGCGTGGTAGGCACCTGGATGAAGGCGACGCCGCGCTGGTAGCAGGCGGCGGCGAAGCCGACCATGTCACCGATCACACCGCCTCCCAGGGCGATCAGGGTACAGCGGCGGTTGAAGCCAGCCTCGAGCAGCGCATCCCAGATGCGGCCGACGCTGGCCAGGGTCTTGGTCGCCTCGCCGTCGGGCAGCACCACCTCGCGCACCTCGGCATCGCCCGGCAACCCTGACTTCAGGCGCGCCAGATAATGCGGGGCAACCGCCTCGTTGGTCACGATCATGACCTGGCGCCCGACCAGATAGGGCGCGAGGCAGGCGGGGTCACCCAGCAGCCCGGAGCCTATGTGAATGGGGTAGCTGCGTTCACCCAACGCTACCTGCAGGCTGCGTCGGGTCGCTTGACGTTCGCTCGTGGACATGGTCAGGCCTTGGCTTGAAAGGGGTCGATGATCCGCTGCACGCGACGCACGATCTCATTGACCACGGCACGCGGGCTGCGCCGGTCGGTGCGCACCACGACATCGGCGGTGGCGCGATAGAGGGGATCGCGCAGATCGAACATCTCGCGCAGCACCAGCTCGCGGTCGGGGCGCTGCAGCAAGGGGCGGTTGCGATCCTTGGCTACGCGCTTGAGCTGCTGCTCGACGGTGGTGAACAGGTAGATCACGGTACCCCGCTCGCGCAGGCGGCGCCGATTGGATTCGCGCAGCACCGCTCCGCCTCCGGTGGCGATGACCACGTCATCGAGCTCCGTCAGCGCGGTGATCATCTGCTCCTCGCGCTGACGGAAACCCGCCTCACCTTCGACGTCGAAGATCCATGGAATGTCGGCGCCGCAGCGCGCCTGGATCTCATGGTCGCTGTCGAGGAACTGACGCGAAAGTTCGGCCGCCAGAAGGCGGCCGATGGTGCTCTTTCCCGCCCCCATGGGGCCGATCAATATCAGATTGGGCAAATCCTGCATCAGCGAATCGCCAGACCGTCCTCGAGAATACGTGGTGTGATGAACACCAGCAGCTCCACTTTCTGATTGCTCGATTCATTGTACCGGAAAAGCCTGCCCAGCACAGGCAGGTCACCAAAGAACGGCGTCTTGACCAAGCGACTGAGCTGCTCGGTGGTAAGAATCCCGCCCAGCACCACCGTTTCCCCATTGTCGACCAATACCTGGGTCTCGATGCGGTTGGTATCGATCGGCGGCGCCTGACCCGTCGGCGCCTCCCTGAAACTGTCGTTCTTGACTACCAGATCCATGATGATTCGGTTGTCGGGGGTAATCTGCGGCGTCACTTCCAGCGACAGCTCGGCTTCCTTGAATTCAGTCTGCGGCACGTTGCCTTCGCCGATGGACTGGAAGGCCCGCTCTTCGCCCTGGATGATGGTCGCCTTGCGCTGGTTGGCGGTAATCACGCGGGGCTGGGAAATCGTCTGGCTCTGGTTCTCGCTCTCCAGCGCCCGCAGTTCCAGGTCGAGCAGAATATCGCCGGAAAGATAGCCGAAGCCGAAACTGGTAATGGGGTTGGCGCTGCCGAGGTCGACAGCAAGCCCACCGCGCCGGAACTGACTGCCTGAGGGCGCGTCGTCGCCACCGATGAACTGGCCACGCGAATCGCGCTGGCCGGAGAAGCCATTGCCGTAGGCGGCGACCATCTCGCCGGAGGAGGCGCCTTCCAGATTGAGGCGACTGCTGCCGCGGGAAGAGAGCCCCCAATTGACGCCGAGCTGCTGGGTCACGCCGTCACGGGCAATGACGATGCGCGCTTCGATCTGGACCTGGCGTACGGCCACGTCAAGCCGGTCCAGGGTGCGCAGGATTTCCTGAACCTGATCGGCGGTATCCTGGAGCAACAGCATGTTGGTGCGCACATCCACCGCCACCCGACCGCGCTCGGTCAACAGGCCAAAGCCGTCTTCACCACGCAGCAGTTGAGCCAGGTCCTCGGCCCGCGCATAGCGCACCTGCACATACTCGGAAACCAGCGGGGCCAGCGCCTCCGCCTGCGCACGCACCTCGATCTGCTGGCGCTCGATGTCGGCCAACTCGCTGACCGGAGCCACGAGGATGACATTGCCCTCCTGCCGGCTGGCCAGACCGTGGCTCTCGAGTATCAGATCGAGCGCCTGGTCCCAGGGCACGTCCCGCAGGTTGAGAGTGACCTGGCCGGTCACGCTGTCGCTGGCCACCAGGTTGAGCCCGGTGAAGTCGGCGATGATCGCCAACACCGAGCGCACCTCGATATCCTGGAAATTGAGCGTGATGCGCTCGCCAGTGTACGTCGATGCTGCGAGAGCAGGCGTTGCCGCCAATGCCAGACAGAGCACCCTCAGTATGCGAATCACATGTCCCATCGTTTTCCCTGACCTTCCCTGTCCAACGTCCAGCCACCAACTGCGCGACTGGTTCTTCAGCGCCTCGCCTCGTCCAGCAACAGGCGCGCGACCCGCTCCGTCCAGCCCCCATCTCCGGCAGGCACCAGCTCGACCAGCCGTACCGTGGTGCCGGTGATGCTGACGATACGTCCGTGATTCCTGCCCAAGCGATGGCCAGCCCGCAGCCGATGCACCTCGCCATCCGGCGTCTTGACCAGAGCATGGGTCTGCCCGCTCATGGTCAGGGTGCCGACGAGCCGCAGCGCCGCCAGGTCGTATGCCTCGAGAGCTTCCAAGACCCGTTCGGCGTCCGGAGCGAGTTCGCCGCTGCCCGCTGACGCTTGCTCCGGCAACTGCGGCTGGAACGGGCTGCGACGACCGCCGATCTGGTAGGACATCGCTTCGTAGCCGGGCACGGCAGGCACTTCCAGCGGTCGCGGTGTGCCCGGATTGTGGCGAATGTCGCTTAGCCGACGATCGAGATCGCCCAGTTGGGGGTCGGCGCACCCAGCCAGCAGCAGGCCAAGAAGGCTCCATGAGCAGCGCCTTTTCATTGCTCATCCCCTTCGCCCAGGGGCCGATAGCTGTAGGTGCGGGCCAGCATCGAGAGGCGCAGGCGCTCGCCACCTTCCAACGGCGCCAGCACGAAGTCGTGCAAGGTGACGATGCGCGGCAGCGCCGCCACACTGGCAATGAAACCAGCGATTTGGTGGTATCCGCCCTCCACCTGCAAGTCGAAGGGGCGCTCGATATAGAAGTCCCGCTCGACCATGCCACGCAGGCGAATGAAGTCGATCGTCAAGTGGTGGTCGCGAGCGCTCCCGCTGATGTTGTCGATCAGCGCAGGGATCTCCGCCCCAGAAGGCAGCAGGGCCATGAGTTCGCCCATGTGCCACTCGAGCTGGGCCATCTGCTCGAGCATCTCGGGCAGGCGGGCCGCCTGGGCGGCTCGGTTGCGGTACTCCGCCAACAGCCGCGCCTCCTCGGCCTGCGCTCGCTGCAGTTCATCAGCCTTGGGGCCAGCCAGATACCAGTGCGCCGCAGCCAGGGTCAAGGCAAGTACCAGCAGACAGCAGAGCCACTGCAGCAGAAGCGGCCAGGAGCCGGCCTCCTTGAGGTCCAGACTGCGCCAGTCGAGCTCGCGAAGGCGGCGAATTTCAGCCTGCAGGTTCATGGTTCGTCCCCGCCTTCCGCCTGGTCGCTACCCAGGCTGAGCTGCCCTACGCTGAGACTAAAACGGCGTCGTGAACCGCCGCTGGACTCGACCTCGGAGAGCACCGGCTCGGAGAACGACGCAACAGCGGACAGGGCTCGCAGTTGCTCGGACACCCGATGGTTGCTCTCCGCGCGTCCCGACAGACGAAGCTGGTCGCCCTGCCGGCTCAACTGGGTATAGTGCACGCCATCGACCAGACTCAGGGGCAGGTCGCGAAAGACGCGCGCAGTCTGGGAGCGGCCCTGCTGCAGATCGCTGAACACTCGGACTTGGCCAATCATGCGTTCGCATTTGGCTTCATACTCACCTAGCGAACGAATCTCGCCGTCGAGCTGTTGCATGCGCTGGCGAATATGCGCATTGCGTTCGTGCTGGGCATCCAGCGCGCTGTCGTAGTAGCAGGTCAGCCCCCAACCACCCGCTCCGCCGAGCAGCACCGCCCCCACCAGGGCCAGGTGAAAATAGCGACTGCGACGGACCCGCTGTCGCTCCCGCCAAGGCAACAGGTTGATCTCGATGGTCATGCCGGCGATCTCATGGCCAGGCCGCAGGCGGTCACCATGGCCGGTGCATTGCTGATCAGGGCCTGCACGTCGATACGCGAGCCGAATCGCATGCGCAGGAAAGGGTTGGCGATGGCCACCTGCATGGCGCCCTCCCCGGCGAGCCGTTCGGCCAGTCCGGGAATGACGCTGGAACCGCCGGCCAGCACCATGCGCCGCACCTCGTGCTTGCGACCCGCGGTATAATAGAGTTGCAGCGAACGTTCGACCTGCTGCACCAAGGTGTCGAGGAAAGGTGCCAGTGTGCTGGTCTGATAGTCGTCGGGCAGCCCTCCGCGCTCCTTGGCCAGTCCGGCCTCCTCCAGCGTCAGTCCGTAGCGCTCCCGTATCGCCTCGGTGAGCTGGCGCCCGCCGAAAGCGTTGTCGCGGCTATAGACGACACGACCGCCGCACAGTACGTGGAAGGCATTCATGGTGGCGCCGATATCGACCAGCGCCACACAGCTCTCCTCACCACCAGCCGGCGGCAGCTGCTGGCACAGCTCGCTGAAGGCACGCTCCATGGCGAAGGTCTCGACATCCATCGCCACAGGCTCGAGCCCCGCCTGCCGCAGGGTATCGGTAAGCTGGTTGACGTCCTGCTGACGACAGGCGACCAACAGCACGTCCTGTTGGTCGCCACTGCGGACATTGAGCCCGAGGCGCTGAAAGTCGAAGGCGACCTCACTGAACGGAAACGGAATATGCTTGTCTGATTCGAGTTGAATACGCGCTTCGATCTCGTCATCGTTGAGCGAAGCGGGAAACGTCAGGATTCTGGTGATGGCGGCGCTGGCCGGTACGGCAGCCACGGTCTGCCGTGAGGCCGGCCTAGCGCTCCCGACCGCGTGTCGAAGCGCATCGGCCACTTCGCCCATGTCACGAATGCGCCTCTCGACCACGGCGCCTTCGCGCAGTGGCCTGACGGCGTAACTTTCGATCTGGTAGTGGAAACCCACTCGCCTGAGTTCGATCAGCTTGACCGATGCCGAGGTAATGTCGACACCGATCAACCCCTTGCCGGAGGGTCCCAGTCGCATTAATCGCTGTCCTTGCGTATGCCGTGGCGATGATTCGCTCGTTATGATCTTGCTTGTGCGAGTCTTTAACGCTTGGCTACGGAAAGCTGATCAGACTCGCACTACCAGCAATGAGGTTACATGATATTTTGCCATGGCATACAAAACAGGACGGGACACAACTTCAACGCTGGTGGCAGGCGGCCTCGGTTCTTTATAATGGTCGCGCCAGTGAAGGCGCTCTTTCATCGCCCTTTCCCCCCTGTTCTCACCACGGATAACGCCTTTTCATGAAGTGGATCAAGACTCTGGTTATCTCGGCCTTCTGGCTGCTGGTCTCATTGTCCGTCGCGGCGCTGCTCAGCGTGGCCGGGGCGGCGTTGTATTTCTCGCCGGGCTTGCCCGACGTTCGCCAACTGCAGGACTTCGAGCTGCACACGCCACTGCGCATCTTCACCCGTGACGGGAAGCTGATCGGCGAATATGGCGAAGAGCGTCGCATGGCGGTCTCGTTCGACGAAATCCCCGAAGACTTCATTCAGGCCCTGCTGGCCGCCGAAGATGCCTCTTTCTTCGAGCATCGCGGCGTCGATCCCCGTGGCCTGGCCCGTGCGGCGGTGGAGCTGGTCGCCAGCGGCGACATCCAGTCAGGTGGCTCCACCATTACCATGCAGGTGGCGCGTAACTACCTGCTCACGCTCGACCGTACCTTCACCCGCAAGATACGCGAGATTCTCCTGGCGCTGCAGATGGAGCGCATCCTGACCAAGGAGGAAATCCTCGAACTCTACGTCAACAAGATTTTCCTCGGTCACCGCGCCTACGGCATCGCTGCCGCCGCGGAGGTCTATTACAACAAGCCGCTGGAGGAACTCACCCTGGCGCAGAAGGCGATGATCGCCGGTCTGCCCAAGGCGCCCTCGCTGTTCAATCCTCTGGCCAACCCCGAACGCTCACTGATCCGTCGCAACTGGATCCTCTACCGCATGCGCCAACTCGGCCATATCGACCAAGCCACCTACGAGGCAGCCGTACAGGAGCCGACCACCGCACGCCGACATGTTGCCCAGGTCGAAGTGGACGCCGACTATGTGGCCGAGATGGCCCGCCAGTACGCCCTCGAACAGTTCGGCGAAGAGGCCTATACCGGCGGCTACCGCATCCATACCACCCTGGACAGCGAGCTGCAGCCCTTCGCCCGCCAGGCCCTGGCCCGCGGCTTGATCGACTACGATACCCGCCATGGCTGGCGCGGTCCGGAAGAGCGCGACATTCCCGCCAGCCTGGCCGAAGCACAGGAGCGCACCGAGCGCCGCGGGCTGGAAGAGGAACTCGACGAATCCCCCGAAATCATGCAGACCGCGCGCCAGGCCGCCGAGCGCAGCCAGACCCGCGTGGAAGGCATTGACGGCGATGTCAGCAACTGGTTACGGGTACTGGAACGCACGCCCGGCTTCGGCCCGCTGCAGCCGGCTATCGTAGTGGCCAGCGAAGGCCGCGAAATGCGCGTACTGACGCGCAACGCCGAGATCGTTACCCTGAATTGGGAAGGTCTTTCCTGGGCACGCGAATACCGTAGCCCGCGTGCACGTGGCCCGGAGCCGGGCTCCGCCGCCGACATTGCCCGCACCGGCGATCTGGTGCGCATCCTGCAGCGTGACGACAACAGTTGGCGACTCTCCCAGCGTCCTGACGCCGAAGGCTCTATCGTGGTGATGGATCCACGTAGCGGCGCCATTCTCGCCCTGCAGGGCGGCTTCAGCTTCAACGCCAGCAAGTTCAACCGTGCGGTACAGGCGCAACGCCAGTCAGGCTCGATCTTCAAGCCCTTCGTCTTTCTTGCGGCACTCGACACCGGCCTGATGACAGCTTCCACCGTGGTCAACGACGCCCCAGTGGTGATGCATGACGGCAGCAGCCTGTGGAGACCGGTGAACTCCAGCGGCGATTTCCTCGGCCCGACTCGTCTGCGCGTGGCACTGGCACGCTCGCGCAACCTGGTCACCATTCGCATCCTGCAAACCCTGGGGCTGGAAAACACCATCGAGTACCTGGAAGGGTTCGGTTTTGCTCCGAGCCGGCTGCCCCGCGGCCTGTCGTTGGCCTTGGGCAGTGCCGATCTCACTCCGCTGGAGATGACCAACGCCTATGCCGTGCTGGCCAACGGCGGCTTCCAGGTCTCTCCCTGGTTCATCGAGCGCGTGACCCGCGGCAACGACGACCAGCTCATCAGCGAAGCCCAGCCGGCCATTGCCTGCCACGACTGTCGCGATGGACAGACCGAAGTCGAGATCGACGGCAAGCGCTACGACGTGGCCCCCAGGGTCGCCGACCCTACCGCCGTCTACATCCTGCGCGACATGTTGCGCGACGTGATCGAGAGCGGTACAGGACGCGCTGCGCTGTCGCTCAACCGCAACGACGTGGTCGGCAAGACCGGTACCACCAACGACCAGCGCGACGGCTGGTTCGCCGGGTACAATGACGATCTGGTAGCGACCGTATGGGTCGGCAAGGACAATAACGAGTCGATCGCCGAGTACGGCGGCAATGCGGCCTTGCCTATCTGGATCGACTTCATGGGCAACGCGCTGAACGGACGCCCCGAAGCCAGGCCCGAACGGCCCGCGGGACTGGTCACGGCTCGCATCGACGAGCAGACCGGCCGGCGTCTGGCCGATGGCCAGCCAGGCGGCATCAACGAGATATTCCATCCCGACTACCTGCCGGACATGGAGCCGCGCCGGATCGAGCAGGAGGTCGAGCAGCGCAGCGGTTCACAGGGGACGGGAAGCTACGAAGCGATCTTCTGACGACATCGCCCGGGCGGCACGGAGGCCGCCCACGTCTTGCCAACCACCACAGGCCGCTCTTGATGCGGCCCGTTAGCGGGACAACAGGACAGGTAATTCAGCCATGCCACGCCTAATGTCATGGAGCGTCATCGGATTGGCGCTGTTACCGGGCACCGCCCTTGCCGCCAGCGTCTTCTATGCGCCTCCACCGCCGGAGGATGATGCCCCGACTTTCAGCGGCGAAGCCGAGCTCGGCTACACTCATCTCGCCGGCAATACCGACAGCCAGACCCTGATCGGCAAGAGCCGCCTCGCCTGGCTGACCGGAAGCTGGATCCACACGCTGCGCGGCGAAGTACGCAACGTAACCCGCAACGGCGAAACCAGCGCCGAGCAATATCTTCTCTCGGGCCGTGAACGCTACGACTTCCACGGCCCACACTACCTGTTCGGCTTCGCCCGCTGGGAGAAGGACCGCTTCAGCGGCTACGACCAACAGTTCACCGCCATTGCCGGCTACGGTCGCGACGTCATCGACCGCGAGCAACATCGGCTGTCACTCGAGGGCGGCCCCGGGTTTCGCCACGATCGGGTAAGGGACGACGGGAACGACAACCTCGGCGTCGCCTACAGCGCGCTCGACTATCAGTGGACATTTTCCGACAACTCGAACCTGCGCCAGGAGATGTCAGTGGAAGCCACCGATGTCAACACCATCTCGCGGTCGGTGTCGTCACTCACGTCGCGACTCAACTCACGGCTCTCGCTGCGCCTCTCGCATGAGATCAAGCACAACTCCAGTCCACCCGAAACGGCGGATGCGAATACCGACCACACCACCAACGTGACGCTACTCTACACTTGGTGACTCCGACTCTGGAGCACGACGACACGCCAGATCGCAACGCGCCGACCCAAAGGCCGGCGCGTTACACCAGGGCAATGCCTACAGTCGGCTGCCGTCAGCCGCCATAGACGTCATCCACGGTCTTCAGCGGGTAGTGCGCGGGATAGGGACGCCGCGCCACGCCCGAGTCCACCGCGGCCTGAGCCACTGCCGCCGGGATACGCTCGAGCAGCCGCACGTCGACCGGCGTGGGGATGATATACTCGGGGCCGAACTCCATGTGCTCACGATCATAGGCATCGAGCACCGCCTGAGGCACCGGCTCGCGCGCCAGATCCTTGAGGGCATGCACGGCAGCCACTTTCATCTCTTCGTTGATGCGCGTGGCGCGCACGTCCAGCGCACCGCGGAAGATGAAGGGGAAGCCCAATACGTTATTGACCTGATTGGGGTAGTCGGAGCGACCGGTGGCCATGATCACGTCGGGCCGCGCTTCCCGCGCTACATCGGGGTGAATCTCCGGATCGGGGTTGGTGCAGGCGAAGACGATGGGGTTCGGCGCCATCTTCCGCATGTGCTCGGCGGTCATCAGGTTGGGCCCGGACAGGCCGATGAACACGTCGGCACCGTCGATGGCGTCGTCCAACGTGCGCTTGTCGGTCTCCACCGCGAACATCGCCTTGTAGGGATTGAGCCCTTCGCGCCCGGCATGGATGACCCCACGACGGTCGAGCATGATCAGGTTCTCGGAGCGGGCGCCACAGGCCACCAGCAGCTTCATGCAAGCAATCGCCGCGGCTCCGGCGCCAAGACAGACGATCCTGGCCTCTTCGAGACGCTTGCCGGCGATCTCCAGCGCATTGAGCATGCCGGCCGCCGTGACGATGGCGGTGCCATGCTGATCGTCGTGGAATACGGGGATGCTGCACTGTTCGATGAGCGCCTGCTCGATCTCGAAACACTCGGGCGCCTTGATATCCTCAAGGTTGATGCCACCCCAGGTATCGGCAATGCGCGCCACCGTATCGATGAAGGCCTGCGGACTTTCGGCATTGACCTCGATATCCACCGAATTGATGCCGGCGAAGCACTTGAACAACACCCCCTTGCCTTCCATCACCGGCTTGCTGGCCAGCGGTCCCAGGTTGCCCAGGCCGAGAATGGCACTGCCGTCGGAAATCACCGCGACCAGGTTGCCCTTGCCGGTGTAGCGATAGGCATTCTCGGGGTCTCGTGCGATCTCGCGCACCGGCTCGGCGACACCAGGACTGTAGGCAAGGGAAAGATCACGAGCGGTCGCAGTGGGCTTGGTCAGTTCCACGGAAAGCTTTCCGGGAATCGGTTTGGCGTGATAATCCAGCGCGGCCTGCTTCTTGGCGTCTGTCATGCTGTGAGTCCGGTATCCATCTCTTGGGAAGGCCACCTACAATATAGAAAAACCTTCCACAGCTCAACAGCCGTCCCATTTAGCGATTTTGAACGCTCGTTCGCGAACATTCGACTCTATTTGCTGCAAGTTATGCCAAAAGCCCCAGCTATAACGTTTACCTTATCGCAGCCTTACGCCGCGCAAAAGAAAACCCGCCATGAAGGCGGGTCTCCGAGCGATGATGCTCGCGGCAATGGCGAATCAGCCACGCTTGATGGCGGCACCGAAACGCTTGTTGAAACGCTCGACGCGACCACCGGTGGTCGCCTGCTTCTGCTTGCCGGTATAGAAGGGGTGACACTGGGAGCAGACATCCAGTGACAGGTCATGACCGGCGGTAGAGCCGATCTCGAAGGTCGCGCCGCAAGAGCAAGTGGCGGTGACCGTCTTGTAATCCGGGTGAATACCTTGTTTCATCTTGAGCCTCATGGAGCGGTATGCCGCCACCTGATCCGTTGCCAGGCACCGCATACGGGTTGTCTGTCGTCGCTACTCGTTGAACATTAAGTTCGTTAACCAACCGGTAGCCGCCAAGAGCCTGACACCCTTCTGCCAACACCAGGAAGCAAGAGGGACAGACGTCACGACGGGCCGGATATTCTAGCAGAGTCGACGCCGGAGGCCAATTGCCCGATTCCTTCTCTTCGCCCCCGCCGCGCGTACTGCGCGTCGCCATTCCCAGCCCCCTGAGACGCCTGTTCGATTACCATGCGAGCCATGAGGCGCCGCCGGGAGGGTGGCGGCCCGGGATTCGGGTACGCGTGCCGTTCGGCCGCCGTCAGGTCGTCGGGGTCGTGGTGGCGTGCGCCGCGCAGAGTGACCTGGCACCGGACAAGCTCAAGCCGGTGGACGCCTGGCTGGATGCCGAGCCGCTGCCTGAGGATTGGCTATGGTTGTGCCAGTTCACGGCGCGCTACTACCAGCATTCGCTTGGCGACACACTGCATCAAGCGATGCCCGTGCTGCTGCGCCAGGGTCGCCCCCTGGCCGGGCGTATGCGCGAGCGCTGGCAGGCCCTGACGGAGCCCGGCACGGACGACCCGCGCCTGAAGCGAGCTCCGCGCCAGGCCGAACTGCTGGCCATGCTGCGCCAGCATCCACACGGCTTGCCTACCCAAGCGATAGTGGCCCAGGGCTATTCCCGCGAGCAGTTGACCACCCTGGTGGAAAAACGGCTGGCCGTTCGCGAAGAGATTCCTCTGGCCGCCGCCGACCCCGCCACCGAGCAACTGCTCGCCGAGCCGGCCCTGCCGCTCAACCGCGAACAGGCCCAGGCGTTGGCGGCCATCCATGAACGCCTGGACACCTTCCACCCCTGCCTGCTGCATGGCGTCACCGGCAGCGGCAAGACCGAAATCTACCTGCAGCTCATCGAAGCGGTGGTCTCCCGTGGCCAGCAGGCGCTGCTGCTGGTGCCCGAGATCGGCCTGACGCCTCAGACCCTGTCCCGCTTCCGCCAGCGTTTCCGGGCGCCGGTGGTGGCACTGCACTCGGGGCTCACCGACAATGAGCGCCTGGACGCCTGGGAAGCGGCGGCCAGCGGCCGCGCCGCCATCGTCATCGGCACCCGTTCGGCCATTTTCACCCCCTTGGCACGCCCCGGCGTCATCATCGTCGATGAAGAGCACGACGCCTCGTTCAAGCAGCAGGAGGGGCTGCGCTACCACGCCCGCGACCTGGCCGTGGCCCGGGCCCAGCACCATGCCATCCCGTTGCTGCTGGGCAGCGCCACTCCCTCGCTGGAGAGCCTGCACCACGCCGCGAGCGGCCACTACCGCCACCTGCGCCTGACCCGACGCGCCAGCCGCCACCCACCGGCCCGGCTGGAGCTGATCGATCTGCGTGGCCGCCCGCGCCGGGGCGGGCTCATCGCTCCCGCCATCGAAGCGATCGGCGAGACCCTGTCCGCCGGCCACCAGGTGCTGGTGTTCATCAATCGCCGCGGCTTCGCCCCCACCCTAGCCTGCCATGCCTGCGGCTGGCTCGCCGACTGTGATCACTGCGACGCGCACATGACGCTGCATCGTCAGCCCCCCATGCTCGCCTGCCATCATTGCGACAAACGCCGCCCGGTGCCCGACGCCTGCCCCAGTTGCGGCAGCGCCGACCTGCGCCCGCTGGGCAGCGGTACCGAGCGCACCGAAGAGACGCTCGCCAGCCTCTTCCCCAAGGTACCGGTCCACCGCATCGACCGTGACAGTACGCGCCGCCGCGATGCCTTCGAGCAAACCCTCGCCCAGGTGCGGCGCGGCGAACCCTGCCTGTTGGTGGGCACCCAGATGCTGGCCAAAGGCCACCATCTACCCCACGTTACGCTGGTGGTCGTGGTCAATGCCGATGCAGGGCTCTACGCCAGCGATTTTCGCGCCCTAGAACACAGCGCCCAGTTGCTCGTCCAAGTGGCCGGTCGTGCCGGCCGTGCCGCCCATCCCGGCCGCGTGCTGGTGCAGACTCTGCACACCGACGATCCGCACCTGCGACTGCTCGCCGAACACGGCTACGATGCGCTGGCCGGCCAACTGCTGGCCGAACGCCGTGCCGCCGCGCTGCCGCCCTATCGTTTTCTCGCCCTGCTGCGGCTGGAGAGCCCACGAGAAGATGCGACCATCTCGCTTGGCCGCGAGGCAGCAGCAATGCTGCGCGGCTGGACCGGCGAACACGCTCCCGACGTGCATTGCCTGGGGCCGGTGCCCGCGCCCATGGAACGGCGCCAGAACCGCTACCATGTCCAACTGCTGCTGAGCGCCGGTCGGCGCAGCCAGCTGCATGCCGCCTGCGCCCGGCTCACCGCCTGGTTGGAGTCCTCACCCGAGGCGCGCCGGGTGCGCTGGTCCCTGGACGTCGACCCGCAGACACTGGCTTAGCCACGAGCCACCAGCTCGCCTCTTGGCCCGAAGCGATGCTGGCAGGGTTTAAAGCCGCGCCACAATTGCCGATAATGTTCGACCAGCCATTCTTCGTGGCCGCGCCATTCACGAGTGCCTCAGGCTAACCTGGCCACTGTCATCGCCTCGTGCGCCCGCCGCAACAGGACATAGCCGCTTCATGAAAGAGACGATCATTTCCCTGCTCGAGAACGCCGTCGATACGCTCAAGCAGCAGGGCACACTGCCCGCCGATGCCGCACCGACCGTCAAGGTCGATCCGACCAAGGACAAGGCTCACGGCGACTACGCCACCAACTTGGCACTGATGCTGGCCAAGCCGGCCGGCAAGAAGCCGCGCGAGCTGGCCGAGGCACTGGTCGCGGCGCTGCCGCAAAGCGATGCCGTGGAGAAGGTGGAGATCGCCGGACCGGGCTTCATCAACTTCTTCGCCGCCGCCGACGCCGCCGCCCAGATCGTGCGCCAGGTATTGGATGCCGGCGACACTTTCGGCCGCAGTCTGGTCGGGCGCGGCCGGAAGGTGCAGGTCGAATTCGTCTCCGCCAACCCCACCGGCCCGCTTCACGTTGGCCACGGTCGTGGTGCCGCCATCGGCGACTGCATCAGTCGGTTGCTCGAGGCTACCGGCTTTGATGTGACCCGCGAGTTCTACTACAACGACGCCGGGGCCCAGATCGCCAACCTGGCGCTCTCGGTACAGGCCCGCGCCAAGGGCCTGACTCCGGACGACGACGCCTGGCCCGAGGATGGTTATCGCGGCGACTACATCATTGAGGTGGCCAACGATTATCTGGCCGGCGAAACGGTGCACGCCGACGACCGCCACGTCACCGCCAAGGCCGACCCGGACGACCTCGATGCCATTCGCGACTTCGCCGTGGCCTGGCTGCGCCGCGAGCAGGATCTCGATCTCAAGGCCTTCGGCGTCTCCTTCGACGTCTACTTCCTGGAGTCGTCGCTCTATCGCGAAGGCAAGGTGGAAGAAGCGGTGGAGCGCCTGATCGCAGGCGGCCACACCTACGAGCAGGACGGCGCCCTGTGGCTGCGCACCACCGACTTTGGCGACGACAAGGACCGGGTGATGCGCAAGTCCGACGGCAGCTACACCTACTTCCTGCCCGACGTGGCCTATCACCTGAACAAGTGGCAGCGTGGCTTTACCACCGTTATCAACGAGCAGGGTGCCGATCACCATTCCACCGTGACCCGGGTGCGTGCCGGACTGCAAGCGCTGGAGGCCGGCATCCCCCAAGGCTGGCCCGACTACGTGCTGCACCAAATGGTGATGGTGACCCGCTCCGGCGTGGAGGTGAAGCTCTCCAAGCGCGCCGGCAGCTACGTCACCGTACGCGACCTGATCGACGAAGTGGGCCGCGATGCCACGCGCTTCTTCCTCGCCGCACGCCGCGCCGATTCGCAGCTCACTTTCGACATCGACCTGGCCCGCTCGCAGTCCAACGACAACCCGGTCTACTACGTGCAGTACGCCCATGCGCGGGTGTGCAGCATGCTGCGCAAGGCTGAAGCCCAGGGGCTGAACTTCGATCATGACTTGGCGATGGTCAGCCTGGGCCGTCTGGCGGAGGATCAGGAAAAGGCGGTGATGAACCGGCTGGCACGCTTCCCCGAGGTCGTCGACCATGCCGCCGCCTCGCGCGAACCGCAGCAGGTGGCCCAGTATCTGCTGGATCTCGCCGCCGAATTCCACTCCTGCTATAACGCGGTGAAGGTCATGGTCGAGGACGACGAGCTGCGCAACGCCCGCCTGGCCCTGGGCCTGGCCACACGCCAGGTGCTGCGCAACGGCCTCGACCTGCTTGGCGTCAGCGCCCCGGAGGAGATGTAAGCCATGGCCGCTCGTCGCACGCCCAAGAAGCGTGGCGCCACCACCAGCCGCAAACGAGCCCCCGCCCGGCGCGAGGGCTTTCGCCTGCCCGGCTGGGTGTGGGGCGTCGGCGGCGTCATTGCGGGCTTCCTGCTGGCCCAGCACCAGCACGGCTCCGCTCCATGGCAGGAAGACAGCGACTCGCCGCTGGCCAACCTGATCCCGCGGACACCCACGGAAGTCAGCGAACCCGCGCCGACCATCGAGCCGCGCGAACCGCGCATGCCGACCTTCGAGTTCTACACCCTGCTGCCCGAGGAAGTCGTAGCGCCACGTGAGGTCGCCTCCACCGCCTCGCCGCCTGAACCGGCAGTCAACGTGCCACCTCCCATTGACGGCAATACCGCCGCCGAACCGGCACCGGCCGACGATCCCATCGCCCAGGTGATCGCCGCCAATCTGCGCGACGAGGTGAGCGCCACCCCGGCCAGCGAGGCAGCGGCACCGGCGGGTACGCGTTACATGCTGCAGGCGGCATCATTCCGCCAGCCCGAAGATGCCGAGCAGTTGCGCCAGCGTCTGCGCAATCTGAGCCTGATGGCCCAGGTCAGCCAGGTGCAGTCCGCCGACGGCCAGACCTGGCACCGCGTCATGGTCGGCCCTTACGACGACACCCGGGAGCTCAACCGCGCCGAGGACTTGATGGTGACCCAGGGAATCACCCCATTGCGCCACCGCGCGACCAACTGAGTTCCCTGACGGCACACGCGGGGCACGCATCGATTCTTCCCGTGCTCGACGAAGGCGCTTGAATTCGTCCCCTACCGCCCGCACCTACCCTGAACGCTCTTTCACGGTCTCCGGACATACCGGGGATCGAAAGTCACCGGGAGCCCTCGGCTCCCCGTTACGGAGTCATCTCCATGACCACGATCGTTTCCGTGCGCCGCGGTGACCAGGTGGCCCTGGCCGGCGACGGCCAGGTATCGCTGGGCAACACCGTGATGAAGGGCAACGCCAGCAAGGTTCGCCGCCTCTACCGCGGCCAGGTGCTGGCGGGTTTTGCCGGCGGCACCGCCGACGCCTTCACCCTGTTCGAGCGCTTCGAAGCGCAGTTGGAAAAGTACCAGGGCAACCTGATCAAGGCGGCCGTGGAGTTGGCCAAGGACTGGCGCACCGACCGCGCCCTGCGTCGTCTCGAGGCCCTGCTCGCCGTGGCCGACAAGAACGCCTCGCTGATCATCACCGGCAACGGCGACGTGGTGGAACCGGAGCGCGGTATCATTGCCATCGGCTCTGGCGGCAACTTCGCCCTGGCCGCGGCCCGCGCGCTGCTGGAGAACACCGACCTCTCGGCCAGGGAGATCACCGAGAAGTCGCTCGAGATCGCCGGCGACATTTGTGTGTTCACCAACCACCACGTCACCCTCGAAACGCTCTGAAGGTCGCCACCATGTCCCAGATGACACCCCGCGAGATCGTTCACGCCCTGGATCAGTACATCGTCGGTCAGCAGGACGCCAAGCGCGCCGTTGCCATCGCCCTGCGCAACCGCTGGCGTCGCATGCAACTCGATGACGACCTGCGCCCCGAGGTCACGCCCAAGAACATCCTGATGATCGGCCCCACCGGGGTCGGCAAGACCGAGATCGCCCGACGCCTGGCCAAGCTGGCCCGCGCTCCCTTCATCAAGGTCGAGGCGACCAAGTTCACCGAGGTGGGCTACGTCGGTCGCGACGTGGAATCGATCATTCGCGACCTCACCGAGGCCGCGGTCAAGCTGGTGCGCGAGCAGGCCAAGGACGAAGTGCGCCACCGCGCCGAGGACGCCGCCGAGGATCGCATTCTCGATGCCTTGCTGCCGCCTCCCCGCGGTCAGGAGGCCAGCCCGCGTGCCGACAGCTCCACTCGCCAAATCTTTCGCAAGAAGCTACGCGAGGGCGACCTCGACGACAAGGAGATCGATATCGAGATCACCCCGCAGGGGCCGGGCATCGACATCATGACCCCGCCGGGCATGGAAGAGATGACCAATCAACTGCAGAGCCTGTTCTCCAACATGGGGCGCCACAAGACCGAGACCCGTCGGGTCAAGGTCAAGGACGCCTTCGCCCTGCTGCGTGACGAGGAAGCCGCCAAGCTGGTCAACGAGGAAGAGATCAAGCACCGCGCCATCGACGCCGTGGAGCAGAACGGCATCGTCTTTCTCGACGAGATCGACAAGGTCGCCAAGGGCAGCGGCCAATCCAGCGGCGGCGAGGTCTCCCGCGAGGGCGTGCAGCGCGACCTGCTGCCGCTCATCGAAGGCTCCACCGTCTCGACCAAGTACGGCATGGTCAAAACCGACCACATTCTGTTCATCGCCTCCGGCGCCTTCCACCTGTCGCGTCCGTCCGACCTGATTCCCGAACTACAGGGCCGCCTGCCGATTCGGGTCGAGCTCGAGGCGCTCACGCCCGAGGATTTCAAGCGCATCCTCACCGAGCCCTCCGCCGCCCTGACCAAGCAGTACAAGGCGCTGCTGGCCACCGAGGGGCTCGAAGTCGACTTCACCGAGGACGGTATCGAGCGCATCGCCGAGATCGCCTGGAAGGTCAACGAGGGCACCGAGAATATCGGCGCGCGGCGCCTGCACACGGTAATGGAGCGACTTCTCGAGGAGGCCTCGTTCAAGGGCGCCGATCTTGGCAGCCCGCTGTCGATTGATGCCGCCTACGTCGACTCCCAGCTCGGCGAGCTAGCCATGGACGAGGATCTGTCGCGGTATATTCTGTAAGCCACGTGCCACGGGCTTCGGGCCACGAGCCGCTCGAAGCTCGAAGCTCGAAGCTCGAAGCTCGAAGCTCGAAGCTCGAAGCTCGAAGTCAGGAGTCTGCCCATGACCGCCCCCATCCCCAGCAAGATCCACTACCACAAGAAGACCCGCGAGCTGGAACTCACCTACACCGACGGCGAGAGCCACCGCTTGCCGGTGGAGTACCTGCGCGTCTATTCCCCCTCTGCCGAGGTGCGCGGTCACCATCCCAGCCAAGCCGTGCTGCAGGTCGGCAAGAAGGACGTCGGCCTCAAGAACATCGAGCCGGTGGGCCGCTATGCCGTCAAGCTCGCGTTCGACGATGGCCACGATAGTGGCATTTATAGCTGGGAATACCTCTTTGAACTGATCGAGAACCGCGAGGCCTACTGGGCCGACTATCTCGAGCGTCTGGAGAAGGCCGGCTCGAGTCGCGAACCGCTGGGCATCGAGATCAAGCAGCTCTAAGTGGCTCTAGTCGCCCCTGCAGGTCAAAGACAAGGCAGCCGGAGGAAGGCTACAATGTGGCCCAACATGAGGCCCAGCCTCACCTTTCCGCAGCGATTCGGGAGCCTTTCACGCATGAGCCCTCACTCCACCCCCGGCGACCAGCGCACCACCCACTTCGGCTATCAGGAAGTGCCGGTAGAGGAAAAGGCCTCGCGCGTAGCCGATGTCTTCCACTCCGTGGCAGCGCGCTACGACGTCATGAACGATCTCATGTCGCTGGGCATCCACCGGCTGTGGAAGCGGCTCACCATCGAGCGCTCGGGCGTACGCCCCGGCCACAGCGTTCTCGACATCGCTGGCGGCACCGGCGACCTGACGCTCAAGTTTTCGCGCATGGTCGGACCTCGCGGCCGGGTGGTACTGGCCGACATCAACGAATCCATGCTGCGGGTCGGCCGTGACAAGCTGCTCGACAACGGGGTCGGCGGTAACGTCGAGTACGTGCAGGCCAACGCCGAATGCCTACCATTCCCCGATAACAGTTTCGACTGTATCACCATCGCCTTCGGCCTGCGCAACGTCACCGACAAGGACGCCGCGCTGCGCTCCATGGCCCGCGTGCTCAAGCCCGGCGGCCGGCTCCTGGTGCTGGAATTCTCCAAGCCGAACAACCCCGTACTGACCCGGGCCTACGACGAATACTCCTTCCGCCTGCTGCCGCTGATGGGCCAGATGGTGGCAGGCGACGCCGACAGCTACCGCTACCTGGCCGAATCGATTCGCATGCATCCCGACCAGGAAACGCTCAAGGCGATGATGGAAGCGGCAGGTCTGGAGCGAGTGGAATATACCAATCTCACCGGGGGCATCGTCGCCCTGCATCGCGGTATCAAGCTCTGAGGGCGCAATGACCTTGACCCCGACCCTGCTGCTGGCCGGCATCGAGCGCACCCTCAACGCCCTGCTCGCCCGGGACCTGGCCGCCCCCTCGCGCCTGGCCCGGCTGTCCGGCAGCCGGCTGCTGTTGCGCTTGGAGCGTCCCTCCCTGGCGTTGTTGCTGAGCTTCCATCCTCACGGCGTGGACCTGATGCACCAGGACGACCCCGACGAGAGCAGCGCCGACACCGTGGTGGAACTCGATGCCGAGGCGCTGGGAGAGCTGCTGGGCGGCGAATCCCTGGAGCGCCTGATGTTCCGTGGCAGGCTCGCCGTGCGCGGGCGGATCCACCTGCTCGAGGAGGTGCGTGACCTGTTCCTTGATCTCGAGATCGACTGGGAAGCGGAGCTGGCTCGCTGGCTGGGCGACGTACCCGCCCATAGTTTCGCCGAAGGACTGCGCAGCCTGGCCCGCTGGGGCCTGCGTGCCCAGGAAGAAATGCGCGCCGACGTTGCCGAGTACGTGTTCGAGGAAGCTCGCCTGCTCCCCGGCCGCCGGCAACTGGAGAACCTGCGCGATCATCTCACCGAACTGGAGGTGGCCGCCGATCGACTCGATGCCCGTCTGACCCGGCTGCGCCGCAGGCTCGAGAGCGAGGCCACATCATGATGGGGCTACGGCTGCTGCGCATCATCTGGGTGATTACCCGCTATCGCCTGGATACCCTGCTGCCCTTGCAGCGCTTACCGTGGTGGCTGCGGCTGGTCTTCGTGCTGTCACCGCTGCGGCTGGTGCCGGTGGGACGTCGCAGCGGCGGCGAGCGGCTGCGCCTGGCGCTGGAGTCGCTCGGCCCCATCTTCGTCAAGTTCGGCCAACTGCTCTCCACCCGCCGCGATCTGCTACCGGAGGAGATCGCCGACGAGCTGCGCCGCCTGCAGGACCAGGTACCGCCCTTCCCCGGCAGCGAAGCCACCGCCCTGGTGGAAACCGAGCTGCGCATGCCCCTCGAGGTCGCC
This sequence comes from Billgrantia zhangzhouensis, assembly GCF_021404465.1. GTDB lineage: Bacteria > Pseudomonadota > Gammaproteobacteria > Pseudomonadales > Halomonadaceae > Halomonas > Halomonas zhangzhouensis. The sequence continues at coordinate 130,403 of NZ_JABFTT010000008.1, read as the reverse complement.
TTCGCCCACTTCGAGCCCGAGCCGCTGGCCTCGGCCTCCATCGCCCAGGTGCATGCCGCCCGCCTGCACAGCGGCGAGGACGTGGTGGTCAAGATCATCCGCCCCGGTATCGACCATATCATGCGCCAGGACATGGCACTGATGTACCGCGTGGCCGGCCTGCTGACGCTCATCCCCGAGGCCCGCCGGCTGCGCCCGGTGGAAGTGGTGCGTGACTATGAGGCAACCCTGTTCGACGAACTCGATCTGCACAAGGAGGCGGCCAACACCTCGCAGCTCAAGCGCAATTTCAAAGATTCGCCGCTGCTCTACGTACCCACGATCTACTGGTCGCATACCCGCAAGCGAGTCATGGTGCAGGAACGCATACACGGCATTCCCGTTGCCGACATCGCGGCACTCGAGGCCCAGGGTACCGACCTCAAGCGACTCGCCGAGCGCGGCGTGGAGATCTTTTTCACCCAAGTGTTCCGTGACAACTTCTTTCACGCCGACATGCACCCGGGCAATATCTTCGTCGCCCGCGAACACCCCCAGGATCCACAGTATATCGCCATCGACTGCGGCATCGTCGGCAGTCTGGCCCGCGAGGACCAGGACTACCTGGCACGCAATCTCCTGGCCTTCTTCCATCAGGACTATTACGAGGTCGCCGCGTTGCACATCGAGTCGGGTTGGGTCGGCGAGGAGACTCGCGCCAACGAATTCGCCGCGGCAATCCGTACGGTATGCGAGCCGATCCTGGAGAAACCGCTCAAGGACATCTCCTTCGGTCAGGTGCTGCTCGGCCTGTTCCAGACCGCGCGGCGCTTCAACATGGAGGTGCAGCCGCAACTGGTTCTGCTACAGAAGACCTTGCTCAACATCGAGGGCTTGGGACGCCAGCTCTATCCCGACCTCGACCTGTGGAGCACCGCCAAGCCGTATCTGGAGCGCTGGATGAAGGAGCGCGCCGGAGCGGCCGGGCTGTGGGAGTCACTCAAGCGCCAGGCACCGGAGCTGTCGCGCCAATTGCCGGAACTGCCCAGCGTAGCCCACCAGGCACTGACCCGGATCGAGCATGAGCATCGCCAGCGCCGTCGCCAGGCCATGGCCCTGAGCGGTATCCAGCACCAGCTTCGCGTTGGCCGCCGCGGCGGACGGCGCCTACGCCTGGGGGTGTTGCTCGCCGGCCTGGCATTAGCCTGGCAGCCGCTCTCCGAGTGGGCCATGAACCAACCCTGGCCGATACTGGTCCTTGGTGCCATCGGCCTCGTGCTGCTGGCCTGGCAATGAACTTGACCCACCGCAACCGGAATCGCCCCCATGCGTGATATTCTTGATGAACTCTTCGACGTACTGCGCCAACGCCGCAGCGCCGACCCCGCCGAATCCTACGTGGCCGCCTTGCATGACAAGGGGCTTAACAAGATACTCGAAAAGATCGGTGAGGAAGCCACGGAAACCCTGCTGGCCGCCAAGGACGCCGAAACCGGTGGCGAGGCCGCACGCAAGGCTCTGGTCGCCGAGACCGCCGACCTATGGTTTCATAGCCTGGTGATGCTGTCGCATCTCGGACTCGACCACCGGGACGTGCTAGACGAGTTGGCCTGCCGTTTCGGAATCTCCGGGCACGAAGAGAAGGCCGCAAGGTCCAAGTGAAATTGGCTTCCGGATCCGCCGGAAACCCGACTCAGAGGTAACACTTCATGTTAGGTGGCATCAGTATCTGGCAACTGCTGATCGTACTCGGCATCATCATCCTGATCTTCGGCACCAAGAAGCTGCGCAACATCGGCTCCGACCTGGGCGGCGCGGTCAAGGGCTTCAAGCAGGCCGTCAACGAAGACGACGAGAAGAACAAGCCGCAAGCCAAGGTGACCCACGAGGAGCAGCAGCCCAATACCTATGACGTCCAGGCCGAGCAGAAGTCGGCGGACAAGGTCGAGGAACGGGAAGAGCGCAAGTAAGCCTCCATGTTTGATATCGGCTTCCTGGAACTGCTGATTCTCGGCATCGTGGGTCTGCTGGTACTCGGCCCGGAACGCCTGCCCAAGGCAGCGCGCACGGCGGGACTGTGGATCGGCAAGATCAAGCGTACCGTCTCGAGCATGCAACGCGAGATCAACTCGCAGCTCGAGGCGGAGGAACTGCGTCAGAAGCTCAAGGAGCAGCAGACCAAGCTCGACGAGAGCCTCAACAAGGCCAAGCGCGACGTCGAGAGCATCGCCCAGCCCTACTCGTCCTCGACACCGCCCAAGGACGAAAACGAGCGGCCCGATGCCGACCGGCGCCAGACCGACGACGAAGCGCCGTCGGCTTCCGCTCGCCTCGACGATGCCCTGGCCGAAGCCAGGGCCACGAGCCACGAGTCCTCTCCTTCCGACGATGACAAGGGCGCCGCTTCCCGATGAGCGACTCCGACGACAAGCAGGAACTTGGCCAGGCTCCTCTGATAGAGCACCTGATTGAGCTGCGTTCGCGCCTGCTGCGCGCCGTGGTGGCGATCTTCGTGATCTTCCTGGGGCTCTACCCGTTCGCCAACGAGATCTACACCTTCGTGGCCCAACCGCTGATGGGCATGCTCCCGGAAGGCTCGCAGATGATCGCCACCGAGGTGGCCTCGCCGTTCCTGGCTCCCTTCAAGCTGACCCTGGTGGTGGCGGTATTCGTCGCCATCCCCTACGTATTGCACCAGGCCTGGGCCTTCGTCGCGCCCGGACTCTACGACAACGAGAAGGCACTGGCCCTGCCGCTGCTGGCCTCGAGCGTAGGCTTGTTCTATGCTGGCGCCGCTTTCGCCTACTACGCGGTCTTCCCGCTGCTGTTCCAGTTCTTTACCCAGGCCGGGCCGGAGAACGTAGCGGTGATGACCGACATCAATCAGTACCTGAATTTCGTCCTCAAGCTGTTCTTCGCCTTCGGCGTGGCCTTCGAGATTCCCATCGCCACCTTCCTGCTGATCGCCTCCGGGGCCACCACGGTGGAGAGCCTGACGAAGAAACGCCCCTACATCATCCTGAGCTGCTTCGTCGTCGGCATGCTGCTGACCCCGCCCGACGTGATCTCCCAGAGCCTGCTCGCCATCCCTATGTACCTGCTCTACGAGGTCGGCATCCTTTTCGGTCGCCTGGTGCAACGCAAGAAGCAACGGCCGGGCCAGACCACCCCGGCCGAAGAGCGCGACGACACCTGAGCCACCATCAAGCAGGCGATGAACGTAAAGCGCCCCCGTCCGCCAGCGAACGGGGGCGCTGCACATTCGAAGCGCGGCGTTACAGATCCATCAGCTCATCGATACGCTCGACCAGTTTGAAGATACCAGTGGCGGCCTCACCGATACGCGTGGCGAGCATGTAGGCCGGAGTGGTCACCACACGGTTCTCGAAGTCGACCACGATATCCTCGACGCCACAGCTGCGATGCAGTCCACCCATCGAGCTGATCGCACCGGCAACACCGGGATCGTGGCCGATGGTCACGGCAATGCCCGGACCCAGCAGTTTGGGCACCAGCGCCGGCGCGATACACATCAGCCCGATCGGCTTGCGCGCCTCATGAAAGGGCGCAACGGCCTCGACCAGTTCCGCCAGCGGCTCCATGTCACTGCCGGCTTCGGCAAAGTTGGACAGGTTCTTGGCCGCGCCGAAACCACCGGGCAGGATCACCGCATCGAACTCGTCGGCCTCGAGTTCCCCCAGCGGCGCTATGTTGCCCCGCACCAGCCGCGCCGACTCCAGCAACACGCTACGCGTCTCGCCCTCGATCGCCTCGCCGTTGCGATGGTCGATCACGTGGTACTGCATGATGTCCGGTGCAAAGCAGCGATAGCCGATGCCCAGTTGATCCAGACGCAGCAAGGTCAGGGTGGTCTCGTAGATCTCCGAACCATCCTGAACGCCGCAGCCCGACAGGATGACCGCCACTTGTTTGCTCATGCCTTTCTCCTTGTAGTAAGGCGCCTCGAATGAAGGGCTATGCCTCGAATCCCGAAGCCAACACTTTAGAGAGTCGTGCCGGGTGCGACAAGGCGCGGCTTTTCGCTTCGATCAGCACTGATATACTCGACACAATACATTTCGTTTGTCATCGAACCGTCATTCTTCCCAGGCACACTGCCGTCAGTTGATGACATGGCGGAAGTGGCCACAGCCGGAGTAGAGCATCTTGAGTTTCATGACCACACGCCAGTTCCCCGCCACACGTATGCGGCGCATGCGCCGTGACGATTTCTCGCGTCGACTGATGCGGGAATCGACCCTGACCGCCGCCGACCTGATCTGGCCGGTGTTCGTCCTCGACGGCGAGAAACGCCGCGAGGCCGTGCCCTCGATGCCGGGCGTAGAGCGGCTGTCGCTGGACCTGCTGATCGAAGAGGCCCGCGAAGCCCACGCACTGGGAATTCCTGCCCTGGCCCTGTTCCCAGTGGTGGAACAGGCACTGAAAAGCGAGCTGGCCGAGGAGGCCTACAACGCCGGCGGTCTGGTCCAGCGCAGTGTACGTGCACTGAAGGCCGCAGTGCCGGAGCTGGGTATCATGACCGATGTAGCACTCGACCCGTACACCATCCACGGCCAGGACGGGATCATCGACGACAGCGGCTACGTGCTCAACGACCGTACCGTGGAGACGCTGCTCAAGCAGGCGCTGTCACATGCCGAGGCCGGGGCCGACATCGTCGCGCCGTCGGACATGATGGATGGCCGCATCGGCGAGATCCGCCAAGTGCTCGAGCAGGAGCATCTCCACAACGTGCGCATCATGGCCTACAGCGCCAAGTACGCCTCGCGCTACTACGGTCCGTTCCGCGATGCGGTGGGCTCGGCAACCAACCTGGGCAAGGCCGACAAGCGCACCTATCAGATGGATCCGGCCAACATCGACGAGGCGCTGCACGAGGTAGCCCTGGATCTGGCCGAAGGCGCCGACATGGTAATGATCAAGCCCGGCATGCCCTATCTGGACGTGGTGCGTCGGGTCAAGGACGAACTGCGGGTGCCCACTTACGCCTATCAGGTCAGCGGCGAGTACGCCATGCACATGGCCGCCTTCGACAACGGCTGGCTGGACCCCGACGAAGTGCTGCTCGAGTCGCTGATGTGCTTCAAGCGCGCCGGAGCCGACGGAATCCTGACCTATTTTGCCAAACGAGCGGCGACACTGCTCGCATCCTGACGGCAGAGCCAGCCCGACCAAGCGGGGCACTCTGCCACCTAGCTACGAGAGAGCGCTATGGTAGATGTGCCCGACCCTGCCGATCCCTTTGAACCAACGGAAATCGGAACGCCCGGCGACGGAGCCGACGAAACCGCCCTCGAACCGGCCGCCCCGCGCCTAAACCAGAGCCACGCCGGCGTCAAACCCAAGCCACAGCCCGACTCCGTGGCCGACCTGAGCGACCCGGCGTTGTACTTCAACCGTGAGCTCTCGCACCTGCAGTTCAACGTGAGGGTGCTCGAGCAGGCCTTGGACGAGGCACATCCACTGCTCAACCGGTTGATGTTCTTGCTGATCTTCTCGTCCAACCTGGACGAGTTCTTCGAGATCCGGGTTGCCGGCCTCAAGCATCAGGTCGCCTTGGGCGATGAAACCACCGGTGCCGACGGCCGCCTGCCGCGCCAGTTGCTGGCCGAGATCTCCCAGGTCGTGCACGAACAAGTCGAGCGCCAGTACCAGATTCTCAACGAGATTCTGATCCCTGCGCTCGAGGCCCAGCAGCTACGCTTCCGCCGCCGCGACGAGTGGACCGAGGCGCAGAGGAACTGGATTCGCACCTTCTTCGAGAACGAGATCGTGCCGGTGATCAGCCCGATCGGGCTGGACCCATCGCATCCTTTCCCGCGACTGGTCAACAAGAGCCTCAACTTCATCGTCGAGCTGGAGGGCAAGGATGCCTTCGGCCGCAAGGGTGGGCTGGCGATCCTGCCGGCACCTCGTTCGCTGCCTCGGGTCATCGCGCTACCCGGTGAGCTCTGCGAGGCGGATTTCCAGGAGTTCGTGTTCCTGTCGTCAATGATCCACGCCCATGCCGCGGAAGTCTTTCCCGGCATGACGGTACGCGGCTGCTACCAGTTCCGCCTGACCCGCAACGCCGACCTCTCGATGGACCCTGAGGAGGTGTCCGACCTGGCTTCGGCGCTGCGCGGCGAGCTGCTGGCCAGGCGCTACGGCAGCGGTGTGAGACTGGAAGTCGCCGACAATTGTCCCGAGGAGCTAGCCTCCTTCCTGCTCAAGCAGTTCGAGCTGGAGCAGAGCGATCTGTATCGCGTCAACGGCCCGGTGAATCTGACCCGCATGATCTCGGCGCTAGGCGACCTGGATCGCCCCGACCTGCGCTACCGCCCCTTCACGCCGGGGCTGCCCAAGGCGCTGCGCAAGAAAGCGAGCCTGTTCGAGGCCATCGCCGGCAGCGATATCCTGCTGCACCACCCCTTCCAGGGCTTCTCTCCGGTAGAAGACTTGCTCCGCGAGGCGGCCCGCGACCCCAACGTGCTGGCGATCAAGCAGACCCTCTACCGTACCGGGGCCGATTCGGCCATCGTCAACGCCTTGGTGGAAGCGGCAAGCAACGGCAAGGAGGTCACCGTGGTGATCGAGCTGCGCGCACGCTTCGACGAAGCCGACAACCTGGCGCTCGCCTCACGCCTGCAGGAGGCGGGAGCCATCGTCATCTATGGCGTCATGGCCTACAAGACCCATGCCAAGATGATGCACATCGTACGCCGCGAGCGAGGGAAACTGCGCCATTACGCCCACCTGGGCACCGGCAACTACCATGCTCGCACCGCCAAGCTATACACCGACTACAGCCTGCTCACCGCCAATGCCTCGCTGTGCGCCGACGTGCACAAGGTATTCCAGCAGCTTTCAGGCATGGGCCGGGCGCAACATATCGACAGGCTGCTACATGCTCCCTTCACGCTTCACGAGCGCCTGGTCGCCATGATCGAGCGCGAGGCCGAGCATGCCCGTCGCGGCCGCCGCGCCCAACTGATCATCAAGTGCAACTCGCTGACCGAGCCGAAGCTGATCCAGGCGCTGTATCGGGCCTCCCAGGCCGGCGTCGAATGCGAGCTGATCATTCGCGGCATGTGCTGCCTGCGCCCCGGCGTGCCAGGGGTCTCGGAGAACATTCGCGTGCGTTCGATCATCGGTCGCTTTCTCGAGCACACCCGGGTCTTCCACTTCCATAATGACGGCAAGGAAGAAACCTGGTGCTCGAGCGCCGACTTCATGGCGCGCAACATGTTCCACCGGGTCGAAACCGCCTTCCCGCTCGTCGACCGCAAGCAGGCCGAACGGGTGCGCAAGGATCTCGAAACCTACCTGGTGGACAACTGCCAGAGCTGGCTGCTGCAGCCGGACGGTCGCTACCTTAAGCAGCAGCCGGGGAACAGCGCACCGATCAGCGCCCAGGAAACGCTGCTCTACGCCTACGCGACCAAAGCCTGAGTCAGGCTGGACGCTCGGGGCAGCCTCTTCAGCTCCTGCGGAAAGCGGCCAGGTCGTGGGGGTCGAACCCCTCGACCCGCTCGGGCAGCCCCCGCTCCTCGCGTAGACGCCGGATCCTGGCACGCTCGCCGAGTAGTTCGCCGTCGTCGTCCAGGGTACGACCGTTGAGCTCGGCCAACTGCGCCATGCCCTGATGATAGGCGGTCATAAGATGAAGGGCGACGCCGTTGCCCTGATCCATTTCGCGACGCAGGGTGGCGAGGTAGCCACTGAGCCGCGAGAGATGATGCTTGAGCTGCCACACGTAGCGCATCTCTCGCATCCATGGCCGCTCGCGCAGCACGGCGAAGGTCAGGCTGGTCGCCAGCAGGCCGAGAAAGACACCCAGAGCGTTGAGCCACAGGCTGGAGCCGAAGGTGGCGGTCAGCAGTTGAGCGAACAGCATGCCGAAGACGATCAGCTGTCCCGCCATGACGACGCTGATGAATCTCGCCTTACGGCGATAGGTCTCGGGGTCGTGGTGTTCGAAGGTGAACGGCATGCGGGAACTCCTGTATCAGCGATGCCGGGATTATCCCGGCATCGCCACGGCGAGTACAGGCCTCTCGAGCCAGAGTTGCCCGGCTCAGCGCAGCCGCCCCGCGGCTTCCAGCAGCAGCGCCTCGGTCTCCTGCCAGCCCAGGCAGGGGTCAGTCACCGAGACACCATGGCGCAGCGCGCCGGGAGCAAGTTCCTGGCGTCCTTCTTCCAGGTAACTCTCGAGCATCAGCCCCATCAGGGCTGTTTCGCCACCCAGGCGCTGCACCACTACGTCACGCAACACCTCGGCCTGACGCCGATGGTCCTTGCATGCATTGGCATGGCTGCAGTCGACCATCAAGCGCGCGGGCAACCCGGCCCGCTCCAGCATCCGGCGAGCTTCGCCGACCGAAACACTGTCGTAGTTGGGACCATGGCGGCCTCCCCGCAACACCACGTGAGCATGTCGATTGCCTGAGGTCTCGCGCAGCGCCGGGCGGCCCTCTTCGTCGAGACCGAAGTGCTGGTGCGGATGCGCTGCCGCACGGATAGCGTCCACCGCAACCTGTACGTCACCACTGGTCGCGTTCTTGAAACCCACCGCGGCCTCGAGACCACTGGCGAGTTCGCGATGCAGCTGCGATTCGGTGGTACGCGCACCGATGGCGACCCAGGCCAGCAGGTCGTCGAGATAAGCGGCCAGCATCGGCTGCAGCACTTCGGTAGCCACCGGCAAGCCAAGCGTCGCGACTTCGTGCATCAGATGACGCGACAGGTGCAGGCCGTGGGCCATGTCGCCGCTACCGTCCAGGTCGGGGTCGTAGGCAAGCCCCTTCCAGCCTACTGTGGTACGCGGTTTCTCCACATAGACCCGCATGACCGGCAGCAGGCGATCGCTTACCTGCGGCACCAACTCGGCCAAACGGTGAGCGTACTCCAGGGCAGCCAGAGGGTCATGGATCGAGCAGGGCCCCACCACCACCAGCATACGGTCGTCACGGCCGCTGACGATGTCCTGGATGGCGCGGCGCTGGCTGTGCAGGCGTTCGGCCATGAGGGGCGCCACAGGCAGTCGGCGGCGCAGCTCGCCGGGCGTGGGTAGTGTCATTTCGACCCGGCTGGCACGGGCAATATCGAGATCGGCATGGTCATCGGCCAGGCGTTGGGCAAGAGATGCAGGGGCGTTCATGATAGTCAACTCCGTGAGGTCGGCAAACATCGTGTCGTCATGCCACCGGTTATCTCACGGTCGGAGGTGGCGCACTGGACCGACCGCGCGGCGCTAAATCGCCACCCATAGTCCCAGCCGTAATAGGCGTGACGGGCGTAGGCGGCGAAAGTGGCGCGACGTGCGGTCATGGTGCATCTCCTCTGGTTGAATGGTGTCGGGCGAACACCGGGCGCCCAACGCAAAACCCCCGGTCGGGTTGCCGACCGGGGGTTTTAGGGGAGGCAACCCGGTTAGGGTGTGCCTTCGCGGCTGTCCTTGCTCAGGACCCAGCCGCCGGCACACCGGAACTAAACCAATACCAATACTGGCCACCGAAGCCGGCGCCATGCGCAGCCACCGCACACGGGGCGCGGTAGGACGCAGCAATGGGCAGGCTCAGTTTCGGTGTCATGGTCGTCTCCGATGTTCTCGCTTCATCGTGCCGGATCGACGCAGGCTTGGCAAGCGCCGCCTGTCAGCCGGCGATCAGCTGATACCAGCCGATGGTGGCGGGCAAGGCGGACATGCTGACCAGTACCACCAGGCCCAGCACGATGGACAGCAGTCCGCTGTCATCCTTGAAATTAGGGTCGTTCGCCATGGCAAAACCTCGTTATGAGTATCAGGGGGAAAGCTATTCTAACGGAGGTGGCGCCCGCCATCGACCGGCAAGGTGATTCCGGTCACGTAGCGGTTGTCAAGCAGGTAGCGCAGGCTCTGGTAGATCACACCCGGCCCCGGCACCATTCCCATGGCCGACTTGGCCTTGGCCTTCTCGACATAGGCCTCGTCGTCGCCCTCGCCCAGCATGATCAGTGCCGGCGCGATGGCGTTGACCTGGATCCGGGGCGCGTACATGGCGGCGAACGAAAGCGTCAGGTTGGCCAGCCCCGCCTTGGTGGCAGCGTAGGCCGCATGTTTCTTTGACCCCTTCTGCACCACGTAGTCGGTCATGTGCACGATGTCGCGCTGGGGCTCGCCGCAGGCCTCGAGCAGCTCGCGGCAGTGCAGGTTGATTATATAGGGGGCCTGCATGTGGATGCGGAACAGCCGCTCGAAAGCAGCCCCAGCCTCGTCACCCTGACTGTCCGGCGCCCAGTCGCTGGCGTTGTGCACGATGGCCCGCAATGAGCTCGTTTCGCCCTTGAGCCTAGCGATGAAATCGAGAATTCCCGCCTCGCTGGAGAAATCCGCCGGCAGGGTCACGATACCCCGGCTGCGCAGGACCTCGAGTTCGGGACGCTCGCGGCGATAACTGATGATCACCGGGTGCCCGTCCTCGGCTAGGCGCTCGGCGCAATGGCGGCCCAGGCGCTGGGCGCCACCGGTGATCAGGATCGGCGAGGCGCTCATCGCGCGCTCCCCCGACCCAGTACCCCGGCAGTGGGCACCAGCGGCTGGCGCGGTGCATAGGCGAAGACGTCGGAGAAGACCCGGTTCGGTTCCAGGCCCAGCGAGGCCAGTACGTCGACACAGGCATAGACCATACCCGGTGAGCCGGAAAGATAGACATCATAGCCACCGATGTCTTCGAGCCCGCTGGCCAACGCCCGGTCGATGCGGCCTAGATGGCCCTGAATGCGCTCACCGGACACCGGCGGCTCCGGCACTGCCTCGGTGACCACATGGAAGCGCACGTTCTCATGCTGCTCGGCCCACTGCCGCGGCAGGCTCTCGAGATAGAGGTCGCGCCGCTCGCGGGCGGCCCACCACAGCTCGATGGGCCGTTCGGGCGCCTCGTGAAGCGAGGCCTCGACAATAGCCTTCAATTGGGCGAAACCGGTACCGGCGGCAATCAACAGTAGCGGGCGCCGGCTGTTGGTATCCAGCACGCAGTCGCCGCCCGGCAGGCGCACCGTCAGATGGTGCGCCACCACGATCAGCTCACGCAGCCGGGCGGAGTTCTCGCGCTCCGGCCAATGTTGGATATGCAGTTCCAGCGTACCGTCGCCGACATGCGCACTGGCAATGGAGAACGGCACCCAGGTCTCGTCATCCAGCTTGAGTTCGAGATACTGACCCGGCTCATGGGCCATGGCCTCCGCGCGCCCTTCCAGGCGAACGCGGAACACGTCGGGGGTTAGGTCCTCCACCGCCGTCACCTGGCAGCTCAGGGTCCTTGGGGTCATGCAGGCCTCTTGTCGTCAGGGTGTGGGGGCAGGGGGATGCCCAGCTCGTTCCAGCGCTCGCTGACGCGAGCCTTGACGGCCTCGTCCATGACGATGGGCGTGCCCCATTCACGATCGGTCTCGCCGGGCCACTTGGTGGTGGCGTCCAACCCCATCTTCGAACCCAGCCCCGCCACCGGCGAGGCAAAGTCGAGGTAGTCGATGGGAGTATTCTCTACCATCACGGTATCCCGGGCCGGATCCATGCGAGTAGTAATGGCCCAGATCACATCCTTCCAGTCGCGGGCGTCGACGTCGTCGTCGAGTACCACCACGAACTTGGTGTACATGAACTGGCGCAGGAAGCTCCACACGCCCATCATCACGCGCTTGGCGTGGCCGGGGTACTGCTTCTTCATGGTCACCACCGCCATGCGGTAGGAGCAGCCTTCCGGCGGCAGGTAGAAGTCGACGATCTCCGGGAACTGCTTGCGCAGGATCGGCACGAACACTTCGTTGAGCGCGACCCCCAGGATTGCCGGCTCGTCGGGTGGCCGCCCGGTGTAGGTCGAATGGTAGATGGCGTCGCGGCGCATGGTCATGCGCGTCACGGTGAACACCGGGAACTCGTCGACCTCGTTGTAGTAGCCGGTATGGTCGCCGTAGGGACCTTCCGGTGCCGTGTCATCGGGGTAGATGAACCCCTCGAGGATGATCTCGGCAGAGGCCGGCACCTCGAGGTCGGCGTGGCCGCACTTGACCAGCTCGGTGCGCGAGCCGCGCAAGAGTCCGGCGAAGGCATACTCGGAGAGCGTGTCCGGCACCGGGGTCACCGCGCCGAGAATGGTGGCCGGGTCGGCGCCCAGCGCCACCGCCACCGGGAAAGGCTCGCCAGGGTTCGTCTGCTGGAACTCCTGGAAATCCAGCGCTCCACCGCGGTGCGACAGCCAGCGCATGATCAGGCGGTTTCTGGAGAGCTTCTGCTGGCGATAGATGCCCAGGTTCTGGCGCTTCTTGTGCGGCCCACGGGTCACCACCAGCGGCCAGGTGACCAGCGGTGCGGCATCACCGGGCCAGCAGTGCTGGATCGGCAGGCGGTCGAGGTCGACGTCGTCGCCCTCCAGCACCACCTGCTGCACCGGGGCACTACGCACCGTCTTGGGCCCCATGCTCATCACCTGCTTGAAGATCGGCAGCTTGTCCCAGGCGTCGCGAAAGCCCTTGGGCGGCTCGGGCTCCTTGAGGAAGGCGAGCAACTCGCCCACCTCGCGCAGCGCCTCGACGCTGTCCTGGCCCATGCCCATGGCGACCCGCTTCGGCGTGCCGAACAGGTTGCCGAGCAGCGGCATGTCGTGCCCCTTGACGTTCTCGAACAGCAGCGCCGGGCCACCGGCGCGCAGGGTGCGGTCGCAGATTTCGGTGATCTCGAGGTAGGGGTCCACCTCGGCAGTAACACGTATCAGCTCGCCCTGGGCTTCCAGGGCCGCGATGAAGTCGCGCAGGTCGTTGTACTTCATTCGATTTCCCGTTTCCGGAACGACGAAAGGGGCAGCTTAGCATGCCGCCCCTTTCTCTTCCCCGCCGGCCAACGCATCCTTACCCGCGGCTACCCCGTCGACAGGCCTGCGAGGAGGCGCTGTGAACCCATCCCTGGGCGCTACTTTTGCCATCCATGGCAAAAGACCTCCTCTTCGTCCTGTCCCCGGCGCCGCTCACCTCGGCATGGGAGTTCTATGCCCAGGCGTTGAGAGCTGGCCGTTGCGAGCGAAGACGAGACAAGGCGGAAAACAGCGAAAGCGCGGAGTTTACTTTAGTAAATGAGCAGCTTGAGCTGTTTTCCAACGCCGTATCGTCGAGCGCAGCAGGCCAGAATCAACGTCTTTTCATGGCTTCAAAGAACTCGAGGTTGGTCTTCGTGTCCTTCAGCCGGTCGATGAGGAACTCGGTGGCCGCGGTATCTTCCATCGGGTTGAGCAGCTTGCGCAGGATCCACATGCGCTGCATCTCGTCCTCGGAGGCGATCAGGTCCTCGCGGCGGGTGCCGGAGCGGCGGATGTTGATCGCCGGGTAGACGCGCCGCTCGGCCAGCTTGCGGTCCAGGTGGGCTTCCATGTTGCCGGTGCCCTTGAACTCCTCGAAGATCACCTCGTCCATCTTCGAGCCGGTATCCACCAGGGCGGTGGCGATGATGGTCAGGCTGCCACCCTCCTCGATGTTGCGCGCGGCGCCGAAGAAGCGCTTGGGCTTCTCCAGGGCGTGGGCGTCGACACCACCGGTGAGTACCTTGCCGGAGCTGGGCACCACGGTGTTGTAGGCCCGCGCCAGGCGGGTGATGGAGTCGAGCAGGATCACCACGTCCTTCTTGTGCTCGACCAGGCGCTTGGCCTTCTCGATCACCATCTCGGCGACCTGCACGTGACGCGCCGGCGGCTCGTCGAAGGTGGAAGCGACCACCTCGCCACGCACCGTACGCGACATCTCCGTCACCTCCTCGGGGCGCTCGTCGATGAGCAGCACGATCAGGTGGCATTCGGGATTGTTGCGCGTGATGGAGGTGGCGATGTTCTGCAGCATCAGCGTCTTGCCCGCCTTCGGCGGCGAAACGATCAGGCCGCGCTGGCCCTTGCCGATGGGCGCCACCAGATCGATGATGCGCGCGGTGAGGTCCTCGGTGGAGCCGTTGCCGATCTCCATGCGCAGCCGTTCCTGGGGAAACAGCGGCGTGAGGTTCTCGAACAGGATCTTGTGCTTGGCGTTTTCCGGCTTGTCGAAGTTGATCTGGCTGACCTTGAGCAGCGCGAAGTAGCGCTCGCCTTCCTTCGGCGGACGAATCTTGCCGGAAATCGAGTCGCCCTTGCGCAGGTTGAAGCGACGAATCTGCGACGGCGAGACATAGATGTCGTCGGGGCCGGCCAGGTAGGAGCTGTCGGCACTGCGCAGGAAGCCGAAGCCGTCCTGGAGAATTTCGAGCACACCATCGCCGTAGATGTCCTCGCCGCTCTTGGCGTGCTTCTTGAGGATGGCGAAGATGATGTCCTGCTTGCGCGAGCGGGCCAGGTTGTCGATGCCCATCTCGCGGGCGATCTCCAGAAGGTCCGGCACGGATTTTTGCTTGAGTTCGGTAAGATTCATCGGTGTGTTCGGAAGTTGCTCATGTCAGCGTGGCGGCACGGCAGCCGTGGGAATGGTGCGGAAAGAACGGTAAGCCGCTTGGGTGCGTTCAGAGCCCGGAAGAGCTGCCGCTCAGGTGCGATGCCCGTCGCAATACGACCACTCAGCGCAGGAGTCGCCGGCACGGTATCGTGTTCGAGGGAGCAGCGCTTCTTGTCGCCTGAATTTATCGCCTGGTGCGTCTCAAGTGCCGCCAAGGCTTTTGGCACATGACGACGAGCGACAAGAAGGGGGCTGACTGACGACTTGATAATGACCGCGACGCGGACGTCGTGTCTCGGTCGGAAAGCATTCGGAACAGGCGAACGACCCGATGTTAGTCAAGGCCGGCGACGAACGCAACCCCGTCTATCGTTCTCTGAGCGATTGACACGATCCAGCCGTCACAGCACCCTTTAGCCATTCGCCATCAGGATACCTCGATGACCTCACCCTCTGAGCGGCCCCAGCCCGCCAACGACACCGTCATTCTGCCTCAACCGCCAAGTCCCAAGCGCCTGGCTGCGATAGACCTGGGCTCCAACAGCTTTCACCTGCTGGTCGCCCATTATCAGGACGACCGCCTGCAGGTCGTGGCGCGGCGCGGCGAGAAGGTACAACTAGCCGCCGGACTCGATGCCGAAGGCCAGCTCGAGGAAGCCGCCATGCAGCGGGCGCTCGACTGCCTGGCCCGCTTCGCCCCCTTCGTCGCCGACATTCCCCAGGGTCAACTGCGCGTGGTGGGGACCAACGCCCTGCGTGACGCCCGTAACAGCCAGACACTCATCGATCGCGCCGAATCCCTGCTGGGGCATCGCATCGAGATCATCGGTGGCCGTGAGGAGGCACGACTGATCTATCTGGGGGCCGCCCACTCCCTGGCCGAGAACGGCCGCCGGCTGATCATCGATATCGGCGGCGGTTCCACCGAGTTCATCATCGGCGAGCGCTTCGAACCGCTGGCGCTGGAGAGCCTGCAACTGGGCTGCGTGACCTATACCCGGCGCTTCTTCGAGAGCGGCGAGATCAGCGAGAAGCGCATGCGGCGCGCCGAACTGTCGGCCCGCTCGGAACTGGCCAACATCCGTCGTCCCTATTGCCAACTGGGCTGGGACGACCCGGTGGGTTCGAGCGGCACGATCAAGGCTGCCGCCTCGGTCATCGCCGCCGCCAGCGACGCTCCCGACGGCTTGGTGACCCGAAGAGGACTTGCGCGAATACGCAACGACCTGATCGCCTGCGGCCACCTCGACCGGGTGGCCCTGGAAGGGCTCAAGACGGATCGCGCCAGAGTGTTTCCCGCCGGCGTAGCGATCCTCTGTGCCATCTTCGAGGCGTTCGACCTCGATCACCTGCGCTACGCCGATGGCGCCCTGCGCGAAGGCGTGCTCTACGACATGGTGGGGCGCAACAGTCCCGAGGACTCGCGCCTCAAGACGGTGGCATCACTACAGCAGCGCCACGGCGTGGACATGCGCCAGGCCGAGAACGTGGCGCTCTCCGCGGCCCGGCTATTCGCCCAGGTGCGAACGGCCTGGGGGCTCGGTGACGATCAGGCACGCTTTCTCGACTGGGCCGCGCGCCTGCACGAGATCGGCCTGGCGATCTCCCACAGTCAGTTCCATCGCCACGGTGCGTATCTGCTGGAACATTCGGACCTGGCCGGCTTCTCGCGCCCCGAGCAGCGGCTGCTGGCGTTCCTGGTACGAGCCCACCGGCGCAAGTTCCCGCTGCGGGAGTGGCACGCCCTGCCCGAGTCGCAGCAACCTTGCCATTCTCGTCTGGCACGCCTGCTGCGTCTGGCGGTCCTGCTCAATCACTCGCGCGGTGAGCAACCCACCGAAACCCCATGTCTCGAGGTCATCGACGGCGAGACGTTGCAACTGACGCTGGCCGACGGGGAAAGCGACGAGGCGCTATTGCTGCGCACCGACCTCGAACAGGAGGCCGCCTACCAGAAGGCCGCCGGGTTCACACTGGCCCTGAGCTGACGGTTTCCCCCCGCCAGCCGGCCGCCACCCCCAACCAACGACCTGGAGGCAGCAGCGCCGCCACCGGGTCGTCGCCGTTCCATACCACGATCACCTGCCGACGTTGCCATGGCGGCACGCCCCACTCCTGCATCAAACGCTTCAGGTCGCGCCCGCCGCGCCCCGGCAAGCGCAGTCGCTCCCCTCCCCCACGCGGTGCAAGGCGCAAGGCCGCCGGGGCGCCATCTTCCCGCACCAGCCGCACCGGCCAGCGCCCCAGGGGCGTGGACAGGTCCGAGCCGCCCTCCCAGTACGCCTCCCATCCGGCGGGCAAGTCGGGCAATGGCGCCAACAGGTAGAGCGCGTCGCGCCACAAGCGGGCCTCGGCACCGGGCCATGCAACGCACGCCTGGGCGTCGCGCCGGGCGTCGAGCTGCACGAGCAGCGCTTCGAGCCGGGCGGCGGGCGGCGTGGGCAGGCCGAGACGACGGCAACAGTGACGCACCAACAGCCGACAGCGCGGCGCGGTCAGCGCCCGCAACGCCGCCAGATCTAGCCGTCCGGGCTCGCCGCCCAGGCGGACCAGCGTCTCGTCAGCTAACTCCTCCAGCAGCGTCTCGGTCTCGGCGGCATGGGCGGCGCTACGCGCCAGGGAAGCGCGGGCGGCAGGCCAGCGCGCCTCCAGCAGGGGCAAGACCCGATGGCGCAGCAGGTTGCGGTCGAGGCGCTCGTCGGCGTTGCTCGGATCGTCCACCCAACGCACGCCCCGCCGCGCCGCCTCGGCCTCCAGCTCGGCGCGGGACACATCGAGCAGCGGGCGCCCCAGATGGCGCCCCCGCCACTCCCGCGTCGGTGGCATCGCCGCCAGGCCGCGCGCGCCACTGCCGCGCAGGGCGGCGAGCAAAAAGGTTTCGGCCTGGTCGTCGCGGTGCTGGGCCAGCCACAGCGTCTCGCCCGGCATCACACGGCGGGCGAAGGCCGCGTAGCGCGCCTGCCGCGCTGCACCTTCGAGCCCGAGCCCGGCGTCACGCTCGACCCTCACGCGCTCAACGAAGAACGGCACCCCGAGGCGCGAGCAGAGCCGCCGACAGTGGAGCTCGAAACCGTCGGCGATGGCCTGCAAGCCATGGTGAACGTGCAATGCGTACAATGGTCGGGGATGGCGCCGCCAGGCCGCGGCAGCGAGCGTGAGCAGCAGGCTCGAATCCAGCCCGCCGGAGAGTGCCACCCAGACGACACGCCCCGGCGGGGTCTCCGCCAGGGCGCGATCAACCGTTAATTGAAGGGACATTGAGAACCCTCCAGCCTAGCGGAGCACGGAAAGACCCTTAGGCTGGAGCGCCATAGCTCATCAGTCGCTCATACCGACGTTCGAGGAGTGCATCGGTCTCCATCGCCTCGAGCCGCTCGAGACTCGCCAGCAGCGATGCCTTGATCCGTTCGGCAGTGGTCTGAGGGTGGCGATGAGCGCCACCCAAGGGCTCCTCGATCAGGGTGTCGACGAAGCCCAACTCCTTGAGCCGCGTGGCGGTGATACCCATGGCCTGGGCGGCGTCGGAGGCACGTTCGGCGCTCTTCCATAGGATCGAGGCGCAGCCTTCCGGTGAGATCACCGAGTAGGTGGAGTATTGCAGCATGGCCAACTCGTCGCATACGCCAATCGCCAGCGCCCCACCGGAGCCGCCTTCACCCACTACGGTGGAGATGATCGGCGTCTTGAGCCGCGACATCACCGCCAGGTTGTAGGCGATGGCCTCGCTCTGGCCGCGTTCCTCGGCATCGATGCCGGGGTAGGCGCCCGGCGTGTCGATGAAGGTGAGCACCGGCATCTTGAAGCGCTCGGCCATCTCCATCAGGCGGCACGCCTTGCGATAGCCCTCGGGGCGCGGCATACCGAAGTTGCGCCGCACCTTCTCTTTCACCTCGCGCCCTTTCTGGTGGCCGATCACCATCACTGGACGGCCTTCGAGACGGGCAACGCCGCCGACGATGGCAGGGTCGTCGGCGAAGCGACGGTCGCCGTGCAGCTCATCGAAGTCGGTGAAGACATGCTCGAGGTAGTCGAGCGTGTAGGGGCGCTGGGGATGGCGCGAAATCTGCGACACCTGCCAGGGTGTCAGGTCCTTGAAAATCGATTCGGTGAGCTTGCGACTCTTTTCCTCAAGGCGACTGATCTCATCGCTGAGGTTGAGTTGGCTGTCGTTGCCGACCAAGCGTAGCTCTTCGATCTTGGCCTGGAGTTCGGCGATGGGCTGTTCGAAATCGAGATAGTTGGGATTCATAGTGGCTGGGCCGCCTTGTCATTGCTGTCGCCGGGGCATGATGAACGCTGTTCGTCCCGGAAGCCATAAAATCGAGTGTCGGGCATTATCGCACCCTCAACGCACGGCGCAAGGCAACGTATGCGGACTTCGCTAGCACCGAGGGCTGCCGGGGACAGGCCGAAGAGGAGGTCTTTTGCCATGGATGGCAAAAGTAGCGCCCAGGGATGGGTTCACAGCGCCTCCTCGACGGTCCGGCGCTCCGGGGCCTGTCGCCGGATCAGCCCCGATGCCTTGTTTGGCGCACCTCGCTCAAGTCTGGATTAACTTTCTGTAATCAGCGGTACTTAAGCCGCACGCCATCTTGCCCTTCTACTTCACGCAGCGCGATCAGCAGCTCGTCGCTGGGCGCCACGCGCCACTGCGCGTCGAGCTCCATCCAGCCGGCGGCCACGTCGTTGCGGTAGCGCAGCCGTACCGGCAGGCCACCGTCGTCGCGGTGCGGAGTGAGGCTCGCGCGCAGCGAGTCGACCAGCCGGCCGTTGACCCGGGTGCCGTCTAGCGACAGCTCCACTGCTTCGCCGTAGCGGGCGCGGGCGGCCACCATCGGCGTGACCTCTTTGCCGCGCAGGCGCAGACCGCCGGAGAAGTCGTCGCTGGAGACTTCGCCCTCCACGATCAGCACCTGGTCGGCCTCGATCTGTCCGCGCAGCTGATCGAACAGTTCGCCGAACAGCGAGGCCTCGATGCGTCCGGTGCGGTCGTCCAGGGTGATGAAGGCCATGGTGTCGCCGCGCTTGGACTTCATGGTGCGCACCGCCACCACCAGGCCGGCCACGCGCTGCGGTTCGCGCGACGGCTTGAGATCGACGATACGAGTGGAGACGAAACGGGCAAGCTCCTTCTCGTACTCGTCGATGGGGTGGCCGGTGAGGTAAAGCCCAAGGGTCTCCTTCTCACCGGCCAGACGCTCCTTGTCGGTCCACTCGCGAGCACGCCGATAGGTCTCGTAGGGGTCGCTCTCGGCCTCGTCGTCGGCGAAGGCCTCGCCGAACATGTCCATCATGCCCAGGCTCTGGTTGGCCTGGGTCTGGGCGGCGGCGCGGATGGCATCGTCCAGGGCGGCAGCCAGCACCGCCCGGTTCGGTCCCAGGTTGTCCAGGGCGCCGGAGCGGATCAGCGCCTCCAGGGTACGCTTGTTCATGCGCTTGGGGTCGACCCGGCGGCAGAAGTCGAACAGGTCGTTGAACGGACCATCGGCCTCGCGTGCCTCGACGATGGCACCGATGGGACCTTCGCCCACACCGCGAATGGCACCTAGGCCGTAAACCACGCGGCCCTCGGTATCGACCGTGAACTTGTAGTCGCCGATGTTGACGTCCGGCGGTGTCACGGTCAGACCGATACGCCGCGACTCCTCGATCAGCGGCACCACCTTGTCGAGGTTGTCCATTTCGGTGGACATCACCGCGGCCATGAACGGGCCAGGGTAGTGCGTCTTGAGCCAGGCGGTCTGGTAGGAAACCAGGCCGTAGGCCGCAGAGTGCGACTTGTTGAAGCCGTAGCCAGCGAATTTTTCCACCAGGTCGAAGATGTTGCCGGCCAGCTCCTTGTCGATACCGTTGGCGGCGCAACCCTCCATGAAGCCGCTGCGCTGCTTGGCCATCTCCTCGGGCTTCTTCTTGCCCATCGCCCGGCGCAGCATGTCGGCCTGGCCCAGCGTGTAGCCAGCCAGTACCTGGGCGATCTGCATCACCTGCTCCTGATAGAGGATGATGCCGTAGGTGGGCTCGAGCACCGGCTTGAGCCACTCGTGCTGGTAGTCCGGGTGGGGGTAGGAGATCTCCGCGCGTCCGTGCTTGCGATTGATGAAGTCGTCGACCATGCCCGACTGCAGCGGGCCCGGGCGGAACAGGGCCACCAGGGCAATCATGTCCTCGAGCGAGTCGGGCAGCAGGCGCTTGATCAGTTCCTTCATGCCACGCGATTCGAGCTGGAACACCGCCGTGGTCTCGGCGCGCTTGAGCATTTCGAAGGTGGGACCGTCGTCGAGCGGGATGCTGTCGATGTCGAGCGGGCCCTCGCCCTTGGCCGCTCGCACCTTGTCGACCATTTCCAGCGCCCAGTCGATGATGGTCAAGGTACGCAGGCCGAGAAAGTCGAACTTGACCAGCCCGGCATCCTCAATGTCGTTCTTGTCGAACTGCACCACCAACCCCGAGCCGCCCTCGTCGCAAAGTAGCGGCGAGAAGTCGGTGAGCTTGGTCGGGGCAATCACCACACCCCCGGCGTGCTTGCCGGTGCCGCGGGTGATGCCTTCGAGCTTGACCGCCATCTCCCAGATCTCGGCGGCTTCCTCGTCGGCCTCGAGAAACTCCTTGAGTGCCGGCTCGGCCTCCAGCGCCTTGGCCAGGGTCATGCCCACCTCGAAGGGAATCAGCTTGGAGAGCTTGTCGCCCAGCGAGTAGGGCTTGCCCTGGGCGCGGGCCACGTCGCGCACCACCGCCTTGGCCGCCATGGTGCCAAAGGTGACGATCTGCGACACCGCATTTCGCCCGTAGCGGTCGGCCACGTACTCGATCACCCGGTCGCGCTTCTCCATGCAGAAGTCGACATCGAAATCGGGCATCGAAACCCGCTCGGGGTTGAGGAAGCGCTCGAACAGCAGGTCGTATTCCAGCGGGTCGAGATCGGTGATCTTTTGCGCGTAGGCCACCAGGGAGCCGGCCCCGGAGCCTCGCCCCGGCCCCACCGGCACGTCGTTCTCCTTGGCCCACTTGATGAAGTCCATCACGATCAAGAAGTAGCCGGGGAAGCCCATCTGGATGATGATGTCGAGTTCGAAATCAAGGCGCTCGCGATAGCGCTTGTCGATCTCGGCGTACTCAGCGCTGTCGCGGGGGTACTTCTCGGGCGGGTAGAGGAAGTCGAGGCGCTCGTCGAGGCCGTCGTGGGAGACCTTGCGGAAGAATTCGTCCTGGGTCATGCCCTCGGGGATCTCGAACTCCGGCAGGAAGATCTCGCCCAGACGCACATCGACGTTGCAGCGCGCGGCGATCATCACGCTGTTCTTGAGCGCCGCGGGAATGTCGGCGAACAGCTCGGCCATCTCCGCCGGGCTCTTGAGGTATTGCTCTTCGGTGTACTTGCGCTCGCGGCGCGGGTCGTCCAGCGCCTTGCCCTCGCCGATGGCGACTCGCGTCTCGTGAGCCCAGAAGTCGTCGCGCTCGAGGAAGCGCACGTCATTGGTGGCTACCACCGGCGTATCGCTGGCCATGGCCAGTTCCACCGAGAGGTGCACGCACTCCTCTTCCAGTGGCCGCCCAGTGCGGGTCAGCTCGAGATAGTAACGGCCCGGAAAGGCAGCTTTCCACTCCTCGAGCAGCACACGCGCCTCGTCGCGATGGTCTGCCAGCAGGTGGCGACCAATTTCACCCTCGCGACCGCCGGAGAGGGCGATCAGCCCCTCACTCTGCTCAAGCACCCAGCGCTTCTCCAACAAGGCACGCCCTTGCCGCTGCCCCTCCGTCCAGCCACGCGAAATCAGCTCGGTGAGGTTGCGATAGCCGGTGTCGTTCATCGCCAGCAGGGTCAGCCGGTAGGGATGCTCGTCATCGTAGGGGTTGGTCAGCCACAGGTCGGTGCCGATGACCGGCTTGAGCCCGGCTCCCTGGGCTCCGCGGTAGAACTTGACCAGGCCGAACAGGTTGGCTTCGTCGGTCACGGCCAGTGCCGGCATGCCCTGCTCGGCAGTCGCCTTGAGCAGCGGCTTTAGCCGCACCAGGCCATCGACCAGGGAGTATTCGGTATGCACGCGGAGATGAACGAAAGGCGTGGTCATAAGAGGCTCGGGGCTTGGCGGTAAATGGTCGACACGTGAAACGGGCTGTGATCCTGCAGTATGACTCGACGTCCTGCTCCGCTCGGGCTGATCCGGCACCCTCGCTATATTGGGAGCGACTCATGGGCTAAAGCAGCTCGAGCTGTCCCTTCAGCGGAGCGAACGAGCGGCGATGCTCGGGCAAAGGCCCAAGACGCACCAGCGCGTCCAGGTGCTCGGGCGTGGCGTAGCCCTTGTGACGGGCGAAGCCATACTCGGGGTAGAGGCCATGGAGCGCCACCATCTGGGCGTCGCGGGCCACCTTGGCGAGTATCGAGGCGGCGGCGATGGCCGGATGGCGGGCATCGCCCTTGACGATCGCCTGGCCGGGAACATGATGCCCGGGCAGGCGATTACCGTCTACCAGCAGGTACTCCGGCACCAGCGGCAAGGCATCGATCGCCCGGCGCATGGCCAGATGCGTGGCATGGTAGATGTTGAGTTCATCGACTTCGGCATGTGTGGCCTCGGCCACGGCGAAGGCCAGCGCCTTGTCGCGAATCTCGACGTCCAGCGCCTCACGTCGCTGTGGCGTTAGTTTCTTGGAATCGGTCAGGCCTTCGATAGGACGCAGCGGATCCAGGATCACCGCCGCGGCGACCACCGCGCCGATCAGCGGTCCACGCCCCACCTCATCGACGCCGGCCAGTAGATGGCCTTGGTAGTCGATCGTTAGCGGTGGCAGGTGGGATTCGTTCATGCCTCGCTCCTCTTGCCTTGCGTCTCTGCGCTCTGCTCCATCGCTTCGCTCGCCAGAGACTCGGGCAGCGGACGCCCCGCGACCACGGCCTCGATGGCCTCGACCGCCTTGGCGCTGGCATTGCGCTGCAACCCTGCAT
The DNA here is from genome assembly GCF_021404465.1 of Billgrantia zhangzhouensis. Taxonomy (GTDB): domain Bacteria; phylum Pseudomonadota; class Gammaproteobacteria; order Pseudomonadales; family Halomonadaceae; genus Halomonas; species Halomonas zhangzhouensis. The sequence continues at coordinate 107,035 of NZ_JABFTT010000008.1, read as the reverse complement.
GCAGGCTGGCAAAACGCGCCTCGAGATCGGCCCGTGCATCGGCATCGTCGAGCATCGCCCCAAGGCGCTCGACGATCGCCTCGACACTAGCCGCATCCTGAATCAGCTCCGGCACCAAGGTCTCCTGGGCGATCAGGTTGGGTAACGAGATCCACGGTGTCTTGACCAGGCGCTTCGCCAGCCAGTGTGTCAAAGGCGCCATGCGGTAAGCCACCAGCATCGCACGATGACACAGCATCGCCTCCAGAGCGGCCGTACCGGAAGCGAGCAGCACGGTGTCGCTGGCCACCATGGCCTGGCGTGCCCGACCATCGAGCAAAGTGGTCCGTTCAGCGAGCAACGGACGGTGTTCGAGAAGCTCTTCCAGCGCCTGACGGCGCAGTGGGGTCGCGGCCGGTATCACCACCTTCAACGCCGGCCGTTCGCGACACAGCTGCTCGGCGGCATCAAGGAAGATTTCACCGAGATAGCGGATCTCGTTGGCCCGGGAACCGGGCAGTACGGCCAGTACCCTATCGTCTGGCATCAGGCCGAGTTCGGTGCGCGCGCCGTCACGATCGTTGACCAGAGGTAGCTCGTCGGCCAGAGGATGGCCGACGAAGGCCACCGGCAGCCGATGCCGTTCGTAGAAGGCCGCCTCGAAGGGCAGCAGAGCCAACATGGCATCTACCGAGCGGACGATTCCCTTGACCCTGCCCTGGCGCCATGCCCAGACCGTCGGGCTGACGTAGTGCATGGTGGTGAGGCCGGCCTCACGCAACTGACGCTCCAGCCCCAGGTTGAAGTCGGGCGCGTCGATGCCGACCATCACGTCCGGCTGCCAGGCCAGCGCATCGGCACGCAGCGTGCGGCGAACGCGAACTAGCTCAGGCAGGTGCTTGAGCACCTCGACCAGCCCCATCACCGAAAGCGTCTCCAGGGGAAAACGGCTGTCGATACCTTCGGCAATCATGCCGGGACCACCGATACCGCGGAACTGTACCTGCGGATGACGCGCCTTCAGGGCGCGCATCAGGCTGGCGCCAAGCTGATCACCGGACATTTCGCCAGCGACGATATAGACACGCGCGATTCCGCTCATATCATCCTCATCGCCATGACCTCATGTTTATCCTGCAGAGGCACCAGCGCCTCCGACACGCTATCGCTCAGCGCACGATGCCGCGAGTCGAAACTTCGATGGAAGCGGCAAAGGCCTCGGTTTCGGGCAGCGAATAGCGGCTACGGATTTCGTCCAGCGCCTGGGCGACGGTCAAGCCCTGACGGTAGACCAGCCGGTAGCTGTCGCTCAGCGCCTTGATCGCCTCGGTCGAGAAACCGCGCCGCTTGAGTCCGACCAGATTGAGGCCGTGGACCTGGGCGGGGTTGCCGTTGATCATGACGAAGGCCGGAGTGTCCTTGGTGATGATCGAACCGCCACCTGCCATGGCATGGTCACCAAAGTGGCAAAACTGGTGAATCGCCGACAGCCCGCCGAGAATGACGAAATTTCCCAGGGTCACGTGGCCGGCCAGGGTCGCCTGATTGGCCAGCACGCAGTCGTCGCCGATGATGCAGTCATGGCCAACATGGACATAGGCCATGAACAGATTGCGCGAGCCGATAGTGGTTTCGCCACGGTCCTGGGCGGTGCCGCGATGCAGGGTCACCCCTTCGCGGATGACGTTGTCGTCGCCCATTACCAGCCGCGTCGGCTCACCGGAATATTTCTTGTCCTGGCAGTCCTCGCCAACGGAGGCGAACTGAAAGATGCGGGTGCGGGCCCCCAGTACGGTAGGGCCCTTGATGACCACATGTGGGCCGATGCGACTGCCGGGCCCGATCTCGACGTCGGGCCCGATCACGCTGAAGGGACCGACCTCGACATCCTCGGCCAGACGTGCCCCGGGGTCGACGATGGCAGTGGTATGTATCAAGAAACCTTCCTCTCCGCACAGATGATATCGGCCTCACAGACCAGCTCACCGTCAACGGTAGCACGACAGGCAAACTTCCAGATGCCGCGCTTTTCACGCTCGACCCTGGCCTCCAGCTTCAGGCGGTCGCCCGGCATCACCGGTCGCTTGAAGCGCACGTTGTCGCTACCCACCAAATAATAGACGTAGCCGTCGGCAGGCAGCTTGTTGACGGTCTTGAAGCCGAGAATGCCGCAAGCCTGAGCCAGTGCCTCGAGTACCAGCACGCCCGGCATGATCGGGTGGTGGGGGAAGTGGCCGTTGAAGAATGGTTCGTTGATGCTGACGTTCTTGTAGGCAACGATGGATTCGCCGAGGCTCAGCTCCATGACCCGATCCACCAGCAGGAAAGGGTATCGGTGCGGCAGATAATCACGAATCTCGTTGATGTCCATTACCATCGTAGCGACCTCTGAAATGAAGTAGGGAAGCCATCGCGAGCGGCAACGCGTGCCGCCCCGGCTTCCCGAAAAACGCCTGCTCAGGCAGGCGGGAATTATAGCGCCGCCCGATTTCGTCTCAACCCTCTTGGCTGCGCTTCTCCAGCCGGCTCAAGCGACGAGCCATGTCGTCGAGCTGCTTGAAACGTACCGCGTTCTTGCGCCACTGGGCATTGGTCATGGCCCCGGTGCCCGATGAATAGACGCCCGGTTCGTGGATCGAGTTGGTCACCAGGCTCATGCCGGTGACCTGTACGCCGTCGCAGATCGTCAGGTGTCCTGAGAGACCCACCCCCCCCCCCAGCATGCAGTTCCTGCCCACCTTGGTGGAGCCGGCGATCCCGACACAGCCGGCCAGCGCCGTATGATCGCCGATGCGCACGTTATGCGCGATCTGTACCTGGCTGTCTATCTTGACGTCGTTACCGATCACGGTGTCGTCGAGCGCACCGCGGTCGATACTGGAACAGCTGCCAACCTCGACGTCGTCGCCCAACACCACGCCACCGAGCTGGGCGATCTTGTGCCAGCGGCTGCCATCGTGGGCGAAGCCGAAGCCGTCGCCGCCGATCACGCAGCCGCTGTGCAGGATGGCCCGCGCCCCGATGATCACGCCATGACAGACGGTGACGTTGGGGTGTAGCCGTGAGCCGGCGCCGATATGCGAGCCGGCACCGATGAAGCAGCCGGCGCCGACCACCACCTCGTCCCCCAGCTCCACCCCGCTCTCGACGACGGCATTGGGGCCGATCGAAACCCGCGCACCCAGCACCACGTCGTCCGCCACCACGGCCGCCGGATGGACGCCACCTTGCGGCGGCGCAAGGATGGGATCGAACAGCTGCGACAGGTGGGCATAGCCAAGATAGGGATTGGCCAGTTCCAGGCGCGCCACAGGGCAGGCAGCGGCATGCTCCGGATGCAGCAGCACGGCACCGGCCCGCGCGTTGGCGAGATCCTTGAGGTAGGAGCGGTTGGCAACGAAAGCGACCTGGTCGGGACCAGCCTCCTTGAGGGAAGCCAGCCCCCGGACCCGGCGGCTGCCATCGCCGACCAGATGAGCACCGAGCCTTTCGGCAAGCTCGGCCAGGGTGAATTCGGGAGTAGCAGGGTGCGTCATGGAAACCCGTGTCGACCGCGTGCGGCAGTGCCGCAATGGATATCAGAGTGAGTTGAGAATCTCGATCACTTCACCCGTCAGGTTAGGCAGGTCCTGTTCGGAATGCAGCACGCCCTGGGGCTCCACCAGCACCTGCACGCCGTGCCGCGAGATGACCTGTTCAACGGCCTGCTCGAGCTTCGGTTCGGCCTGCTGCAGGAACTCCTGCTCGGCGCGCATCTGCTCTTCCATGATCTGCTGACGCAGTTGCTCGAAGCGGCTGCCCTTCTGCTGGAACTCCTGGATCAACGACTGACGCTGGGCATCGGGCAGGCTTTCTCCTTCCTGCTGCAGTCGCTGCTGCAGCTGGGAGAGTTCCTGCCCCAGAGACTGGGCCTCCTGCTGCTGCCCAGCCAGACGGCTCTCGAGCTGCTGCATGGAGCGCTGGGCGGCATCGGACGCGAGCAGCGCCTGGCGCCAATCGAGTACCGCAACCTCGGCCGAGTGGGCCGGCAGCGCCACGATGGCCAGCAAAGCCAGGCAGAGAATGGCTGTCAACTTACGCATGTAGAACACCTCTTGGCAGGCCGGCTCAGAAGGTCTGGCCCAGTGAGAATTGGAAGAACTGCGTATCGTCGCCGCTCTCGTCGTTGAGCGGCTCGGCGATGCTGAAGGTCAACGGTCCCACCGGAGTCAGCCAGGAGAGCCCCACGCCGATGCTGTAACGCAGGTCGCCCAGGTCGACCCCGGACGAGCAGCGTGACGGTTCGTCCCCGGGCATCACGTCATAACAACTGGTCAGGAAAGTGTTGCCGGCGTCGATGAAGAAACCGGTCTGCAGCGAACGCTGGTCCTCGATGAAGGGCAGCGGGAAGAGCAGCTCGGCACTGCCTTCGATCAGGACATTGCCGCCCAAGGTGCGGTCACGCCCGGACTCGCGCGGCGTGGTGCGCTGGCCCAGAGTGTTCCCGGTGAAGCCGCGTACCGAACCCAGGCCGCCAGCGAAGAAGTTCTCGTAGAACGGATAGGGATCGCTGCCGATGCTATCGGCATAGCCCAGGGTAGTGCCGAGCTTGAGCGCCCAGGTCTCCTCCTCGTTGAGGGCGAAGAGCTGCTGGGCACGCGCGCGCAGCTTGAAGTAGTCGGCATCGCTGCCGGGGGCCGCGGTCTCCAGCGACAGGCGCTGATAGTTGCCGGAGGTGGGCATGATGCCGCGGTTGAGATTGTTGCGCGTCCAACTGGCGGTAAGCTTGAGGCTCTGGGCGCTGTCGCCTTGCTCCTCGACGTAGCGCACGATCTCCGAGGCGGTGTCGCGATAGGTCTTGACCGTCAGGTCCTCGACGCTGGCACCGAAGTTGAGCCGCGACAGCTCGCTGATCGGATAGCCGAAGTTGATCCCCGCGCCGTAGGCGTCGGTGGAGTACGTCGAAATGTCCGAATCCTCGTAATCGGTTTCGCGGTAGAACAGGTTGTAGCCGCGCGAAATGCCATCCAGCGTCCAGTACGGGTCGGTGAAGCCGAAGTTGACACTGGTGAAGGTATCGCTTCGCTGGGCGCCGATGTTGACGCGGTTGCCGGTACCCAGGAAGTTGTTCTGAGCCAGCGCCGCGCCGTAGATCACGCCAGCGCTCTGGGAGAAGCCGATGCTGGCCGAAATCGATCCGGAGGGCTGTTCCTCCACCGTATAGGTGACGTCCAGCTTGTCAGACTCACCGGCCACCGGCTGGGTCTCCACCTCGACCTGACGGAAGAAGCCCAGTCGCTCCAGTCGACGGCGCGACTGGCTGATCGATTCGGTGGAAGCCGGCGCCCCCTCCATCTGGATCATTTCGCGGCGCAGCACCTCGTCCTGAGTAGTGGTATTGCCGATGAAGTTGATCCGCCTCACATAGGCACGCTGCCCCGGCTCAATGCTGAAGGTGAGATCGACGGTCTCGCCATCGGCACGCGGTTCGGGCACCCCGTCGACCCGGGCAAAGGCGAAGCCCTCTGCGCCCAGGCGCGAGCGCAGCGCCTCGGTGGAGGCGGTGACGTCGCTACGCGAGAAGATCTCGCCACTCTGCACTTGCAGCAGGTTGCGCGCCTCGCGTTCGCCGATCTGCAGGTCGCCGGCGAAGCGGATGTCGCCCAGGCGGTACTGGCTACCCTCGTCGACGTTGATGGTGACGAAGATCTGCGACTTGTCCGGGCTGATGGAAACCTGGGTGGAGGTGATATTGAAGTTGACGTAACCGCGATCGAGGTAGAACGAGCGCAGCCGCTCGAGATCGCCGGCCAGCGCCTCGCGGGAGTACTCGTCACGGGAGAACCAACCGAAGAAACGTCCCGGGCGGTCGTTGAGTTCGAATACCTCGCGCAGCTCGTCGTCATCGAACTGGCGATTGCCGACGATATTGATCTGGCGGATATTGGCGACGGCACCTTCGTTGATGTCGATATCGACCTGAACCCGGCCCTCGTCGATCTCACTCACGCTGGTTTCGATACGGGCGCTGTAGCGCCCCTGGGCCTGGTAGACACCCTCGAGTTCGCGCTGGATGTCCTCGAGCGTGGAAATTTGCAGCACCTGACCTTCGGCTAGTCCGCCTTCGCGCAGACCACGGCGCAGGTCTTCCTCGGAGAGGCGACGGTTGCCACTGATGTTGAGCCGCGAGATGGTTGGCCGCTCGACGACCTGAATGACCAGGACGTCGCCGTCACGGGCGAGCTGAATGTCCTCGAACAGGCCAGTGGCGAACAGGTTGCGGGCTGCCTCGGCAAGCTCGCGGTCGTCCACCCTGTCTCTTGCGCTGATGGGGAAGGCGTTGAAGACGGAGGCGGCGGAAACCCGCTGCAGCCCTTCCACGCGGATGTCGGAAACTTCAAAGGATTGGGCCAGCACCGTACTGGAACCGGCCAGCAGCAGTGCCGCCAGTCCGAGGGTCTTGATATTCATGCAGTCGCTTCGCTCGCGTTGATCCGCCTGCCTGTCCAGACAGGCACCATATACATATGTGCGGGTGACTGACAAGGCAGAGCGAAGCTCTGCCTCCCTGTGCCCCGATAGGGGCGCTTGCTACCAGAGACGCATCAGATCGAAATACAGGGCCATCAGCATCAGCATGCCGACCAGCGCCAGGCCGATGCGCAGCCCAACCGCCTGAGCCCGTTCCGATACCGGCCGGCCGCGCACTGCTTCGACGAAATAATAAAGCAGGTGGCCGCCGTCAAGTACCGGAATCGGTAATAGATTGAGTACTGCCAGGCTGATCGAGAGGTAAGCCAGGAAGCTGACGAAGCTCTCCAGCCCGGTGCGCGCCGTATCCCCCGCCATCTGGGCGATGGTGATCGGCCCCGACAAGTTGGTCGGCGAGATCAGCCCCACCAGCATCTTGCGGATGGCGTCGAGGGTCAGCACGGTCATCTCGCCGGTACGGCTCATGGCCTGTCCCACCGCCGCCACGGGCCCATAACGGATCTCGCGGCGAAGCTCCTCGGGCCACTCGACCGGTTCGACGCCGGCTCCGACATAACCGATGGCCGCCCCCGTCTCGATTTCGCGCGAGCCAGGGACAAGCGTCAGCTCGAGACGTTCGTCGCCACGTGCCACCTCGAGCTCCAACGTCTCGCCGGGGCTGGCGCGCACTACACTGACGAAATCCATCCACTCATCGACAGAATGCCCGTTGACGGCCAGGATCTCGTCACCCGGCTGTAGCCCCGCCTCGGCGGCCGCCTGGCCATCGAGCACCTGTCCCAGCACGGCGGGGAAGCGCGGCTGCCAAGGCGTGATGCCGAGGCTCGCCAACGGCTGCGGGGGATCCTGGCGCACCAGGTAGTCCTGCACGGGCAGGCGGTATTCGCTCGGGCCGGACGTGGCATCGTCGCGCGCCTGGAAGATCAGTTCGCCGCTGGCGCCAATGTGAGCGATCAGGCGCAGGTTGATCTCGTCCCAGGAGCGCACGGCACTACCCTGAACCGAAACGATCTCCTGTCCGCTGGCCAGACCACTGTGGGCTGCCGGCGAGTCGGGCGTCACGTTGCCCACCACCGGCGCCACCGTGGTAGTGCCAGCTACGAACAGAGCCCAGTAGGCGACGATGGCGAGCAGGAAGTTGGCCAGGGGGCCCGCCGCGACGATGGCGATACGCTGCCATACCGTCTTGCGATTGAACGTTTCGTGGAGCTGCTCGCCAGGGACCGGGGCCTCACGCTCATCGAGCATCTTGACGTAGCCACCGAGCGGAATCGCCGCCACGGCGAACTCGGTCCCATGACGGTCGACACGAGACCAGATCGGTTTGCCGAATCCCACCGAGAAGCGCAGCACCCGGACACCGCAGCGACGCGCCACCCAGTAATGGCCGAACTCGTGGAAGGTGATCAACAAGCCTAGCACCACGATGACGGCCAGCACGTTCTGGATCAGGCCCAAGACAGCCTCCTTGATAGAACTACATTTAGACCGGCACAGACCGGCTCAGTGCCTTTCCAGCCATTCACGCGCCGCCTGGCGCGCTCGGGCATCGGCATCCAGGATGGCTTCCAGGTCGCCGCCGGCTTCGGCCGGCAGCGCCTCGAGAGTCGCGGCCACCAGCTCAGCGATGCCAGGGAAGCTCAACCGGCCCGCCAGAAAGGCATCGACGGCCACTTCGTTGGCACCATTGAGAATGGCCGGTGCCGTCCCGCCCTCCCGCATGGTCTCGCGAGCCAGCCGCAGGCACGGGAAGGCCACCTCATCCGGCGCCTCGAAATCGAGCCGGGCAATCTGAAACAGATCCAGCGCCTCGACACCGGCCTCGATGCGCTCCGGCCAGGCCAGGCCATAAGCGATCGGGGTACGCATGTCCGGGTTGCCCAACTGCGCCAGCACCGAACCGTCACTGTAGGCCGCCATGGAGTGGATCACGCTCTGCGGGTGCACCACCACCTGCACCTGTTCGGGTCGGGCATCGAAGAGCCAACACGCCTCGATCAGTTCCAAACCCTTGTTCATCAGTGTGGCACTATCCACCGAGATCTTGCGCCCCATCGACCAGTTGGGATGGGCACATGCCTGCTCCGGAGTCACCGTCGCCAGACGCTCCCGCGACCAACCACGGAAAGGCCCACCGGAAGCCGTCAGCAGCAGTTGAGTCACTCCGTGACGGGACAGACCGCCGCGATGTTCGGAGGGTAGACACTGGTAGATGGCATTATGTTCGGAGTCGATCGGCAATAGTGTGGCGCCATGGCGTACCACGGCATCCATGAACAGCGCCCCGGACATCACCAGCGCTTCCTTGTTGGCCAGCAGCACGCGCTTGCCTGCGCGCACCGCGGCCAGCGTCGGCAGCAACCCTGCGGCACCGACGATGGCAGCCATCACCACGTCCACCTGCGCCTCGCAGGCCACCTCGACCAGCGCCGCTTCGCCGGCCCGCACCTCGGTGCTCAGGTCCGCCCGGGAGAGGCGCTCGCGTAACCAGGCGGCATCGGCTTCCTCGCCCAGTACCACCACCTCGGGATGATGGCGCAAACACAGCCCCAGCAGCGCCTCGCGCGAACGCTGCGCGGTCAAGGCATGCACGCGATAGCGCTCGGGATGACGTGCGATCACGTCGAGCGTATTGGTACCGATGGAGCCAGTGGCACCCAGCACCGTCACACGCTGCTGCCGGAGAGGCTCACTCATGTCACAGCACCCCACTCTACAGAACGCCAAGGGAGAGCAGTGCGAACAGCGGCACGGCAGCGGTCAGGCTGTCGATGCGGTCGAGCACGCCGCCGTGGCCGGGCAACAGGTTGCTGGAGTCCTTGATGCCGCGAAAGCGCTTGAGCATGCTCTCGAACAGGTCACCAAGCACCGAGACCAAGGTCACCACCACCGTGGCGAGCGCCAGCCCCAGACCGCCCGCGAGGCCCAACCCCTGCCAGACGGCGAACAGCAGTGCCAATGCCAGCGTCACGCCGATACCACCGACGACGCCCTCCCACGACTTGCCGGGGCTGACCGCCGGCGCGAGCTTGCGCCGCCCCCAGGCACGACCGCTGAAGTAAGCCCCGATATCGGCGCCCCAGACCAGCAGCAGGACATAAAGCAGCCAGACGCCGCCAGTATCGCGTAATACGTTGAAACCCACCCAGGCCGGCAGCAGCACCCATAACCCCATGATCAGGCGCATGACCGTGGAGCGCCACTGCTCACTCCGTGTGGGGTACTGAGTGACCCAATAGAGGTTGGCCACCCAGCCGGCCACTGCTAGCCATAGTGGCCACGTCGCGAGCGCGGCCCCGGCCAGCCATAGCATCAGCATCAGCAGCGCCATGCCGACCACCAGTGCCAAGCGGCGCACCGCCTCGGTCACGCCGGCGAGATTGGTCCACTCCCAGGCGGCCAGCAGCACGATGGCCCCGGTAAAGAGGGCGAAAGCGTCCTCCGTGAGGCCGAACAGACCGGCCAACGTCAGCGGCGCCAGCCACGCCGCGGTAATGATCCGCTGTCTAAGCACCTTCGGCCTCGATCTGTTCGTCGGTCATTCCGAAGCGACGCTGTCTTCGGCGGAAGTCGTCCACTGCCAGATCGAAGGCATCGCCATCGAAGTCCGGCCACAGCAGCGGCGTGAAATAGAGTTCGGCATAGGCCATCTGCCACAGCAGAAAGTTGGAAATACGCTGCTCACCGCTGGTCCGGATGCATAGGTCCACCGGCGCCTCGCCGGCCAGGCACAGCTCATCCTGTAGCTGGTGCTCATCGATCGCGGCAGGATCGAGTTCCCCAACTGCGGCACGTTCGGCCAGACGGCGAGCGGCCGTGACGATGTCCCAGCGCCCGCCATAGTTGGCGGCAATCACTAGGTGCATGCGCTGGTTGTCCCGGGTCAATGCCTCGGCCTTGGCAATGTACTTCTGGATCGAGGTGGAAAAGGCGCTGCGGTCGCCGATCACCGAGAGGCGAATGCCGTTGTCATGGAGCTTTTTCACCTCACGCTTGAGGGCGATGAGAAAAAGATCCATCAGTGCGCTGACCTCAGCCTCGGGACGGCGCCAGTTCTCGCTGGAGAAGGCGAACAGCGTCAGGGTCTGGATACCGCGCTCGGCAGCGCGCCGAATCACCGCACGCACGGCCTCGACACCCGCACGGTGGCCGCGTATGCCGGAGAGTCCACGCGCACGCGCCCAACGGTTGTTACCGTCCATGATGATCGCCACGTGCTGTGGCAGGTCGTCGCCGGGCGGCTTGGGGGGCATCTGCGATGCAGAGGTCTGCGCTGGCGTCATGATGTCTCGCAATGGGGATGGAAGAACCGGGCGACAGGTCGCCGCCCGGCGCTGCTCAGACCTGCATCAGGTCGTGTTCCTTCACTTCGAGCTGCTTGTCGATCTCGGCGATGTACTTGTCGGTAAGCTTCTGGATCGTGTCTTCGGCACGATGCTGCTCATCCTCGGAGATCTCCTTCTCCTTGAGCAGGGCCTTGATGTCGTTATTAGCGTCACGACGCACGTTGCGTACCGCCACACGGGCATTCTCGGCCTCGGAGCGAGCCTGCTTGATGTAGCCCTTGCGGGTTTCCTCGGTGAGCATCGGCATCGGCACGCGGATCACGTTACCGGCACTGGAAGGGTTCAGCCCCAGGTCGGAGGTCATGATCGCCTTCTCGATCTTGGGCACCAGGTTCTGCTCCCACGGCACCACGGAGAGGGTGCGGGCATCTTCCACATTGACCGAGGCGACCTGGTTGAGAGGTACCTGGCTGCCGTAGTACTCCACAGTGACCGAATCGAGAATGCTGGAGTGAGCACGCCCGGTACGGATCTTGTTGAAGTTGGCATGAAGGGCATCAAGGCTCTTCTTCATGCGACTTTCGGCATCTTTCTGGATGTCATTGATCACGGTATCAACCTCTGTCTATCAGCGTGCCTTCCTTGCCGCCCACCACCAGGTTCAGCAGGGCGCCCGGCTTGTTCATGTTGAATACGCGAACCGGCATGTCATGGTCCCGCACCAGGCAGATAGCGGTCAAATCCATGATGCCGAGCTTCTGATCGAGCGCATTATCGTAGCTCAGATGATCGTACTTGACCGCATCGGCGTGCTTCACCGGATCCTTGTCGTAGACGCCATCCACCTTGGTGGCCTTGACCACCACATCGGCATCGATTTCGATGCCACGCAGGCAAGCGGCCGAGTCGGTGGTGAAGAAAGGATTGCCGGTGCCGGCGGAGAACAATACCACGTCTCCCGAGGTCAGGTAGCGGATGGCCGTGCGACGGTCGTAATGTTCCACCACGCCGCTCATGGGGATGGCCGACATGACCCGCGAGCGAATGTTGGAACGCTCCAGGGCATCGCGCATGGCCAGGGCGTTCATCACCGTGGCCAGCATGCCCATGTGATCGCCGGTGACCCGATCCATGCCCGCTTCGTTGAGCGCGGCGCCGCGGAACAGGTTGCCACCGCCGATGACGATACCGACCTGCACGCCGATCCCCACCAACTGACCGATCTCGAGCGCCATGCGATCGAGCACCTGGGGGTCGATGCCGAAGTCGTGCTCGCCCATGAGGGCTTCGCCGGAGAGCTTGAGCAGGATGCGCTTGTACTTGGACTTTTCACCGCGGGACTTGTCGGAGCGGGGCTGGGCGGGACTATCGACCTGATCGGGAATGGCCATGGCAACTCTCCTGGGCGCAAGGTGGAATGAAGCAACGCTCTGCTGCGACCGACGTGGCGGCCGGATACGAGAAGGCGTGCGCTCACGCGCACGCCATCATCGAACTGGAACCTCTGACCTTAGCGGCGGCCAGCCTGTTCCATGACTTCCTTGGCGAAGTCGACCTCTTCCTTCTCGATGCCCTCACCCACTTCGAAGCGAGTGAAGCCGATCACCTCGCCGCCAGCGGCCTTGACGAACTCGGCCACGGACTGGTTCGGATCCTTGACGAAGGGCTGCTCGGTCAGGCTGTTCTCGGCCAGGTACTTCTTCAGACGGCCTTCGACCATCTTCTCGGCGATCTGCTCGGGCTTGCCGGCCATGTCGGGCTGGGCCAGGATGATCGCCTTTTCCTTGTCGAGCTGCTCCTGAGGCATGTCCTCGGGGCGCGCCACGGCCGGGTTGATCGCGGCCACGTGCATGGCGACGTCCTTGGCCACTTCGGTGTTACCGCCCTTGAGCAGGGTGAGCACGCCGATGCGGCCGCCGTGGACGTATTCGCCCACCAGTCCGCCTTCGGGCGCCTCGACAACGGCGCAGCGACGCACGCCGATGTTCTCGCCGATTTTCTGCACCAGTTGCTCACGGGCGGTTTCCAGCTCACCGGCCATCACCGCTGCCACGTCTTCGCTCTTGGCGGTGAAGAAAGCGTCGGCCACCTTGTCGGCGAAGGCCTTGAAGTTGTCGTCGCGGGCGACGAAGTCGGTCTCGGAGTTGATCTCGACCACCACGCCGTAGCTGCCATCCTCGGCGACACGGGTCGCCACGGTGCCTTCGGCGGCGGTACGACCGGCCTTCTTGGCGGCCTTGAGGCCAGAGCTCTTGCGCAGGTTCTCGATGGCGACTTCGATGTCGCCATCCGCCTCGGTGAGTGCCTTCTTGCACTCCATCATGCCGAGCCCGGTACGCTCGCGCAGTTCCTTGACCTGGGAAGCGCTGATCGCTGCCATGGTATTCACCTCTCGATAAGTGGAACCCGTTCAGGTTCGACCTGGGAATAAGGGCGCCGGGCCCATGGGCCCGGTGAAATCTCGCCCCGCCGCGGCGGAACGGTAGCGGGCGGCCGAATGACTTGGCCGCCCTCCCGGCCCGGCGTTGCCGGCCCGGAAAACTCGCCGTTACTCGGCTGCGGCAGTGGCATCGCCACCTTCACCCTCGGTGACCTCGACGAACTCGTCGGGACGGCCTTCCTTCGCACGCGCACAGGCATCGGCGATCGCCTTGACGTAGATCTGGATGGCACGGATGGAGTCATCGTTGCCGGGGATCACGTAGTCGACGCCGTCCGGGTCGGAGTTGGTATCCACCACACCGATGACCGGGATACCAAGCTTGTTCGCCTCGTTGATGGCGATACGTTCGTGATCCACATCGATCACGAACAGGGCGTCGGGCAGGCCACCCATGTCCTTGATGCCGCCGATGGAGCGCTCGAGCTTGTCCTGCTCGCGGGTCGCCATCAGGACTTCTTTCTTGGTCAGCTTGTCGAAGGTACCGTCCTCGCGCATGGACTCGAGGTCGCGCAGACGCTTGATCGACTGACGAATGGTCTTGTAGTTGGTCAGCATACCACCGAGCCAGCGGTGGTTGACGAACGGCATGCCGACGCGGGTGGCTTCTTCCTTGATGATCTTGCTCGCACTGCGCTTGGTGCCGACGAACATGATCTTGTTGTTGGAAGCGGCCATCTTCTCGACCACGTCGATCACCTCGTTGAGGGCCGGCAGGGTGTGCTCGAGGTTGATGATGTGGATCTTGTTACGCGCGCCGAAGATGAACTTGCCCATCTTCGGGTTCCAGTAACGGGTCTGGTGACCGAAGTGTGCGCCTGCCTTGAGCAGGTCGCGCATGTTGACGTGTGCCATGGATGACTCCTGAAAATCGGGTTAGGCCTCCACGCACCCCATGGATCCGACCGCCGGGAAGAACCGCGGCAGCACCCGGGACCATGTGCCGGTACGTGTGTGTTTTCAAGGCTGTTGGATTAACGGCCGGCGCCGTGGGCATCATTGTGCCTCGTGCGGCCCGCTGCCGACGCCTTCGCTGTCATGCCGGCCGCAGGCGAGCCTGGCGGGCGACGATTGCAGGAATGCGCGCGGCTTTATACCATAGTTCGCCAACGAGATGAAGTCGCCCGCCGCCCACACCGCCCCGTTGTCTGCGCTGCAACCCCTCTGAACCGAGATTTCATGAACATACCCATCAAGACGCCCGACGAGATAGAAAAGATGCGTGAGGCCGGCCGCCAGGCCGCCAGCGTGCTCGAGATGCTAGCCCCTCACGTCCAGGCAGGCGTGACCACCGGTGAACTGGACCGCCTTTGCCACGACTATATCGTCAACGAGTTGGGCTCGACACCGGCACCGCTCAACTATCACGGCTTTCCGAAGTCGATCTGCACCTCGATCAACCACGTGGTCTGCCACGGCATCCCCGACCCGGGCAAGAAGCTCAAGAAGGGCGACATCATGAACATCGATGTCACCGTGAAGACCGCCGACGGCTACCACGGCGACTCCAGCGTGATGCACGTCATCGGTGAGAGCATCCAGGGCGAGCGACTGTGCCGCGTGACCCAGGAATGCCTGTACAAGAGCATTGCCCTGGTACGCCCCGGAGTGCGCCTCTCCGAGCTTGCCCGCGCCATTCAGCACCACGCCGAAACCAACGGCTACTCGGTGGTGCGCGACTTTTGCGGTCATGGCATCGGTGCCAGCTTCCACGAGGACCCGCAAGTGCTGCATTATGACGGCTACGCGCCCGAAGCCGACGCCACTCTGGCCGCCGGCATGTGCCTGACCATCGAGCCGATGATCAACGTCGGAGGGCACCAGACCAAGGTACTGCGTGACGGCTGGACCGCAGTGACCCGGGACAAGAGCCTGTCTGCGCAGTGGGAGCATACGCTGCTGGTCACCGAGACTGGCGTCGAGGTACTCACGGCGCGCAATGAGGAAGACTTCTCCTTCCTCGACCACTGAGTCGAGTCGCCATGCTCCTGCACCACTATCGCTTCGCCCCCGACGAGTCGCTGTTCGATGCCGAGACCTTCCGACGCGAACTGGCAGGGACTCGCTCACCCATCGCCCCGTTCAAGGCGGCACTGCGCGACATCCAGAGCCGGCTCGACGAGCGCTTCCACGCCGGGGCAGACATTCGCGACCTGATACACGGTCGGGCCTGGTGCCTCGACCAGTTGCTCAGCGTAGCGTGGTCGCTGCAGGAATGGCCCGATGACGGCGTGGCACTGCTCGCCGTGGGCGGCTACGGCCGCGGCGAGCTGCATCCCCATTCCGACATCGATCTGATGATGCTGCTCGAGAATGACGACGACACCCCCTACCGTGGGCCGTTGACTGCCTTCATCACCTTGCTGTGGGACATCGGGCTGGAGATCGGCCACAGCGTGCGTTCGCTTTCCGATTGCGAACGCGAGGCCGGGAGCGACATCACCATCATCACTAACCTGATGGAGTCGCGCACCCTGGCTGGCCCCGAGTCGCTGCGCGAGGCGATGAAGGCGCGCATCGCCACCGAGAGCATGTGGCCCGCCGACCGCTTCTTCGAGGCCAAGTGGCAGGAACAGATCGCTCGTCACCATCGCTTCAACAACTCCGAGTATCACCTCGAGCCCAACATCAAGAGTTCGCCGGGCGGCCTGCGCGATATCCAGATGATCGGCTGGGTGGCCAAGCGCCACTTCGGCAGCCAGCGCTACGAGGACCTGGTGGCGGAAGGTTTCATGAACGATGCCGAGCTGCGCATCCTGAGCCAGGGCCAGGCCTTCCTGTGGCAGGTGCGCTATGCGTTGCACATGCTCACCGGCCGCGCCGAGGATCGCCTGCTATTCGACCATCAGCGCACCATCGCCGAGCTGTTCGGCTTTCGCGACACGCCCGAGCGCCTCGCCGTCGAGCAGTTCATGAAGCGCTACTATCGCCATGTCACCGCGCTGGCGGGACTCAACGACATGCTGCTGCAGCACTTCGACGAGGCGATCCTGCGTGACGGAGAGCGACTGGAGACTACCGCCCTCAACGAGCGCTTCGCGATCGAGGGCAGCTACATCAAGGCGCGCCACCGCTCGGTGTTTCGCGAGCACCCCTCCGCCCTGCTCGAGCTGTTCCTGCTGATGGCCGAGCACCCCGAGATCGAGGGCGTGCGCGCCGACACCATTCGCCTGATTCGCGACAACCGCCATCTGATCGACGACCTCTACCGCGACGACGAACACCACCAGCACCTGTTCATGTCACTGCTGCGCTCCAGCGGCAATGTGGCACGCCAACTCCGGCGCATGAACCGTTACGGCGTGCTCGGCAAGTACCTGCCGGAGTTCGGCCAGGCCGTCGGGCTGATGCAGCACGACCTGTTCCACATCTACACCGTGGACGCCCATACCCTGCGCCTGCTCAAGTGCATTCACCAGTTCCGCAAACCGCAGGCGCGCGACGACTTCCCGGTAGCAGCGGCGCTGGTGCCCCAGTTGCCCAAGCTGGAGCTGCTGTGGATCGCCGGGCTCTACCATGACATTGGCAAGGGGCGCGGCGGCGACCATTCGATCCTCGGCGCCCGTGACGTGGAGCGCTTCGCCGAGCGCCACGGCCTGTCGCAGCGGGACACCCGCCTGGTTAGCTGGCTGGTGGAAAACCATCTGGTAATGTCCATGGTGGCGCAGAAACGCGACATCACCGACCCCGATGTGATTCGTGAATTCGCCACCTTGGTGGGCGACGAGGCTCGCCTGGACCACCTCTACGTGCTCACCGTGGCCGACATCAACGCCACCAACCCGACGCTGTGGAACGGCTGGCGCGCGTCGTTGCTGCGCCAACTGCATGCCGAGACCAAGCGCGCCCTGCGCCGCGGCCTGGACAACCCGCTCGATCGCGAGGATTGGGTCGCCGAGACCCGCAGCGAAGCGCGCTCGCTGCTGACCACGGTAGGTGCCGAGCTGAGCCGGGTCGAGCGCCTATGGGAGCAGCTCGGTGAGGAGTACTTCCTGCAGTACGCCCCCAGCGAGATCGTCTGGCAGACCCTGGGCATCCTCGCCCACCGTGAGTCGGCGCTGCCGCTGGTGCTGATCAGCGCCCCCACCGACGACATGTCCGAGGGGGGCACCAAGGTCTTCATCCATACCCGCTCGGTGGATGACCTATTCGCCGCCACTGCCGCCGCCATGGAGCAGTTGGGACTGTCGATCCACGACGCACGCATCGCCACCTCGAGCAACGACTGGACGCTCAACACCTTCATCGTGCTCGACGACCAGGGCCGTGCGATACGCGACCCGAGACGCATCGAGGAGATCCGCGCCCACTTGGTGGAGGAACTCGACGACCCCGAGGATTACCCCCAGATCGTCACCCGTCACACGCCGCGCCAGCTGCGCCACTTCAAGGTGCCCACCGAGGTGCTGATCGAGCAGGACCCGGCCAACGAGCGCACCCTGCTGGAGCTGACCGCGCCCGACCGACCCGGCCTGCTGGCCCGGGTCGGGCGCATCTTCATGGAGCAGGGCATCTCGCTCTCGGCGGCCAAGATCGCCACTCTGGGCGAACGGGTCGAGGACGTCTTCTTCATCACCGACAAGTCGGGCGCACCGCTGATCGACCCCGAGCGCCAGCAGCGCCTGCGCGAGCGCCTGATCGAAGTGCTGGACGTGGCGGGCTGAGGCGCGCGGCGACAAGTTTGAGGCGAGCCGGGGGCTTCCCTATAATCGGCGGTCTGCCTGCAGACACGACAACGCCGCCGCCCCACGGCGCCTGGACACCCATGAACCCCGATCTCGACGCCCTCAAGCCCTATCCGTTCGAAAGGCTTGCCAAACTGAAGTCCGGCGTGACGCCTCCCGAAGAGCTCTCGCACATCCCGCTGACCATCGGCGAGCCGCAGCACGCCCCCTTCAGCGCCGCGCTGGAGACGCTCGTGGCGCATCAGCTCGACTTCGCCCGCTACCCGGCCACCGCCGGCATACCCGAATTGCGCGACGCCATCGCCGGGTGGGCCACGCGGCGCTTCGGACTCAAGGGGCTCGACCCCGAACGCCAAGTGCTGCCGGTCAACGGCACCCGCGAGGCGATCTTCGCCTTCGTCCAGGCCGCCCTGGACCGCAGTCGCCCGGCCCGAGTGGCGGTGCCCAACCCCTTCTACCAGATCTACGAAGGCGCCACCCTGCTCGCCGGCGGCCAGCCGCTCTATCTCGACTGCCGGGCCGAGAGCGGCTTTCGCCCCGACTTCGATGCCATACCGGCCGACACCTGGCGCGAGGTACAGATCGTTTTCCTCTGCTCGCCGGGCAACCCTACCGGCGCGGTGACGCCGCGGGCCGAGTTCGAAAAGCTGATCGCCCTGGCCGACGAATTCGACTTCATCATCGCCTCCGATGAGTGTTATTCCGAACTCTATCTCGACGAGAGCGCCCCACCACCGGGGCTGCTCGAGGCCTGCGCCGCCATCGGACGCCACGACTATCGCCGCTGCCTGGTATTCCACTCGCTCTCCAAGCGCTCGAACCTGCCAGGACTGCGCTCGGGATTCGTCGCTGGCGACGCCGGGCTGATCGCACCGTTCAAGCGCTACCGCACCTATCATGGCTGTGCCATGTCGCTGCCGCTGCAGCACGCCTCGATCACCGCCTGGAACGACGAGAGCCACGTACGCGACAATCGCGACGCCTACCGCGAGAAGTTCGCCGCGGTGAGCGAAATTCTCGCTCCGGTGCTTGAATTTCCCGTGCCCGAGGCCAGTTTCTACCTATGGCCGGCGGTACCGGGCGGTGACGACGAGGCCTTCACCCGGAGCCTGTTCGCCGCGGAGCATGTCAGCGTATTGCCCGGCGCCTACATGGGGCGCCCGGGCATCGATGGCATCAATCCCGGTGCGGGCCGAATGCGGCTGGCGCTGGTGGCCGAACGCGAGGCCACCGTGGAAGCCGCCCAACGAATTCGCCGTTTCATCGAAAGGAGTGCATGATGGCGACCCTCTTCGTGATCAAGAACTGCGACACCTGCCGCAAGGCGCGCAAGGCCCTGGAGGAGAAAGGAGTGCCCTACCAGGTTCACGACCTGCGCGAAGACGGCCTCTCGGCGGCGCTGCTCGAGCATATCCTCGCCAAGGTTCCGGTGCTGGAAGCCCTCAACCGACGCAGTACCACCTGGCGCAACCTCCCCGAGGAGGACAAGCACGACCTCGATGCCAACAAGGTCCGCGCGCTGATCATGGCCAATCCCACCCTGCTCAAACGGCCGTTGCTCGATACCGGCGACGAGATACGCGTCGGCTACCGCAACGGCGACTACGACGATCTCAAGGGCTGAAGCCCATTCCCTTCAAGACGTGAGGACACCACATGCTGAGTTTTGCCTTCGGAATCGGCACCCAGAACACCCAGGGCGACTGGCTGGAGATCTACTATCCGGCGCCCCTGCTCAAGCCGGATGCCAGCCTGGTGGAGGCTGTCGGCAAGGTGCTCGACGTCCCCGCCGGTAACAGCGCCGTCAGCTTCCTGCCGGAACACTGCGCCAAGCTTGGCGAGGCGCTCAGGACGGCCGGCCACGTGGCCCAGGCGGAGTTGGTCGAGGCGCTGGCCGCCAGCCAGCGGCCGCTGGTCGCCACCTTCCTGGAGAACGACCTGCCGCCGCAGAGCGCCCCGGAGGTCTATCTCAAGCTGCACCTGCTGTCGCATCGCCTGGTAAAACCTCACGGCGTAGACCTCACCGGTATGTTCGGCCTGTTGCGCAACGTGGCCTGGAGCAGTGAAGGTCCGATCGACATCGAGGAACTGCCTGCCCGTCGCCTCAAGGCACGCCTGGAGGGACGCACGCTGTCGGTGGACTGCGTGGACAAATTCCCCAAGATGACCGACTACGTGGTGCCCAACGGCGTACGCATTGCCGACACCGCACGAGTGCGCCTGGGCGCCTACCTGGGCGAGGGCACCACCGTGATGCATGAAGGCTTCGTCAATTTCAACGCCGGCACCGAAGGTCCGGGCATGATCGAGGGTCGCATCTCGGCCGGCGTAATGGTGGGCAAAGGCTCCGACCTGGGCGGCGGCTGCTCCACCATGGGTACCCTTTCCGGCGGTGGCAACATTGTCATCAAGGTGGGTGAAGGCTGTCTGATCGGCGCCAACGCCGGCATTGGCATCCCGCTGGGCGATCGCTGCACCGTCGAGGCCGGTCTCTACATCACCGCCGGGGCCAAGGTCACCCTGCTCGACGATCAGGGCCAGGAGGTCAAGACCGTGGCGGCACGCGAACTGGCCGGTCACAGCGACCTGCTGCTGCGTCGCAACTCGCAGAACGGCCGCATCGAGTGCCTGACCAACAAGAGTGCCATCGCGCTCAACGAGGCCCTGCATGCCCATAACTGATCCACAGGGGCTCTCCGCGACCCAGCAGCTCGCCTTCGAGCTGATTCGCCGCCCCTCGGTCACTCCCGACGACCTCGGCTGCCAGGCGCTGATGATCGAGCGCCTGGAGCGGCTGGGCTTCCAGATCGAGCGTCTTCCCTTCGGCGATGTGGAGAACTTCTGGGCGACCCATGGCCATCACGGCCCGGTACTGGCCTTCGCCGGCCATACCGACGTGGTGCCGAGCGGCCCCCATGTACACTGGGAGACGCCCCCCTTCGAGCCCTGCATCGATGACAAAGGCATGCTGCGCGGCCGCGGTTCGGCCGACATGAAGGGCAGCCTGGCGGCAATGATCACTGCGGTGGAACGCTTCGTCAGTGCCCACCCCGACCACCACGGACGGATCGCCTTCCTCATCACCTCCGACGAGGAGGGGCCCGCAGTGGACGGCACCCGGGCCGTGGTCGAGCACCTGCGCGAGCGCAACGAGCGCCTCGATTACTGTATCGTCGGCGAGCCCTCCTCCACCGACGTGCTCGGCGACGTGATCAAGAACGGTCGTCGTGGCTCGCTCGGCGGCGTGCTGCACGTCAGGGGAGTCCAGGGCCATGTGGCCTATCCGCATCTGGCACGCAACCCGATACACCAAGCGCTGCCGGCACTCGACGCGTTGGTACGTGAACACTGGGACAGCGGCAACGACTTCTTCCCTGCCACTAGCTTCCAGATTTCCAACCTTCGTGCCGGTACCGGCGCCACCAACGTCATTCCCGGCGACGTGGAAGTGGTGTTCAACTTCCGCTTCTCCACCGAGGTGACCCATGAACAGCTGCGTTCACGCACCGAGGCGATACTCGATGCCCACGGTCTCGAGTATCAGCTCGACTGGACACTCAACGGCGAGCCCTTCCTGACCGCCGAAGGCGAATTGGTGGAAGCCGCCCTGCACGGCGTGGAAGCCGTGCTCGGCCGCCAGCCCCAGCTTTCGACCAGCGGCGGCACGTCGGATGGCCGTTTCATTGCCACGCTGGGCAGCCAGGTAGTAGAGCTGGGGCCACGCAACGCCACCATCCACCAGGCCAACGAATGCGTGCGCGCCGCCGATCTCGACGATCTGAGCCAGGTCTACGAAGCAATCCTGGCCAAGCTCTTCGTCAACGGCACCGCCCAGCCCTGACCGCGCCGAGAGGTTCGCCATGCCAGACTTGCACGAGAGCCCCATGCGCTATCCGGACATCGAGATCTACCTGCGTCAGCCTCCATTCGAGGCCATCAATGCCTGGCTTGGCGAAACACTGGATGCCGCTCCACTGCGCGGCGCCGGGCGTAACAAGTGGCAGACCCGCGGCCATTACGAGGGGCACGAGGTGCCGGTGCTGCTGGTGGAAAAAGCCGCCGACGGCTTCGCCAGCCTGTGGTTCGACAGCGCTCACACACCGTGGCCGCGAGATGCCGACTGCGCCCGCGACGCCGCCGCCCGGCTCGACTGTGAGGTCCGCTGCTCGCTTGGCGGCTGGCAACCTGGCGACGACCCCGACCGCTTCTGGCAGGTGCTACCCGACGGCAGCGAAAGCGCCATCGACTGGCCCGACTCCGGCCAATGACCCCAAATGACATCGCCCCGCCGAAGCGGGGCGATGTCCAAACCAACCTATTGATTCTTGCGAAAGCTGACGAGCGATGGCCAGGCTAGGCGGGATTGCTCTTCCCACGCTTCCAACAACGCCTGGTCGAGCGCAGGCGCTTTCTACCACCTAAGTGATGACCGTGACGTCGTCGGCTTGCAGCCCCCGCTCATTCTCGATCACGTGATAGCGCACCTTCTGCCCCTCGGCCAGGGTGCGGTGCCCACGGCCGCGAATGGCACGGAAATGGACGAACACGTCCTCGCCGCTCTCACGCTTGATGAAGCCGTAACCTTTGTTGACGTTGAACCATTTGACCTCGCCGATCTCGCGATCGTCGTTCTCGACATCGGCCAGCACCGCGAGCCTGGGACTGAAGGCATGCAGTGTGAGAGTGGCGATCAGCAGCAGCACGAAGGCCGCCGCCGCCACGGCGAAATAGACCGCCGCGACACCCTCGACCTCGAGCATGGCGAACAGCTGGCGTGCCAGATCGCCTCCGGTCAGTGAAATGAACAGTGCGATCAGCAACGGAGCCGGCAGCGCCAGCAGGAGGCTGATCAGCGTACAGCGAATGATAACCTTGCGATTCATGGATCCGTATTGCTCACTTGTAATGTGGAATTGATGAAACAGGATGTCAGATGACGACACGACCCAAGGCCCCGTCAGCCAATGAAGGTGTCACGATGAACAGCGACACGCAGCGCGACGATTCTAGCATGAGCCCCGAGCATACGCTCGCCGCCCGACTGGAGTCACTGGAGAGCCGCATCGCCTACCAGGAACACTGGCTGGATACGCTGGACCAGGCGGTTGCTGCCCAGGAACGGCGCCTGGCACAGTTGGAGCGGATCAATACCCTGATGCAGGAAAAGCTGCGCGACCAGCAGCGGGCGCTGCAGGATTCGGAGATGACGGCACCGTCACCGCAGGACGAGGTGCCGCCGCATTACTAGCCACGAGCCACAAGCAAACAGCCTAGTCCGAGACCTGAAGCCCGAAGCCCGAAGCCCGAAGCCCGAAGCCCGAAGCTTAAAGATCTTCGAGGTAACGCTCCGCATCCAATGCCGCCATGCAACCAGTGCCGGCGGAAGTCACCGCCTGGCGGTAGACGTGATCCATCACGTCGCCGGCGGCGAACACGCCCGGCACGCTGGTGGCGGTGGCGTTGCCCTCAAGGCCGGACTTCACCTTGATGTAGCCGTCGTGCATTTCCAACTGCCCCTCGAAGATACCGGTGTTGGGGCTATGGCCGATGGCGATGAACACGCCGGGCGCCTCGAGTTCCTTCACGCTGTCGTCGACGGTGGAACGGATGCGTACGCCGGTCACGCCGCTGGCATCGCCCAGCACTTCTTCCAGGACATGGTTCCATTCGAGCACGACGTTGCCGTTCTCGGCCTTCTCACGCAGCTTGTCCTGCAGGATCTTCTCCGCGCGCAGGCTGTCGCGGCGGTGCACCAAGGTGACTTTGGAAGCGATGTTGGAGAGGTAGAGCGCCTCTTCCACGGCGGTATTGCCGCCGCCTACCACCACGACCTCCTTGTTGCGGTAGAAGAAACCATCGCAGGTGGCGCAGGCTGACACCCCTTGGCCCATGTACTGCTGCTCGGACGGCAGCCCCAAGTAGCGGGCGCTGGCACCGGTAGCAATGATCAGGGCATCGCAGGTGTAGCTGCCGCTGTCGCCCTTCAGGGTGAAGGGGCGGTTGCGCAGATCCACCTCATGGATGTGGTCGAACAGCACTTCGGTATCAAAACGCTCGGCATGACGCTTCATGCGCTCCATTAGTTCCGGCCCCTGCACACCGGCATCGTCACCAGGCCAGTTGTCCACATCGGTAGTCGTCGTCAGCTGACCGCCGGCCTGGATGCCGGTGATCAGGACCGGCTTGAGGTTGGCCCGCGCCGCGTAGACGGCAGCAGTGTAGCCGGCCGGACCGGAGCCCAGAATGATCAGGCGTTCGTGACGCGCTTCGCTCATGAAGAGATCCTCGCAGCTCGAAAACGGGATGAGGCATGACGTGTCTCGCCCCGACCGTGTCGTCGCACGTTGCCGGGAGCATGGTTGAAGCCATTGTATCAGTCTCGGGCGTCTGGGGCGTGGTACCTCTTCCCCCTCATGGGAACGTTACAGCACCTCGTCATCGCGTCCCAGCACCAGGGCTTCCAGCTCGCTTGCGATCGGCGATACCTCTACCCGAACCTGGATCGGCGAGCAGCAGTAGGGGCAGTCCTCCCAGGTTGCGTGGCTGCCTTGAGAGACATCGATCAGCAGGTCGAAAGGCATGCTGCAGTATGGGCAGTGGACCAAGTAGCTATCGAGCCGATCTTCATGCATGCGCCCCCCCAAGCGCCGCCCCTCCCCGGCGGAGCATCAGCGCCATGCAACGGACTTTCGTTCAGCATAGAAACCTTGGGCAGCGCTTGAAAGGGGAACCTATCATGACCATGTGTTAAGTATGAGACCGAAGAAAAAGACCGTTCATTACCGTGACAGGAGGCTTTCATGAGCCGTGACGAGATGCCGGATACCCTGCAGACCCTGGACGCCGGCGGTACCACCTATCACTACTACAGCCTGCCGCAGGCAGCCGATGCCCTAGGCAACATCGACAGGCTGCCGAAGACTCTGAAGATCCTGTTGGAGAACCAACTGCGCTTCGCCGACGATCCGAGCGTGGCCCGCAAGGATCTTCAGGCCCTGGTCGACTGGCAGCAGGGGGGGCGCTCCAGCCGCGAGATCGGCTACCGCCCGGCCAGGGTGCTGATGCAGGATTTCACCGGCGTTCCCGGCGTGGTAGACCTAGCCTCGATGCGCGCCGCGGTGCAGAAGCTCGGCGAGGATCCCTCGCGCATCAACCCCCTTTCGCCGGTGGATCTGGTCATCGACCACTCGGTAATGGTCGACAAGTTCGGTAACCCCACCGCCTTCAAGGACAACGTCGCCATCGAGATGGAGCGCAACCGCGAGCGCTACGAGTTCCTGCGTTGGGGCCAGGACGCCTTCGATAACTTCCGCGTAGTGCCGCCGGGCACCGGCATCTGTCACCAAGTGAACCTGGAGTATCTGGGCCGTACGGTGTGGACCAAGGAGGAGAACGGCAAGACCTTCGCCTACCCGGACACCCTGGTGGGCACCGACTCCCATACCACCATGATCAACGGTCTCGGCGTACTCGGCTGGGGGGTCGGCGGCATCGAGGCCGAAGCTGCCATGCTCGGCCAGCCGGTGTCGATGTTGATTCCCGAGGTAGTGGGTTTCAAGCTCACCGGTAAGCTCAAAGAGGGCATCACCGCCACCGACCTGGTGCTGACGGTGACCCAGATGCTGCGCAGTCGTGGCGTGGTGGGCAAGTTCGTCGAATTCTACGGCGACGGCCTGTCCGACCTGCCGTTGGCCGACCGTGCGACCATTGCCAACATGGCGCCGGAATATGGCGCCACCTGCGGCTTCTTCCCGGTTGATGACGAGACCCTAGCCTACCTGCGCCTGACTGGCCGCGACGATGCCCAGATCGCCCTTGTGGAGGCGTATTGCAAGACCCAGGGGTTGTGGCGAGAACCCGGTGACGAGCCGATCTTCAGCGATACCCTGCACCTCGACCTGAGCGATGTCGAAGCCAGCCTGGCCGGTCCCAAGCGTCCTCAGGATCGCGTCGCCCTGAAAGACATGAAGGCGACCTTCGAGAAGCTCATGGAGGGAGAAAACGGCAACAAGCCGCTTCCCAGCGAGGAAAAAGGTCGGCTGCTCTCCGAGGGAGGCCAGACCGCGGTCGGGGTGCATGATAGCTACGAGCACCACGACAGCCAGAACGTCGAGCTGAACGGTGAGCAGTTCATGCTCAATCCCGGCGCCGTGGTGATCGCCGCCATTACCTCCTGCACCAACACCTCCAACCCCAGCGTGATGCTGGCCGCCGGCCTGCTGGCACGCAACGCCCGAGCCAAGGGGCTCAAGACCAAGCCTTGGGTCAAGACCTCGCTGGCCCCCGGCTCCAAGGTGGTGACTGAATACCTCGAGGCTGGCGGTGTGCAGGAAGACCTGGATGCCTTGGGCTTCAACCTGGTGGGCTACGGCTGCACCACCTGTATCGGCAACTCCGGTCCGCTACCTACGCCCATCGAGAAGGCAGTCGAGGAGGGCGATCTCACTGTGGCTTCGGTGCTCTCCGGCAACCGCAACTTCGAGGGTCGCATCCATCCGCTGGTGAAGACCAACTGGCTCGCCTCGCCGCCGCTGGTGGTGGCCTACGCTCTGGCCGGTAACGTGCGTCTGGATCTCAGCCAGGATCCGTTGGGCGAGGACCGGGACGGCAACCCGGTCTACCTGCAGGATATCTGGCCCTCCCAGGCCGATATTGCCAATGCCGTGGAGAAGGTGAAGACCGACATGTTCCGCAAGGAGTACGCCGAGGTCTTCGAAGGCGACGAGACGTGGAAGGCACTACAGGTACCGCAGAGCCAGGTCTACGAGTGGTCGCCCTCCTCCACCTATATCCAGCACCCGCCCTTCTTCGAAGGCATGGGTCGCGATCCGGAGCCCATCGAGGACGTCGAGGATGCCCATATCCTCGCCCTGCTGGGCGACTCGGTGACCACCGACCACATCTCTCCGGCCGGCTCCATCAAACCCGACAGCCCCGCCGGACGCTACCTGCAGGAGCGTGGCATCAAGCCGGTAGACTTCAACTCCTACGGCTCGCGGCGCGGCAACCACGAGGTAATGATGCGCGGCACTTTTGCCAACGTGCGCATCCGCAACGAGATGCTCGACGGTGTGGTCGGCGGCGAAACCCGCCACGTGCCCTCGGGCGAGCAGATGGCGATCTACGACGCCGCCATGAAGTATCAGGAGAAGGGCACGCCGCTGGTGGTGGTTGCCGGCAAGGAGTACGGCACCGGCTCCTCGCGCGACTGGGCGGCCAAGGGCACGCGCCTGCTCGGTGTACGCGCGGTGCTTGCCGAATCCTACGAGCGCATCCACCGCTCCAACCTGATCGGCATGGGCGTGGTGCCGCTGCAGTTCCCCGAGGGCGAGAGTCGTCACACTCTCGGCCTGACCGGCGACGAAACGATCTCCATCGAAGGCCTGGCCGACCTCACCCCGGGCGGCAAGGTGACGGTGACCATCAAGAGCGACAAGGGCGAGAAGCGCATCGAGGCGCTGTGCCGCATCGACACCGCCAACGAGCTGGAGTACTACCGCCACGGCGGCATCCTCCACTACGTGCTGCGCAAGATGATCGGCGCGGTCTAAAGGCGCAGAACCGAAAAGGCCCCATCTCGGGGCCTTTTCTCATTCCTCACATCGAGCGACGGCGGTAGGTACGATACTCCGGCGTCCAACTGCTACGCTCGATGGCCTGACGCAGCTTGATCCCGTCGGTGCTCAGCGCCACACCCTCCTGCTGGGCTTGGGCGGCGACGTCGAAGGCAATGACCTTGGAGAGTTCGCGAATCTGCGACAGCGGCGGCAGCAGCGCGCCCTTGCCATGCTTCACCAGCGGCGCTTCGCGCGCCAGGGCGCGGGAAGCAGCCATCAGCATGGTGTCGGTGATCCGCTTGGCACCGCTGGCCACCACGCCGAGGCCGATGCCGGGGAAGATATAGGCATTGTTGCACTGGGCAATGGGATAGGTCTTGCCATCGTGCACCACCGGCGGGAAAGGGCTACCGGTGGCGACCAGCGCGGCGCCATCGGTCCAGCGGATTACGTCCTCGGGCACCGCCTCGGCCTGGGAGGTGGGATTGGAGAGCGGCATGATCACCGGTTTCTCGCAGCCGGCATGCATGGTGCGCACCACCTCTTCGGTGAAGATGCCAGGGCGACCACAGACACCGATCAGCACCGTGGGCTCGATCCGGCGCAGGGTCTCGACGAGATCCTGGCCGTTCCACTCTGCGGTGAGCGCGGGGTCGTGCGCCAGCCGGCGCTGGAAGTCGCGCAGCCAGGTCTGCTCGGAAGTGACGAGCCCTTCCCGGTCGACCATGAACACGCGCCGCCGCGCCTCCTTCTCGGTCAGCCCCTCGGCCTGCATCGCTACCACCACCTGTTCGGCGATACCGCAGCCGGCGGAACCGGCACCAACGAACACTACGCGCTGGTCGGCGATGGTCTCGTCACGGGCTTCGCAGGCGGCCATCAGCGTGCCGACCACCACCGAGGCGGTACCCTGCACATCGTCGTTGAAGCAGCACAGCTCGTTGCGATAGCGCTCCAGCAACGGCACCGCGTTGGCCTGGGCGAAATCCTCGAACTGCAACAGCACGTCCGGCCAGCGGCGCTTCACCGCGGCGATGAACTCGGCGATGAAAGCATCGTACTCGTCCTGGGAAATGCGTGGATGCCGCCACCCCATGTACATCGGGTCGTCGAGCAGCGCCTGGTTGTTGGTACCCACGTCGAGGGTGATCGGCAACGTGTAGGCGGGGCTGATGCCGCCGCAGGCGGTGTACAGCGCCAGCTTGCCGATGGGGATACCCATGCCGCCGATGCCCTGGTCGCCGAGACCGAGGATCCGCTCGCCGTCGGTTACCACGATCACCTTGACCCTGTCCTTGGTGGCGCTGCGTAGAATGTCGTCCATCCGCTCGCGGTCGGGGTAGCTGACGAACAGGCCGCGGTGACTGCGGTAGATGTTGGAGAACTCCTCACAGGCCTGACCCACCGTGGGGGTGTAGATGATCGGCAGCATCTCCTCGAGATGCTCCATCACCATGTGATAGTAGAGGGTCTCATTGTCGTCCTGGATTGCCCGCAGATGAATGTGCCGCTCCAGGTCGCTATGACACTGCTGGTACTGGCGGTAGGCCCGTTCGGCCTGCTCCTCGATGGATTCCACGTTCTGTGGCAGCAGGCCGACCAGGTTGAACTCGAGGCGCTCCTCGCGGGTGAACGCACTGCCCTTGTTGAGCAGTGGCATCTCGAGCAGCGATGGACCAGAGTAGGGAATATAAAGTGGACGTTTGCTTTCGGGCATCTTTTGTCTCGATACGGTGACTGGAACCGGGCCGTAGGGAAGCGCAGACAGATGTACTGCCCTTCCTGAGCGCTCTGGTGGCGCTCTTGGCGCCAACTCTACCACGCCTCTGCCATCGTGGCGCATCAGCTGACTTTGGCATGGGTCCTGTCGCTGGGTGGACGGTCGAAAAACCACGGACGCAGCCTCACGCCGAGCATGTTGCCGGCAAAGCCCGCCACCAGCCATACCCAGCCATGCAGGCTCCCCGACGCAATGCCGCTGAAGTAGGCACCAATGTTGCAACCGAACGCCAGCCTGGCCCCGTAGCCCAGCATCAGGCCCCCGATCACCGCCGCCATCACCGAGCCCAGCGGAATCCGCAGGGTCGGGGAGAAGCGTCCAGCCAGAGTGGCAGCCACCATGGCGCCCAGAATGATCCCTACATTCATCACCGTGGTGATGTCGCTCCATACGCTGGCGTGAAGCGCCGCGGCGTTGCCCGGGCTCTGCCAGTAGCCCCACTGGCTGACATCGCCACCAATGAATTCGTAAGCCTTGGCGCCCCACAGCGCGAAGGCGGAGGTAATACCCCAGGGGCGTCCAGCCAACGCCAGGGTGGCGAAGTTGAGCAGCGCCAGTGCCACGGCACCAAGCAACAGCGGCCAGGGGCCGGTGAGCCAGCGCCCCTGGCTGAGGTTGGCGCGTGGTGCCTCCTCCAATCCGCCATGGCGGCGCTTCTCCAGCAGCACCGTCAGCACGGCGATGGCACCGAACAGCGCCAGGCTCACGGCAATTCCTCCACCGGCGCCGAAGGTCTGTACCAGCGACACCGGCTGAAAGGCGGGCAAGCTCATCCACCATGAGAAATGGGCGGTACCGATCAACGAGCCGACGATGAAGAAGAGCAACGTGATCACCATGCGGGCATTGCCACCGCCGGCGGTGAACAGTGTACCCGAGGCACAGCCGCCGCCGAGCTGCATACCGATACCGAACAGGAAGGCGCCCACCACCACCGAGACCCCGATGGGAGAGACGAAGCCCGTCACACTTTGGCCCCACAGGCTGCCCGCCCCCAATGCAGGGAAGAATAACACCACGGCGATGGCCAGCATGACCATCTGAGCGCGCAGCCCACGCCCACGTCGCTCGCTGATGAAGACCCGCCAGGCGGCGGTAAAGCCGAAGGCGGCGTGATAAAGAGAAACGCCGAGCAGCGCCCCTACGACCATCAGCAGACCCATGCGCGTGCCGAAGGCCAGACCGACCAGCAGCGCACCCGTCAATATCAATGCACCCAGCAGCAGAGAGACCCGTCGCGGTCGTATCGCATCCAATGCAGTGGCCATGAAACTCCTCCTCTCCATTCGCCCCTGTAGCGTGGCAAGTTCCACCGAAGTGCGCCAGGCAGTTGCCAAAACGTGACAGGGCGCCCGAAGGCGCCCCATACAGGAACCGCTCAGAGGCTAGATGAAACGTCCCAGCCCAGCGGCCTGGCGCAATTTATCCATGAACGGCGCGGCCTCGGCACGAGCCCGCTCGGCGCCCTTGAGCAGCACGCTTTCGATGTGTCCGGGATCCTCCATCAGCGCTTGGTAGCGTTCGCGAGGCTCGCGCAGCTGCGCATCAAGATGCTCGAACAGGCGATTCTTGACCTCGCCCCAACCGATTCCATTGGCGTACTCGCTGCGCATCGCCTCACGCTCCTCGCGAGTAGCGAAGGCAGAATAGATCTGGAACAGGGTGCAGCCTTCCGGGTCCTTGGGCTCGCCGGGCTCCAGCGAGTTGGTCTTGATCTTGCGCACCAGCTTGAGCAGCTTCTTCTCGGAGACGAACAGCGGAATGGTGTTGTTGTAGCTCTTGGACATCTTGCGCCCGTCGAGACCGCCCAGTACCGCCACGTCGTCGTCGACCACCGCTTCGGGCAGGGTAAAGAACTCGCCCTTGTAGAGATGGTTGAAGCGCCCGCCGATATCGCGGGCCATCTCGATATGCTGGATCTGGTCGCGCCCGACCGGCACCTGGTGGGCGTTGAACATGAGGATGTCGGCAGCCATCAGCACCGGATAGCCGAACAGGCCCATGGTGATGCCCTTGTCGGGATCCTGGTTGCCGGCGGCCTCGTTCTCGGCCACCGCCGCCTTGTAGGCGTGGGCGCGGTTCATCAGGCCCTTGGCGCACACGCACGACAGCATCCAGGTCAGTTCGGGGATCTCGGGAATGTCCGACTGGCGGTAGAAGATGGCGTTGTCGGTATCCAGCCCCAGCGCCAGCCAGGTGGCGGCGATCTCCAGGCGCGACTCCTGCACCCGGCGCGGGTCCTGGCACTTGATCAGTGCATGCAGGTCGGCAAGGAAGTAGTAGGACTGCACGCTGGGATCCTGGCTCGCGGCGATGGCCGGCTTGATGGCGCCGACGTAGTTGCCCAGGTGGGGCGTGCCGGTGGTGGTGATGCCGGTGAGAACGCGTGTCCTCTGGGAAGCTGCACTCATGGAAAGCGGACTCTGCTTGTCGGAAATGCCCGCTATGGTAACGCGAGGGGGCGGCCAAGGCGACCTGACCGAGACCACCCCCGAAAAGAGATTCCTCATGGCCGTGAGACGTTGCGACGACCGGAAGCGTCCCTGCGACAGGCGCTACGCGGAACCCATCCCTGGGCGCTACATTCGTCCTATGGCGCTCTCGCATCCTGCTCCGCTTGCAGGGCCGGGGTTGGCCATCCATGGCCAACCCGTTCGGAGCAATGCTCCTCACCCATGAAGAATGATCTCCGCTTCGACCTGTCCCCGGATCCTACCCCGACGCCCTGGCATACCTCAGTCTTCATCGCACCAACGCAGCCGGATCGACAGATTCCAGGCCAAAGGCCTCGGCCACGGCGCGGTAGGTGACCTGGCCGTCGTGGACGTTGAGCCCGGGCAGGAAGTGGGCGTCGTCGGCCAGCGCCCGCTGCCAGCCCTTGTCGGCCAAGGCCAGCACGAACGGCAAGGTGGCATTGGTCAGCGCCTGGGTCGAGGTACGCGCTACCGCGCCCGGCATGTTGGCAACGCAGTAGTGGACGATGCCATCGACGATATAGGTCGGCTCGGCATGGGTGGTGGCCTTGCTGGTCTCGAAGCAGCCGCCCTGATCGATGGCCACGTCCACCAGCACGCTGCCGGGCTTCATGTCGGCGAGCATCGCACGAGTGATCAGCTTGGGCGCGGCGGCGCCGGGAATCAGCACGGCACCCACGATCAGGTCACTCTCGCGTACCGCCTCGTCGATGGCGTCAGCGGTGGAGAAGACCGTCTTCATGCGGCCCTGATAGCGGTCGTCGAGCACTTCGAGGCGCGGAATCGACTTGTCGAGTACAGTCACCTCGGCGCCCAGGCCCAGCGCCATACGCGCGGCGTTCTCGCCCACTACACCGCCGCCAATCACCGCCACCTTGCCGGGAGCCACCCCGGGCACGCCGGGCAGCAGTACGCCGGCACCACCCTGGGCCTTCTCCAGACTATGGGCACCAGCCTGTACCGCCATACGGCCGGCCACGGTGCTCATCGGCGCCAGCAACGGCAGGCCGCCCTGGCGATCGGTCACGGTTTCATAGGCAATACAGGTGGCCCCGCTCTCCATCAGCCCGCGAGTCAGCTTCTCCTCCGCCGCCAAGTGCAGGTAGGTGAACAGCGTCTGGCCGCGGGTAAGCCGCGCCACCTCTTCCGGCTGCGGCTCCTTGACCTTGAGGATCAACTCGGCCTCGCCCCAGAGGGTATCGACATTCGCTTCGAGCCGGGCGCCGGCCGCCTCAAAATCGGCGTCGGAGAAACCCGCCCCTTCCCCGGCACTCACTTGAACGGTCACCGAATGGCCTCGCGTCGCCAGCTCCCGTGCCCCCGTGGGAGTCAGGGCGACGCGATACTCATGGTTCTTGATTTCCTTCGGCACGGCGATTTTCATTGGGCACCTCCTGCGGCACTGTCTTGTTAGGGGACCATCCTTGCTAGGGAATCGTCACGCCCATTACAGCACAATCAGTCCATACACGAAGTACCAACGATAAAGAACGACAAAAATTCATCTCCATGGCCAGCGCGGCAGAAAATCGCTGCCCCCAAAGAGAATACTGGCAAAAAAATCACGGCCTCACTCGACCACGAGCGCTCCACCATAGATCGCCACGTACTCCTCGGGCAGGCGGCGTGGCCGACCGCTGGAGAGTTCGATACAGGCGAAGCGGGTGCGAGCTCGCAGCAGAGTGCGACCATCGGCGGGCCGAACGAGCTGGAAGCGCCGGGTCAGGGTCAGGCGGCCGTCGCAGCCGATGATCCAGGTGGCAAGCGCCAGGTGCTCTCCCTCGAAAGCAGGCGCCAGGTAGTCGAGTTCGTGGCGGTGCACGGCCATGGCCCGGTCCAGCTCACGGTAGCGGACCAGATCGAGGCCGAGATGCTCCGAATGCGCCCAACTCACTTGCTCGACCCAACGCAGGTAGGCGGCATTGTTGGCGTGACCGTACTCGTCGATGGCCGCGGCCTGCACCTCAAGCTCGATGACGAACGGATCGGGAAGGTCCCACTCCTGGGTCATGGTGCGCTCCCTTGCAGGTTCAGACTTTGGACGTACCGCAACGCCAGCAGGCCTCGAAGACACCTTCCAGCGTTTCACCGCAGTTCGGGCAGCACCACTCCGCCTCCTCGGTGCTGCCCGTCATGGCATGATGGATCAGGGTCTCGGCGCGTTCGCGATTGTGTTTGGCCACCCATACCTCGGGCTCGCATTCCCCCAGCGGCAGCTCGCCCGCGCCCCCACCCAGCACCATGTTGCGCAGCTCAACGGGGATACCCGCCGCGACCAGCAGGTTGCCCATATGGCTGACCAGCAGCGCATTGGAGTGAGCGAAAACGCATACGTAGCTCATAGGCATCGTTCTAACATCATCGGGCGCAGCAATTTCAATCGCGAAACACGCGGACGCCCAGAGCCTTCAGGTAAGCGGTCTCGGGAATGGCAGGATGGACCGGATGGTCCGCCGCCTGGTGGCCCTGGTAGACGACCTGGCCGTGGCGATCCTGATGGCGTACCGCACCGCGCACCACTTCCACCAACCGCTCCTGAGCCAGGTGCATGGAGCACGAGGCTGAGAGCAACAGGCCGTCGCGCCCCAACAGGCGCATGGCCTCACGATTGAGCTTGCCATAGGCGCGCTCGCCGTTGGGAATGTCCTTACGTTTCTTGATGAAGGCCGGCGGGTCGAGGATCACCACATCGAACTGTTCGCCATCGGCCTTGAGTGCAGCCAGTGCCTCGAAGGCATCGGCCTCGCCCACCGTCACCTGCTCGTGCAAGCCGTTCAGTGCCGCATTCTCCGCCACCCGCTCCAGGGCTTGGGCGCTGGCGTCCACGCACAGCACCTCACTGGCACCATGTGCCGCCGCCTGTACGCCCCAGCCACCGATGTAGCTGAATACGTCGAGTACCCGCTTACCGGCCACCAGGCCGTTGAGCCAGGCGCGGTTGGCGCGATGGTCGAAGAACCAGCCGGTCTTCTGGCCGTCGAGTACCGGCACGTGGAAGCGCACGCCGTTCTCTTCCATCAGCACCGGGCCGTCGAGCTCGCCCTTCGCCACGGTGACCTGGCGCTCGAGCTGCTCCTGGCGCCGCCCGGACGAGTCGTTCTTGAACACGATGACTCGGGGCGAGAGCACCTTGTCCAGCGCAGCGACGACCTCTTCGGCGAGCCGTTCCATACCCAGGGTATTGAGCTGGACCACCACGACGTCGTCGAAGCGATCCACCACCAGCCCCGGCAGCAAGTCGCCCTCGCCGTGCACGAGGCGGTAGAAAGGCTTGGCATAGAAGCGCTGGCGCAGTGCCAACGCCTGGTTGAGGCGATGCACCAGCAGCGAGCGGTCGAGGCGCATGTTGGGGTCGCGCGACACGACTCGGGCACAGATCAGCGAGTTGGGATTGACGTAGGCCACGCCCATGGCCTTGCCATTGGCGGCCTCGATCACCACCTGGGCGCCCGGCTCGAGGCCCTTGAGCGGCGTGGCCTCGATGTCGACCTCGTTGGAGTAGAGCCACAGGTGACCAGCCTTGAGGCGGCGGTCGGCGTTCTTCTTGAGGCGCAGGGTCTGGGTCATGGTCGGTCTCGTGAAATGAGGGTCATTTTTGGCAAGAGGGGCAGAAGACACTGGCCCGCTGGCCCAGCGTCACCAGCCGCAGCTCGCCGTTGCAGCGTCGGCAACCCTGGCCGTGACGGCCATAGACGTTGAGGCGCTGCTTGAAGTAGCCCGGTTCGCCAGTGCCGCTGACGAAGTCGCGCAGGGTGGTGCCGCCCTGGGTGATGGCGGCGGCCAAAACCTCTCGCACCGCTGCGGCCAGGCGCTCGTAGCGCTCGAGAGAGATACGCCCTGCGGCCCGGCGCGGGTCGATGCCGGCCAGGAACAGCGCCTCGCTGGCGTAGATGTTGCCCACGCCGACCACCACGGTATTGTCCATCAGGAACGGTTTCACGGCCATGCGCCGGCCACGAGAGAGCCGATAGAGCCGCTCAGCGTCGAAGGCCTCGGAGAGCGGTTCCGGCCCCAGATTCGCCAGACGCGGGTCGCTCTCCAAGCTGCCTGCGAGCCAGTCGACGAAGCCGAAGCGGCGCGGATCGTGGTAACGCAGGATGGCGCCGTCGTCGAGCACCAGATCGACATGATCGTGCTTCTTGGGCAGATCGCCCAGCCGGGCGATGCGCAGGCTGCCCGACATGCCCAGATGCCAGACCAGACTGCCGGCGCCCTTCCCCCGGCCCTCGATCGGCAGCAGCAAGTACTTGGCGCGACGAGCCAGGGTGCCAATGCGAGAGCCCACCAGGCGCTCGATGAAGTCATCCGGCACCGGCACGCGCAGAAGCGGCTGGCGCACGATCGCCTCGACGATCTCGCGCCCTTCCACATGGGGGGCGATACCGCGCCGGGTGGTCTCGACTTCGGGAAGCTCGGGCATGGCGAAAAACATCCGGGAAATAGATACGCCTGAACCCGGTATGCACCGGGTTCAGGAGGACAGGTCTTGCTACCTGCGGCTGGAAGCCGTCAAGTCGCCATGGACGCCCAGCGGCGGGCGTCGGATCGGCTTACTTGATCTTGGCTTCCTTGTACATCACATGCTTGCGGACGACCGGATCGTACTTCTTGAATTCGAGCTTGTCCGGAGTGTTCCGCTTGTTCTTGTTGGTGGTGTAGAAGTGGCCGGTACCGGCGCTGGACACCAACTTGATCTTGTCACGCATGGCTGTTTACTCCCTGATCTGTCGCTTAGACGGCTTCGCCGCGCTTGCGGATGTCGCTGAGCACCGCGTCGATGCCCTTCTTGTCGATGATGCGCATACCCTTGGAGGAGACCCGCAGCTTGACGAAGCGGTTCTCGGACTCCACCCAGAAACGGTGGGTGTGCAGGTTCGGCAAGAAACGACGGCGGGTCTTGCGCTGGGAGTGTGAAACGTTGTTACCAGTCACCGGGCGCTTGCCGGTAACCTGACATACTTTGGACATGGGAGCCTCCAACCGCTTGGCCAGGTGGTCAAACCTGTGTGTTCAAAACCTGTCGGGCAAACCGGGAACGACCCCGTTGTCATTTGACCCAAGGGAATTCAAAGGCTGCACTTTATAGCAGAGTGCGCCCCTACAGGCAAGTAGCCGCGTATTCTACACCCCCCTACCCCCACCCCCGCAAGCTTTCCTCTCTCACGGGCTTAGCCGGCAGCAAAGGCCGGCGCAACGCAGCGATTCGCTCGCGCAGCCATTTATGCCGTGTTTCCTAAAGCCAGCCGCGTTCTGCAAAGGAAACGACCTCCCCATCGCCGACGACGAAGTGATCCAGCACGCGAATCTCGAACAGCGAGAGCGCCTCGCGTAGCCGCTCGGTGATACGTCGGTCGGCATCAGAGGGCTCGGCCACGCCGGAGGGGTGGTTATGGGCGAAGATGATCGCCCCGGCGCCCAGCTCCAGTGCGCGGCGCGCCACCTCGCGGGGGTAGACCGAGGCACTGTCCAGCGTGCCGCGAAACAACGACTCGAAGCGGATCACACGGTGCTGGGTATCGAGAAACAGTGCAGTGAACTCCTCGTGCCCCAGATGACGCAGCTGGGTAGCCAGGTAAGCGCGCACCAGCGTGGGCGAGGTCAGCGCATTGCCGCGAGCGAGCTGAGCCGCCAGATGACGCTTCGACAGTTCAAGGGTGGCTTGGAGCTGGACGAACTTGGCCGTGCCCAGGCCTCGTTCAGCGCAGAAGCGCTGTTGGTCGGCCTCGAGCAACTGGCGCAAACCGCCAAACGAACCCAGCAGGTCGCGGGCAAGGTCCACCGCCGAGCGCCCCGCCACCCCCACGCGCAGGAAAATGGCCAGCAATTCGGCGTCGGATAACGCCCCGGCACCCAGCGCCAACAGTTTTTCCCGCGGGCGCTCGCCCTCGGGCCAGTCGCGAATCGACATCCCGTGTCTCCTTGCTACGCTTTCCCTGATGATTGAAGTCCCCATTGTAACCGACCTTGGCTGAAGGCTGCGGCTGCGTAACTTCAACGGCAGTGGTAAGGTAGGCGGTCGGGTTTCAGTTCAGGAAAACAGCATGACTACGCAACGCGTGCAACGGCTTGCCGGCCGACGCATCCTGCTCGGCATCAGTGCCGGCATCGCCGCCTACAAGAGTGCCCAGCTCGCTCGGCTGCTCAAGCAGGCAGGCTGCGAAGTTCGCGTGGTCATGACCGAGGGCGCCCAGGCTTTCATCACGCCGTTGACGCTCCAGGCGCTGACCGGCGAGCCGGTGCGCACCTCGCTGCTCGATCCCCAAGCAGAAGCCGGCATGGGCCATATCGAGCTGGCCCGCTGGGCCGAGACGATCCTGATCGCCCCGGCCACCGCCGACCTGATGGCGCGTCTGGCCCAGGGCATGGCCGACGACCTGCTCACCACCTTGTGCCTGGCCAGCGAAGCCGAGAAGATCATGGCGCCGGCCATGAACCAGGCCATGTGGCGCCACCTGGCCACCCAGCGCAATGCCGCCCGCCTGGAACAGGACGGCTGGCGACTGCTGGGACCGGCCAGCGGCGATCAGGCCTGCGGCGACGTGGGGCCGGGTCGCATGCTCGAGCCCGAGGCGATCATGGCCGAACTCATCCCGCCTCCCAGCATAGCCGTGCACGGCCAGGCCCCAGCGGCCGAGGGCGCCCCGGCCCGAGGCCTGCACGTGGTGATCACCGCCGGCCCCACTCGCGAGCCGTTGGACCCGGTGCGCTATCTCTCCAATCACAGCTCGGGAAAGATGGGCTTCGCCCTGGCCGCCGTTGCGGCAAAGCTCGGCGCCCGGGTCAGCCTGATCAGTGGCCCGGTGAACCTGCCCACACCCGAGGGAGTCGAGCGCACCGATGTGGAAACCGCGCTACAGATGCACGAGGCGAGTCGCCGACTGGCGGCTGACTGCGACCTGTTCATCGGCTGTGCCGCGGTGGCCGACTATCGCGCCGCGACAGCCGCCGAGCACAAGATCAAGAAACGCGAAGGCGAGGAAGGCCTGACCCTGAAGCTGCTCAAGAACCCCGACATCATTGCCGATATTGCCCATATGCGCGATGCGGCCGGGGGGCGTCCCTTCGTGGTGGGCTTTGCCGCGGAAACCCACGATCTCGAGGCCTACGCTCGCGACAAGCTGGCACGCAAGCGGCTCGATATGATCGTCGCCAACGATGT
Organism: Billgrantia zhangzhouensis; assembly: GCF_021404465.1. GTDB lineage: Bacteria > Pseudomonadota > Gammaproteobacteria > Pseudomonadales > Halomonadaceae > Halomonas > Halomonas zhangzhouensis. Next base: position 68,204 of record NZ_JABFTT010000008.1, on the reverse strand, counting down.
CTCTGCCGCGGGGCTCGGCTTCGGTGCCGACGACAATGCCGCCCTGCTGCTGTGGCGCGACGGCGAGGGAGAAGGCGGCGAGCAGCTGCCGCCGCAGCCCAAGACAGAGTTGGCCAGGGTGGTGATCGAGCGAGCGCTCGGCCGCCTGACTTCCCGCCCCGTACATTGAACCCGAACCTGCCCGGAACCCGCAGAACCGACGGAGCCACCATGTCCGATTCCCGCCCCCAACGACCGCGCCTGGCCGTCAAGCTGCTCGATGAACGCCTGCGCGACTTCATGCCCCGGTATGCCACCCTGGGCTCCGCCGGCATGGACCTGCGCGCCCTGCTCGACGAACCGCTGGTCCTCGAACCCGGCCAATGCGAGCTGGTACGCACCGGGCTTGCCATTCATATCGGCGACCCGGGCCTGGCCGGCCTGATCCTGCCGCGCTCGGGCCTGGGCCACAAGCACGGCATCGTGCTCGGCAACCTGGTGGGACTGATCGATTCCGACTACCAGGGCGAGTTGATGATCTCCACCTGGAACCGCGGTACCGACACCTTCGTACTGGAGCCGTTCGAGCGGCTGGCCCAGTATGTCCTGGTACCGGTGGTCCAGGCCGAGCTGGAAGTCGTCGATGAATTCGAGGCCAGCCTGCGTGGTGAAGGCGGCTTCGGCAGCTCGGGCCGCCATTGACCTCCAGGAACGCCGCCGATCGTCCCAAGGAGCGGTGACGCCCGGCAGCGCCGTCGCAACCTGGCACCAACGAACATATATCTGTCTGACAAGGAACCGCTATGAGCCAAGTCGAGAGCAGCCCCGTACCGGCCTCCATCTTCCGCGCCTACGACATTCGCGGCATCGTCGACGACACCTTGACCGAGGCGACCGTCGAGAAGATCGGTCGAGCCATCGGCTCGGAAGCCGCCGCCCGCAACGAATCCACCGTGATAGTAGCCCGCGACGGCCGCCTCTCCGGCCCACGGCTCAGTGAGGCATTGGTTCGCGGCTTGACCGCCGCCGGCCGCGACGTGATCGATATCGGCATGGTGCCCACGCCGGTGCTCTACTTCGCCACTCACGTACTCGAAGGCACCGCTTCGGGGGTGATGGTCACCGGCAGCCACAATCCACCTGACTACAACGGCTTCAAGATCGTACTGGGCGGCGAGACGCTCTCAGGCGAAGCGATTACCGCGCTGTACAAGCGTATCGAGTCCGGTGACCTCCTCAAGGGTCAGGGCAGCGTGCGTCATGAAGACGTGCGCGACGCCTACCTCGAGCGTATCCTCGGCGACATCCGTCTCGAGCGCCCGCTCAAGGCGGTGGTCGACTGCGGTAACGGTGTGGCCGGCGAGCTGGGCCCCAAGCTGATCGAGAAGCTGGGGGTCGAAACGATACCGCTGTTCGCCGAGATCGATGGCAACTTCCCCAACCATCACCCCGACCCGGGCAAGCTAGAGAACCTGCAGGACGTGATTCGCACGGTGAAGGAGACCGGCGCCGACATCGGCCTGGCCTTCGACGGCGATGGAGACCGCCTGGGCGTGGTGACGCCGAGCGGGCAGCTGATCTACCCCGATCACCTGATGATGGCCTTCGCCGAGGACATGCTCGAGCGCAACCCAGGCGCCCGGGTCATTTTCGACGTCAAGTGCACCGGCAACCTGGCAGGCGTCGTCGAAAAGGCAGGAGGCACGCCGGAGATGTGGCGCACCGGCCATTCGTTGATCAAGGCACGCATGAAGGAGACCGGGGCTCAGCTCGCCGGCGAGATGAGCGGCCACATCTTTTTCCAGGAGCGCTGGTACGGCTTCGACGACGGCATCTACGGTGCCGCCCGGCTGCTGGAGATCCTCTCCAAGCAGGAAGACGATGCCGATACCTTTTTCGCCCGCTACCCGCAGGACCTCGGCACGCCCGAAATCAACGTGCATGTGACCGACGAAAACAAATTCGAGCTGGTCGACAAGCTGGCCCGCGAGGGAGACTTCGGCGATGAAGGCGTTAAAACCACCCTCGACGGCATTCGCGTCGACTATCCCGATGGCTGGGGCCTGTGCCGCGCCTCCAACACCACGCCCGTGCTGGTGTTGCGCTTCGAAGGCAAGAGCGACGCCGCCCTCGAGCGTATTCGCAACCGTTTCGCCGACGCCCTCAAGCAGGTCGATCCGGCGCTGACGCTGCCCAGCTGACGGCAGCGTTTCGTATCCCTGAGGAAGGACCATGACCGAAACGACTCGTGACCCGCGGCTGGTGGTGGAAGTGCTTTCCGAGGCACTTCCCTACATCCAGCGCTTCTCCGGCAAGACCGTCGTCGTCAAGTACGGCGGCAATGCCATGACCGAAGATGCCTTGATCGACTCCTTCGCCCGCGACATGGTGCTGATGAAAGAGGTCGGCATCAATCCCGTGGTGGTACATGGCGGCGGCCCGCAGATCGGCGACTTGCTGGCCAAGCTCAAGATCGAGTCGCGCTTCGTCAACGGCATGCGGGTTACCGATTCGCAGACCATGGACGTGGTGGAGATGGTGCTCGGCGGACTGGTCAACAAGGAGATCGTCAACCTGATCAATCAGTGCGGCGGCAAGGCGATTGGCCTCACCGGCAAGGATGGTGCCCAGATCCGTGCACGCCAGCTCAAGGTCGAGCATCAAACCCCGGAAATGACCGCCCCCGAGATCATCGACATCGGCCACGTAGGCGAGGTCGAGCATGTCTCCACCGAGCTGATCGAGATGCTTGCCGAACGCGACTTCATCCCAGTGATCGCACCGATCGGCGTTGACGCCAAGGGCCACAGCTACAACATCAATGCCGACCTGGTGGCCGGCAAGGTGGCCGAGGCACTAGGCGCCGAGAAGCTGATGCTACTGACCAACGTGGCCGGCCTGATGAACGCGGAGGGCGAGGTGCTTACCGGTCTCACCACGGCTCAGGTGGATGCTCTGATCGCCGACGGCACCATTCATGGTGGTATGCTACCGAAGATCCGCTGCGCGCTCGACGCCGTGAAGGGAGGCGTGCGCAGCGCGCATATTATCGACGGCCGCGTGCCCCACGCCACGCTGCTGGAAATTTTCACCAACGCGGGGGTCGGTACCCTGATCACCGATGCCGACCGACAAGGGAACGACAACGCTTGAAGCAACTTCCGCCCAGCGTCTGACGGTGGGCGGTGCTTCCAGCCATTCAATAACCAGAAGACAAACTCCGACATGACGCAGGCTACACAGAATTCCAGCCGGCGCGAGCAGATCCTGCAGGCGCTCGCCCTGATGCTGGAAGAAGACAGCGGCAAGCGCATCACCATCGCGGCGCTGGCGCGCCAGGTAGGCGTCTCAGAAGCCGCGCTCTACCGACACTTCCCGAGCAAGGCGCGCATGTTCGAGGGGCTGATTTCGTTTATCGAAGAGACCCTGTTCGAGCGCATCTCGCGCATCCTCGACGAAGTTCCCGAGGCCATACCACGTTGCGGGCAGATCCTCACCCTGCTGCTGGCCTTCGCCGAGAAGAACCCCGGTCTCTCGCGCCTGCTCGAAGGCGACGTGCTGACCGGCGAGACCGCCCGGCTGCGGCTGCGTATCCATCAGCTCTTCGAGCGCCTGGAGACCCAGCTCAAGCAGGTACTGCGCGAGGCGGAGCTGCGCGAGCGCCGCCGCACAGTGATGCAGGTATCGGCCACGGCCAACCTGCTGATCGCCGTGGCCGAAGGGCGCATCTCGCAGTACGTGCGCAGCGACTTCCAGCGTCGTCCCACCGAGCACTGGGACGACCAGTGGGCGCTGCTCTCGGCACGGCTGATGCGCGAGCCGATCACCCAGATCGCCTGACCCTCCGACATGCAAAAGCCCCGGCCAGGCCGGGGCTTCATCGTTGACGCAACGCTACCGGCCGGTCAGGCGGCCAGGGCTCCGCCCAATTGCTGGCGGATTTTCATCATGGCGTTCTTCTCGAGTTGGCGAATGCGCTCGGCGGAGACGCCATAGACATCAGCCAGCTCATGCAGGGTGGCCTTGTCATCGACCAGCCAGCGGCGCTGCAGGATGTCGCGGGAGCGCTCATCCAACGACTCAAGAGCCATCTTCAAGCGACGGCTGGCGTCGTCTTCCCAATCGCTGTCCTCGAGTTGGACCGCGGGGTCTGCGCCAGCATCGTCCAAGTAGTGCACCGGCGCCTGGTAGGCCGCATCCTCGTCCTCACTCGGCGAGACGTCGAAACCAGCGTCGTGTGCCGCCAGGCGCCCTTCCATCTCGCGCACGACCTCGGGCTTGACGTCGAGATCGCGGGCAATGGCGTCGACCTCGTCGTTATTCAGCCAGGCCAGACGCTTCTTGGCGCTGCGCAGGTTAAAGAACAGCTTGCGCTGGGCCTTGGTGGTGGCGATCTTGACGATACGCCAGTTGCGCAACACGAATTCGTGTATCTCGGCCTTGATCCAATGCACGGCAAAGGAGACTAGGCGCACCCCCTGGTTGGGGTCGAAGCGCTTGACGGCCTTCATCAGGCCCACGTTGCCTTCCTGGATCAGGTCGGCCTGTGGCAGGCCGTAGCCGGAATAGCTTCGCGCGATATGGACCACGAAGCGCAGATGCGACAACACCAGACGACGCGCCGCCTCCAGGTCGCCCTCTTCGTGAAGGCGGAAGGCGAGTTCGCGCTCTTCCTCGGCGGTGAGCATGGGAATGCCGTTGACCGCCTGGATGTACCCGTTGAGGTCATGCCCTGGCGAGAGATGACCCACCGGCAGAAGACTGGTGCTCATTGCAGGTTGTCTCCTTGAAAACCTATGTACGGTTCAGTCGCCCGTTTAGACGGGTGAAAGTCGATAATGTTCCCTATTCCTGCCGACAGCGTGGCAGATGCTGGGCGCAGTCGCTAGCGCAGTATTTTCCTGCGACCTTTTACCGCGGCCGAACCTCCGCTCTTTACCGCGGCCGCACCTCCGCGAGGTGGCGGCTCACAGCGATCCAGGCACCCAGCCAGCCCAATAGTGTACTGCACAATAGTAGCGTTGCCGAGCCCTCCAGCCCCAGGCGGGGCAGGCTGAAGGTGGCACCGTAGCTGGCCGCCAGCGCGCTGACCGGCACCGCCAGCCACTGGTTGCCGAGCCCCAGCAGCCCCCAGGCGAGCAGGCCACCGCCGAGGCCGTACCAGGCCCCGCTGTAGAGAAACGGCCGCCGCACGAAGGCGTGGGTGGCACCGATCAGCATCACCACCTCGATCTCCTGGCGACGGCTCTCCACCGCCAGACGAATGGTGTTGCCCACCACCAGCAGCACGCCCAAGCCGAACAGCACCGCCAGCGCCAGCGCCAGGCGGCTGCCCAGCTCGGCCAGGTGACGCAACCGCTCGAGCCAGGCCAGGTCGAGGCGCACCTCGTCGACGCCGCTCAGCGCCTCGAGCTCTCCGGCCAGCTGACGCACGGCCTCGGGAGCCGGGTCCACCGGCACCACCACGATACTGGCCGGTAGCGGATTGTCCTCGAGCCGGCCCAGAGCATCGGCCAGCCCCAGCGCCTGCTGGAACTCGGCCATGCCCTCGGCGGCGCTGATCAGCCGGGTACGCGACACCCCCTCGTGGGCATTCACCGCCTCGTCGATGCGCTCAGCCTGGGCCTCATCGACACGATGTTCCAGATAGGCAGTGAGCGTAGCACTCTCCTCGAGTTCGGCATCGAGCAGACGCGCACTGTCCAGCGCCAGCCACAGCGCTGCCGGTAGCACCAGGGCGATGGCGATGGCGAGCATGGTGAGCAGGCTGCCAATGGGGGCTCGCAGCAACCGCCGTGCGCTGTCCAGGCACATGGCGCGATGGTGGCGCAGCCAGCCGCGAAAACGGCTCGAGGAACGCGTGCGCTGGCTGCGGGCGCCGCGTGGCGGCGCGGGAGGCTGACGGCGGCTCAAGCCGCTCTCGCGCGATTGACGGCTCATGCAGCCTCCTCGTCGGCCACCAGACGCCCCTCTCGCAGACGCAGCACGCGATGGCGCAAACGAGCGATCAGCGCGAGATCGTGGCTGGCGATCATCACCGTGGTACCAATGCGGTTGAAGTCCTCGAACAGCGCCATGATGTCGGCCGAGAGCTGCGGGTCGAGATTGCCGGTAGGCTCGTCGGCCAGCAGCAGCGAGGGTTTATTGACCACCGCACGGGCGATACCCACCCGCTGCTGCTCGCCACCGGACAGCTCGATGGGCAGCGCCTTCTCACGGTGCAACAGCCCCACCTTGTCGAGCGCCGCCCGCACCCGACGGGCAGCCTCGCGCGGGTCGACCCCGCGGATCTCCAGCGGTAGCGCCACGTTATGGTAGATGGAGCGATCGAGCAGCAGTTGGTGATCCTGGAAGACCACGCCGATCTGACGCCGGTAGAACGGCACCTGGCTGGCGTGCAGGCGACCGATGTCGTGTCCGGCGACCAGTACCCGACCGCGGGTGGGCCGCTCCAGCAACATGATCAGGCGCAACAGCGAACTCTTGCCGGCCCCCGAGTGACCGGTGAGAAAGACCATCTCGCCGCGATGCACGCGGAAGTCGATGTTGGCGAGCGCCTCGAAGCGCCCGCCGTAACGTTTCCCCACATGCTCGAAGAGGATCATGACGAGGCGGTAGCTCCCTCGTCACCTTGATCGAAGAGCGCATCGACGAAGTCCCTGGCCTCGAAGGGGCGCAGATCATCGAGCCCCTCGCCCACACCGATGAAACGGATCGGCGTACCGAGCTGCTTGGCCAAGGCAAAGATGATGCCGCCCTTGGCGGTACCGTCGAGCTTGGTCAGGGTGATACCGGTGACCGGCACCGCCTCGTTGAAGGTATTGGCCTGGGAGAGTGCGTTCTGGCCAGTGCCAGCGTCGAGCACCAGCATTACCTCGTGAGGGGCGCTGTCGTCGAGCTTGCCCATTACCCGGTGCACCTTCTTGAGCTCCTCCATGAGATGCCCCTTGTTGTGCAGCCGCCCGGCGGTGTCGGCGATCAGCACATCGATCTTGCGCGCCTTGGCCGCCGCCACGGCGTCGTAGATCACCGAGGCGCTGTCGGCTCCGGTGTGCTGGGCGATCACCGGCACCTCGTTGCGCTCCCCCCACACCTTGAGCTGCTCCACCGCCGCGGCGCGGAAGGTGTCGCCGGCAGCCAGCATCACGCTACGGCCTTCGCGCTGGAAGCGCTGGGTCAGCTTGCCGATGGTGGTGGTCTTGCCCACGCCGTTGACGCCGACCACCAGGATCACGAAGGGCCCCTCGCCTTTGGCCGGCAGCACAAGAGGCTTGGCCACGGTATCGAGCATCGTGGCGAGTTCGTCCTGCAGGGCTCGGTAGAGCGCCTGGGGGTCCTTGAGCTCCTTGCGCGAGACGCGCTCGGTCAAGCGGTCGATGATCTCGGTGGTGGCCTCGATGCCCACGTCGGCCATCAGCAGTTGGGTCTCGAGATCCTCGATCAGCTCGTCGTCGATCTGCTTCTTGCCCAGGAACAGCCCGGCGACACCCTCGGTGAGGTTGGCTCGGGTCTTGCCCAGACCGGAACGGATGCGCGCAAACCATCCCTTCTTCTCGGCGACCGGCTTCTCCTGTAACGGCGCTCGGGCGGGCTCGGGTTCGGGTTCGGGTTCGGGTTCGGGTTCGGACTGAGATTCAGGCTCGGGCTGAGGCTCGGAGGCCAGCGCCTCTTCACGCAGCACCTCGTTCTCCTCTTCCCGGCCAACCTCATCGACCGCTTCGGTCCGGTCGCGCACCTCATCCGCGGGGCCAGCCATGGCGGCCTCCTCAGGGCGCGGGGCATCGACGGCGTCTGGCTCGGCTGGCGCCGTCTCCCGCTTCATTTCGGCAGCCGTTTCACTCGTCGGCGCACCTTCGTGGGACGCCTCTTCCTCACGCTCCGCATCAGGCTGAGTCGGCTGCCGTTCCTGCTGTTCTTCCTGCTGGGATTCCTGCTGCTTCTTGCGCTTGAAAAAACCGAACATGGGGGAATTCAGCCTCACGGGTGAATGATCGCTACATCCTAACACCGCGCACCATGACTGTGGACACGGCGCCGGGTACAATTCCGCCCATGACACGTCGCCGCTCGTCCCCTCGTTCACGCTCCCGCCCAGACGCTCGCCCTTCCAAGGGTAGCGGTCGCCTGCGCATCATCGGCGGCGAATACCGTCGACGCCTGCTACCGGTACTCGACAACCCGGGCCTGCGCCCCACGCCCGATCGGGTGCGCGAGACCCTGTTCAATTGGCTGGCGACCGCCACGCCGGGGGCACGGGTGCTCGACCTGTTTGCCGGCACCGGCGCACTGGGTCTCGAAGCGCTTTCCCGCGGCGCGGCCTCGGCGCTATTCATCGAGCGCGACGCCCAGGTCGCTCGGACGCTTGCGGACAACCTCCACACCCTGGGCGCCGCAGAGCGGGGGCGGGTACAGGCCGGCGATGCTCTCGCCTTCCTTGCCGCCGGGCCGAGTAACAGTACCGCCTTCAGCCTCGCCTTCCTCGACCCTCCTTTTCGCCAGGACCTGGCGGAGCCCTGCTGTGAGCGGCTGGAACAAGGATGGCTCACTCCCGAGGCTTGGGTTTACCTGGAAACCGAAACGGCGCTCGACGTGTGCGTGCCAGCCAACTGGTCACTGCATCGTGAAGTGCGCGCCGGCGACAGCACCGGGCGCCTCTATCGGCGCCTCGCCCAGCCCGATGAATAAGTGGGCGTCGCCGTTCGGCTACGCTTGCCGAGCCTTGGCCCTCGGCGTTACGCTGCGCAACGGAATCAGCGCGGGCAGGCGCCCGCCCCGGTCAGGATGTCATTTCAGGAGAACACGATGAGCACCGAACTCTTCAACCGGCTCGAACAGAAAGTGGCCAGTGCCGTCGAGGCCCTGGAACTGCTGAAGCTGGAAGCCGAGGAGCTGCGCGAGGAAAACAGCCGCCTGAAGCAGGAGCGCGAGGAGTGGGAGCGTCGCCTGACCGCCCTGCTGGGCAAATTCGACGAACTGGAGACCGAAAGAAGCTAAGCCCTAAGCCGCTCCAGGCAAGTCTCCTATCACCTCCAGAGGCCTAGCCACACCTGCTCGACCTCATAGTCGACGCGACATCAGCAAGGCATCCTCCCTGTTCGCGTCGGCCATGTCTTCCAGGGGCGGGTAATATCCCCGCCGCCACCCGTCCTCGCTGAAGCCTGTCCGGCGATAGAGAGCGATGGCCGGCACGTTGCCCGCTCTGACCTCGAGCAGCAACCGCTCGCTACCCCACCGTCGACACTGCCTGATCGTCGCCTCCAGCAGCGCTGCGGCCAGACCGCGGCGTCGCATGGCAGGTTCCACCAGCATGGCTTGCAACTCCGCCTCGAAGGGCAGCCTGACCACCACGACATGCCCGACGAGCCGATCCGCCAGCACCGCCCCCAGCACGCAACCGTCGGCATCGTTCAAGGCGGACTCGAGCTGGCGACGTGACCAGGGGCGCGACTGACAGCTCTCCAGCGCTTCCAGGCGCTCCAGGTCGACGATCGTCAACCATTGGATGGCGAGTTCAGTCATCGGTCTCGCTACCAGACTGGGACCAGGCCCGCCGCCACTCCTGCAAGACAGGCCATAGTTCGCGCTTGGTCGTGGCACTCTGCGTCAACTCGGCAAGGGACGGCCCCTGCCATCCGGGCAGGTCAAGCAGTACGAATGCGCCCTGCTGCGAACCGAGCAGCCGATCCAGGGTTTCGTCACGGCCGAACATCAGGATGCGTTCGAGCGCCCAGCCGCGCCGCTGCGTGCCTTCGATAAAGGCCTGTAGGCCCTCGCGCGCTTCTTCCAACGGTGCCTCGACCGGCAGGTTTTCCATCGGCGGCCAGCGAAAGGTCTCGAATACCGGCAACTGCCCGATGTCGATCATCGCCGCTTGCAGCAAGTTGGCCAGCAGTTGCCCCTGGCTGGCATCCGGCGCGTCTTCCTGCGGCACGATCACCAGCCAGCGGCCCGCCAGGCATGCCACCTGCAGGGTAAAGCGCAACGGTTCCTGGGCCGGCCGGGCTTCCTCGGTGGTAGCGTCGCGCCCCGCTTCCCCGGCGTCAGCTTCCTCGGCTGACGCAATCCCCAGCAGTTGTCGGGCGCGCTTGGGAACCGCCGCCCGCTCGGGCTCCATTGGGGGCGGTGTCTGAACGGGCCTGGGGGATGCGGCTTCCGCCTCGTCGAGCAGGGCATGCAAGCGCTCGGCGGGAGGCTTGGCCGCGGGTCGCTCGGGTAACTCCCACTCACAGGCCTTGCTCGGTCGCGCGTGGGGCAACTGGTAACGCGCCACCCAGGCCGTCAGCCCCATCGCCTCCAGGTATTGCAGGCGCTGCGGTTCAGTGGTCACGTGCCGGCGCCACGACAGTTAGGCGAGTCGGGGCGGGCCTCACCACGGGCGGCCCACTCCTGCGGTGTGTAGAGATGCAAGGCCAGGGCATGCACCGGCCCAGCGAGTTCATCGGCCAGCAGTGCATAGAGGCGCTGGTGGCGCTTCACCGGCATCAGCCCCTGGAAGTGCTCGGATACCACCGTGACCTTGAAATGGGTTTCGGAATTGGCCGGCACGGCATGCCGATGGCTCTCGTTCTCTACCGCCACATGGGTGGGCTCGAGGGCCTGCAGCTTCTCTTCGATAACGGCCTGAACGCTCATGAGGGCTCCTCGATCATGGATGTCAGGTCATTGTACTCTCTTGCTCGGTGACTGCACCTGGGGCGGTTGCTCAGCGCTATCGGCCTGAACGGCTCCAACCAGCGGCATCCGCGCCAAGCTGGCCACGAACGCCAGCAGGCAGGTCAAACAGCCGATCCACAACGTGGCCTGTACCGGAGCGCTGGCAGCCATGAAGGCACCGACCAGCGCCACCCCGAGAGATTGGCCCACGGTGCGCGTGGTACTGAGCACGCCGGAGGCACTGGTGCTGAGCTCGCGCGGCGCGCTGGTCATCAGTTCGCGGTTGTTGGGCGGTTGGAACAGCCCGAAGCCGACGCCGCACAGTGCGGTGCGCCACAAGCTGTCCAGCACGCCGGCATCCTGCGGCAACAGCGCCAGCGAGGCCAATCCCAGCATCAGCAACACCAGCCCCAGACTCGCCATCACGCTGGGATTCACCCGATCGGCCAGCCGGCCAGCCAGTGGCCCGACCAGCATGATAGCGAGCGGCCAGGGCGTGAACAGCCAGGCGGTATGCAGCGGCGAGAACCCCATTTCCTGCTGGTAGAGGAACGACAGCGCGACGAAGGCCAACCCCTGGCCGACGAAGGCGAGCCCCGAGGCGGATACCGCCAGGCGGAAGCGAGCCACCTGAAACAGTCGCGGCGGCAGCAGCGGGTGACTCGCCCGGCGCTGGCGGCGCAGGAACAGCCAGCCCGCCACCACGCTCAGCGTCAGCCAGGCCAGAGCCTGCCACAGCGGTGCGCCGTGGCCCAGGGTATCCATGGCCAGGAAGAAGCTGCCCAGCATGACCACCGACCCCAGCGCACCGCGGCCGTCGAAGCCGCCACGCCGCCCTTTCTCGCGCGGCAGCGCACGCCAGGCCAGCCACAGTGAGACAAGCCCCAGCGGCAAATGCAGGGCGAACAGCCAGGGCCAACTGACGGCCGACAGCACCAGTCCGCCCAGCGCCGGACCGGCGGCGTAGCCACCCGCCACTACCAGGGCGGAGAGCCCCAGCGCACTGCCCAACAGCCGGGTGGGAAAGATCGAGCGGTAGAGCGCAGGGCCAATGGAAAGGGTCGCCGCCGCCCCCAGCCCCTGCAGCGCGCGGAAGAGCAGCAGCCACTCCAGGCTGCGCGCGAGCGCGGCCCCCAGCGAGGCCACCACGAACAGCGCCAGCCCCACCACGTAGAGGCGGCGACGACTGATCATCTCGCTAAAGGAAGCGCACACCAGCAGGAAGGCGGCGCAGACGATCTGGTAGAGGTTGGTGACCCAAACCGTCCTAGCGGCAGATATCCCCAGGTCGCGCGCGATGGAAGGCAGCGCGATGTTGACCATGGTGACGTCCACCACGGCCATCAGGGTGCCGAGGATCAGCGCCAGCACCGCCAGACGTCGCTCAGGGCCCGGCAGGCCGTCGTCGCCCTCACGATCCTCGAATAGTCGACTTCTCAAGCCCTTCCTCCTGCGTGGAGTCGTTCGCCAGCGCGACGCCGGCAATGAGCCCGGCAGCCACGAACGCCGCTCTAACCCGGAGCATTGTATCAGGCATACTGAACTCCGAAATGCTCGAAGGCGATGTGCGCGTCGGCTATGGCGAAGGCCGACGCCGCATTGTCAGCGCCACCTTCACGGCATCGAGCATGGCCCTGGGCACCGGCAACTGAGCCTCGAGGCTTCGCGAAGGCTGCACCGCCGGGGCCAACGTGCCCTGGCTTCCGAAGGAGGTCCTCCCTCTCTTCCCCTCGCGGTGAGGTTGACGTCCACCCGAGAGAAATTCAGCATCAGCACTGCATCATTTCGCTATATACAGTACTACATAACGAAATGCTTTACTGATATCCTCCGGCCGTGGACCACCTGCCCTCCCGCTCTGAAGCGAGAGCAATCAGGTCGGTCGGCAATTCACCAAGCGGTTCAACTGGCTGTCATCCAATCAAGGAATTCCGCCATGAAAAAGACACTCGTCCTTCTATCGATGGCGTGCTCGATACCCGTCTCAGCACTCGCCGATGAACTGCGCGTTGCCGTCGCCGCCAACTTTCTGGGCAGCATGGAGCAGTTGGCCGCCGAGTTCGAAGAACGAACCGGTGCCAACGTCGTCATCAGCTCGGGGGCCTCCGGCGCCTTCTATGCCCAGATCGTCAACGGTGCGCCTTTCGACGTCTTCTTCTCGGCTGACAGCCAGCGTCCGGAAAGGCTCGTCGAAGAGGATCTGGCGCTAGCCGAATCGCGCTTCACCTACGCCATCGGCGTCCCCGTACTGTGGTCGGCGGACGAAGGGCTAGTGGACGATCAGGGCGAGGTGCTATCCTCCGGCAGCTACCGTTACCTGTCCGTGGCCGATCCGCAGAATGCCCCCTACGGCCTGGCGGCACAGCAGGTACTGACCGAGATGGGGCTATGGAGTGAGCTGGCGGAGGAGCAGCGTATCGTCCAGGGTCAGACCATTGGTCAGGCGCACAGCCAGGTGGCATCGGGGGCGGCAGAGCTGGGCTTCGTCGCCCTGGCGCAAGTCATCGGGGAGGATGGCGACATCAACGGCTCCTACTGGATTCCCCCCGCCGAGTATCATGACCCCATCGTACAGCAGGCCGTCATCCTGAATACCGTTCAGGATGTGGAGCTGGCCGAGGCCTTCATGGAGTGGATCAAGAGCCCACGCTCCATTGAAGTCATCGAGGCGGCGGGCTACAGCGTACCCGAGTAAGTGCAACGAAGATTACTGAGCGCATGTTCGAACTCAGCGACGCCGCGCTGACGGCGCTATGGATCACCCTGAAGCTCGCGACTGTCAGCACGCTGGCCCTGTTGGTGCTCGCCACCCCCCTGGCCTGGTGGCTGGCGCACACACGCTGGAGGGGTAAGGTGGTGATCGAGGCGCTCGTCGCCTTGCCCCTGGTGATGCCCCCCACCGTCATCGGCTTCTATCTGTTGGTGCTGCTTGGCCCCAGGGGCTGGGTCGGCGGCTTTCTCGAATCCATCGGCGTGGGGCACCTGGCATTCAGCTTCACCGGCATCGTGATCGGCTCCATGCTGTTCTCGGTGCCGTTCGTGGTGCAGCCGTTGCAGAATGCCTTTGCCGGAGCCAGTGGTCGGGTACTGGAAGTGGCCGCCACCTTGCGGGCATCTCCACTGGATCGCTTCTTCAGCGTGACCCTGCCTTTGTCACGGCGCGGCTTTCTGACCGCAGGTGTACTGTCGTTCGCCCACAGCCTCGGCGAATTCGGCATGATCCTGATGATCGGTGGCAATATCCCTGGGCGCACCCAGGTCGCTTCCATTTCCATCTACAACTACGTGGAAACCATGAACTACAGCGCCGCTCACTCCCTGTCACTGGTGCTGGTGCTGTCTTCTTTCACGCTATTGATGATGGTATTCGCCCTCAACCGGCGCTTCAAGGTGGTCGGCGTGGCTTGAAGACAGCTAGTCTTGAAGGAAATTAAGGCATGACCCTGCAGCTTGATTTCAACGTCGACCGCGGCAGCTTTGGCCTGGAGGCGCGATTGAGCCTGCCCAGTTCCGGAGTGACCGCCCTGTTCGGTCGCTCCGGTTCGGGCAAGACCACGCTGTTGCGCTGTATCGCGGGCCTGGAACGCCATCCCGGGCATCTGAGCTTTCAGGGAGAGGAGTGGCAGAGTTCCCGACATTGCGTACCCACCCATCGGCGCCCGCTGGGCTATGTGTTCCAGGAGGCCAGCCTGTTTCCCCACTTGAGAGTGGCGCAGAATCTGGCATACGGCTTCAAGCGCATCCCACATCAGCAGCGCAGGATCGAGTGGGATGAAGTCGTCCAACTGCTGGGGCTCGAGCATCTGCTGGCACGCTATCCGGATGAGATTTCCGGCGGCCAGCGTCAGCGCGTCTCCCTCGGAAGGGCGCTATTGACCAGCCCTCACTTGTTGCTGATGGACGAGCCGCTGGCCTCATTGGATGCCACCAGCAAGGAGGAGATACTGCCGTTCCTGGAGCGCCTTCGCGACGAACTCGAGCTGCCCATCATCTATGTCAGCCACTCGATGGAGGAGGTCATACGCCTGGCCGACCACATGGTGCTGCTTGACGCAGGCAAGGTCGTTGCCCAGGGCAGCCTGCAGGCGCTGTTGACCGCCAGGGAGCTGCCCTTCGTACGGACCGAGACGTCGTCGACGGTACTCGATGCCCGAGTAACGAACCCGGAGGCGGAGGATGGTTTGACGGAGCTCGAGGTCGCGGGGCAGCCACTGCTGGTCACGCGCCACTCCGCGCCGAGAGGCCAGCAGGTCAGGGTCAGGATCATGGCGCGTGATGTGGGATTGGCGCTGTTTCCCCCCGAAGGCATCAGTTTTCTCAATTGCCTGAGAGTCACACTGTTGGATAGTCAACCCGGGGTCGTACCCAGCCAACTGTTGCTGAGGCTGGCGCTGGGCGAGCAGGTAATGCTGTCGAGGATCTCTCGACGGTCGGCCACCCACTTGCAGCTGCAGCCGGGGCAGACACTCTATGCCCTGATCAAGGGCGCCGCCTTGAACTAAGGAACCGCTTCTCAATCTACCGCGATGATGATGTGGGATGCCTTGATCAGAGCGGTGCACTCCTGCCCCGTGGCCAGCTGTAACTCCTCCACGCTGTCGTTGGTGACGATCGCGGTCAGCGTGCGATTGGCAGAAAGCTGGAGCTTGACCTGGCTGTTCACCGCGCCCGGCTTGATATCGCTGATCGTGCCAGAAAGGCGATTGCGCGCGCTTGTCCTTGCCACGGGACCGGGAGACAGCAGCACGAAGCTGGCCTTGATCAGGGCGATAGCCGTCCTGCCCGGCGCTAGCTGCAGCTCATCGACGCTGTCGTTGGTGATGTTGGCAACGACCTTCAGCCCCTCGTCCAGATCCAGCGTTACGTTGCTGTTGACGGCTCCTTTGTCGATAGCGATGACCTCTCCCCGTAGCTGATTGCGAGCACTGGTTTTCATTGCGATGGCCCTCAGCAAGTGATCGATTTCATCGAAATTGGGCGTGCCCCGGGCGATTTCGCCAAGAAAGCGCTCATACTCCGCCTGCATACGCCGCCACGTGTATACCATCTGGCGCCCGAACTCAGTCAGCCGGGTGCCGCCACCGTGCCGGCCTCCGGTTTCCCTGACGACCAGAGGTCGTTCCGACAGGTTGTTCATCGCCTCGATGGCATTCCAGGCGCCTTTGTAGCTCAGTTGAACGGCCTTGGCGGCCCGGTTGATCGACCCGGTGACCTCGATCTGTTCCAGCAGTTCGATACGCTTTCCTCCCAGATAAGCCTTTCCATCACGCTTGAACCAGAGCTGTCCATCGATTTCCAGCGGCGCTTTTGAGCAGTCGGTGGGATGAAAGTCGGTCATGTAGGCCATCCGTAAAGAAAGGCGTTCCCGTACTACGGGACATTGAGGCTTGGACGAGAGGTGGCCATAGGCATGGACACGACACCGAACGACCGGCGTCAGTCCTGATCGGTATCGAGCAGCAGCGAATCATCGACCTCGGAGATTTCCAGCGCCGTTTCGTCGTCCAGATCGATCGCCAGGTAACTGTGCTCGACCTGCAGGAAGCGCTGGAACAGCGCCCAGTCCAAGGCCTCGGGCCACTGGCGCTCGTCTTCTTCCCAGGCGCGCAGCTCGGTCTCGAGGATCTCGAGGTAGCGTTCGCGCACGAAGGCTTCCAGCGCCTCCGGGGTGTCCATCTCGGGAATCAGGTAGACGGTGCTTTCGCGTTCGACGTCGGCCAGGGTGAGGTCGTCCTCCCCCATGGTGGGTTCCAGGGCATTTATCCAGTCCACGAAGTGCCGGGTAGGCCTGACGCTCAGGGCGGAGCGGTTGAGCAGTTTCATCACGGTCTCCTCGACGTCGAAACGGAGATCATTATGGGCGCTACCGCCGCCGCTTACCAATACTTCCGCCGGCC
The DNA here is from genome assembly GCF_021404465.1 of Billgrantia zhangzhouensis. Taxonomy (GTDB): domain Bacteria; phylum Pseudomonadota; class Gammaproteobacteria; order Pseudomonadales; family Halomonadaceae; genus Halomonas; species Halomonas zhangzhouensis. The sequence goes on along the minus strand of NZ_JABFTT010000008.1, from coordinate 51,675 downwards.
GGTAGACGAAGTCCGGGCTTGATCCGTCATAAGAAGTAACGCGACAGGCGAATGCCGGAGAGGAGGTCCGGCGCCATGGATGGCGCCGGTAGCTCCCAGGGATGGGCTCGGTGCGCCTCCTCGAAGGCATGTCCCCCGTCGCTTCAGCGGCTTGCCGGGTCGAAGCGCAGCCCCTTCACTCCACTTCGGGGCGCATGGCCGGGAACAGCAACACATCCCGTATCGAGGCGCTGTCGGTGAACAGCATCACCAGGCGATCGATGCCGATGCCCTCACCGGCGGTGGGCGGCATGCCGTACTCCAGCGCGCGCACGTAGTCGGCATCGTAGTACATCGCCTCGAGGTCACCGGCCTCCTTCTCCGCCGCCTGGGCGCGGAAGCGCTCGGCCTGGTCCTCGGCGTCGTTGAGTTCCGAGAAGCCGTTGGCGATCTCGCGCCCACCGACGAAGAATTCGAAGCGCTCGGTGACGAACGGGTCGCTGTCCTTGCGCCGCGCCAGCGGGCTCACCTCGGTGGGATAATCGGTGATGAAGGTCGGGTCCTTCAGGCGGTGCTCGACGGTCTTCTCGAAGATCTCGATCTGGATCTTGCCCAGGCCCCAACCATCCTTGACGTCGATGTCCAGGCGCTCGGCGATCTGCCGCGCGGCGGTCTCGTCGGCCAACGCCTCGGCGTGAATGTCCGGGTTGAACTCGAGGATCGAGTCGAACACGCTGATGCGCTTGAGCGGCTTGCCGAAGTCGTACTCATAGGTCTCGAGCACTTCACCCTCGGCGCTGCGCACGGTGTTGACCACCGTGGTGGTACCCAGCACCTTGAGCGCGACGGTGCGCAGCATCTCCTCTGTGAGATCCATCAGGTCATGGTGGTTGGCATGGGCCTGGTAGAACTCGACCATGGTGAACTCGGGGTTGTGCCGGGTCGACAGGCCTTCGTTACGGAAGTTGCGGTTGATCTCGAAGACCTTCTCGAAGCCACCCACTACCAGGCGCTTGAGGTAGAGCTCCGGCGCAATGCGCAGGTACATGTCGATGTCCAGCGCATTGTGGTGGGTGATGAAGGGCCGCGCGGTGGCGCCACCAGGGATCGGCTGCAGCATGGGGGTCTCGACCTCCATGAAGCCGCGCTCCTCGAAGAAGCGGCGCATGGCGCTGATCACCCCTGCGCGGGTCTCGAATACCCGGCGCGAGTCGGGGTTCATGATCAGGTCGACGTAGCGCTGGCGGTAGCGCGCCTCCATATCGGTCAAGCCGTGGAACTTGTCCGGCAACGGGCGCAGGCTTTTGGTCAGCAGCCTGGCTTCCTCCATCATCACGTAGAGGTCACCCTTGCCCGACTTGTGCACCGGGCCGCGGGTGGCCACGATGTCGCCGATGTCCCAGCCCTTGATGTCCTCGAGCACGTCCTCCGCCAGCCCCTTCTTGTCGACGTAGAGCTGGATCGTACCGGAGGGGTCCTGAATCACCAGGAACGGGCCACGCTTGCGCATGATGCGCCCGGCCACTGCCGCAGGACGATTCAGCGACTCCAGCTCGCCCTTGTCCTTCTCACCCAGCTCGGCCACGAGGTCAGCCGCCAGGCTGTCGCGGCGAAAATCGTTGGGAAAGGCGCTGCCGCCGGTGGCATCGGCACGCTCGCGGCGCGCCGCCAGTTTGACCCGACGCTCGGCAATCAAGCGGTTCTCGTCGGTCTGGGGGCTTTCCGGGGAAGAGCTCTGGTTGGCCATGTCGTTACCTGTTAAGAATTCGCTACGGGCGGCGAGCCACGAGCCACGAGCGCAAGCGGATTGGCTACCGCTCGCGGCTCGTGGCCCGAGGCTACAAACCTTGCTTCAAGCTGGCTTCGATGAAGGCGTCCAGATCGCCGTCCAGCACCCGGTCGCAGTTGCTGGTCTGCACGCCGGTCCGCAGGTCCTTGATGCGCTGGTCGTCGAGCACATAGGAGCGGATCTGGCTACCCCAGCCGATATCGGCCTTGGAGTCTTCCGCCTCCTGCTTGGCGGCATTGCGCTTCTCCATCTCGTGTTCCCACAGTTTCGCCTTGAGCTGCTTCATGGCGAAGTCGCGGTTGGCGTGCTGGCTGCGCTGGCTCTGACAGGCTACCACAATGCCGGTGGGCTCGTGGGTGATACGCACTGCGGAATCGGTGGTGTTGACGTGCTGACCGCCCGCGCCGCTGGAGCGGTAGGTATCGACGCGCAGATCCGCCGGGTTGATATCGACCTCGAAGCTGTCGTCGATCTCCGGCGACAGGAATACCGAGGCGAATGACGTATGGCGACGGCCGCCGGAGTCGAACGGGCTCTTGCGCACCAGGCGGTGCACGCCGGTCTCGGTCCGCAGCCAGCCGAAGGCGTGGTCGCCCTGCACGTGAATCGTGGCCGACTTGATACCCGCCACTTCACCGGCGGAAAGCTCGGTGATCTCGGTCTTGAAGCCGTGGTGCTCACACCAGCGCAGGTACATGCGCAACAGCATGTTGGCCCAGTCCTGGGCCTCGGTGCCGCCGGAACCGGCCTGGATGTCGAGATAGGCGTTGTTGGCGTCCATCTCGCCCGAGAACATGCGCCGGAACTCGAGCTTTGCCAGGCTCTCCTGGAGCCCATCGAGTTCCTTCTTCACCTCGGCGACGGTGTCCTCGTCCTCTTCCATCTCGGCCAGCTCGAGCAGGTCGCGGCTGTCCGCCAGACCCTGGTCGAGTTCGTCGATGGTCTCGACGATGGCCTCGAGGGAGGCACGTTCCTTACCCAGCTTCTGGGCGTACTCGGGGTCGTTCCAGACGTTCGGGTCTTCCAGCTCGCGGGAGACTTCCTCTAGCCGATCCTTGCGTTCGGCATAGTCAAAGATACCCCCTCAGGACGTCTGTCCGTTCGGCCAGGTCCTTGATGAGGTTGTGAATGGGGTTGGTTTCCAGCATGGGCTCGCTCGCCTGATTCGCATGGAGGACGGCTGCCGGGGCAGGCCATGGACTCGCCCCGGCAGCGCCGAAAAGGCGACTATTGTAGCCAACTCGGCGATGGGACGCACCCTTGCCGAAGAGAGGGGGCGCCTATCTCGAGATGCCTGCCCAGCAGGACGGAAAAGCACCAAGCCCGGCATATGCCGGGCTTGGAACGAACGCTTGGTCTGTACCAAACGTATGATTGCCGATCAGAAGCGATAGGTCAGCTGGGCACCGAAGCCGTGGGCTTCGTTCTTGTAGTCGGCGGAGTATGAGGCCGGCAGCGGGCCAACATCACGCGACTGATTGACCTGTGTGCCACGCTCGGTGAGATAGGAATAGGCAAAGTCCAGGGTCAGATTGTCAATAGGCGTCCAGCCGGCACCGATGGAGAAGATACGACGATCGTCAGACGGAATCCGCACACTGCGGGTCAGGTCGTTGGTGGGTGTCTTGTCGATGGTCACACCCGCACGCAGCGCCAACTGGGGGGTCAGCTGATACTCACCACCTGTGGAAAACGCCCAGGCATTGGAGTAGTTCTGCTGCTCGTTGATGATCTCACTATCAATTGAACCCTCGACCAGAATCCGATCAAAGCGGCTCCAGCGCGCCCAGGAAGCACCGGCCATCAGCTTCAGGCGGTCGGTCATCTGCTGAGTAATGGAGAAGTTGACCGTTTCGGGGGTCGTCAGGTCCAGCTTGGCATCCTGGTTCTGACGAACCGCCTCGGCGCCCCCGGATGAGCGTGAGGTGCCCTCCAGGGTATAGTCCACCTTGGAGCGATAGGTCAGGCCCAGCGTGGTCTCGGGAATCGGGCGATAGATGATACCGATGTTGTAGCCCCAGGCCTCGTCATCACCCTCCACACGGACCTCGCCGTCTCCCTCTACCGACGGTGGCACATTAGCCCCCTGCATAAGGCCGCCCAATGTGCTAACAGGAACCTTTGACGCTAGCTCACCATCAACGCGGTTATAAGTAATACCGGCCCCAACAGACCACTGTTCATTAAACTTGAACGACAGCGTCGGCTGGGCGCTCATCACCGTTACCTCGGTGTAGTTACCCATGTAGCGTCCATCGAAGCTGCTTTCGTACTCGGTCTTTGCGCCGAAGGGGGCATAGACACCGAAGCCAAAGGCAAGACGCTCATTGATCGGGTGCGCATAGAAGGCAAAGGGTACGAAGGTACCCGGCACCATATCTCCCTCGGTGCTTCCATCGACCGGATACGGCCCAAGGGACGAGCCTCTCGACTCAATATCGGAATTAACGTTCAGGTACGTCCCGCCCGCTGTCACCTGCGCCCGGTCGAGGAACGACATACCCGCCGGGTTGCCGAATACGATGGTGGCATCGTTGACGTTGGAGCTCCGCCCGGCGTGGCCATAACCCTGGCCACTGACGCTCTGCTCGTTGATCTGGTAACCGCCAGCGTTGGCCTGGCTAGCGAAGGCGGCGGCAGCGATGGCCACGGCCAAGGTAATCTTGTTGAACTTGTTCTGCATGACTCGGCGTCCTCTTCCAGATGGGCTGGAGCTGGTTGTACGTTCCGCCCTCGCTCCGGGGCGGTGCCCTACCCGACCAGTTTTCGCCAAACACTCATTCGGATCAAGGCCAAACGTTCGTTTTAATGCAATAAATGCTAATACTTTAGTTGTGTTTTGGCAGAAGCCGTTGAACTTTTCCATAGACATGGCGCGCCAGGCGCATTCAATTGCGCCCAATCATCCGCTTGACCTTTGTGTAACCCAAAGGTTTTACACTGCCATGCATGGTGTCAAACAGTTGGGAGATTTTCCCATGAAGGTCAGCGAACTGGCCCGTCATGCCGGCGTCACTGCCGAGACGGTACGCCACTACACCCGGGAGGGGCTGCTCCACCCCGAGCGAAACCCTGACAATGGCTATCAGCTATACGATCAGGCCGACCTCGAGCGACTGCGCTTCATTCAGCGCGCACGCACGCTAGGTTTCAGCGTGGCCGAGATCGGCGACATTTTGGCCCATGCCGATCAAGGCGACTCGCCCTGTCCCATGGTGCGCGATCTGCTGGCCAGCCGGTTGCCCCAGATTCGCGCTCGCATCCGCGAACTCGAGGCCCTGGCATCCCGAATGGAACAGGCCCTCGACGCCTGGGCCGAGATGCCCGACGGGACTCCCGACGGCCACAGCCTATGCCGGCTGATCGAAAGCTTTCCCGAGGAGACGAAATGAGTATGCTCCATATTGTACGCAACGTGCCGGGAATGAGCTGCCAAGGCTGCGTCAAGTGCATGCGTGAGGCGATCCAGGCGCAGGATCCCGAGGCCGAGGTCACCGGCTCTCCCGCCGAAAAGCGTCTGGTCGTGTATTCCCGGCTGGACGACGATACCCTCGATCGTCTACTGGCACAGGCCGGCTATCCAACTGGACCGGCCGAGGCTGTCGAGGCCGAGTCAGACAACGACGCGACAGGACTCGCTGAAACTACGCTTGAGCAAGGTGCCACCGAGCCGCCTTCCGGCGCCGAGGGTGGAGTCACCCATCGCCTGTCGATCTCGGGCATGACCTGCGCCAGCTGCGTCAGGAGCGTGGAGCAGGTGCTTGCACACACGCCGGGCGTGGCCACGACATCGGTCAACTTCGGCACGCGGGTGGCCCAAGTACATGGCCAAGTCGATGCCGAAACTCTAGTGAAGGCGGTGGAAGCCGTCGGCTACGGCGCCGAGCCCATCGTAGACCTGCGCCAGGCCGAGGAAGCCCGTGCCGCCAAGGATACCGAGACCTACCGTCGCCGCTTGCATGGCAGCTTCTGGTCGCTGGCGCTGGCCATGCCGCTGATGGCCAGCATGTTCGTCTATCACCCGCACCCGGTCGGCTGGGGGCGGCTCTACTGGCTGGCGATCGGGCTGCTGACGCTGGCGGTACTGGTGGGTCCGGGCCGGCACTTCTTCGCCAATGCCTGGAAGAATTTCAAGCACCATCAGGCCAACATGGACACCCTGATCGCCATGGGCACCGGCACCGCCTGGCTCTACTCCATGGGAGTGGTGGCCTTCGCCCCTTGGCTGCCGGCGGTGGCCCATGGCATCTACTTCGAGGCCTCGGCGATGGTCATCGGCCTGGTGCTGCTGGGTAACGCCCTGGAGCTTCGCGCCCGGGGCCGCACCAGCGAAGCACTCAAACGCCTGCTCGACCTGCAGAGCCGCACGGCACGAGTGATACGGGGAAGCGACGAGCAGGAGTTGCCCATCGATGAAGTACGTGAAGGCGATCATATTCGCGTGCGCCCCGGCGAGCGCTTGCCGGTGGATGGCGTGGTACTCAGTGGCGTCAGCCATATCGACGAATCGATGCTCACCGGCGAGCCGCTTCCGGCTGCCAAGGGTGAAGGCGACGAAGTCAACGCAGGCACCGTGAACGGCCGAGGCGGCCTCGTTTATCGCGCGACACGCGTCGGTGCCGATACTCGTCTGGGCCAGATCACCGAGCAAGTGGCGCTGGCGCAGAACTCACGCCCCCCCATCGGCGAACTGGCCGACAAGGTATCGAGCATCTTTGTGCCTGCGGTCATGATCATTGCGGTGATCACGGCACTGTCCTGGTACAACTTCGGTGCTGAGCCTCGGCTGATCCACATGCTGGTAACCGCTACCACGGTGCTGATCATTGCCTGTCCCTGCGCCTTGGGGCTGGCCACTCCCATCTCGACCATGATCGGCGTAGGCAAGGCCGCCGAACATGGTGTGCTGGTGAGAAGCGGCGAGGCACTGCAAACGGCAAGCCGCCTTACCACCCTGGTGGTCGACAAGACCGGCACCCTGACCGAGGGCAAGCCACGCGTCACCGATGTACACTTCCTCGCCGACGACGAAGCGATGCTTCTCGGGCTGGTAACGGCGCTGGAGCGCGGTTCGGAGCATCCGCTGGCAGCCGCCCTGCTGGCTTACTCCCAGGAAAGCGGGCTGACCGGCACCGGGGCGGTGGAAGTTCACGACTTCGACAGCGTCACTGGCGGTGGCGTCAAGGCCACGGGACCGAACGGCGAGGCGCTCCTGTTGGGTAACGCCCGGTTGTTGAAGGAAGCCGGAGTCGATCTTTCCGAGGGTGCTGAGCTCGCTGCCGGGCTCGAGAGAAACGCCCGCACCGTCGTTCACCTCGCCGTTAACGGACGGCTGGCCGCTCTATTCGGCATCAGCGATCCGCTGCGTGCCGACACCCTCGAGGCGATCCAGCGTTTGCAGGCCGACGGGCTCAGGGTGGTGATGCTCACCGGCGACAACGAGCACACCGCGGCGGCCATCGCACGCGAAGTAGGCATCGACGACTTCCGCACGGAACTCCTGCCCGAGGACAAGCACGCTGAGATCGAGCGCCTGCAGCAGGCCGGCGAGGTGGTCGGCATGGTGGGCGACGGCATCAACGATGCACCGGCTCTGGCTCGCGCCAATGTCGGCTTCGCCATCGGCCAGGGCACCGACGTAGCCATCGAGAGCGCCGGTATCACGCTGATGCGCAGCTCCTTGCACGGCATTGCCGATGCCATCGAGATCAGCCGCATGACGCTACGCAACATCAAGCAGAATCTGGTGGGTGCGTTCGGCTATAACGTGCTATGCATCCCCATTGCCGCCGGGGTGCTCTACCCCTTCACCGGTATGCTGCTCTCGCCGATGATCGCCGGTGCCGCCATGTCGCTCTCCTCGATCACGGTGGTCAGCAATGCCAACCGGCTGCGGCTACTCAAGACCCGCGGCGATATCCACGCCGAGCGCCATGCGGCGCCGGCTGAATCCCAGGAGGCCCTGTCATGAGCTGGTTCGTCAATCTCGTCGGCATGGTTCTGATCCTAGCCATCGCCTGGTGGTTCTGGTGGCGCCGCTGAACCATGCCCAACAGGCAGGATAAAAGTACCTGCTAAGCTGAAGACATATGGCAGAAAGAGAGACAGCCATGCCCAGGCTCAACGGCGTTCTCGAGACCGCGCTCTACGTTGACGACATGGATCGGGCGCGGGTCTTTTTCGAAGGTGTGATGGGGCTCGAGCCCTTCAATGCCGACCACCGCTTCACCGCCTACGATGCCGGCGCCAATACGGTACTGTTGTTGTTCCACCAGGGCGAGACGCTGGAAACCGTAGTGCTGCCCAACGACATGGGTACCATCCCGCCCCACGATGGCAAGGGGCGGGTACACCTCGCCTTCGCCATCGACGCACGCGAGCTGACCGCCTGGGAGCGACAGCTCAGCGACCACGGCGTGGCCATCGAAGGGCGCACTCATTGGCCCCGCGGCGGTGAAAGCCTCTACTTCCGCGACCCCGACGGCCACCTCATCGAGCTGGCCACGCCGGGCGTCTGGCCCAACTACTGACAAGAGCCATGCCCACCGAAAAGTCGGCGAGCACAGCCACTTTTCAGGGAAACGCTGAACAAATCGACGAGCGAGATGAAGCGCAAGGCGCACGGAGCACAGGAACCGGAGCATATGGGGTATATGTGAGGATTCCGACCGGGCTGGCGCACCAGCACCGCGCAACGCAGTGATTCGCTCGCGCAGGCATTTGTGCAGTGTTTCCCTAGCTCACACCCATATAGCGGCCGGGCTTGTGATTGAGGGCAATGATCAAATTGAGCGCCACGGCGCCGAGCACCGAGAGCCCCACCCGCTCCGGCGGCAGCACGAGAAAGGCGGCGAGCATGATCAGTCCGTCGATGCCGAGCTGCACGTAGCCGGCACGCAGGCCATAGCGACCCTGCAGATAGAGTGCGAGGATATTGATGCCCCCGAGACTGGTGCGGTGACGAAACAGCACCAGCATGCCGATGCCGATCAGGCTGCCGCCCATCAGCGAGGCATAGAGCGGGGTCAATGTATCGAAGCTGATCCATTTGCCGGTCAGCTCGGAGAACAGCGATACCAGGGCGATGGCAACGAAGGTACGCAGGGTGAACGACCAGCCCATGCGCTTAACGGCCAGGTAGTAAAATGGCAGGTTGATCAGGAAGAACCACACCCCGAAGCGCCAGCCGCTGGCATATTGCAATAGGAAAGCCATGCCGGCGGTACTGCCGGTGAGCAATAGCGCCTGGGTATAGAAGGTGACGCCTAGGGCGACGAACAGCGTGCCCACCAGCATCGCCATCACGTCCTCGTAGGGGCGATGAGGATCGGTGGGAAGATCTTGTGGATCCATTCACGATTCCTTGGGATGGCGGGACGAGTCCCGAACGGCCCGGATTCTAGCGGGTCGAGCCAGGGAAATCATTGATCTCGCTTAGGTTGCGCGGTGCTTCGCTACCAGCGGCTCGGCATGTTCGATCATGAGCTGCAGCGACTCCTGCCCCCGCCAGCGGTTGCGACTGAGCCGATAGGCGCAGCGCAGCCTGTCACCCAAGCCAAAGGCCGGCAGTTCTCCCGGCGTCAGTGCACGAAACCAGATCGCCTTGAGGCTCGTCGCACCGGCCGACAGCGTCATCGACAGATGAGTGCCGTCGGCCCCCACCGAACGCAGCGACTCCACCAGGAACTCCCCTTCGAACAGCGGCGCATCGAATTCCCTCCCGTAGGGACCCAGCGCCTCCAGCTCGAGCAGCGTAGCCAGTTGGAACTGCCCGGAAGCCAGCGTCCCGTCGGTGAACACATGGGGAAACAGCTCGAGACCGCCCAGTTGCTCCTCCACCGCTTGCAGGAAAGCGGAGCGGAAAGCCTTGAGCCGCTCCATCGGCACGCCGACCCCGGCCGCACCGCGATGCCCGCCAAAGCGCGGCAGTGCCTCGGGCGCCAGCTCATGGACGCGCTGCAGAACGTCGCGCAGGTGCAGCGCTTCGATGGAGCGCCCCGAGCCGGTGAGCATGTTGGGCGCCGCAGCCGGTGTCAGCACCAGCGCAGGACGTCCAAAAGCCTGCACCAGGCGCGAGGCGACGATGCCCTGCACGCCGGGATGGCCGCTTTCGAGGTAGACCACCAAGGCAGGCAGGTCGGCCTCGAGCTGGGGCAAGGCCAGGGCGCGCGCCTCCTCGACCATCTCCGCCTCGATCGCCTTGCGTGACTGATTATCCTCGTCCAGCGTCTGCAAATGGCGTATCGCGGTGGCGTCGTCCCCCGCCAGCATGAAGTGCAATGCCGCGTAGGGGTCGTCAAGACGAGAACGGGCGTTGATGCGCGGCCCCATCTGGAAGGCCAGCGTCTCGGCGGAGAACGGTACGCTGTCCTCGCCCAGGCGCGTTGCCATGGCACGCCAGCAGGCGGCCTCCATGCGGTTGATCAGTGCCAGCCCGTGGCTGACCACGGCGCGATTGGCCGGGCTAGCACCCAGAGAGACACAGTCGGCCACGGTGCCCAGCGCCACGTAGGAGAGCCAGGCAGAGAGCTTGGGTGTCGCATCGGGCAGCACACCCCACTCGATCAACACACTGCGCGTGAGCGACATGACCAGCCAGGCGACCATGCAGCCGGCAATGGTACGGTCAGGATACTGGCAGTCGCTGCGTGTCGGGTTCACCACGGCATGGGCCGAGGGCGGAGGCCCTTCGATCGGCAAAGCATGGTGATCGCTCACTACCACGTCGATGCCCGCCGCCTTGAGCCGGGCGATACGCGGCTCGTCGGAGCTGCCGCAGTCGGCGGTGATCACCAGGCTCGGCCGCGGCGAGAGACCTAGCGTGCGCTCCACCAGCGGCAGGCTGATGCCATAGCCGTCGTGGATGCGATGCCCAATCAGGCTATGCAGGCGCGACTCCGGCACGCCGAAGACTTCCACCAGGGTGCGCCGGATCACTACGTGAGAGGTAATGCCATCGACGTCATAGTCGGTGAGGATACCGATGTGCTCGCCCTCGGTCACGGCGGTAGCGATGCGCTCGGCGGCACGACGACCGTCGGCCAGGCGCTCCGGGTGTTCGAGGTAGCGCAGGCTGGGCTGGGTCAGCGGTGCCAACTCGCCCTCGTAGTCGGCCAGGCGACCGGCCAGCACCCGGGCCTGCAGCTCGGTCAGCCCCTCGGCGCGGGCACGAGCATAGAGTACCTCGTTGCGTGGGCGCAGCAGCAGCCGTGTCTTGAGTCGGGCGTGCAGGTCGGGCGGCGCGGTCACGTCCAAGCGTGGCTCCTGTTTCATGACGGGTTTTGCGGCCGACTCATGGGCATCGCGGCGCGGTCTCTCGGGCTGTCCCCGCTGCGAGGGGCGCAGGGCCTATCTTCGCCGCCATTGACCACCGCTCGGGCTAGCCGGCGACAGGTCTACGAGGAGGCGCTGTAAACCCATCCCTGGGCGCTACTTTTGCCATCCATGGCAAAAGACCTCCTCTTCGACCTGTCCCCTATGCCCTCGCTACCTTGGCGAGGTGCCTTGCTGACCCTACCGCCGGTTCTCGGCCACGAACGCCTGCACCTTCGCCAGCTCCGCCGGCAGCACGGCATAGCGCTCCTCGCGCTCGAGCAAGTCGTCCATGTGCGGCGGCAGCGGCACACCGGGGAAGCCCGCCTTGACCACCGCCTCGGCGAACTTGGCCGGGTGGGCCGTGGCCAGGGTGATCATCGGCGTCTCGGCATCGGCCCGGACACGCTCGGCGGCACGGTAGCCGGTAGCGGTGTGCGGGTCGAGCACTTCCTTGGTACGGTGGTGCGCCTCGCGGATCACCTCGAGGATGGTGGCATCATCGACGCTATGGCTCGAGAACAGCTCACGCAGCCGGGCCAGGGGGGCGTCCGCCAGCGCCGTGGGCTCGTTCTGGAAGCGCTCGAGCAGCGCGGCCACGGCTTCGCCGTCACGCTCGTGGGCCTCGAACAGTAGCCGCTCGAAGTTGGACGACACCACGATATCCATGGAGGGCGCCAGGGTCGCCTTGAGCTCCTGCTTGGAGAAGTCGTTGTCGGCAATGGTGCGGTGCAGGATGTCGTTGGCGTTGGTGGCGATGATGAACTGCTTGACCGGCAGCCCCATGCGATAGGCCATGTAGCCGGCGAACACGTTGCCGAAGTTGGCCGAGGGCACGCAGAAGCTGACCTGACGGTGCGGCGCGCCCAACGCCACGCCGGCAGCCACGTAGTAGACGATCTGGGCCATGATGCGCGCCCAATTGATCGAGTTCACCGCCACCAGGCGCGTGCCATTCAGGAAAGCCTGGTCGGCAAAACTCGCCTTGACCATGGCCTGGGCCTCGTCGAAGTTGCCTTCGATGGCGATGTTGAACACGTTGTCGGCCAGCACCGAAGTCATCTGGCGACGCTGTACCTCGGAGACCCGGTTGTGCGGGTGGAGGATGAAGATGTCGAGGTTGTCGCAGTGGCGGCAGCCTTCGATCGCCGCCGAGCCGGTGTCGCCCGAGGTCGCCCCCATGATCACCGCGCGCTCGCCGCGCTTGGCCAGGAAGTGATCGAGGATGCGGCCCAGCAACTGCAGGGCGACGTCTTTGAACGCCAGCGTGGGGCCATGGAACAGCTCGAGCAGGAAGTGGTTGGCGTTGAGCTGGTTGAGCGGCACCACGGCGTCGTGGCTGAAGGTGGCGTAGGCCTCGCGCACGATACCGCGGAAGGTCTCGTCGTCGATTTCTCCGTTGACGTAGGGCTTCATCACACGGAAGGCGATCTCGGCGTAGGAGAGCCCGGCCATGCCGGCGAGCTCTTCACGAGAGAGCTGCGGGATGGTCTCCGGTACGTAGAGTCCGCCGTCGCTGGCCATGCCGGTCAGCACGACTTCTTCGAAAGAAAGCGTAGGCGCCTGCCCACGAGTACTGATGTAGCGCATGGTTTATTCCTGCTCGTCGAGGCTTTCAACGCGAATACGAGTGACGGGGCCCGCGATGTCGGCCATCGACTCGATCTGGCGGATCGCTTCGTTCATGTGCTTTTCGCGGCAGCTGTGGGTCAGCAGGATGATCGGTACCAATTCGCCCTCGGTGGCCTCTTTCTGCACCAGTGCCTCGATGGAGATGCCCTGCTCGGAGAGAATGGTCGCAACCCGCGCCAGCACACCGGGACGATCCACCGCCAACAGCCTCAGGTAATAAGCGGTGACGATGTCCTCCATGGGCAGAATCGGCAGGCCGCCATCGTCCTCGCCGATGCCACTGAAGGCCAGGTAAGGCACGCGGTAATGGTGGTCGGTGGCGATGTCGCGGGCGACGTCGAGCAGGTCGGCTACCACCGCCGAGGCGGTGGGCTCCGAGCCGGCACCGGCGCCGTAGTAGAGCGTCGGCCCCACGGCGTCGCCCATGATGGCGATGGCGTTCTTGACGCCGTGCACATTGGCCAGCAGTCGCTCCTTGGGGATCAGGGTCGGATGCACGCGCAACTCGAGCCCCGCATCGGTGCGCTTGGAGATGCCCAGGTGCTTGATGGTGTAACCCAAGTTGTCGGCCTGCTCGACGTCCTCGGCGGTGACCCGGGAAATGCCCTCGGTGTAGGCCTTCTCGAACTGCAGCGGCACGCCGTAGGCGATGGAGGCCAGGATGGTCAGCTTGTGGGCGGCATCGATGCCTTCGACATCGAAAGTGGGGTCGGCTTCGGCGTAGCCCAGCGCCTGGGCTTCAGCGAGCACGTCCTCGAAGGCGCGGCCTTCGCTGCGCATGTGGGTAAGGATGTAGTTGCCGGTGCCATTGATGATGCCGGCCACCCACTCGATGCGGTTGGCGCCAAGGCCCTCGCGCAGCGACTTGATCACCGGGATGCCACCGGCAACGGCGGCTTCGAAAGCCACGATCACGCCCTGTTCGTGGGCCGCCTGGAAGATCTCGTTGCCGTGCACGGCAATCAGCGCCTTGTTGGCGGTGACCACGTGCTTGCCGTTGGCGATGGCGGTGAGCACCAGCTCGCGGGCCAGGTCATAGCCACCGACCAGCTCGACCAGAACGTCGACATCAGGGTTGTGGGCCACCTCGAACACGTCGTTGGTGGTCTTGATACCGGTGAGATCGCACTCCGGGTTGGAGCTGCGCAGCGCCACCTGCTCGATCACGATAGGGCGGCCGGCCCGCCGCGCAATTTCGTCGGCATTGCGCGTCAGTACGTTGAAGGTACCGCCGCCGACGGTACCCAGACCACAGATTCCCACTCTCACCGGTTTCAATGTCCTGCTCCCCTGATGATGTCAATGTCCAGCGTTCTGATTGCGTCCGGCAGTGCTTGAGCTGCCGCCGCTTGTGACTCTGCCTGTTGCTCGTCCTGTCGCTTGGCCGGTTACTCTGCCAGGCCGAGCATGTCGACCAGGCGCTCGGCGGGCACGTAGCCCGGCACCAGCCGACCATCGGGCAGTACGATGGCCGGCGTCCCCTGTACGCCGACGGCCATGCCCAGATGATACTGATCCTCGACTGGATTGTCGCAGTCGCTGCTGCCCGACAGCGTCTCCTGCCGCTTGCCTGCGTTCATTGCCTCGCTGCGATTGTCGGCGCACCAGATCTGTTCGAGGATACGCGCCCCCTGGGAGTTCATGCCGGCCCGGGGAAACGCCAGATAGTGTACCTCGATCCCTCTCTCGTTGAGCGCCGACACCTCCTCGTGGAATTGGCGGCAGTAAGGACAGGTGGTATCGGTGAATACGACGATTTCGGCCCGGCTGTCACCGGTGCCACGGAAGACCACGCGCTCACTCTCCGGCACCTGGGCAAGCTGTTCGGTACGCTCGACGTTGCGCGCCTGCTCGGTTAGGTTGGTGAGTCCATCGTTGCCATTCTCGTAGAGATCGCCCACCAGAAAGTATTTACCTTCGGCGTCACTGTAAAAAGCCTCGCCGGTTTCCAGGCGCACCTGGTAGAAGCCAGGCAGCGGTGTCTCGTGAACGCTGGCCACGGGCATCGGCTGGCCGTTCACCTTCAGACGCTCAGCCAGCCGCTCGGCCGCGTCGGCCTGGGCGACATTGGGCAGCAACAGCGCTGTGACAGGCAGGGTCAGCGCAAACAAGGTGCTGGCGATACGATCGGATAACGCAGTCATGTGTCAGCCTCGAGGATGATGTTCGGCATGCAGGGCTTCGAGTCGCGCCTGCGCAACATGGGTATAGATCTGGGTGGTCGACAGGTCGCTGTGACCGAGCAGCAACTGTACGACACGCAGGTTGGCACCATGATTCAAAAGGTGTGTGGCGAAAGCATGCCGCAACGTATGCGGTGACAATGGTCGGGTGATACCGGCCGTACGTGCGTGCGCCTTGATTCGGTGCCAAAAAGTCTGACGGGTCATGGCATTGTCGCCGCGCCCGGGAAACAGGGCCGGCCGTGTCGCGTCGCTCATCAACGCGCCACGGGCGCTGCGCATGTAGCGTGTCAGCCAGTGTACGGCCTCTTCCCCCAGCGGGACCAGTCGATCCTTCTCGCCCTTGCCCCTGACTCGCACCACGCCCTGGCGCAAGTTGACAGCATCGACGCTAAGCCCGACCAGCTCCGAGACTCGCAGGCCGCAGCCGTAGAGTACCTCGAGCATGGCACGATCGCGCAGGCCGAGGTCGGTGCTGAGGTCCGGCGCGGCCAGCAGACGCGCCACCTCGTCCTCTTCCAGGGTATCCGGCAGGTTGGGGCGCACCCGCGGCAGGCGCACTTCGGCCAGCGGGTCGCGCCCAATACGCCCCTCGGCCAGCGCCCAGCGGTAGAAGCCACGCAGACTGGAGAGCAGTCGGGCGTTGCTGCGCAGTTGGTAGCCGGCGCAGCGCCGCTCATCGAGCCAGGCCGGCAGCAGCGTCTCATCCGGCGTGAGCAGGTCGCCACCTGCCTCCACCAGCCGGGCCGCCCAGGCTTCAAGGTCGCGTCGATAGGCCACAAGGGTGTGCTCGCTCGCCCCACGCTCGAGCCATAGGGCGTCGAGAAAGGTCTCGATCAGGACAAGGGACCGGTTGTCGTGTGTCATGTCATGCCCGAATACGACGAAGCCCCGCCCCGCGTGAGCGGTGGCAGGGCTTTAGCCTTAACAACGAAACTACGAGCGGGATGAAGCGCAAGGCGCACGGAGCACAGCAACCGGAGCGTATGACAATACGTGAGGATTGCGAGCATCCGGGCAACACAGCGATTCGCCCGCGCAGTATTTCGTTATGACAGCTTTTCCTTGATACGCGCCGACTTGCCACTGCGCTCGCGCAGGTAGTACAGCTTGGCCTGGCGTACGTCGCCGCGACGCTTGACCTCGATGGAGTCGACCAGTGGGCTGTAGGTCTGGAAGGTACGCTCGACGCCGACGCCGTGGGAAATCTTGCGCACGGTGAAAGCGGAGTTCAGGCCGCGGTTACGCTTGCCAATCACCACGCCTTCGAAAGCCTGGAGACGCTCACGGTTGCCTTCCTTGACCTTGACCTGCACGACGACGGTGTCGCCCGGAGCGAATTCCGGCACCTGCTTGCTCATCTGCTCGGCTTCGAGCGCCTGGATCACCTTGTTCTTGCTGCTCATGACAATGACTCCTCGTATTCGGCGCCGCCGCTCCTTACAAGGTCAACGGCGGCACGTGATCCCGGCGCCCGAGCCTGGCTCGAGAGCGCGGGAAATGATGGGTGACGCAGGTCCGCAGCGCGGGGAGCCCCCAGGGGCATGGCCTCAGCGCCTCGCGTCCTGCACCTCCGTCCTGTCACCTGACAGGGCGTATTCTTCGATGAACTCCTCGAGCAGCTTCTGCTGCTCGGCGCTCAACGACCTGCCTTCCAGCAAATCGGGGCGCCTCAGCCAGGTCCGCCCCAGCGACTGCTTGAGCCGCCAGCGTCGAATCTCGCCGTGATGTCCGCTGAGCAGGACATCCGGCACCCGCCGCCCGTCGATCTCCTCGGGGCGCGTATAGTGCGGGCAGTCCAGCAGCCCCTCGTTGAAGGAGTCCTCGACCGCGGAATCTTGATGTCCCAGCACGCCGGGAACCAATCTTGCCGCGGCGTCGATCAACACCATGGCCGGCAGCTCACCGCCGCTGAGCACATAGTCGCCGATCGACCACTCTTCATCGATGTCGCTCTCCACGATACGCTCATCGATGCCTTCGTAGCGCCCGGCCACCACCACTAGCGGGGGACCGGAAGCCAGTTCGCTCACGCCCTGCTGGTCGAGCCGCCGCCCTTGGGGCGAAAGGTAGACCACTCGCGGGCTCCGCCCGGTGGCCTCGCTCGCTCGCTCACGGGCAGCGTGGATGGCAGCGCGCAGTGTGTCGACCTTCATCAACATTCCCGGGCCGCCGCCATAAGGTCGGTCGTCCACGGTGCGATGGCGGTCGCTGGCGTAATCGCGCGGGTTCCAGAACTCCAGCGCAATCCGCCCCTGGCTGACCGCCCGCCCGGTGACGCCGTGCCGGGTAATGGCATCGAACATCTCGGGAAACAGCGACACGACGCCGACCCACATGTCGGGCGTTGCGTTTGTTTCGGCCCCAGCCTCGAGGCTCAAAAGTCCGGATCCCAGTCGACGGTCATGGTGCCGCCCGCCAGATCCACCTCGACGATCACCTCGTCGGGCAGGAAAGGCAGCAGACGCTCACGATCGTCGATTGCCGACGGCTCCCCTTGCGGGTCGCCCTTAACCACAAGCACGTCGTTGGCGCCGGTTTCGAATAGATAAGCGACACACCCCAGCACCGTGCCCTCGCGAGTCACGACCGTGAGCCCTTCGAGCTGGTGCCAGTAATATTCGTCGCCTTCGAGCTGGGGCAGATCCGTCTTGGGCAGTAGGATCTCGGCACCGGCCATGCGCTCGGCGGCCTCACGCGAATCGACACCTTCCAGCAGGGCCACCAGGCCCTTGCCGTGACGCCGCCCCTGTAGCAGACGATGGCGACTCAGGGTATCACCTTGGCGCAGCACCCATTCGGAATACTCGAGGATGCCGTCCATCGGGCCGGTATGAGAGTAAACCTTGAGCCAGCCCTTGACACCGTAGGGGCTGGTCAATTTGCCCAGCACCACATGGTCGTCGCGTTCGCTGCGTGCGGCCTGCTCGCTCATGACGTCACCGAACTGCACAGACTCAGGCCTGCTTGCGGGCTTCCTTGACCAGCTCGGCCACGCGGTCGGACATTTGTGCACCCTGGTCCTGCCAGTGAGCAACGCGGTCCAGATCGACGCGCAGACGCTCTTCCTGACCGCGAGCGATCGGGTTGAAGAAGCCCAGACGCTCGATGAAACGACCGTCGCGGGAGTTGCGTGAATCGGTCACGGTCAGGTGGTAGAAGGGACGCTTCTTGGCGCCACCACGTGCCAGACGAATGGTAACCATGGCGTTGACTATCCTTCGGTTGAGGTTACGTTTAAATACCGATGCGCCGGCCCCGGCGAGCGGCCAGGGTGCTCGGCTTCTGCCAGGAAAGCGGGTCCGTGGACCCGCTTTCGCGTCATTCGGTCACTGTCTTTGCAAGTGCTTTTTACAAGCGTGCAGCCGGGCATTGCCACGGTCCTGCCATGAAGACGCAGCATTCTACGGAAATCAGCCCCGCTTTGAAACCCTTTTTCGAGTCTCGCGGACGCAGCCCATAGCATCGGCCCTCTGCACGGCCAGCCTGCGACTCAGCGCCACGGGAAGCCGCCAGGACCGCCCATGCCGCCCATCCCACCAGGGCCTCCCGGGCCTCCGCCGCCCATCATGCCGGACATGCCGCGCATCATCTTCTGCATGCCGCCCTTCTTGCCCGCCTTCTTCATCATCTTCTGCATCTGCTTGTGCTGCTTGAGCAGACGGTTGAGATCGGGCACCTGGAGGCCGGCGCCGGCGGCGATACGACGCTTGCGCGAGCCATTGATGATCTCTGGCTTGCGCCGTTCCTGAGGAGTCATCGAGTTGATCAGCGCCTCGAGCTTGCCCAGTTCCTTCTCGGGGCCGGGGCCTTGAGCCAGCTCGGCCATCTGCCCCATGCCCGGCAGCTTGCCGAGCAGGCCGCCCATGCCGCCCATCTTCTTGAGCTGCTGAAGCTGGTCGCGGAAATCCTCGAGGTCGAAGCCCTCGCCCTTCTTGACCTTCTTGGCCAGTTGCTCGGCCTTCTTCTTGTCGACGGTGCGTTCGGCCTCCTCGATCAGCGACAGCACGTCGCCCATGCCGAGAATGCGCGAGGCCACCCGGTCCGGGTGGAAGGGTTCCAGGGCGTCGACCTTTTCGCCTACCCCCATGAACTTGATCGGCTTGCCGGTGATGTGACGTAC
Organism: Billgrantia zhangzhouensis; assembly: GCF_021404465.1. Taxonomy (GTDB): domain Bacteria; phylum Pseudomonadota; class Gammaproteobacteria; order Pseudomonadales; family Halomonadaceae; genus Halomonas; species Halomonas zhangzhouensis. The sequence goes on along the minus strand of NZ_JABFTT010000008.1, from coordinate 32,657 downwards.
CGACAGCGCGGCACCGCCGCGGGCGTCGCCGTCGGCCTTGGTCAGAATCACGCCGGTCAGCGGCAGCGCCTCGTGGAACGCCTTGGCCGTGTTGGCGGCATCCTGGCCGGTCATGGCATCGACCACGAACAGGGTTTCCTGCGGCTGGCAGGCGCGGTGCAGCTCGGCGATCTCGGCCATCATGGCCTCATCGATGGCCAGGCGACCGGCGGTATCGACGAGGACCACGTCGTGGAACTGGATCTTGGCGTGCCTGATCGCCGCCTCGGCGATGGCCACCGGCTTCTGGTCGCTTTGCGAAGGGAAGAAGTCGACACCCACCTCACCGGCCAACGTCTCGAGCTGGTCGATGGCCGCCGGGCGATAGACGTCGGCGGAAACCACCAGCACTTTCTTCTTCTCACGCTCTTTCAGGTAACGCGCCAACTTGGCCACGGAGGTGGTCTTGCCCGCGCCCTGCAGGCCGGCCATCAGCACTACTGCGGGCGAGCCCTTGAGCGAGAGGCCCTCGTTGGCCTCGCCCATGGTCGCCTCGAGTTCCTGCTGGACGATCTTGACGAACTGCTGGCCGGGCGAGAGGCTCTTCGATACCTCCTGCCCCACGGCGCGCTCGCGCACCCGCTCGATGAAGTCCTTGACCACCGGTAGGGCGACGTCGGCCTCGAGCAGCGCGCGGCGCACTTCGCGCAGCGTGTCCTTGATGTTGTCCTCGGTCAGGCGCGCCTGGCCCTTGATGGACTTGAGCGTCTGGGAGAGCCGCTCACTGAGGTTCTGGAACATAAGCCACTCCGGCTGACAGGCTTTCGGGTTACCGCATCGAGCAAGGCCGCGACGAAGCGCCACACTCATCGCGAGGCGAGGAACAGCCTGGATAAAGCGGTTGAAGAATCTGAGCGCCATTATACGCCCTGTGGCGAGCAGTCTCCATGTATGCGACGGCTGTGCGGCGCAGCGAGGATTGGGTATAGTGGCCTCGGCAGACTCTATCCACCCGAGATGCACTAGCGCCGGCCACGGCGCAGGACGGACGACAACAGATGCAGGCGCTTCCTCTGGCCATCATGGCCTTTCTCCTCTATCTGGGCGCTGCCTCATGGCAGGGGCTCACGCTGCTTCGTCGCGTACCGCAGCGTCCCGCCCTGGTTCGCGCATTGGGCCTGGTGGGGTTGCTGTTCCATCTTCCCGTCGCCATCAAGCTGATCGACCAGAGCCCTGGCCTGATGCCCGGCCTCTCGACCAGTGCCGTGGTACTGACCGCCGTCATGGTGATCCTGCTGCTCGTCGTCAGCCTGGCCAAGCCGGTACTGAGCGTGGCCGTGGCGCTTTTTCCCGTATCGGGCCTCGCTCTGCTGCTGGCGGTGGGCCTGCCGAGCCCCGAGCGCACCGGCGGCATGACGCCGGGCATCGCCCTGCACGCCATGAGCTCGGCGCTGGCCTTCGGCATCTTGTTCATCGCCGCCTGCCAAGCGGTGCTGCTCGGCCTGCAGAATCAGGCCCTGCGCCATCATCATACCCGCGGCATGGTACAGGTGCTGCCGCCACTGACCACCATGGAGCGGGTACTGTTCGAGCTGATCTGGGCAGGTATGGCGCTACTTACTCTGTCGATCGTCAGCGGCTTCATCTTCGTCGAGAGCATGTTTGCCCAGCATTTGGCCCATAAGACCATTCTGTCACTGGCCGCCTGGGTGATCTTCGCCATCCTGCTGATTAGCCATCACAGGCTGGGCTGGCGCGGCATGCGCGCCGTGCGCTGGACGCTAGGCGGCTGCGCCGTGCTGCTACTGGCCTATTTCGGCAGCAAATTCGTGCTTGAGATCATTCTTAACCGCACCTGAACCGGAAGTCGCCTTGACACTGCCGAGCCGAATACCTACAAACGGGGCTGACATGCCAGCGAGGATCCAACGACCTTGAGCGACGACTTCCCATTGGGATTGCTGTTCGGCCTGCTTTTTCTGCTCATCTGCCTTTCTGCATTCTTCTCGAGCTCCGAGACCGGCATGATGTCGATCAACCGCTACCGGCTGAACCACGAGGCCGGCAGCGGCGACAGCCGGGCTCGTCGGGTTCTGCGGCTGCTGGCACGTCCGGACCGCCTGATCGGCGTGATCCTGATCGGCAACAACCTGGTCAACAACCTGGCGGCCGCCATCGCCACCGTGCTCGCGATTCATTTCTTCGGTGAGGTCACCGGTCCTGCGGTCGCCCCGCTGTTCCTGACCATCGTGATTCTCATCTTCGCCGAGGTCAGCCCCAAGACCTACGCGGCGATCAAGCCCGAGCGCATCGCCTATCCCTCCTCGCTGGTGCTGGAGCCGCTGCTCAAGGTGCTCTACCCGTTGGTGTGGCTGGTCAATGCACTCTCCAACGGCCTGCTCCGGTTAATCGGAATCAAGAGCATAGAAGGGGGAGGCAACAGCCTGACCAGGGACGAACTGCGCACCGTGGTGCATGAGGCGGGCACACTGATCCCCCATCGTCACCAGGCCATGCTACTGTCGATCCTCGATCTGGAGAACGTCACGGTCAACGACATCATGGTGCCGCGCCACGAGGTGGTAGGAATCGACCTCGACGACGAGCTGGATGCCATCCTGACCCAGATCCGCACCAGCCAGCACACCCGCCTGCCAGTCTTCAAGGGCGACATCAACAACATCATCGGCATGCTGCATCTACGCAACGCGGCACGCTTCCTGGCGCGCGACGAAGTCACCAAGGCTTCCATCGTGCAGGAAGCGCGCGAGCCTTACTTCATCCCCGAATCGACACCGCTGCACACCCAACTGCTCAATTTCCAGAAGCAGAAGCGGCGCATCGGCATCGTGGTGGACGAGTATGGCGACGTGGAGGGGCTGGTCACGCTGGAGGACATCCTTGAGGAGATCGTCGGCGAGTTCACCACCGACGTGGCGGACCAGGACCAGGAGATCCATCGCCAGGATGACGGCAGCCACGTGATCGACGGCACCGCCAACATCCGCGACATCAATCGGGCCCTGGGCTGGAAACTGCCCACCGACGGTCCCAAGACCCTCAACGGCTTGATCCTGGAGCATCTGGAAGCCTTTCCCGATGGTCCCGCATGCCTGCAGATCGGCAGCGTTCGTATGGAAGTCCTCGAAGTCCGTGACAACCTGATCACCTCGGCCCGCTGCTGGCAGGCCGGTCGGGCCGGGCGCCAGCGTCAAACGTGATCAGCGGGGCGCCGCGATATCGTGCGGACAGGCCCAGCCGTCGGCCTCGGCCTTGAGTGCCCTCACCCGTGTCTCGAGGCGATCGCGCCGCGCCAGCCTTGGAGGAATCGGCTCGCCGAAGTAGAGTGCAACCCGGGCGCGGAAACGGCGTGGCCGCTTGGTCAGGGCTTGCCCTCCTCGGTGCGAGGTCCACGACCCCCACAGCCCGGCCAAGCCGGCAGGGATCACCGGTACTGGATCCCGTGCCAGGATCGTCTCGAGCCCACGGCGAAAGGTATGCACCTCGCCATCCGGAGTCAGTCTTCCTTCGGGAAAAAGCATCACCACCTCACCGCTGCGCAGTGCCCGGCTGACCTCCTCCAGGGCACGCCGTACGCTGCCCGGATCGCGCCGATCGGACTCCACGGGAATCGCACCCACCAGGCGAAACAGCCAATTGAGCCAAGGCGACTCGTAGATTGGCCGATCCATCAGAAAGCGCAACGGGCGTGGACTGGCGCCGCCCATGACCAAGGCATCCATGAAGCTGACGTGATTGCACACCACCACTGCAGGCCCCTTGGCCGGAATATGGTGACGACCGCGCAACCGCAGCCGGTAACAGCAGTGCACTAGCAGAAAGATGAAAAAACGAATCAACGGGCGCGGCTTGCGAGCCACGCGCCAACTCCCCGCCAGGAAAAGGGAGCCGAGCAATCCGTAGAGAACGAACGTCACGCGATATCGGGCCTGTGCCTGAGGCCGGCAAGAATGGTGGAAAGCAGTTGGTCGAGCAGCTCGGGCACTTCGAGCTGCTGACCCTGCCAATAGCCTAGACGCTCGTTGAGCCCCAGTTGCACCAGACCATGCACGCTGCCCCACAAGGTGCGGCCAAGACGTCTGGCCTCGAGGTCGCCAAGCGCCGGCTGGTACTCCTTGAGGCTCGTCTCGACGCGCAGGAACAGTGCCTCGATCATGTCCGACTGGCGCTGATCGAGCTCACCCTCCTGGGCCAATGGATAGTCGAACAGCAGCTGCCAGCGGAACGGCTCGCGCTGAGCAAACTGCCAGTAGGCCAGCGCCAGGGCGCGCAGCTGACGCTCGGGCAAGGTGCCTTCGGTCAACGGCTCGATGACCATGCGCAAGCGTGCCAAGGTCTCGATATTCACATGCTGGAGCAGATTGCCGAAACTGCCATAGAGCTTGAGCAGAGTGCTCGGCGCACAGCCTACCTCGCGCGCCAATGAACGCAGCGAAAGCGCATGGACGGGGTTGCCCTGAAGCCAGTCATCGCATGCGGCCATGACTTGGGCATGGAGCGCTTCGGGCGCATGCTGTCGGGGACGAGCCATCGGGATCCTCGCAGGAGGTTGCACATCTCGGGGCGGCGATGCTTCGCCCGGTAGCTTAGAATAGCGCACATCGAACACTGTTTTCGACCACTGTGCGTCAACCCTTTTCAGTTTTCTTCGACTTGGCTACCCTGACGCCACCTCGCCACCCGGAGACTTCATGGCCGGCCGCCTGTACATCCCGCCACTCGACATGGCTCGACTGTTGCCCGAATTACGCCATGAGGCCCCTCCGCTGACCGCGGCCAACCTTGCCCCCAGGCACCCGGTTTCGCATGTCAGGCTGGAGGCGGGCGTGGCCTGCCTGACCCGGGTGTTCTGGGGATTGACGCCTTCCTGGCTGAAGGTGCTCGACCATGCGCCTCACTGCGCCCGGGCCGAATCCCTCGATGCTCGCCCGATGTTTCGTGATGCCTTCAGCTCTCGCCGCAGCCTGGTGCCGGTTGGAGGCGTCTATGTGTGGAAATCGCAACCACGCTTCAAGCAGCCATTTCTGGTGACTCGCGTCGATCGCGGCCCCATGCTGCTGGCGGGGATCTGGTGTCGCTACCACACCGACCTGACAGAGTATGCCGACTCGATGGCGCTGGTCACGGTGCCAACCAACGATTTCCTGGCCCCGCTCAGCGACAGGCTGCCGGCGCTGATCGACGCCGGCGATGCCATGCGCTGGCTCGATCCGGAAACTCCCCATGAGACCGCCCAGGCACTGTTGCATCCCGCCCCACGGGAACTGTTGGGCGCCTTTCCGGTATCAAGAAGGGTGAACGACCCCGCCAATCAGGATCCCGCCTGCGCCCACCCTACGGGCCCCATGTTGCGCTGGAACGAACAGGAGAAATGATGTCCAAGCCCCGCCTTCCCTTGCACTGTCTGCCCGGTCGGCACCCATTGCCCTTGCTGGCGAGCCTGCTGCTCGGCTTCCTGTTGCCGGCTCTCGCCCTGGCACAGTCGCCGAATGACCCCGACAGCTCCACCGAAGAGGCGGTCGAGGAAGTCGTGCACCCGCGCGTCAGCCCACACGACAGCCGCGATTATCGTGTGCTGCGGCTCGACAATGGCCTCACTGCACTGCTGGTCAGCGACCCCGCGGCCGACCAGGCAGCGGCCTCGATGAACGTCGGCGTGGGCAGCGCCCAGGACCCCGAGGATCTGGCCGGGCTGGCACATTTCCTCGAGCACATGCTGTTCCTCGGTACCGAGCCGTTCCCCGAGGCTGACGCCTACCAAGGCTATCTGCGCCGCCACGGCGGCAACCACAACGCCTTCACTGCGCCTCAGGACACCAACTATTTCTTCGATGTCGAGCCCGAGGCACTGCCGGGCGCCCTGGATCGCTTCAGCCAGTTCTTCCTCTCCCCGCTGTTCAACCCCGATCAGTTGGAAAGCGAGCGCAACATCGTGCACTCGGAATACATGGCACGGATACGCGACGACGGCCGGCGCGAGAACGACGTGCTCAATCAGGTGCTCAATTTCGACAATCCCACCACCGGTTTCTCGGTGGGCAGTCGCGAGACGCTGGCAGACCGCCCTGAGGACGAGCCCTCGCTGCGCGAGCGCGTGATCGAGTTCTACCAACGCTACTACGACGCCAACGTGATGCACCTGGCCCTGGTGGCACCGCAGCCGTTGGACGAGTTGGAAGAGATGGTGGCCGAACGCTTCGCCGATATCGCCGACCGCGGCCTGGAACGCCCCGTCATCGAGCAACCGCTGGTGATGGAGGGCAGCCTGCCGCGCTATGTGGAACTGCAATCGATGCGCGACAGCCGCCAGGTAAGATTCATGTTCCCGGTGCCAGATCCCATCCAGCACTATCGACACAAGCCCGCCGACCTGCTTGCTCATCTGTTGGGACACGAGGGCGAAGGCAGCCTGTTCGCGGTACTGCGCGAGGCCGGGCTTGCCGACGGACTCGCCGCCGGCGTGGGACGCGGCGATGAGCGACACGCACTGTTCACGGTCAGCGTCAGCCTGACGCCGGCCGGCGCCGAGCGTATCGACGAGATAGAGGCCACGCTGTTCGCCGCCATCGAGCAGATCCGCGAGCAGGGCCTGGAGGCGTGGCGCTACGAGGAGCAGGCTCGGCTTGCCGAACAGGAATTCCGCTTCCAGCAGCACGGCTCGACGCTGCAGAGTGCCATGCGCCTGGCCATGAACCTGGCCCGCTTCCCGATGGAGGACGTGCAATACGCCCCCTATCGCATGGATGGCTTCGAACCCGAGCTGACCGAAACCTATCTCGATGCGCTACGCCCCGAGAGGCTGCTGCGCGTCTACAGCGGCCCTGAAGTGGAAGGCGAACGCACCTCGCCCTGGTTCGACACTCCCTGGCGCGAGACCACGCCTCCGGCTAGCGATACCCAGCCCCTGGCGGGGCTTGCCCTGCCGGCTCCCAACCCCTTCATCGCCGAGGACGTAGCCCTGCTCGAGGAGCAGCACGAGCGCCCATCGCAGTTGCTGGAAGCGCCCGGCTTCGAGCTGTGGCACATGGCGGATGCCAGCTTCAACACGCCCAAGGTGGAGTGGCGCTTCAGCCTTCAGAACCCCGACGCCAGCAGCGATCCGCGCCATGCCGTACTGGCCAACCTGTTGGCCGGATGGCTCGAAGACAGCCTCAACGAGGAATTCTATGCGGCCCGCCTGGCCGGGCACGATGCCGAGGCCTATGCCCATGCCCGCGGCATCACGCTGGCCTTCTCGGGCTGGCGAGACCGCCAGGACCGGGTCATGCGGCGTACTCTCGAGCAGCTTCTCGAGGGCGACATCAATGAAGCGAGCTTCGAGCGCGTGCGCTATCGGCTGCAGCGCGAATGGCGCAACGCCCCTCAGGCAGCGCTGTTCCGCCAGGGGCACCGCACCCTGGCCGAAGCCCTGATGCGCCCTCATTGGTCGACTCAGAGCCTGCTGGACACCAGTCGCGAGCTGACGGTGGACGACCTGCGTGACTTTCGTGAGCGCTTTCTCGGCGAACTCCGCCTGCAGGCACTGGCCGTCGGCAACCTCAATGCCGAGCTGGCCCGGCACGAAGGCAGGCTCGTAGCCGAGATGCTCGCTCCCACGCTGTCGCGTGAGGCCATTCCCGACCTGACCCCACTGCGCGCCGACGACGAGCTGCCTACCCTGCATCCCCTGACTACCCGTGAGGAATCGCTGGTGCTGCGCTACCTGCAGGGCAACGACCGGTCACTCGAGACCCAGGCACGCCTCGCGGTGCTGGGACAGGTGATCGACACGCCTTTCTATCAGCGCCTGCGCACCGAGGAGCAGCTGGGCTACGTTGTCAGCGCCGGCTATTCCCCCCTTCTCGACGCGCCGGGCCTGAGCCTGCTGGTGCAGTCGCCCGATGCCACCAGCGGCGAGATCCAGGCGCACATCGACGCCTTCCTGGCTGACTTCGGCCAGCGCCTGGCAGCGATGGACGATGCCGACCTGGCCCCCTACCGTCAGGCCGTGCACGACGGTCTGCTACAGCGGGACACCAGTCTCTCGGGACTCACCAACCGGCTGTGGCGTGCGCTGTCATTCGGCGATACCGGGTTCGACCGCCGCGAGCGCCTGGCCCAGCGCGTGCTGGCGGTAACCGCCGACAACCTGCGCCAGACTTGGCCGGGGCTGCTCGAGACAGCCATCGCCACGGTAGCCTACGATCCTGGCGACGAGCCCAGCGACGTCACCGCCCTGGCCCGATATCTGGAGCCGTTGCCCGAAGCCGACGACTAGGCTGCGGCGAGCCACTCAAGCACAGCGCCCGACCAATGGCCGGGCGCTGTCACGTCAGCCCGGAAGCGGAAGCGCTGCAGGAGTAACCGGGCGATGCCTTCCTCAGCCGAAGGCCTGGGCTGGCATCATCGCTTCCACATGCATGACGAGCTCCTCGAGGATCAGCCTGTCGCGGTCGTTCAGGGCGACCTGATTGAGCCGCTCGATCTCGCGGGCAAAATCCTTCAACGTGAAACCGGCCACGGCCGCATCGTTCATGCGCTCCCAGCGGTAAGCTTCCCAGCGCGCCTGCTCCTCGCTGCTCAGCGTGTCGGGGTAGCTGCGTGCCCGATAGCGAAACAACATCTCCTCCAGGCGAGGATCTTGGAAAGCAAACCTGGCATCCACCAGGTCCCACGGTGCCGCCTCGCGCACTCGCAGCATCTGCTGACGGTCGGCTGGCGAGAAGAAGCCGCCGCTGTAGAGCATCAGGTCAGGATCGTGCGGACCGCCGGGCGGCGCCTGGGCGAACACCTCGCTCACCTTGCGCGCCACCTCGGGGTCCGTCGCGAGACGCTTCCAATTGGCACGACACGCCGCCAGGTCGAGCCCCAGGCGTTCGACAATCTCACCATATTCGCCCTTGCGCGGCCCTTCCACGTCCTTGAGCGCAGCGGCCGGTAGCACCACAGGGCTGCGATTGACGTGGATGACCTTGAGCGGGATGCGCGTCTCGCCTTCGGCCAGGTCGTCGCTGCTGACGAAGACACGCTGGCGAATCTGCTCGGCGTCCAGCTCGAGCAGGGCGCCAGGGTCCACGGAAAGATCGTAGACGATCACCCCGTTGGAATTGGTAGGATGCTCGGCCAGCGGCATCACCAGTGCGCTACATGCCCGGCTGGCCGGGTATCGGCGCGACACGTGGAGCACCGGCTTGCGCCCCGGAACATCGAGGTACTTGGCCACTTCGCGCTTGTTGCGCAGCTGCAGCAGATGGTCGAAGAGACGCGCATTGCGCTGCCTGAGCAGCCGCGCCAGCGCAATGGTGGCGCGCACGTCGGCCACCGCGTCGTGGGCGCCTTCATGGGCGATGCCATTAGCGGCAGTCAGGTCCTCGAGGCGAAAGCTGGGCGAGCCGTCCTCGCGCTTCGGCCATTCGATGCCGGCGGGACGCAGAGCGTGAAAGGCGCGCACCGCATCGATCAGGTCCCAGCGCGAATTGCCGTTCTGCCACTCCCGCGAATAGGGATCGAGAAGGTTGCGGTAGAACAGGCAGCGGCTCACTTCATCGTCGAAGCGCAGCGAGTTGTAGCCCAGCGCGCAGGTGCCGGGCTCGCTCATGAGAGCGTGGATGCGCCCAGCGAACTCGGCTTCTGGCAGCCCTCGGCGGCGCGCCTGCTGCGGCGTGATGCCGGTAATCAGGCACGCCTGGGGATGCGGCAGATAATCGTCAGCCGGCTTGCAGAAGAGTTCGATCGGCTCGCCGATCTCGTTGAAGCCGCTATCGGTGCGTATCGCAGCGAACTGCGCCGGCCGATCACGACGGGGATCGGCACCGAAGGTTTCATAGTCGTGCCACAGGAAAGTCATCGGGGCGGCATCTGGCTTCGCCATGGGCACGGGATCTCCTGGCTGCGTCGCGAAAAGGCACAGACTAACACAGCCTCGCGGATGGCTCAGCCGAGGAAGCACCGCAAGCGACCGTGCCTATTTCTAGGTGCGCGGCAAGGTCACGTTTAGCTCCAGCACCGAGCAGTTGTCCTCGCTGTCCAGGCTGATGTTGATGGCATCGTCATCCACCTGGACGTAGCGCCTAATCACCTCCAGCAGCTCCTTCTCCAGCATCGGCATGTAGTCGGGCTGGCCACGCTGGCTTCGCTGGTGCGCCACGATGATCTGCAGCCGCTCCTTGGCCACCGAGGCGGACTTCTTGCGTTCACGCTTCAGGAATTCCAGCAACTTCACCGGCGACCTCCTCCGAACATACGGCTCAACAGGCTCTTTTTCTGGAGTTCGTGGAAGCGCAGCGGCACTTCCTCTCCGAGCAGACGCGAAACGGTATCCATGTAGGCCTGCCCCGCATCGCTGTCGTCGTCATGGGTCACGGGCACGCCCTGGTTGGAGGCACGTAGCACCGCTTCGGATTCGGGGATGAGACCGATCAGATCAATGGCCAGTATCTCGCGAATATCCTCAAGGTTGAGCATATCGCCGTGATCGACACGCGACGCATTGTAGCGGGTGATCAGCAGATGCTCCTTGACCGGATCCTCGCCACGCTCGGCACGTCGCGTCTTCGAGGCAAGCAGCCCCAGGATGCGATCAGAGTCGCGAACGGAGGAGACCTCGGGATTGGTCACCACGATCGCCTCGTCGGCGTAGTACATGGCCAACTGCGCGCCACGCTCGATACCGGCGGGCGAGTCGCAGAGGATGTAATCGAAATCCTTGCCTAGTGTATCGAGGATCTTCTCGACGCCCTCGGACGTGAGGGCATCCTTGTCACGGGTCTGCGAGGCCGGCAGGATGTGCAGATTGTCGACCCGCTTGTCGCGAATCAATGCCTGGTTGAGACCGGCCTCGCCCTGGATCACATTGACCAGGTCGTACACCACGCGACGCTCGCAGCCCATGATCAGATCCAGGTTGCGCAGCCCCACGTCAAAGTCGATGACTACGGTCTTGTTGCCTCGCAGCGCCAGCCCGGTGGCGATGGCCGCTGCACTGGTCGTCTTGCCGACTCCCCCCTTGCCTGAGGTCACTACGATGATTTTGGCCAAGTTGCACGTTCCTTTGGATAGACGAAAAAAGACGAAGTAGAGTGTATACGGTTGTCTAGTCCAGGGTGGTAATCCCCAGTTGGGCATCGCGCAGGGCGACCTGGACCGAAGAGCCCAGCAGGTGCGGATCGATGTCCTCGAGACGCTTGTAATTGCCCGCTACCGAGAGCAGTTCGGCCCGTAGTTCGCGGCAGAAGATGCCGGCGTCGGTATCGCCATGGATCCCGGCCAGAGCACGCCCGCGCAGCGCGCCATATACGTGGATGCTCCCCGCCGCCAGTACCTCCGCCCCGGCATTGACCGCCCCGATGACCACCAAGTCTCCGTCGGGAGCACTCACCTGCTGCCCCGAGCGTACCGTGCCCCGATAGATGCGTCCGCCACTCGCCACCGAGGCTGCCGCCTCGGGCGCGCTGGTCGCTGGGACTTCAACGGGGGGAACCTCCTCGAGCGAGCGGGTACGTGCCCCGTCGGAGGGCGGAAACCAGCCCAGGCCCAGCGCCCAGGCCGACTGTTTCACGGGATCAGCGCCACCGCGCACCGCCACCGGCAACAGCTTATGGGTGCGACACACGGCACAGATCCGCTCCAGGGCCAGATGAGGCTCATCGAGCTTTTCGACGCTGAGAACCACGGGAGTATGCTGAAAGAAGGCAGGAGATTGGCTAAGCTTGCCCGAGAGCTGCTCACGGATCTGCTCCGGATCAGCGCTCGCCAACTCCATGACCGTCATGGGCAGCATGCCCCCCTTGAAGGTGAATGCCATGCCTGCCCTGTCTACTTTGAGGCTCATTGCCGGACTCCACTCGGGTGTTGTCGGGTCGTGGGACTAAAGCTAAGCGACTCCCATCCCCCCTGCAACTGATGATACGGCCAGCCAAGCCTCGGCTGCCATTGTCGCCACTCGCCTACACGCTCCTGTTCCGACAGGCTTTTCCACAATCGCAGCGCGTGCTTAGATAACATACCTTAGACGAAAGACGCCGACTCGACACAACAATGCGACTTGCGCAGCAACGCTGATTTGCGCCTCTTACTTCAGGATGTCTCATGCTCGGATTCCTCCGCCGCTTTCTTGCCCCGCGCTGGCAGCACCCGGATGCCCAGGTTCGACGCCTGGCCGCCAGCCGGCTTGATCCCGCGCACCCCGAACAGCACCAAGCCCTGGAAGCACTGTGCCTCGATGCGAATGCTGGCGTTCGCCAGGTAGCCCTGGAGAGAATCGATGCAATCGAGATATTGCTCACGTTGCACGGCCGTCACCCCGAGCAGGCCGAGATTCTCCAGCGCCTGGTCATCCTGCTCTCTGGCCAGAGTGGTGGCCTCGACCTGGCTCAGCGCCTGCGCATCGTCGAGGGTCTCGACGATAGAGAATTGTTGGCCCGCGTGGCACTAGAGGGCGACAACCAGCAACTGCGCCTGGCAGCCGTAGCGCGCCTGAAAGAGGAAGAAGACCTCATCGCGCAAGCCTGCGACAACGGCATCGCCGCCGTGCGACATGCTGCAGCGGTTCGGGTGACCAGCGAAGCCGGCCTGCAGCGCCTGGTCCAGCAGGCGCGCCGCGACCGCCAAGTCATGCGCCAGGCACGCGAGCGTCTGAGCCGCCTGCGCAACGACGCTGCCTCCCTGGCCGCGGCACGGGCACAGCGCGAAGAGCTGTTGGTAAAGTTGGAAACCCATGCCAGGGCCCCCTGGGAGCCGCTCTATGCCGGCCGATTCCGCCATTTAGTACGTGAGTGGGACACGCTTGCGGATCTGCCCGAGGAGGATCAGGAGCGCCGCTATCAGGATGCCTGCCTGCACTGCCGCAAGGCCATTTCCGATCATGAGGCTCGGGAGCATGCCATTGCCGAGACGGACCGACGCCGCGAACAGGCAGCCGAAGCCCGTGAGGCGCTGCTCGTGGCATTGGAAGAGAGCCTCGCCAGCCTGCCTCGCGGCGACCGGCTGACCGGGCAGGACATTGCCAGTCTACGCTCGCAGAAAGTGCTGTTGGCCAACCGCTGGCAGGCGCTCTCCGATCTCCATGTGACCGACCAGGCGCTGCGCGAACGCTACGATGCCGTGCTGGCGGATTATGATCGTGTACTGGACGCCTGGGAGCGCCTCGAGACGCATACTGACGAAATCAAGCAGGCACTTAAGGAAAAGGATCTTGAGCGGTTGCAAGCCGCTGTCGCGGCCTGTCGCTGGCCTGACACACTGCCACCGACGCCGCTCCTCGCCCGCGCATGGCAAATTCAGGTAGGGCGAGGTCAGGCGCGGGAAGAAGACATTGAGGTCCGTCTCGAGCGTTTCGCCGAGGATCTCGCCCAACTGGAGACGTTGCTCGATCGAGGCGCCTTCAAGGGCGCCAGCCGACTCCACCAGAGTCTCAAGCACCGGTCCGACTCACTGCCGACGGCCAGCCTGCGCCGCCATCAGGCCACACTCAAGCGTCTTGGCGCCCGGCTGGCGGAGCTGCGCGACTGGCGAGGTTTCGTCGCCGGCCCCAAGCGCGAGCAGTTGTGTCGGGCCATTGAGGAACTCGCCAGCGATACGGACATTACCGATGCCGAGCTCGATCGGCGCCATCGTCAGTTGGTGCGCGACTGGAAGGGGCTCGGCGATGCCGCCGCCAGTCGTGAACTCTCCGAGCAGTTTCGCAGTGCCTCTGACCGCATACATGAACGACTAGCCTCTTGGCGCGAACGTCAAGCCAGCGAGCGCACCCGCAACCTCGAGGCACGCACCGTCCTTTGCGACCAGCTCGATGCGCTGCTCGAAGCGCCTTCCAGCGAGGCCGATCCGGATGCGCTTCGACGGATCCGTGATCAGGCACGCGAAGAGTGGCGTCACCACTCTCCGGTGCCACGCGACCAAGCCCAGGCCATAGGGCGGCGCTTCGGGCGCATTCTCTCCGCCCTACAGAGCCTCATCGACCAACGTGCCCAGGAAGTCGCCGACGCCAAGCGCCAGCTCATCGACGAGGCCCAGGCCCTGCTCGAAAAATCGCTGCCCCCCGATGCACGGGCGGAACACGCCAAGACCCTGCAACAGCGCTGGCGCGAACTGGGGCGCGCCCCGCGTGGAGAAGAGCAGACCCTGTGGCGCGAGTTCCGTGCTGTCTGCGACCAGATCTTCGCCATGCGCGAGGCTCAGCGCGACGACCGTGCCCAACGGGCACGCCAGCGCCTCGAGGAGATGCAGGCTCTGATCGATCGACTGGACGCCTGGCAACCGGCTCACCACACCGACGCCCAGATGCTGGAACAAGCCATCGACCAGGCGGCAGCCCTCGAGCCGCTGCCCTCGGGGCGGCGCACGGAAGGCATGCGTCGTCGCTGGAGCGGCATCGTGCGTACCCGTCGCGAACGTCTGGCACGCTTGGCAGTAGTAGAGGAGGTGCAACGCTGGCAGGCTTGTCGTCTGCTGCTCGACTCTCACCTGGCTGCGGATGCCAGATGCCTTGAGGAGAACGTTTGCGAGGAAGTTACCCTCGACCGCGAACTCGACCTGCCCGAGGACATGCGCAGTGCCCATGAACAGCGTAACGCCGCACGACAGAACCCGCCCACGCAAGAGGAAGTCGGGGAGCGATTGGCCCGCCTGCGCGTGCACCTGTCGCTGCTCGCCATGGGCCGAGTCAGCCAGCACGATGAGCCCCTGCGGCTTGCCATCCAGGTCGAGCGGCTCAATGAGGGCCTTGGCCGCGAGCTAAGCCGTGCCGAAGAGGTTCGCATCGTACTGCGCAACCTGCTGGCCACGGGACCGGTTTCACCCGGTCAGTGGCAACGGGAAGTCGGCGAATTCGATGCGCTTCTCACCCGCCTGACCCGCCTGCCACCGCCTTGATGTCGCCCCAAACGAGAAGCGGGAGGCATGCGCCCCCACCGATCAGGTGATGCAACGAATCACCCCATGAACTGCCCGCCGTTGATATCGACATTGGCCCCGGTGATGAAGCCGGACTCCTTGTCGGCCAGGAATACCACTAGCCGCGCGATCTCTTCCGGCGTGCCATAGCGCTTTACCGGAATGGTCTCACGGATCGCCTCGCGCACGTTCTCGGGAATTTTCATGATCATGTCAGTGGCAATATAGCCAGGTGATACGGTATTGACGGTGATGCCCTTGGTAGCGGTCTCCTGGGCCAACGCCATGGTCAGGCCGTGCATGCCGGCCTTGGCGGCCGAATAGTTGACCTGACCGAACTGGCCCTTGCGTCCGTTGATCGAGGAAATGTTGATGATGCGCCCATGCTTCTGCTCGAGCATGCTCTCGATGACGCTGCGGCAGGTGTTGAAAACCGTGTTGAGGTTGGTGTCAATGACTTCGTGCCACTGCTCGGGTGTCATCTTCTTCATCGTACCGTCGCGGGTGATCCCGGCACAGTTAACCAGTACGCCGATTGGCCCGTGAGCCGCTTCGATTTCCTTCACACCAGCTTCGCATGCCTGATAGTCGGTCAGGTCGATACCTGACAGGGAGATATTGTCGAATCCCTCGGCCTTCTGAGTCTCGAGCCAGGTCTTGGCCTTTTCCGGGTTATGGTAACCCGCTATCACGTGGTAACCCGCACCGGCGAGCGCACGACAGATAGCCGAGCCGATCCCTCCGGTTCCTCCGGTTACCCATGCAACGGATGCTGTTTGGGTCATAGTCCACCTCCCTGATCATGGCACTTGCTAGTCGCATTGCTCGACCTGGCACTACAGGCCTGCTGTAACAGGATGCTGACTGAAGGGCTTGCCTTCAAGCTTCCCCTCCTGATTATGGACACAAGCGCAGCACTTGCACTAACAACGTCTCCCACCTTGACACAGCGCAGAAAAAGCGTAGAATTCGCCTCACGTTGATGCGGGGTGGAGCAGTCTGGTAGCTCGTCGGGCTCATAACCCGAAGGTCGTCGGTTCAAATCCGGCCCCCGCTACCAAATATGAAGACCGAGGCCATGAAGCCTCGGTTTTTTTGTTGTTCAAGGTCAGCGGTCCCCACTGCCCAATGCGCGAATCGAGGCCTATGCCTCGGTTTTTTATTGCCCGCTATAAAAGCTCATACGACCTGATGCTTCAGGGCAGATCACGCGCTGCCAACGCTATGCTGCGGTCGTCGCCGCTGGTGCCGCGGCAGAAGCTCTCGCTGTAGAAGCGACGAACCAGTTCGCGCTGGCGCAGCCGCCCGCGGCGCAGGTCATCAAGCCAGTGGCTGAGCTGCCCCGAAACCTGCACGCCATCGAACGAAACCAGCTTCTCGGCGGCGCCGTCGCTCATCAGGGCGATGCCGGTCAAAGCCGTCGTCGTCTCGATGCCGTACTGCACCTGCTCGAAGGCCAGGCGTTCATCGACGAACAGCGTCTGGTTGGCAAACTCCCTCTTGCCGCGCTCGCCCAACGTGCAGAGGCTCGGCATCAGCTCGGGCTCCTCCACCACAGCGTCCGGCGTCTCTTGCGCAGCGCTCACCGGCACCGCGCGCTCCAGCACGAGTTCGCCATCGCCCACCTTGAGCCACAGCAGTCTCTCGCGGCCTACCAGCGCCAGCAGCAGCGTGCAGCGCAGGTCGCGCACCGGCCGGCACTGCTCGGCCGCCCGATCGTGCAGCGTGCCCTTGGCATGGCGCACCAGCAGCCCGGCCAGCTGCTCCACGGCATCGGCCGTGGGTGCTTCGCAGCCATCGAGCAGCCAGGCCAGTTGGGCCTCCAGGGTATCGGCCAGCCGCAGCATGGCACTGACCAGGGTGCGCGCACCGAGATCCGAGGCCGGCGAGCTGCCGGCGCCATCGGCCAACACCAGCGCCGGCCGCGGCGCCGTCACGCCGCCCGCTGCGTCCTGGCAGGGCATGGGCGGTGTTCTCTCCACATGGCTCAGTCCGGCCGTGGCCACGGCCAGAGTCGACCAGCACGATGTGCTCTCATTCGGGAAGGCGAGTAACTCAGCGGGCATGCAGTACCTGCGAACGCTGAGGCCGGCCCGGCGTGGCAAGCTGCACGGCGTACTCGCCGGCCGCCATCGCCTCGCGATATTCACTCAGCGCAACATGCCATTGAGACAGCGTGGCACGCTGGACGGGCGCATCGGCCCCGGCCGTGAAAGTGGTCACGAACATGTCGCGAATGGTCTCGGGCAGCTCGCGCCAAAGTTCATACCATACGCCCTGGGGCACGTCGCGCTGACCGCGACCGTAGGCGAAATTACCACGGCGAAGATTGCGCACCGGGTCGTCGCCACCAACGATATCGTAGGGATGTCGCCCCAACATCAGGCACTTGAACAGTACGATGGCCAACGAAAAGGCTTCGCTTCGCGGCGTGCGTACGACATGGCGGAAGGAGACGCCTTGATGCTCCTTGGGCGTCATGTCCGGGCTGCCCACGGGGCAGGGATAGAAGGTGCCGCCGACCCTCAACTGGTAGCTGTCGCAATCGATCAGTGTCACCTGGTCGGACGACGGCACGCAGAAGACGTTGTTGAGGTTGTAGTCGCCGATGCAGACCCCGGCATCGTGCAGTTGCTGGACGATCTCGACGAAGCGAATCAGGTAGCCGACGACCCGGCGCCGGTCGAGACCGGGAAAATATCGTTGATAGAGTAGGGCGTGGGCCAGGAAACTCATCTTCACCCCGCGAGCCCGGTACATGGCGAAGCCGATCCAGTGCTGCTGCTGGTCAAAGACCCGGATCAACGGCCAACACACGTCGCGAGTCATGTGTGCGTCACGCAGGGCGCGCATGGCTTCTACCTTGCGATGCAGCTCCTCGCCACGCTTATCGAGCACCTCGGGGTAGTACCACTTGACGATGACATCGGGACGGTCGCGCAGCGCGTAGATCTCTCCCTCGCCCCCGCGTTCCAGGCGCTTGCCGAGCTGGCGCTCCTTGCCCTGCGAATCCATGACTACCCGTCCGCGTGTTACCACTCGACCTCCTCCAATGCCACTCCTCGCACCCATTATCATATCTCGTGCCGCAGGCTGACATCGCGTACCGCATGCGTCTGGAGCCGTCATGGTGACGCCGCCCGCTTAGATGCTGTCCCAACTATCCGTCGGCGGCAGTTTGACTTGGTCGGTAGTCGACGAGGATGCCGAGACGCGGCTCATGCTGGCCGAGAGCCAGAGGAAAAATTCCCGGAATTTCAGCCCGTCGAGACGCTTGGCCTGCCGGGTGGAAAAAGCACTCAGGGCCTCGAGATCCGCCTCCTCGACGCCCACCGGCATCACCACCAGCTTGCGCTGCTGAGCCAGGGTTCGCGCCCTCACCGAAACCGCCTGCCACTGGTCGGTCGGCACGCCATCACTGATGACCACGAGCCACGGCTGGTAATAGGCGACCCCCGCCTTGCGATAGGCCGCGGTGCGCTCCTCAAGGCGATCCAGCGCCAGCTCCATGGCGCTGCCCAGCGGGGTCAGGCCAGAGGCAGTGAACTGGCGGCACTGAGATATGTTCATGGCCGTGGTGAAGGGCAGCTGTTCAGTCACCTTGCCACCGGCGGTGATCACGCCCAGCTCGACCGAGCAGGCGGCCATATCGTCCTCCTGAATCGCCGAAATGAAAGCCTGCACGCCAGCGTTCAATTCACGGATCGGCTGCCCGAACATCGAGGCGGACGTGTCCAGCACCAGCATGCAGGCGCATCTCGGTGAAGGGTTATCGATCAGGTCGCTGTCGCGATTCAGTCGGTACGTTGCCATCCCACGGTCCTCATATCTGGACGCCCGGCCCCGTCGGGGCGAACGAACACGAGACTACCACAGCCCCCGCCCGGTTGCCGCGTTCACTGCCCCACTCCAGCCAACGCGACGCGCGGCAAGCCCCTTGCCCCTTGAATCCCGCCACCTTTACCCGCATCTTTCAAACAAACTCATCTCTTTTCCCAAGGCCTTACCCATGTCCATCGTCGACCCTCGCAGCGGTGCCCCGCTAACGGCACCCCAGGAACCCTCTTCCCCTTCACGAGACACGGCACCCAGCGACGAGCAGCTCATCGTCGACGTCGATCGCAACAACATCCAGCAGTTGTTGGAACTCTCCATGCAGGTGCCGGTGCTGCTCGACTGCTGGGCTCCTTGGTGCCAGCCATGCAAGGCACTGATGCCAATCTTGGAGAAGCTGGCGCGCGAATATCGCGGTACCTTCATCCTGGCCAAGCTCAACATCGAGGATAACCAGGAGATCGCCGCCCAGCTCGGCGTACGCTCGGTGCCAGACGTCAAGCTGATCAGCCAAGGCGGCCTGGTGGATCACTTCCAGGGGGCACTGCCGGAGAAGGAGGTTCGCGAATGGCTAGGGCGTTATTTCCCCGCCCCTGGGGATGCCCCGGCAAGTCCCGAAGAGCAGGCCGCCGAAGCCTTGGCCCAGGGTGACGCCGCTACGGCACGCGCCCTCTACGAGCAGCTCGTGCAGCAAAATCCCGATCATGCTCCCTACCAGGTAGAGCTGGCCCGGGCTCTGGTGGCGGAGAGCCGCAGCGAGGAGGCCCTGGCGCTGCTCGACAATCTGCCGCCGGAGGAGCGCGATGCCGCCCCGGCACGCGGCGTGCGCGCCAGCATCGAATTCCGCAAGGAGGCGCCTGGCAACGACGAGCTGGCTGCACTGGCCGGTCGCGATGACAGCGAGGCGCGCTACAAGCGCGCCCTGCGCCAAGTGGCTGACGGCGACTATGAGGGCGGGCTTGAAGGGCTGCTCGAGGTCATGCGCCGTGACCGCGGCTATGGCGACGATGCGGCGCGCAAGACCTTGCTGCGGGTCTTCGACGCCCTGGGCGCCGACCATCCCCTGACTGTCACCTATCGTCGCCGGCTGTTCACCCTGCTCTATTGATCCGCCTTGCCGAAGCGGCAGGTGGCCCGGCGGGACACCTGCCGCTTCGGCCTATGTCCTCAACACCGTATCCAGGCGCAGCAAGGCTTCGTCCAGCTGCGCTGCCGTGGTGCCGAAGTTGAGCCGTACGAAGCCCGGCCAGCCAAAATCGGCACCATCAGAGAGCGCGACTCCCGCCTCCTGCATCAGAATACGCTGCGGCGAGCCCTGGCGACCTGCCAGCCCCTCGGCATGGCGCAGGTCGAGCCAGGCCAGATAGGTCGATTGCGGTACGCTCATGCTCGCGCCCGGCCACGTGGCGACGCGCTCGCTGAGCGTCTGGCGGTGACCGCGGAGCGTCTCAAGCAGGGCCTGGCGCCATGTACTGCATTGGCCGTAGGCGACCTCGGCAGCCACCAATCCCAATACGTTGACATCCGGCAGCAATCCTCGCATGGCGGCGGCAAAACGCTGACGCAGCGAGGCATCGGAAATCACCGCGCAGGCCGTGGTGAGACCGGCAAGATTGAAGGTCTTGGATGGCGCCCACAGCGTGATGATACGTGCCGCCAGGGACGGAAAAGCAGCGGCCAGAGGGCGGTGCACGGCACCATTATCTAGCAGTAGGTCGCAGTGCAGCTCGTCGGATACCACCAGCAGGTCGTGCCGTTCGATCAAGGCCGCCAGTCCGGCCAGCTCCTCATGCCGCCAGACCCGGCCGGTGGGATTATGGGGATGGCACCACAGCAGCAGTCGCGTCTCGGGTGTTATCGCCGCCTCCAGCGCTTCCAGGTCGAGCCGCCACGGCTCACCGGGAGCCGCTGGCTCGCCCAGTGGAGCCTGCTGGGCCAGGCGTCCGGTACGCTCGGCCACCTTCAGGAACGGTGGGTAGATCGGTGTGCTGGTCAGCACCCCCTCGCCTGGCGAGGTCAAGGCCAGGCTGGCCAGGTGCAGGGCCGGCACCACGCCGGGCAGCCACAGCTGCCACTCCGGCTCGATCGGCCAGTCGTACTCCCGGGCACTCCACTCACAGAGGGTGCGCTCGAGGCTATCGGGCACCACGCCATAGCCGAAGACACCGTGATCGACCCGTGCCCGCAGCGCTTCGATCATCTGCGGGGGGGAGAGAAAATCCATGTCGGCCACCCATAGCGGCAGGATGCTGGCATCATAGCGGTGCCACTTCTGCGACGGCCACTCGCCCCCGGCGGGGTGGCGACGCTCGACGGGCGTGGCAAAATCGAACTCCATGTTCTCTCCTCGGGAAGCAGCAGTATGAGCAAAACCATGCCGCAAAGCGGCTTCTATGCCAAGGTACGGCGAGGCATGTCGGCGCTGATCGGCCAGTGGCGTGAGCTCGGCCAGGGCGATTCGGACCGCCTCGCGCTGATCCTTGCCGAGACGGCCCGGGTGGCCCGCCTGGGCGAACCCGAGGCCACTCCCGACGGCGCGAAGCTCGAGGCCTGGAGCCAGCCAGGATCGGAAGACGACATTCCACTGTGGGCGGCACGTACCGCCGCCTTCCTCCTAATCCAGATGCCGGCACGCCCGGTGCCGAAGAGCGACGACGAGGCCTGTGCCTGGGCCTACTGCTGGCTACGCAATCGCGATTTCGCCAGCGTCGACGCAGCGCGCACCGCGCTGCCTGCTCATCTGCAGGAGAAACTGACCCACGCGGTGGGAGCCGCCTGGGCCGACCGTCAGGGTCTGCGACTCATCTAACCGCGGCCCCATTGCACCACTGCAAGGAAAATTCATCATGGAAGTCCCCCTGAGCTGGCAGTTGGCCAAGCTCGCGGTATCGATCGGTATCGTGCTCGGTCTGTCGATCGTGGCCGAGCGTGTCAGCACCCGAGTGGCCGGCCTGCTTTCCGGCTACCCGCTGGGTACGGCCATCGCGCTGTTTTTCATCGGTCTGGAGATTTCACCCGGCTTCGCCGCCGAGAGCGCCGTGTTCAGCCTGGCTGGCTTCACCGCCACCATGGCGCTGGGCGGCGGCTACCTGCTGTGCGGTCGCCAGGACGGGCTTCGCGGTGTGCTGAGTGGCACCGCTGGCGGCCTCGCCGCCTGGTGGCTGACCAGCCTGGTGCTGACACGCTTCGATTTCGATCGCTTGAGCGGCACCCTGGTGACGCTGGCTGCTATCTTCGCCTTCACTTGGCTCTATCGGCACGTGCCGGAGACCCGGGTCAGGGTGCGTCATGACAGCTCACGCTGGAGACCGCTTGTGCTTCGCGCCGGGCTTGCCACCGCCATTGTCTTCCTGGTCACCGGCCTGGCCCACGTGCTGCCGGCTTCCTGGGCCGGCATGCTGGCGGCGTTTCCGATTTCGATGTATCCGCTATTGGTGATCCTGCACCTCACCCACGGCGCGGCGCCGGCCGCCACGGTGATCAAGCACTATCCGGCCGGCCTGGGTGCACTGCTCTGCTACGCCCTTTGCATCTCGCTCAGCTATGCCACGTTGGGCCTGCTGTGGGGCACTCTGGCGGGCTTCGCGGTCGCTACCCTGTGGCTACTGGGCTGGATGCGGCTGCAAGCATGGCATGGCGAGAGGCAGTCCGCCGGCACTTGACCTAGCGTTTGCTCGGGGCAATGCTGTTCAACTGTTACCGGCATGCCACAAGACCGCAAACAACATAGGGATTCTCACATGTTCATGCGTACCATCGAACCCGCCTTCTACGACACCGATGCCCTCGGCCATGTCAACAATACCCGGCTGCCCGCCTGGTTCGAGCTGGCACGCAACGACTTGTTCCGTCTGTTCACGCCGGACCTGGACCCACGCAAATGGCGGCTGATCATGGCGCGCATGGAGATCGACTATCGTGCCGAGTTGCACTACGGCAGCGACATCGAGATCCGCACCTACGTTTCGCGGCTGGGTAACAGCTCCTTCACCGTCACTCAGGAAGCGTGGCAGAAGGGCGAGCTGACCAACCTGGGGCATACCGTGATGGTGCATTTCGACCACGACCTGAAACGTGCCGTACCCCTCGCGGGTGAGCTACGCACCGCACTCGAGGCCCACCTGCAACCGCTCGAGGAGACAAGCGACGCATGACCCCGGCCGTCAAGGCGCTGGAGCGCGACGGCGCCACCTTCGAGCTGCTCAGCTACGAACACGATCCCCGCTCGCCAGCCTACGGCGAGGAGGCAGCACGCGCCCTGGGCCTCGATCCCAACTGCGTGTTCAAGACTCTGGTCACCCGCCTCGACGATGGGCGCCTGACGGTAGGCATCGTGCCGGTAACCGGCCAGCTCGACCTCAAGGCGCTGGCCAAGGCAGCCGGTGCCCGGCGTGCGAGCATGGCCGAGGCGGCCGAAGCCGAACGCGCCACCGGCTACGTGCTGGGCGGCATCAGTCCGCTGGGCCAGAAGAAGCGGCTGCCCACTTTTCTAGATGCCAGCGCCGAGGGCCTCGAGCGGATGCACGTCAGCGGCGGACGGCGCGGCCTCGAGATCGCCCTGGCCCCCGCCGACCTGATTCGCCTGTGCCAGGCTCGCCTGACATGCCTGGCCCGAACCTGAATCTGCATGAGCCAATCCCGGCATCATGTGGTCAAAGCTCCATGACCCGCAGCAATGCGGGCCATTCATCGCCGCCAGGAGTCCATCATGGCCATCCGCTACAACCTCTGGCTCGACCCCGACAACGTTGCCCAACACCGTGCCGTCGAAGCCGACCTGGAGCGCTATTTCATGGAGCGTTTTGCCGATTACCCCCATATCCGCTTGTTCGGAGCCGATCCCTACGATTATGATGCGCCGTTCAATCGCCTCTACGACGTGCTGATGGCACGGGCCAACGAGTATTGCGAACGCCAGTGGCGCGGCTACGTGCCCACGCCCGAGCAGCTCAACCGAACCTTCTTTCGCGCCGTGGGCCGCTCCAACAAGTTCGTACGGGACCGCAACGATGGTGATTCAGACCGACCAGACGCCTGACGCCCGCCAGCTGACCATCATCACCGAGCAGTTGGGGCGAGCCCCGCGCGGCATCGAAGCGGTCGCCGCCACCGATGGCGAAGGCACTCCCCTGGTGCTGCGCATGGCCCCCATCGTCGACGGCAAGCCCTTTCCCACGCTCTATTGGCTCTGCTCCGAGCGGCTCAAGATCGACATCTCCCGCATCGAAGCCAGCGGGGTGATCAAGCAGCTCGAAGCAAGGCTGCGTAACGATGCCGATTTTCTCGCCGCCTACCATGCCAGCCATCGCGATTATGTCGAGACCCGCTGGCGCTACATGAGCGCAGTGCAGCGTAGCGAAGTCGAGCGTCTCGGCTACGAGGCGGTGTTGCGCGAGCGCGGCATCGGCGGCATCGCCAACTGGGACCAGGTGCGCTGCTTGCATACCCAGTACGCCCACCATCTCTGCGGCTCCAATGTCATCGGTCAGTGGCTCGACGCCGAATTCGCCGTGGCCGACACGCTGCCCTAAGACCACAACCAGCCTTTCGAAGCCTCTCCCGGCCGGCTAGGATAAGGGCTTGCCAAGGAGATACGCATGTCAAGATTCTGTGTTTACCTGGGCTCCCGCGACGGTCGGGATCCCGCCTTTCTGGAAGCGACCCAGGCCCTGGGACGTGAACTGGCCGCACGTGGCCACTGCCTGGTCTATGGCGGCGCCCGCATCGGTCTGATGGGTGCGTTGGCCAACGCCGTGCTGGAAGGCGGCGGTGACGTCATCGGGGTGATGCCCGATCATCTGGTGGAGCGGGAGCAGGCGCACCAAGGGCTTCCCACGCTGATTCGCGTGAACAACATGCACGAGCGCAAGGCCAGCATGGCGGCTCACGCCGATGCATTCATCGCCTTGCCCGGTGGCATCGGTACCCTGGAAGAGCTGTTCGAGGCCTGGACCTGGCAGTACCTGGGGCTGCACGACAAGCCTATCGGCGTACTCGATACCGCCGGCTTCTATTCACCGCTGCTGACTTTCCTCGACAGCACCGTGGAGCACGGCTTCCTCAACGCCCGTACCCGATCCTGTCTGATCGATGCCGAGGAGCCCGCCACCCTGCTGGATGCCCTGGAAGCCCGCCTCGCCGAGACCGCAACCTAGGAGGCCGCCCATGCATGCCATTGCCGTCGATGAAGATCGCCTGCTCCGGCGCGAGCATGTGCAGCGGGACGCCAACATCGGCAAGGTACTGCTCGCGGTAAGCGGCGAGGACTGAAGAGGGCTATCAGTCGGCCTGCTCGAGCGTTCGCTGATAAGTGAGCTGCAGCAACCGCGCATCCTCACCGGCACGGTGCCGGCGTATCCCCAGCTCCCTGACCAGCGCTTCCCGGGTACGGTGCCACAGGGCCAGTTGATGTTCGTTGAGCAGAATACGCAGCGCTTCGAGGCGAAAGGCAGGCAGCATGCCAGCATGATGGAACAGCAACGACAGCCAGGTATTGTCATAGCCCCAGCTATCGCTGTAGGCCATGCCGATCACGCTCAGCTCATCATTGAGCCAGCGAGCCACCTGGGCCACGGGCAGCCCTTCGCGCAGCAGCCGCGTCCGGGAGATACCATGCAGCAGCTCGGCCTTGGGGTCCCAATGGGTCCACTCATCCAGGGGTTGGATGAGAAAGGCACAGCAGCTTCCATCGGCCCGTGCCAGGCCGATCTCGATAGGGTAGCTACCGCGCCCGAATCCGGACGCCTCGATATCCAGCAATGTCGGGAGCGTCACGAATGGGCGTGTCCTCGAGAGTAGGGCCGGCTGGCGGAAGCCGTTAAGGGAAAGGTTAGTGTCGGGCCTGGATGTCGTCGCTGTCCAGCTCGCCACCTTCCAGGCCCGCATGACGGTCGGAAAGAGCCTGCCAGCGAGCGGCCTGGACGCCATCCACCGGCAGCCCGAGCTCGCCCAGCCGGTAGGCCTTGGCCAGGCGTGCGGCAGCAAGTGGATGCCCGGCCTCGCCGGCACGGGCATACCAGGTCACGGCACGCTCCTCACGGCGAGGGTACTGGGCGCAGCCGTGCTCGAGAATCCTTCCGGCCTGGTATTGAGCCTTGAGGTTGCCGGCCTGCGCCGCCTCGAGAACGTAACGGGCGCCGCGCGCCTTGTCCTGGGGACTGATGCCACGATGAAAGAGCATATGCCCATAGAGCGAGAGCGCGCCAGGGTGACCGGCGTCGGCGCAACGCTCGAAGAGATGCATGGTCAAGCGCTGAGTTCGCGGCGAGCGCGGCAACCAGCTCGTATGGAACAGCTGTTCTGCAAGACGGTATTCGAGTCGGGTGAACAGTGATGATGCCTGCGTCATGTGCAAACAACCTTGCGTTCGTCTTGAAGACGCATGACGGATCCACACCACCCTGTGGTCTGCGTCATGGCCAGTCTTGGGGCTACCACGGGACTCCGCCGGGGCCGCTGAGGGTCGCCAGCATACGCTCGCCTCGGCGGTGACTCAACCCCTATGATTTGCTGCCTTGTCAGGCCTCGGCTAGCATGGCGTTGGATGCGCAATGAGAACACTACCGATCCCATCTTCTACAGGAGCGACGATGCAGACGCGACCGCTTGGTGACACGGGCATCGAGGTCAGCCGCCTGTGCCTGGGCACCATGACTTTCGGCGAGCAGAACAGCGAAGCCGAAGCACACGAGCAACTCGACCGCGCCGTAGCCTTCGGCATCAACTTCATCGATGCGGCCGAAATGTATCCAGTACCTCCCCGCGCCGAGACACAGGGACGTACCGAAGCCTATATCGGCAGTTGGCTCAAGCGGCGCGACAGCCGCGATGACGTCATCATCGCCACCAAGGTGACCGGCCCCGGCCTCGAGCATATCCGCGGTGGTCCACGCCTCGATCGCCAGCACATCCACCAGGCCATCGATGCCAGCCTTGCCCGGCTGCAGACCGATTATGTCGACCTCTACCAGTTGCACTGGCCCGAACGCTCGACCAACTATTTCGGCCGCCTGGGCTATGAGCACGACGAAGAGGAAGAAGCCATCCCGCTGGAAGAAACCCTGGGAGTACTCAAGGAACTGGTCGATGCCGGCAAGGTTCGCGCCATCGGCCTTTCCAACGAAACGCCATGGGGTGTGATGAAGGCCCTGCAATTGGCCGAACGACTCGACCTGCCGCGGGTGGCCTCGATCCAGAATCCTTACAACCTGCTCAACCGGTCTTTCGAAGTCGGCCTGGCCGAGGTCGCTCATCGCGAGAACGTGGGTCTGTTGGCCTATTCGCCGCTCGGCTTCGGCGTACTGTCCGGCAAGTATCTGAATGGTGCGCGCCCCGAAAACGCTCGCCTGTCGCTGTTCGAGCGCTTCAAACGCTATACCTCACCGCTCGCCGAGCAGGCTACCCGCGCCTATGTCGATATCGCCCGGGAAAACGAACTGGATCCGGCCCAGATGGCGCTGGCCTTCGTCAACTCGCGCAGTTTCCTCACCAGCAACATCATTGGCGCCACTACGATGGAACAGCTCGAGAGCAACCTGGCCAGTGAGGCGCTCAAGCTCGAACAGAGCGTGCTCGACGCCATTGATGAGGTACACCGGCAGATTCCGAACCCTTGCCCTTGAAGGCGCCTTCTTCGCCAACTTTCTCATGCTCCAGGGCTATCGCTACGATAGCCCCGTGATCACCTCGTGGCTGATATACTCGGACCATTCCCGATTCGCCACATCCAGGTACAGGAGTGCCCCATGCTGAGCGTGATCTCGCCGGCAAAGACGCTGGATTTCGAGACCCCTGCCACGACGGCCACCCACTCGCAGCCGGACTTTCTCGACCATAGCCAGCGACTCGTTTCCATCCTCCGTGACTACTCGCCACAGCAGTTGAGCGAGCTGATGGGCATCAGCGACAAGCTGGCCGGGCTCAACGCCGCCCGTTTCGCCGAATGGCAGCCCCGTTTCACGCCCGAAAACGCCAAGCCGGCAGCCCAAGCCTTTCAGGGCGACGTTTACGTGGGCCTCGAGGCGAGCACATTCAGCGACGACGATAACGAATTCGCCCAGCGACACCTGCGTATCCTCTCAGGACTGTACGGCCTGCTGCGCCCGCTCGATCTGATCCAGCCCTACCGCCTCGAGATGGGGACTCGGCTACCCAACCCGGCCGGCAAGGATCTTTACGCGTACTGGCAAGACACCCTGACCGGAGCGCTCAACGAAGCCATTGCCGCAAGCGGCTCGAAGGTGCTGGTAAACCTGGCCTCCAACGAGTACTTCAAGGCCGTCGATACCAAGCGGCTGGATGCTCGTGTGATTACACCAGTGTTCAAGGACGAGAAGAACGGCAAGTTCAAGATCATCAGCTTCTATGCCAAGAAAGCGCGAGGTCTCATGGCTGCCTGGATGATTCGTCAGCGTCTGAATGCCCCTGAGGATCTCAAGGCGTTCGATGTGGCGGGTTATGCCTTCAGCCCCGCCATGTCGGAAGGCGACACCCTGGTCTTCACTCGCCGCGAGGACCAGAGTTGAGCGGATCAGAAGAAACGTAGCGGCCGCGCCGAACGTGGCTTGAGATAACGCCTGTGGATTTGGCGGAAAGACTCCTCGTCACAGCGCTCGAGCCACTCGTAGGCCACCATGTCGGCACTCACCGGGGTCGCGCCCGCACGTATCATGCGCTCGCGGGCGAGCCTTGCCTCCTCCGCGCGCCGGCTGACCGTCGCCTCGCTGAGCCAGTACACCTCGTAGCCCGCTTCCAGCAGCCCCAGGCCAGTCTGCAACACGCAAATATGCGCTTCGCTGCCGCACAACACGATCTGTCGCTTGCCGCTCGCCTCGAGCGCAGCGGCAAAATCCGGCTCGGCATGGGCATTGAAGTGCACCTTATGCCACAATCGATGGCCGGGTAGCGCTTCCAGCAGCCGCGGCTCACTGCCACCCAGGCCTTGGGGGTACTGTTCCGTGAGCCAGACCGGTACGTCCAGGATGCTGGCGATTCCTCCCAACCACGCCGCCTCAGCCACGGCCTGATCAGCACCATCGATGACCGGCAGCAGGCCGGCCTGAAGGTCCACGATCAGCAGCAGACTCTGTTTGCTTGTCACGCGCATGATTTCTTCCCATTTTTTGTCATCATGGCCTCAGCATACCCGTTAGAATGAGACTCCCAAATTCGACTTTACCTCCACTCCTTGCAGAGAGAACCCTTCGATGCGTCACTTTCTCGCCATGCTGATGGTCGCTGTGCTGGGCTTTGGCCTGGCCGTCGAACATGCCGAAGCCCGTCGCATGGGCGGCGGCAGTAATGTTGGTAGCTTCTCGCGCTCGGCCGACCGGCCAGCTGCAGCTCCCAGCCAGGCCGCTCCGGCACGCCAGGCACAACCGAACCAGGCCACCGGCTCACGCATGCCCGGCATGCTGGGGGGCATGCTCGCCGGCGGGCTGCTGGCGGCGCTGTTCTTCGGTGGCGCCTTCGACGAACTTCGGCTGATGGACATCCTACTGATCGCCGGCCTTGGTTTCCTGCTGTTCCGACTGTTGGCGCGCCGCCGCACCGTTGCTGCCGCCGGCCCCCAGCAAACGGCCGAGCACCAGTCGCCGATCGAGCCCCAGACCTTCCAATCGATGCCCGGCGCTCCGGTGGACGGTACCACCTTCGGCAGCCTGCCAGCCTGGTTCGACCGCGAACGCTTTCTTTCCGGCGCCAAGGAGCATTTCATGACCCTGCAGCGCGCCTGGGACAATAACGATTTCGCGGGTATCCAAGAGTACGTCACGCCCGAACTCTACAACTTGCTGCGTGAAGAGCGCAGCAAGCAACCGACCAACAATCGCACAGAGGTCGTTCGTTTGTTCGCAGAACTCGGCGATGTACACGAGACCGGCGGCAGGGCCGAGGCCACAGTGATCTTTCACGGTATTCTCGACGAGAACGGTGAGCAGACCGAGTTCAACGAGACCTGGCACTTGGTCCGCGAGGTGCGCGATGGAGAACCCTGGTATTTGCAGGGTATAGAGCAAAACGCTGGATAGACCTTGGCATGTTGCGAGGCAGGCCGGCGCATGCCGGCCAGATCCAACACGACTTCAAGACTCTTCGGCTGCATCCTCCTCTATCTCATCTCCCACCCCTTCCAGCCGCTCTCCCAAATCCTTCATGGCACGGTCGATGTTCCGATCCACTTTCTCTCCTGAGCTGGAATCATCACAGCCGGCAAGGCCACCCAGTGAGACAACTATCAGCAAGGCGGACAGCATGGCTCTCATTGGCGCATCATCCTTGGCTATGTCGCAGCGGATATGGCCGCGACTCATCCTAGCGACTCCTGATAATCACCAACGTTCCCACGCTCTACGAGAAAGAACCCAAATACGTCATGCGATTACCTCCAATCAACTGAGGTAAAGCGAGACATGGCGGATTGGCGCCGAATGCAATGGTTCAGCGGCAGGCTACGCCGATAGAGCTGCCATTTCCCGATAGAGATCCGCCTTACCCTCGAAGCCGATTCCCGGCAGATCAGGCAGCGTCACGAAGCCGTTCTCGACCCTCACGCCATCGGGAAAACCACCGTATGGCTGGAAGAGATCGGGGTAAGATTCGTTACCTCCCAGGCCCAGGCCGGCCGCGATATTCAAGGACATCTGGTGACCGCCATGTGGAATACAGCGGCTGGCCGACCAGCCATGCTCCGTGAGCATGTTAAGCGTGCGGAGATACTCGACCAGGCCATAGCTCAATGCGCAATCGAACTGGAGCCAGTCGCGATCGGGGCGCATCCCGCCGTAGCGAATCAGGTTACGCGCGTCCTGCATCGAAAAGAGGTTTTCCCCGGTCGCCATGGGGTTCGTGTAAAAGCTGCGCAATACGGCCTGCAGTTCGAAATCCAACGGATCGCCCGGCTCTTCGTACCAGAACAGATCGTACTGCGACAGTGCCTTTGCATAGGCGATCGCGGTCTCCAGGTCGAAGCGACCATTGGCGTCCACACAGAGTTTCTGGCCGTCCTGCAGTACTTCCATGATGGCGTCGATGCGACGCAGGTCCTCTTCCAGCGAAGCCCCTCCGACCTTCTTCTTGACCACCGTATAGCCACGATCGATATAGCTGCGCATCTCATCCTGCAGCTTCTTGTAGTCCTGGCCCGGATAGTAGTAACCACCAGCGGCGTACACGAAGACCTTGCGGTTCGGCCTGCCATTTCCATAGCGTTCTGCCAGTAACTGGAACAGCGACTTGCCTTCGATCTTGGCAACTGCGTCCCATATGGCCATGTCGATGGTTCCAATGGCTACCGAACGCTCACCATGGCCGCCAGGCTTCTCATTGGTGAGCATAGTGTCCCAGACCTTGTGCGGATCGAGGTTACTTCCGGTCTCGTCGACCAACGAGTCGGGCTCGGCCTCCAGCAAACGCGGAATAAAGCGTTCGCGCATGAGCGTACCTTGGCCATAGCGGCCATTTGAGTTGAAGCCGTAACCCACGACGGGCTTGCCGTCACGGATCACATCGGTGATGACCGCCACCAGGCTCAAGGTCATTTTGCTGAAATCGATATACGCATTACGTATGGAAGAGCTGATGGGCACGGTCTTTTCGCGGATCTCGACGATCTTCATACTTGGCTCCAAACAGTGTCATGGAGTCGTTATGATCGATATCCTCGAGCCTTTCAGCCAATGTTCAATTTCTCTCGCCTCATGCACTGGACGAACCGGCCGTGAATTTCATCTGGCTTGAAGACTTCCTTGCCCTGGCAGATACGGGCAACTTTTCGCGGGCTGCAGAGCAGAGGCACAGCTCGCAGCCTGCCTTCAGCCGCCGTATCCGCGCCTTGGAAGAGTGGATCGGGGTGGATTTGCTCGACAGAAGCACCCAGCCGGCCAGACTGACAGAGACGGGAGAGTGGTTCCGCGGAGTGGCGCAGGAAATGCTGGCACGAGTTTCACGGATACCTGGCGATGCCAAACGGGTGACAGAAGCCAGCGCGATGACACTGCGGCTAGCCTCCACTCACGCCCTATCCTTCACATTCCTGCCGCGCTGGCTACGCAGCCTGGAGTCGGGCACGGCACTCGGTCCATTGCAGCTGATGTCAGACGTCCTGCAACGCTGCGAAGGGCTCATGCAGCAAGGAAAAGTACAGTTCGTCGTAAGCCATGCACACCCTCAAGCTCGAGGCCTCCTGGACTCGGATAGCTATCTTTCTGCCCGAGTTGGCAATGACAGGCTGATTCCTGTCTCCATTCCGGATGCCAAGGGCGGGCCACGCTTCGCTCTAGTGGCGACAAATAGCGAGGTGCCGATGCTTCGATACAGCGAGGAGTCGGGGCTTGAGCGCATCATTCGTGCGGTGTTTGGCCACCTCCTGGAGACATCCACCTTGCAACCGGCCTTTACCGCACACCTCGCCTCGGTACTTCGCACCATGGCGCTTGATGGCCGAGGTCTCGCTTGGCTACCTCAATCCTTGGTGGAGGACGATCTGAACGAGGGCCTGCTGGTCGCAGCAGCAGGAGAAGAGTGGTGCATACCTCTCTCCATCAAGCTCTACAGAGAGCGCGAATTCGCGGGAAAGGCAGCAGAAGAGTTCTGGCGCTTCGTCGTCGAGTCGTCGCCATCGTAACCACGACAGCTGGCCATTCACTTCGGCCACCCCATGCCCATGAAAAAACCCCGCGCACTGTCGTACTCGGGGTTTTGGGAGTGATGCCTGCCGCCCCGGGCAACGCTCCGCTACTTTCCATGGGAGGCCCCTAAACGACGAAACCCAGCCTCTCTCGAAGCTGGGTTTCTGAAAAAATGCCTGACGATGACCTACTCTCGCATGGGGAGACCCCACACTACCATCGGCGCTGAGCGGTTTCACTGCTGAGTTCGGCATGGGATCAGGTGGTTCCCACTCGCTATGGTCGTCAGGCGTAAACGGTTGGAATCATGCTGAGCGATACGTCTCG
>NZ_JABFTT010000007.1 GCF_021404465.1 Billgrantia zhangzhouensis | reverse complement strand
TAAAGAGCGGCTCCGGGATAGAGAGCGGAGCGTCTCGCTTGCTGCCGGGGCCGTCGATCCAGTGATCGAGAGGCCTCGCCAGCGCCCTGCGAGGAAGGCGTATTCTACTGAAGCGGCGGAGTTTGTCAACTCTCTTCGAGACCGTCACCGAGGTGACCCTGACATCGAAGCCCAGCGTGGCTGGCTGCCGTAGAGCCCTCAGCGGGTCTCCAGTGAGCGGGGCGCATTCTACCGAATCCGCCATGGGCGTCAAGCGAGAATTTTGCGAAGCGAGTCGGAAAACTCAAACCATGACAACCACTTACCACCCCAACCACCGCCTGCAACGTTGCCCGTCGCCGGCAGCGGATGCGTACTTTAAGGGCTGCCCAGCAAGGACGCAACCCTTTGCGTCAAAAAAATATAGCTCAGGATTCTGGCAGCAGCCATGACGGCGATCAATTTTCTCCCCCGCCACACGCAGGGGATGGGACGCATCAGATGACGAAGAGTTCGACGAATCGATGTACCGGCGTGGCTTCCAACTGCGCCTGAACTCTGCACAACGAGAATATTCGCTCGCAGCGCCCGGCGGGGAAGCGCGTGGCCAGATTTCGCCGAAACTTCTCCTCGAGGATGGGAATGCCTTCGTCGCGACGTCGGCGGTGGCCCAGCGGATACTCCACTTCGATGCACTCCGTGGCGCTGCCGTCGCGGAAGATCACCTGAACGGCGTTGGCGATAGAGCGCTTGTCGGCAGCCAGATAGTCCTGGGTATAGCGGGGCTCCTCTCTCACTTCCATCTTCCCGCGCAGCGTATCGATAAGCGGGTGCTGGCGATGAAAGTCATCCTCGTAGTGTTCGGCGGTCAGATCGCCGAAGATCAACGGCACGGCCACCATGTACTGCAAGCAGTGGTCACGATCCGCCGGGTTGGCCAGCTCGCCCTCCTTGGAGATGATACGAATCGCCGATTCATGGGTGGTGATGACGATACGTTCGATCTCCTCGAGGCGGTTCTTGACCTGGGGATATAAGCGCACTGCGGCCTCGCAGGCAGTCTGGGCATGGAACTCTGCCGGGAAGGCAATCTTGAACAGGATGTTTTCCATCACGTAGGTGCCGAACTCGCGCTGGAAGCGAAACTTCCTCTCCCCTTCCGGCTTGATCGCCTGGTCCTTGTTGGTCTTCGAGAAGAGCACGTCATAGAAACCCCACTGGGGCGCGCTGAGTACCCCAGGTATACCCATCTCGCCACGCCGGGCGATATTGGCCAGACGCACGCCACGAGACGTCGCATCTCCTGCGGCCCAGCTCTTGCGCGAGCCGGCATTGGGCGCATGGCGGTAGGTACGCAGACTCTGCCCGTCTGCCCAAGCGTGCGACAGAGCCGATAGCAGTTGTTCCCGACTCGCCCCCATCAGGTGGGCGGCTACCGCAGTGGATGCCACCTTGACCAGTACTACATGATCCAGACCAACCCGGTTGAAAGAGTTTTCTAGCGCCAGCACGCCCTGGATCTCATGAGCCTTGATCATGGCCTTGAGCACGTCGCGCATGGTCAGCGGTGCCTCGCCCTGAGCGACTCGCTTTTGCGAGAGGTGATCCGTCACGGTGAGAATGGCACCCAGGTTATCGGAGGGATGCCCCCACTCGGCGGCAAGCCAAGTGTCGTTGTAGTCGAGCCAGCGCACGATACAACCGATATCCCAGGCGGCCTTGACCGGATCGAGGCGAAAAGAGGTGCCAGGCACTCGAGCCCCATAGGGCACAACGGTTCCTTCGACGAGCGGCCCCAGGTGCTTGGTGCATTCCGGGAAGCGCAGCGCCAACAGGCCACAGCCCAGAGTATCGATGAGACAGTTGCGTGCAGTATCCAGCGCCTCATCGCTCTCGATCCGATAGTCGAGAACGTAGTCGGCGATCATCTTCAGCTCAGGGTCGTAATCGGGACGGACGTTGCGTTCGACGGTGGCGCTCATGCTCCCTCCTGTCTCAGGCTCGATGTCGTCTCCTCTCACTATAGAAAACGCCCCAAGCCTTGCGACCCGGGGCGAAATGGCCAATGCCTAGAACGAATCGCTGGGCACACGCACCCACCCTTCCATCAACACCCGGGCGCTACGGCTCATTACCGCCTTGGTGGCTGTCCACTGGCCGTTGGACTGGGAGGCTTCGGCTCCTACTCGCAGAGTGCCGGAGGGATGACCGAAGTGCACCGAGTTACGTTCGCCACCGCCCGCCGCCAAGTTGACCAACGTGCCGGGCACCGCCGCCGCCGTGGCGATGGCCACTGCCGCCGTGCCCATCATGGCGTGGTGCAGCTTGCCCATGGAGAGTGCGCGCACGACAAGGTCAATATCCGAGGCCTTGATGGACTTGCCGCTGGAGGCGACATAGTCAGCCGGCGGGGCGACGAAGGCCACCTTGGGCGTGTGCTGGCGCTCGGCCGCTTCGCTGACCTCCCGGATCAGCCCCATCCGCACGGCGGCATGGGCGCGAATCGACTCGAACATCGTCAGCGCCCGGGTGTCACCGTTGATCGCCTCCTGCAGCTCGGTGCCGCTATAGCCGATCACACCGGCATTGACGAACACCGTCGGAATGCCGGCATTGATCATGGTGGCCTCGAGAGTACCCACTCCCGGTACTTCGAGCTCGTCGACCAAGTTTCCAGTGGGGAACATGGCACCTTCGCCGTCGGCCGGATCCATGAACTCGACTGCCACCTCGGCGGCCGGGAAGGTCACGCCGTCGAGTTCGAAGTCGCCGGTCTCCTGCACCTCGCCGTTGGTGATCGGAACACGCGAAACGATGGTCTTGCCGATATTGGCCTGCCAGATCCGCACCGTGGCGATGCCGTTCTCGGGAATCCGCTCGGGATCCACCAGGTCATTACTAATGGCGAATGGGCCGACGGCGGCAGAGAGGTTGCCACAGTTGCCGCTCCAATCGACGAAGGGCTTGTCGATGGAGACCTGTCCGAACAGATAGTCGACGTCGTGATCCGGACTTTCGCTCTTCGACAGGATCACCGTCTTGCTGGTGCTGGAAGTGGCTCCACCCATGCCGTCGATCTGCTTCTGATAAGGGTCGGGGCTGCCGATCACCCGCAGCAGCAGCGCGTCGCGGGCAGGCCCGGGTTGCTGTGCCGCCTCGGGCAGGTCATCCAGACGGAAGAAGACGCCCTTGCTGGTGCCGCCACGCATATAGGTGGCGGGAATCTTGATTTGAGGAACGTGGGCCATGACGCTCGATTTCCTGAAATGACGGTGAATCCCGGCATGGCGCCGGGGCGCTCACGTAATGTGTGTATCAGGCCACCGCTTCGGACTCGAGGAAGTCCTGGGCGAAGCGCTGCAGTACGCCACCGGCGGAGTAAACGGAGACCTCCTCGGCGGTATCCAGGCGGCAGACAACCGGCACGCACAGGGTGTCGCCATCGGCACGATAAATGACCAATGTCAGGGTGGCCCCCGGCGCCGGCTTGCCTTCCACATCGTAGGTTTCGGTGCCGTCGAGCTTCAGTGTGTGGCGCGTGGTGCCCGCCTGGAACTGCAGTGGCATTACGCCCATGCCCACCAAGTTGGTGCGGTGAATGCGCTCGAAGCCCTCGGCAACAATGGCCTCCACGCCGGCCAGTGCCACGCCCTTGGCCGCCCAGTCGCGCGAGCTGCCCTGGCCATAATCGGCCCCGGCAATGACGATCAGCGGTTGGCCGCGCTCCATGTAGGTTTCGATGGCCTCCCACATGCGCGTCACCTTGCCCTCCGGCTCGATACGCGCCAGCGAGCCCTGGATCACCTCGCCGTTGTCGTCGCACACCATCTCGTTGAACAGCTTGGGGTTGGCCAGCGTGGCGCGTTGCGCGGTGAGGTGGTCGCCGCGGTGGGTGGCGTAGGAGTTGAAGTCCTCCTCCGGCAGGCCCATCTTGGCCAGGTACTCGCCCGCCGCGCTGTCCGGGAGGATGGCGTTGGAGGGCGACAGGTGGTCGGTGGTGATGTTGTCCGGCAGGATCGCCAGCGGCCGCATGCCCTTGAGGCCACGCTTCTGCGCCATGTTGCCCTCCCAGTAGGGCGGCCGACGAATGTAGGTGCTCTGCGGACGCCAGTCGTAGAGCGGGCTCTTGGCCCGTTCCACCTCGTCGAGGTTGAACATCGGGATGTAGACCTGCTTGAACTGCTCGGGCCTGACGTACTCGCCGACGATGGCATCAATCTCCTCGTCGGAAGGCCACAGCTCCTTGAGGGTGACGGGGTTGCCCTCTTTGTCGTAGCCCAGCGCATCCTTCTCGATGTCGAAGCGTACGGTGCCGGCGATGGCGTAGGCCACCACCAGCGGTGGCGAGGCCAGGAAGGCCTGCTTGGCAAAGGGATGGATGCGCCCGTCAAAGTTGCGATTGCCGGAGAGCACCGCGGTGGCGTAGAGATCGCGGTCGATGATTTCCTGCTGAATCTCCGGCCGCAGCGCACCGGACATGCCGTTGCAGGTGGTGCAGGCGTAGGCGACGATACCGAAGCCGAGCTTCTCGAGTTCGGGCAGCAGTCCGGCCTCCTCAAGGTACAGGCGAGCGACTTTCGATCCAGGCGCGAACGACGACTTCACCCAGGGCTTGCGTACCAGACCCAGTTCGTTGGCTTTCTTGGCCAACAGCCCCGCGGCCACCACGTTGCGGGGGTTGGAAGTGTTGGTACAGCTGGTGATGGCGGCGATGATCACCGCACCATCGGGCATCCTGCCGGCCCTCTCCTCGGCCAGCGCCTGCTCCAGGTTGGCAGCAATGCCGCGCTCGGCCAGCGCCGAGGTGGGCAGGCGACGGTGCGGGTTGGAGGGCCCGGCGAGGTTGCGTTCGACGGTGGAAAGATCGAACGTCAACACACGCTCGTACTCGGCGCACTTGAGACTGTCAGCCCATAGCCCCACGGTCTTGGCGTAGTTTTCCACCAACGCCACCTGCTCCGGCTCGCGCCCGGTGATGGTCAGGTAGTCGAGGGTCTGCTGGTCAATGTAGAACATCGCCGCGGTAGCGCCGTACTCCGGCGTCATGTTGGAAATGGTAGCGCGGTCGCCGATGGTCAGGCTCTCGGCCCCTTCGCCGAAGAACTCCAAATAGGCGCCTACCACCCGCTCCTGGCGCAGGAACTCGGTGATGGCCAGCACGATGTCGGTAGCGGTGATGCCGGGCTGACGCTTGCCGGTCAGCTCCACACCGATGATGTCGGGCAGGCGCATCATCGAGGGGCGGCCGAGCATCACGGTTTCGGCCTCGAGGCCGCCGACGCCGATGGCGATGACGCCCAGGCAGTCGATGTGCGGGGTGTGACTGTCGGTGCCCACGCAGGTATCCGGGTAGGCCACGCCGTCGCGGACCTGGATCACCGGCGACATCTTCTCCAGGTTGATCTGGTGCATGATGCCGTTGCCGGCGGGGATCACGTCGACGTTCTCGAACGCGGTGCGCGTCCAGTCGATGAAGTGGAAGCGATCCTCGTTGCGGCGATCCTCGATGGCGCGGTTCTTGTCGAACGCCTGGGGATCGTCGCCGCCGCATTCGACGGCCAGCGAGTGGTCGACGATCAACTGAGTCGGCACCACCGGGTTGACCTTGGCCGGGTCGCCGCCCTTCTCGGCGATGGCGTCGCGCAGGCCGGCCAGGTCGACCAGTGCCGTCTGGCCGAGGATGTCATGGCAGACTACCCGCGCCGGGTACCACGGGAAATCCAGATCGCGGCGACGCTCGATCAGTTGCTTGAGCGCATCGGTGAGCAGCGCCGGCTCGCAGCGGCGCACCAACTGCTCGGCCAGTACGCGGGACGTATAAGGCAGGGTATCGTAGGCACCGGACTGGATCGCCTCGACGGCCTCACGCACGTCGAAGTAGTCCAGCTCGGTGCCGGGAAGCGGTTTACGATAGTGAGTATTCATGAGTCGACGGTCTTCGCGTGGTGTGGGAGCGGGTAAGGGAGAGGCGGCCCGAAGGCCGCCTGTACGTACAGGTTCAGTCACGCTCCTCGATCGGCACCCATTGGCTCTTCTCCGGGCCGATGTAGTCGGCGCTGGGGCGAATGATACGGTTATTGGCGCGCTGCTCGAAAACATGGGCACACCAGCCGGTAACGCGCGAGCAGACGAAGATCGGCGTGAACAGCTTGGTGGGAATGTCCATGAAATGGTAGGCGCTGGCGTGGAAGAAGTCGGCGTTGCAGAACAGTTTCTTCTCGCGCCACATCACCTCCTCGACGCGTTCGGACACCGGATACAGGACCGTGTCATCCACGTCCTCGGCCAGCTTCTTCGACCAACCCTTGATGATGGCGTTGCGCGGGTCGGACTCGCGATAGATCGCATGCCCAAAGCCCATGATCTTCTCTTTGCGCTCAAGCATGCCCATGATCTCGCGCTCGGCCTCTTCCGGCGACGTCCAGTTCTCGATCATGTCCATGGCCGCCTCGTTGGCGCCGCCATGCAGCGGGCCGCGTAGCGAACCGATGGCGCCGGTGACGCAGGAATGCATGTCGGAAAGGGTCGAGGCACACACACGCGCGGTGAAGGTCGAGGCGTTGAATTCGTGCTCGGCGTAGAGGATCAGCGAGACGTTCATCACCCGGGCGTGCAGCTCGGAGGGCGCGTCGCCGCGCAGCAGGTGCAAAAAGTGAGCGCCCACCGACTCGTCGTCGGTCTCGGTCTCGATGCGTACGCCGTCATGGCTGTAGCGGTACCAATAGCAGATGATCGAAGGTAGCACGGCGAGCAGGCGGTCGGAGACGTCCTGCTGCTCCTCGAAGCTCTCCTCGGTCTCGAGGTTGCCGAGCATGGAGGCCCCGGTGCGCATCACGTCCATGGGGTGGGCGCTGGCCGGAATCTGCTCGAGCACGGTCTTGAGCGCTGCCGGCAGGCCGCGCAGCCCCTTGAGCTTGCCGATGTAGGCGTCGAGCTCGACTTGGTTGGGCAGCTTGCCCTTGAGCAACAGGTAGGCGACTTCTTCGAATTTCGCCTTCTCGGCCAGTTCTTTGATATCGAAGCCGCGATAGGTCAGACCGGAGCCGGTCTTGCCGACGGTGCACAGGGCCGTGCTACCTGCGCTTTGACCCCGCAGGCCGGCGCCAGCGTTAGGTTTATCTGCCATGTCGTGTCTCCTTGAGCTATCGTTTTCTTGTCGTCGTAACGAGAAGGCTCAGGCGCCCGAGCCTTTCCCGCCCAGCGGGTTTTCCGCGAACAGCGCATCGAGCTTCTGCTCGAAGGCGTGGTAGTTGAGGAAATCGTAAAGCTCGTCACGAGTCTGCATCAGCTCGACCACGTCACGCTGATGCCCCTTGTCGTGAATGCTCTGATAGACCTTCAATGCGGCCGCGTTCATGGCGCGGAAGGCCGACAGCGGGTAGAGCACCATGCGGCAGCCCACTTCGGCGAGCTCCTGCTGGCTGAACAGCGGCGTGGCGCCGAATTCGGTGATGTTGGCCAGGATCGGCGCGTCGACGCGATGGCAGAAGGCCCGGTAATCGTCGAGGGTATGCACCGCCTCGGCGAAGATGGCATCGGCCCCGGCCTCGATGCAGGCGCTGGCGCGGTCGATGGCGGCATCCAGCCCTTCCTTCTGGAAGGCGTCGGTGCGCGCGATCAGGGTGAAGTCGGGATCGATACGTGCGTCGGCGGCGGCCTTGATGCGATCGACCAT
Source organism: Billgrantia zhangzhouensis (assembly GCF_021404465.1). Classification (GTDB taxonomy): domain Bacteria; phylum Pseudomonadota; class Gammaproteobacteria; order Pseudomonadales; family Halomonadaceae; genus Halomonas; species Halomonas zhangzhouensis. The sequence continues at coordinate 237,145 of NZ_JABFTT010000007.1, read as the reverse complement.
CTCCTGCTTCGAGACAATCTCCTTGTTGGGACGATGCCCGCAGCGCTTCTGCGCGACCTGATCCTCAAGATGCACGGCGGCCACCCCGGCGCGCTGCATTTCCTTGACAGTGCGAGCTATGTTGAAGGCCCCGCCCCAACCGGTATCGATGTCCACCAGTAGCGGCAGGTCGGTGGCGCCACAGATGCGATGAGCATCCTGCACCACATCGTTCATGGTGGTCATGCCCAGGTCGGGCAGGCCGAAAGATGCATTGGCCACGCCGCCGCCTGACAGGTAGATGGCCTGATGGCCGACCCGCTCGGCCATCATCGCAGTGTAGGCGTTGATGGTACCGACGATGGGTAGCGGCCGGTTGGCCTCGAGTGCGGCACGGAAGCGGGCGCCAGGGGTGGGTTGCGTCATGATCGGATTCCTCTCTGTCGTTCGGGCAAGGTTCAAGCGGTCGCTTCGGCCTGCTGCTTGAGTATGGCGGCGTAGCGGTCGGCCACGTTGGCGCGCGAAGCGCTGACGTGTCGACGCATCAGCAGCTCAGCCAATTCGGCATCCCCCGCCTCGATGGCATCAACGATACGATGGTGTTCGACGAAGGCGAGCTGAGGTCGTGTACCACTAGCACTGAATTGGGTACGGTAGAGGCGCACCAGGTAGTAGAGGTCATCACACAGCATGGTCATCAACATGCGGTTGTGGCTGCCTTGTACGATGCGATAATGGAAATCGAGATCACCCTCGCGCTGGTAGTAGGCCTCGCCGCTCTTGAGGTCGGCCTGACGCTCGTGCAATGCCAGCACCTCACGTAGCCCGGCAATTTCCTCGCGGGTCATGTGTTCAGCTGCCAGGCGTGCGGCCATACTCTCCAGCGCCTCGCGGACGTCGAACAGCTCCAGTAGCTCCTTCATCGAGAGCTTGACTACCCGAGCCCCGACATGGGGTACACGTTCGATCAGGCGATGGGCCTCCAGGCGACGCATCGCCTCACGCAACGGGCCACGGGAGATGCCGTAGGTCTTCGACAGGCCCGGCTCGGTGATCTTGCTGCCCGGTGCCAGCTCACCACGGACGATGGCATCCTGCAGTTGATGGAAGACACGTTCGGCCAGCGTGCGGACTTCAGGAGACGTTTGTTCAGGAGCGACTGGGTTCATGGCAATTGTCGACAATCAAGAGATAAGGTGACTTTAGACATTGCCTCCTTGTCGGTCAACCACCCAGTTACCGCGACATGCTTCGCCTTTGGTTGTAAGCGACTGACAAAATACCGCCCACGCTGTCGACAATCCGGCCAGCGTTGATGGGAAAATCATTAACAGACCAACGACTCTCACGACAAAACGCACTCTGCCCCCTAGAATGGGTGGCCGGTTCTGAAAGGCCCCCTCATGATAGCAAGACTCCACATTACCCCGTTCCCCTATCAGGACGATCCGCTCGCCTATTTTGGGGCGCTGCGCCAACGCCCCGGAGCGGTCCTGCTCGACAGCGGCAAGCCTGCCGCACCGGGGGGTCGCTACGACATCATCAGCTGCGACCCCGTGTCGGCGCTCACCGTCGACGGCAAAGGAGTCATCCGTATCGACGGCGAGGTGCAGCAAGGCCATGACCCTTTCATGGCCCAGCAAACCCTGCTGGAGAGCCTGCCTCTCGATGTACCGTCCAGCGAGCTGCCCTTTCTCGGTGGCCTGATCGGCTACTGGGGCTACGACCTGGGCCGCTCTCTCGAGCCGGTAGGCAACTCGGCCCATGAGAGAGTCTCCTTGCCTGTCTGCCGTACGGGACTCTACGACTGGGCGCTGATTCAAGATCATCAGCGTCAAGAAAGCTGGCTGGTAGCGACGGCCGAGAGGCGCATGCAGGTCACGGACTGGCTGCGCCGCACCGCTGGCCCCATCTCGGCCTTCGGGCTGCTCGCCCCTTTCGAAGGCGAGATGGATCGCAGCGGTTATGCCAGACGGTTTGCTGCCGTGCAGGAGTACATTCGGGCCGGCGACTGCTACCAGATCAATCTGGCGCAGCGCTTCAGCGCACCGTACAGCGGCGATCTCTGGGACGCTTACCTGCGCCTGCGCCTGGCCACGCCCACTCCTTTTGCCGGCTACATGGCCTGGCCCTCAGAGCGAGGCGAGCAAGCCATTCTGTCCCTCTCCCCCGAGCGCTTCCTGTTGTGCGAGTCGGACGGCCACGTCGAGACACGCCCGATCAAGGGCACTCGCCCCCGGGGCAGCACGCTCGAAGAGGATCGGCAGTTGGCCATGGAGCTGATCTCGAGCCTCAAGGACCGCGCCGAGAACGTGATGATCGTCGATCTACTGCGCAACGACCTGGGCCGCGTGTGCCGGCCAGGCAGTGTGCGGGTGCCGCAGCTGTGCGGCCTCGAGAGCTACGCCAACGTGCATCACCTGGTCAGCGTCGTGTGTGGCAGATTGGCGGCGGGAAAACGTCCGCTGGACTTGCTGGCGGCCGCCTTTCCCGGCGGCTCGATCACCGGCGCACCCAAGGTACGAGCGATGCAGATCATCGACGAACTGGAACCGAGCCGCAGAAGCGTGTACTGCGGCAGCCTGGGCTTCGTCGACGTACGCGGCAACATGGATACCTCCATCGCCATCCGCACCGCCGTGGCCGACGGGGAGCGCATCCATCTGTGGGGCGGCGGCGGGCTGGTGGCCGACTCCAACGTCGAGGCCGAATACGTCGAGACCCTGGACAAAATTCGTCACCTCATGCAGGCACTGGCCAAGCCAAAGTACCACTAGGAATAAGAAGAGCCCTTTTATCTTTCTTTTGGCTATATTTATCCAATGAAACGATATTGGGGCCCTGTAAGCCGCCTTTGGTAGGGTATGGCCCAACACAGTCAACGACTCTGGAGCCATCATGGCAGCACTCGATGCGATCAATCAGGAACTGGGCAGCGACCCCGATGGGCTGATTCTCTGGGCTCTGACGCAGGGCCAGCGCCCTATCGTCACCACCAATTTCCGCCCCTTCGAGGCGGTCATTCTGCATATGGTGACGCAACAGCGGCCCGACATTCCGGTGGTCTGGATGGATCACGGCTACAATACGGAAGCGACCTATCGCTTCGCCGACGCACTGGTCAAGCGGCTCGACCTCAACCTGGTCAGCTATATACCGCAGCGCACCCGCGCCCACCGTGAAGCAGTGGATGGCGCCATGCCGGGCATCGACGACCCGCGCCACGAGGCATTCACGCGAGAGGTCAAGCTGGAACCGTTCGAGCGGGCGCTACGCGAAATGGCCCCGGACGTGTGGTTCACGGCGCTGCGCGCCGAGGACACCCCCGAACGTGCCCGCATGCAGCCTGCCAGCCGCAACGCCGATGGGCTGCTCAAGATCTCCCCTTTGCTGCACTGGAGCGCCAAGGAGCTCTATCAGTACCTGCAGCAGCACGACCTGCCCAACGAGTTCGATTACTTCGATCCCACCAAGGTGGAAGCGAAGCGCGAGTGCGGATTGCACCTGCAGCACTGATTCCCTCCACCCTCTCTCCGACCAAGGCGGGCCAAGCGGCCCGCCTTGCCTGGTCGCTCTCAGCGCATCGGCAGCTCGATACCGTCGAACAGCTCGGCTTCATGGCGCGGCCCGGCAGCGAGCGCGCTGTCGACCAGATCGCGCTCGAGATGGCTGGCGAAGCCCTTGACGAAATCGTACATGTAGCCGCGCATGAAAGTGCCGCGGCGAATGCCGATCTTGGTCACGGAACTCTCGAACAGGTGCCCCGCCTCTAGCGCGACCAGATCGTCGTCGAGCATGGGGTCGTAGGCCATGTGCGCCACGATGCCGACCCCCAGGCCGAGCCTGACATAAGTCTTGATCACGTCGGCATCGGCAGCGGTGAGCACCACATTGGGGGTAAGCCCACTGGCACGGAAGGCATCGTCGAGCTGAGAGCGTCCGGTAAAGCCGAATACATAAGTCACGATCGGCTGCTCGGACAGACGTTCGAGGGTGAGCTCCCCTCCGTCGGCCAAGGAGTGGCCCCGCGGCACCAGCACGCAGCGGTTCCAGCGATAGCACGGCAGCAATACCAGATCGGTAAACAGCTCCAGCGACTCGGTGCAGATGGCGAAGTCGGCCATGCCGTCGCTGACCATCTGCGCAATCTGCTTGGGCGTGCCCTGCTGCATGTGCAGGGCGACATCCGGATACTTGCGTGTGAACTCACCGATCACCGGTGGAAGAGCGTAGCGAGCCTGGGTATGCGTGGTGGCAATCGACAAGCTGCCGCGACGTTCGTCGCTATGTTCCTGTGCCACTTGCTTGATGTTATCGGTGAGCCGCAGCACCTGTCCGGCCAGCTCTACGATGGCCTCACCGGCCGGCGTGACCCGGGTCAGATGCTTGCCGCTGCGGGCGAAGATCTCCACCCCCAGCTCATCCTCGAGCAAACGAATCTGCTTGGAGATACCGGGCTGCGAAGTGAACAGGCTCTGGGCCGTTGCCGACACGTTGAGGTTATGGCGGGTCACTTCCCAGACGTAGCGCAGTTGCTGTAGTTTCATGATCGACTTGGCTCCCTTACGCCCGGCAAGACAGATGCATCGGTGATTAGACATCTCTGTCTAATCACCAAATAGCATAACGTCAAAAGGGTATTCCGGCCATGGGAGCGACACGCCCCAAGTCGAAGACCTGTGGCCGACCATCAATGGATGATGGTCAAGGGCCGCTAGTCGGCTTGCCGAAGTAATCGCTGACCGGCTTATCGATCGGTTTGTCGAGGCGCTCGGCAAATGCCTTGACCCCCTCCACCAGCGGTGCCACCGCTCGCCACAGCTCATCGTCGTTGAGCATGCGGTAGGCACCGCTGACGCCAGGCGCATCGCCGCCTTCCTCGCCGGGCTGGTACTGGCCAATCCGATCCAGTGCCTCCCTGAGGGCAAACGTTACGCGATAGAAGCGATCCGGCGGTATCTCCGATAGCATCATGCCAAGAATGGCCAGGTTCTGGATGGCGTTGAGAGTGGACTCCTTGCCCAGGCCATCCATGACGACACTGGCGATCGAGGTATTGGCCCCCACCACGTCCTTGGCCAGGCGCAGCACACCATGCTCATGCAGCGTCTGCAGCAACTGCTCGAGCTCCTCGTGAGCATCAGGGCCGATTCTGGGCGGCGTCACGTCATGCGAGATTCGTTCGGCCATTACATCTTCCTCGGGTTGGATTGCTGGGCGGGCGGCAGCGTGTAATCTCCCCGTCCCCACTTCACCTCGACCTCGACGCCCGTCGTCGGCGTCGGATGGCCAAACCGATAGTTGTGGGCGGGTAGCGGGGGATCGCCGCGCCTGTCGAGGACTTCCAACTTGACGGCGGTCTCCTTGAAGGCCGGTGTCTGCACGTCAGGGTCGTTGTGCTCACCGGTCAACAGGTTGACGCCAGGCTTGCCGAAATGGATGGGCATGAACAGCGTCTTGCCACGCACACGGTCGGTGATCACCGCTGGAAACTCGAGGCTGTCACGACGCGAGCTAACCCGTACCCAGGTGCCCTCCTCGATACCGCGTTCGGCGGCAAGTTCGGGGCTGACTTCGACGAAGCCGTGTGGAATCTGCTGCCAGATGCCCTCGGTACGACCGGTCTGGTTGGTGCCCTGAAACTGCTCACGCAGGCGGCCGTTATCGAGCAGCAGATCGTATTCCTCATCCGGAGCCTCCTCGGGCGGCAGCCATTCCAATACATACAGGTTGGCCCTGCCGTCCTCGTTGGCGAAGCCGTCGGTGTAGAGGAGCGGCGAGTCGGTGCCATCCTCGGCTACCGGCCACAGCTGCGACTTCCAACCCTCGAGCCGCTCATAGCTGACGCCGGCGAACATGGGCGCGATGCGGGCACACTCCGCCATGACCTGGGATGGATGGGTATAGCCCCAGTCGTGACCCATGCGAGCGGCGACATCGGTAAGAATGCGCCAGTCGGGACGGCTATCGCCGAGTGGCTCCAGCACCTGGTAGGAGCGCTGGATACGCCGCTCGGTATTCACGTAGGTGCCCTCCTGTTCGACGCTGGGACAGGCGGGCAACACCACGTCGGCAAATTCGGCAGTACGACTTAGAAAAACGTCCTGCACCACCATGAAATCGAGCTTCTCGAAGGCCGTGTGCACATTGTGCGTATTGGAATCCGAAAAGGCTGTCTCCTCACCGACGATGTACATGGCCTTGATTTCCCGCTCGTCTGCTGCCTGAACCATCAGAAAATTGCCGTAGCCCGGCTCATCGGAGAGTTCATCGGGTGAGATGCCCCAGCCCTCCGCCCAGCGCTCGCGCGCTTCATTGTCGGAGACGTGGCCATAGCCCGGATAGCGGTCGCGCAGGCAGCCGAAGTCGCTGGCACCCTGCACGTTATTGTGGCCACGCATGGGATAGCCACCGGTACCCGGTTTGCCGTAGTTGCCGGTAACAAGCAGCAGGTTGGAAAGTGCCGTGCTGGCGTCCGAGCCGCGGCTGTGCTGAGTGATACCCATGGCCCACAGAAGGCAGACACTCTTCGCCCTGCCGATGATTTCGGCGGCCTCGACGAGATCCTGGCGCTCGATGCCCGTCTCGGTCTCGGCAAATTCCAGGGTGAAGGGAGCAAGCGAATCGCGGTATTCCTTCACACCGTTGACCCAGCGCTCGAGAAACTCACGATCAGCCAGGTCGTGGTCGAACATGTAACGTGACAGCGCCGAGGCCCAAAGCAGATCTGTGCCCGACTTCGGCCGCAGGAAAAGATCCGCCCGCTCGGCCATCTCGTGCTTGCGCGGATCGATCACGATCAGCTTCTGTCCGCGCAGCTTCTGCGCCGCCTTGATGCGGGCGGCGATCACCGGGTGGTTCTCGGCAGTGTTGCTGCCAACGATCACTACCACCTCGGCCTGCTCGATGTCTTTTATGGAACCCGCGTCACCGCCGTAACCGACGGTGCGGAACAGCCCTTTAGTCGCGGGGTTCTGGCAGTAGCGCGACGAGTTGTCGACATTGTTGGTGCCGATGATGCGCCGAGCTATCTTCTGAACCAGATAGGCCTGCTCATTGGTGCCCTTGCTCGAGCCGATGAAACCCAGGCTATCCGGACCGTGGGCGTCGCGCACCTCGAGCAGGCGGCGCGCTACCAGATCGAGCGCCTCGTCCCAGTCCGCCTCGCGAAAGCGACCGTTGTCGCGGATCAAAGGCATGGTAAGGCGCTTCTCACTATTGACGAAGTCCCAGGCAAACTTGCCCTTGATGCAGGTAGAGATGCCGTTGGCCGGCGCTTCAGGTACCGGCTGCACCTTCAGGATATGACGATCGCGGGTCCACATCTCGAACGAGCAGCCAACACCGCAGTAAGTGCACACCGTCTTGGTACACTTGATCTCGGGCTGACGCAGATGCATGTCGATTTCCGAGAGCCCGGATACCGGCACTGCTCCCGTCGTCGTCTCGAGTTTCTTGACGACCTCGATCATCGGCCGCTTGAGCGACCAGGGCATGGCGGAGAACGGCCCCGCCTTGCCGTTCATGCTGTTCTCCATCAGCGCATTGCAGGGGCAAACCGTGACACAGTGGCCGCAGTGTACGCAGCTGGAATCGTTGATCTCCTTGCCGCCGTCCCACAGCACGCGTGGATTATCGCTGGCAAAGTCGATGGAGAGCGTCTCGTTGACCTCAACGTTCTGGCACGCCTCCACGCAGCGGCCGCAGAGAATGCATTGATCGGGATCGTAGGTGTAGAAAGGGCTCGAGGTGTCCTTCTCATGGGGCTTGCGCTGAAACTCGTAGCGCTGGATGGGGATCTGCATGTCCACCATGGTGTTGTGGAGCGTACAGTCGCCGTTGTTGTTCTCGCATACCGTACAGTAGAGTTCATGCTTGGCCAGCAAGCGGTCCATGCCCTCCTCGCGGGCGGCCCTGACATGCGCGCCGCGAGTATCGACCCTCAGGCCATCGGCACTCTTCAGCGTACAACCGCGCTTGAGTTCACCGTCGACCTCGACCCAGCAGGCATCGCAGGTTTCGAGCGCACCCAGCGAAGGGTGATAACAGACGTGCGGCAGATCGATGCCCTGCGCCTTGAGGAAATCGACCAGCGGCTCGTCGGCCCTGCCTCGCAGGCGCTCACCGTCGAGCACAATCGTGCAGTTCGCCATGACCCGGCTCTCCCTATCGCGGCCCGGCGACAAGGTGTGCCTGTCTGGTTCGCCCTGCTCTTCCTTGACCGCTTGGCATCCCAAGCATTGCAGGCTGCGCCTCCTTCACGCCTCCCCTGCCGATCAAGCCGCGACGGTAACCACCAGCACCTGGAGCCGAGCCATATCCGTATAACTTTCGCTCCGTGCTAGGCACGTTAGTCAACTTCTCCCGGCTTGTCTAAACTGCCGAATCAATATTCGGTCATGTATGGCTCAGCGTTCTCTCGGCTGTCTCTAACTGGAACGAGGCTCGACGAAGACGCTATCGGCCATTTGCCAGACACCCGGTCGACCGCTAACATCTGCCGACCGGACATGCCCATGGCGTGTCACTCGATTCGCTCGATGTAGCGCAACGTAACTGGAGATTCACATGGCCAATAACGTCGATGTCACCAATGCCAACTTCGAGCAGGAAGTCCTGAAGGCAGAACAGCCCGTGCTACTCAAGTTCTGGGCCCCCTGGTGTGGCCCCTGCAAGGTCATGGCCCCGGTGATCGACGAGGTTGCCGAGGAGCGTACCGCCAGCCTCAAGGTCGTCAGCATCAACGTCGACGATGCCCCCGAGATCGCGGCCGAACAGGGCGTGCGTGGCGTGCCGACCGTCATGCTGTTCAAGTCTGGCTCCAAGGTCGCCTCACTGGTCGGCGCACAGTCCAAGTCGCAATTGGTTCAGTTCATCGACCAGAACGTCTGACACGCCTACCTTAGCGTTCTTCTCGCCCTGGCTCCTGCCGGGGCGATTGCGTTTCGGGGCGGGGAAACTCAGCCTCATCACCACTCAAGGAAACCTTTCCGCCCTCTTCCCCCATTACGCTATCGGCCATGGGTCGCTTTCCCGGCCCCAGCAGGTAAGCGATCCAGCGCGTCTGCGGGTGGCTATCCAGGGCAATCTTCAGCGTCATGGTCAACACCACCGAAAGCAGCATGCCAACCACTCCCAGCATCCAGCCCCACACCACCAGTGACAGGAAAGCGACGAAGGCCGATAACCCAAGAGCACGGCCCATCAAGCGCGGCTCGACCAGGTTGCCGAGCACGAAATTGATGGCCAGATAGGCCATGGCCAGGCCAAAAGCCTGGAACAACCCGCCGTCCTGGGAGACCAGCAACAACAACACCGGTGGCAGTGCCGCGATGGCGGAGCCGATGTTGGGTATGTAATTGAGCGCGAAGGCCAGCACACCCCACAGCAGGGGGAAGCCCACCCCGGCCACCAGACAGGCCAGCCAGGCCATGAGGCCGGTCAGCAGGCTAACGAACGTCTTGACCGCCAAGTAGCGCTTGAGGGTCTGGCTGAATTCCTGAAAACGCTGCAGGCTGGCCTCGGGGTGGTCGAGAGCGTGGGCCACCTTGCGACGGAAATTGAGTGTCTCGAACAGCATGAAGATGACCAGCAGCGCCACCACAACGCTCTGCATCAGCAGGTTGCCAAGCCCCCCCAACAGCGCCGTGAGCCAGCCACTCTCGTCTTCGGACTCGACCAGGCCGGCCAGCGTGTCAGGATTGATGGCCAGGCCCATGGCGGCCAGGCTGTCGAGTAGGTTGAGATAATGTTCGTAGAGACGCCCCTCGATGCCCGGCAACGCCTCGATGAAAGTGCCGAAAGCATTGACGACGAGCAGCCCCACCAGGGAGAGAAAGCCACCGATCACCAGCAGGGTCACGACTACCGCCAGGCGCAGGCCCAGGCCCAGGCGATGGAGCCAGTTTACCGGAGAGGTGCAGATCACGGCGATGAACAACCCAAGCAGAATCGGGATGATCAGGTCAGCGCCAGCGCGAATGCCGGCAATGATCACCACCAGCGCCGCCAGCGCCAGCGTCAAGGTGAGCGGAAGACCGTATCGCACATTGTCGTCGCGGTTAAGCATGCCATCTATCCCTATCTGGCGTGTCCTGCTTATCATGACCCTTACCGGGCGGGCACACAAACTCGCCCGTTCCCGGCGATAGTGCGGGCATCATACGACCTGAGGCCCCACTGCCCATTTTTCTCATTGCCGCAAGGAGGCTTTCCCGATGCCCTCGATTCGCTTTCGCTACCTGCTGCTAGGTGGCTGGCTGACCGTCGTTCCGTTCATGGCAACCGCTACCCAAGCCGATGAGCCACGTGCCCGGCTGGACGTGCAGGCCGAAGCCCAGCTCGATGTGGTGCCGGATCGTGCGACGCTCAGTGCCCGGCTGTGGGAGCGTACGCCGGCTGTGGCACGCCACGACGACGATACCGATCCCGATGCCTTGCGCCAGGCTCGTGATCGGTTGGAGGAGCGCGCCGCCGCTCTGATCGGCGCGCTGGAGGAAGCCGGTGTGGAGCGCGACGACATCAATGCCGGCTCGCTCAGCGTGCAGCCCGAGTACGTACCCGCTCCACGGCGTAGCGACACCGACCAGGAGATGCTGATGCGCACCCGACTCGAACGGCCTTTTCAGGTCCGCGTCGATGACCTGGAGCGCCTGCCGCACTTGCTCGACGCCTTGACCGCGGCCGGCGTCAATGCCATGGACGGAATCAGCTACGACCTCGCCGATCGCGATGCCGCCACCGACGAGGCACTGGTGATGGCTTTGGAGAAGGCCCGCCACAAAGCCGAGCTGATGGCACGCACCATGAACGTCTCACTGGGACCGGTGGCTTCTATCAGCGAGACGCGCTCTCCTATCTACATGCCGCGCATGATGGCAATGAGCGCTGACGCCCGGGAGAGTACCCAGCAGGCCGAGTACCGCCCCGGGACGATCGTCATCGAGGCGGGCGTCAGCGTCAGTTGGGAGATCGAGAATTGATAGTGGCGATGCCACCCAGATAGGGACGCAGCGACTCGGGCACGGTGATGGAGCCATCGGCATTCTGGTGGTTCTCCATCACTGCGATGAGGCAGCGTCCCACCGCCAGGCCCGAGCCGTTGAGCGTATGCAACAGCTGCGGCTTCTTCTGCTCGGGATGGCGGAAGCGCGCCTGCATGCGTCGCGCCTGAAAATCCTCGCAGTTGGAGACCGAAGAAATCTCGCGGTAGGTCTGCTGGCTTGGCAGCCATACTTCCAGATCGTAGGTCTTGGCCGCGCCAAAGCCCATGTCACCGGTACATAGCGTGACCACCCGGTAGGGCAACTCGAGCGCCTGCAGGATCGCCTCGGCGTGTCCACGCATCTCTTCGAGCGCCTCATAGCTCTTCTCGGGCTCGACCAGTTGCACCATCTCGACCTTGTCGAACTGGTGCTGGCGGATCATGCCGCGGGTATCGCGGCCGTGGGATCCCGCCTCGCTACGGAAACATGGCGTGTGAGCGGTAAGCTTTAGCGGCAGCACCTTATGCTCGAGGATCTCGTCGCGGACGAAGTTGGTCAGCGGCACCTCGGCGGTAGGGATGAGGTGAAAGCTGCGCTCGTCGTCCAGCCGAAACAGATCCTCCCCGAACTTGGGTAATTGGCCGGTGCCGAACAGCGAAGCCTCGTTGACCATGTAGGGGACGTAGCACTCCTCGTAGCCGTGCTCGAGGGTCTGCTTGTCGAGCATGAACTGCGCCAGCGCCCGGTGCAGGCGGGCGATCTGGCCACGCATCACGGCAAAGCGCGAACCGGTCAGCTTGGCCGCCAGTTCGAAGTCCAGCTCTCCCTTGAGCCCGCCCAGGTCGACATGGTCGCGAACTTCGAAGTCATATTCGCGCGGCGTACCCCAGCGGTGCAGCTCGACGTTGTCTTCCTCACTCTCGCCTGCCGGCACGCTGTCGTGGGGCAGGTTGGGAATGCCACTGACCAGGGCATCCCACTCCTCCTGTACTTCCGCCAGTTGCCGCTTGGCGGCATCGAGGCGGTCACCGAGATCATTCACCTCGTCGAGCAGCGGCTGGATGTCCTCGCCGGATGCCTTGGCCTTGCCGATCGCCTTGGAGCGGGTATTGCGCTCGTTCTGCAGGGACTCGGTCTCGGTCTGCAGCTCGCGGCGCCGGGACTCCAGCGCCTCGAGTCGCTCGGTGTCGAGGGCGAAACCCCGTTTGGCCAATCGTTGGGCAACCGTATCGAGGTCGCTGCGCAGCAGTTTGGGATCGAGCATGGAATCCGGTCCGTAACAGTCGGTGAATCGGAAAATCGAGCCGTCCATTGTAGGCAAAAGGCCGTGAGGGCGCCACGCGCTCACGGCCCGGGATGCGCATCACCGTCCTATCGCGGTAAAGTAGCGCCACTCCCTGCCGTCTCGCCCATCGGGCGGCATCCAACGACCGAATACGACTAGCCATGATCTCAAGACTGGACACCACCGGCTCTCCTGCCATCGCAGGCTTGGGCGCTCACTACCTGCGTTTTCTCGAGGCGCTGAAAGGCTCGGGCTTCGAGGGTGAGGTTGCCCCCGACTATGCCGATCGCACGGTGCTGGCCACCGACAACTCGATCTACCAGCGCCTGCCCCAGGCGGCACTGTTCCCGCGCCACGCCACCGACCTCGAGCGCATCGCCCGGCTCGCCGCCGACCCCGAGCATCGCCAGGTGGTGCTCACGCCCCGAGGTGGCGGCACCGGTACCAACGGACAGTCTCTCACCGATGGCCTGGTGGTGGACGTTTCCCGTCATATGAACGCGATTCTCGAGATCGACGTCGAACAGCGCCGGGTGCGCGTGCAGGCCGGCGTGGTCAAGGATCAGCTCAACGCAGCGTTGAAGCCTCACGGACTGTTCTTCGCCCCTGACCTCTCCACTTCCAATCGCGCCACCATCGGCGGCATGATCTCCACCGACGCCAGCGGCCAGGGCAGTTGCGAGTACGGCAAGACCCGCGATCATGTACTCGAGCTCGACACCGTGCTGCTTGGCGGCGAGCGGCTGGTCAGCCGCCCGGTGGACGACGGCGAGCTGGAGACACTGTGTCACCACCGCGGCGTGATCGGCGACGCCTACCGTACCGCCCGCGAGATCATCGACACCCAGCGCGAGCTGATCGCAGCCAAGTTCCCGCCGCTCAACCGCTGCCTGACCGGCTACGATCTGGCGCATCTCAGGGACGCGGAAGGTCGTCTCGACATCAACAGCCTGCTGTGTGGCTCCGAGGGTTCACTCGGGTTCCTCAACGAGGCCGTGCTCAACGTGCTGCCGATCCCCAACCACTCGACCCTGGTCAACGTGCGCTATGCCGGTTTCATGGACGCCCTGCGCGACGCCAAGGCGCTGATGGCTTCCGCGGCCAGACCCACTTCCATCGAGACGGTGGACGACAGGGTACTGCTGCTGGCCATGGAGGATTTCGTCTGGGACAGCGTGGCGGAATTCTTTCCCAGCGAGGCGCCCCTGGGCACTTCCGAGGACGAACCCGGCACTGCCGAGGGCGATGCCGTCACGGTCGAGCGCCAGGCGGTGGCCATCCGCGGCATCAACCTGATCGAGTTCAACGACGACGATCCCGAGCGACTCGCCGAGCGCGTCGCCGCCTTCTGTCGTCATCTGGAAGCGGATGAGAGCGTGCCACGCCTCGGCTACACCCTGGCGCAAGGTCGCGATCAGATCCAGCAGGTCTACGGCATGCGCAAGCGCGCCGTGGGACTGCTGGGCAATGCCAGGGTCGATGCCAAGGGCGAGAAGCGTCCGATTCCCTTCGTCGAGGACACTGCGGTACCGCCGGAGCATCTGGCCGATTTCATCGCCGAGTTCCGCGCCGCGCTGGACGCCCGCGGGCTCAGCTACGGCATGTTCGGCCACGTCGATGCCGGCGTGCTGCACGTGCGCCCGGCCATCGACATGAAGGACCCGGAACAGGAACGGCTGATCCGCGAGGTCTCCGACGAAGTGGCGGAGCTGACCCACAAGTACGGCGGCCTGCTGTGGGGCGAGCATGGCAAGGGGGTGCGCTCCGAGTATGCGCCCAAGTTCTTCGGCGAGCTCTACCCCAGCCTGCAGCGGGTCAAGGCCGCCTTCGACCCACACAATCAGCTGAATCCCGGCAAGATTGCGACTCCATCCAATCCGCCCGCAGCCGCGGGGCTCTCTATCCCGCCCGATGCCGCGGGCAAGGCGTCTACCGCCAGTGCCCCTCTCCAAGCGGAGGCGGTAAGACTGGTCGACCCGGGCCTGCTGACCATAGACGGCGTGCCCACCCGCGGCCAGTTCGACCGCCAGATCGACGAGCGCGTGTGGCAGGCTCATGCCGCCACGGTGTACTGCAACGGCAACGGCGCCTGCTACAACTACGATCCCTTTGATGCCATGTGCCCCTCATGGAAGGCGACACGCGATCGCATCCACTCGCCCAAGGGACGCGCCAGCCTCGTTCGCGAGTGGCTGCGCCTGCAGGGCAATGCCGGGATCGATCTGGTGGAAGAGGCACGCCAGCAGCGCCAGGAGGGCGCCTGGGGCTTTCTCAAGCACCTGCCGGCTCGGGCACGCAACACCTGGCGCCGCCGCAACGAGACCGACTTTTCCCACGAGGTCTACGACGCCATGGCGGGCTGCCTGGCTTGCAAGTCCTGCGCCGGGCAATGCCCCGTGAAGGTCAACGTGCCGGACTCGCGCTCGCAGTTCCTCGAGGTCTACCATGGCCGCTACCTGCGCCCGGTGCGGGACTACCTGATCGGCGGCATGGAGTTCTTCGTGCCCTATCTCGCCTACGCCGCGCCGCTGTACAACGCCGCGCTGAACCAGCGCCTGGTGGACCGCCTGCTGTCACGGCACATCGGCCTGGTCGACAGCCCACGCCTGTCGCGCGCACGGCTGGCCAAGCAACTGCGCACCTGGGGCGTCGCCGAGGCTACACCGATCTCACTGGGCCTGCTCAGCGAGGCGCAGAAGGCCAGCAGCGTGGTCATCGTGCAGGACGCCTTCACCAGCCACTTCGAGGCCGAACGGGTGATGGACATCGTCGAGCTGCTCTCGCGCCTGGATATCAAGGTGTTCGTCGCCCCCTACTCAGCCAACGGCAAGCCGCTGCACGTGCAGGGCTTCCTTGGGGCCTTCGAGCGCACGGCAGCGAAACAGGCCCGACGGCTGCGCGCCCTGGCCGAGTTCGACGTGCCGCTGGTGGGTATCGACCCGGCCATGACCCTCACCTACCGCCAGGAGTACGTGAAAGCGCTGGGGCCCGATGCCGTGCCCGAGGTGCTGATGCTGCAGGAGTGGCTGGTGGCCCAGGGCACGCGCCTGGTGCCTCCCGCTCTCGCCCGGAAACTCGAGCAACTCGACGACCCGAACTTCCGGCTGCTCTCCCACTGCACCGAGAAGACCAACGCTCCCGGCAGCCCCAAGGCGTGGCAACAGGTATTCGCCGCCTTTGGCTTCGAACTCGAACTCCTCGCCACCGGCTGCTGCGGCATGTCCGGCACTTACGGTCATGAGGCGCGCAACCTCGAGACCTCGAAGACCATTTACGCCCAGTCGTGGCAGTCGGTGGTTGAAGACAAGATGAACCAGGGCCGGCTGCTGGCCACCGGCTACTCCTGCCGCAGCCAGGTCAGCCGCCTCTCCGGCCAGGCTCTGCCGCATCCGCTGCAGGGGCTGCTCAGCCACCTGCGTCAGCTAAGCTGGTAAACGGGCAAGGCTGGCGGGATACCCGCCAGCCTTGCTGGCCAAACAAGTCATACCAGCAGAAAAAACAAGCTGGAAGAGACTGAAACCCGAGCCTCGCACGCTGATACTGAGTTCGGCTCGGTCCATCAAAGCCCGCACCATCTTGCGCAGTTGCTCGACCTCGAGCTGTCACCGCGGCACCGGCTGGGATGCTATAGCTCGCGGCGCTTGCTATCTCGACCCCGAACTTGGCAGTGCCAATACCTGCAATGACAAGGCGCTCCCTGCCGCGCTCCGGCTTTTCCGGAGCAGATGCCTCGCCTGGCGCATCAGCGCGAGGACTATCTCGCTCACTATGAGCCTGTCGAGGAGTAATTCGCGCAACGCTCAGTAGAACAGCCGCCGCAGCGCTTCGCCCGGTTCCTGCGCGCGCATGAAAGCTTCGCCGACCAGAAAACCATGCACGTCGTGCTCGCGCATGCGCAGCACGTCGGCCTGGGTATGAATGCCGGATTCCGTCACCACGGTCACCTCGGCGGGAATCCGCGGAAGCAGCTCCAGGGTGGTTTCCAGGCGGGTCTCGAAGGTGTGCAGGTTGCGGTTGTTGATGCCCACCAGGCCGATGCCGAGCTTGAGCGCGCGCTCGAGCTCCAGGGCGTCATGCACCTCGACCAGCACGTCCATGCCCAGCGCCGTCGCCTGCTGGTAGAGGTCGGTCATCCGGGCATCGTCTAGCGCTGCGACGATCAGCAAAATGCAATCGGCACCAATGGCGCGTGCCTCGCTGACCTGATAGCCGTGCACGATGAAATCCTTGCGGATGACCGGTAGATCGCACGCCTCGCGGGCCGCGATGAGGAAGTCCTCGTGGCCCTGGAAGAAATCGGCGTCGGTCAGCACCGAAAGGCAAGCGGCACCGCCGGCGGCGTAACTCGCGGCGATCTCGGCGGGGCGAAAGTCTTCGCGGATGACGCCCTTGGAGGGCGAGGCCTTCTTGATCTCGGCAATCACCGCCGGATCGCCCTCGGCGATGCGTCGGTCCAGGGCGGCGATGAAGCCGCGCGGGGCGCTCTGGCGCTGAGCCAGCTCCAGCAGCTCGGCTTCGGACACGGCGCGGCTGCGCTCGGCCACTTCTCTGTCCTTGCGGGCCAGGATGCGGGTGAGAATGGTCGGGGCGTCCTTGGTTGGGCTCATGGTACTGTCTCGGTGCAGGCGGCGCAGGCCGCGGGTGATGCCGGTAAGCGTTCCATCTTACCTAGCCCCGGCTCGACATGGAAAGTCACAGTGCCCAAAGTCGGCGCGTAGCCTCCCTACCACCAACTCTAATACCAGCACGACATGGCGCCGACACTCCGGCCCATGCCAGAATCCGCTCATGGACACGCTCCCTTCCTTTATCGGCCCTTTTACCAGCGACTGGCCCTGGGATTCCCCCCTGCCGGGTATCCGTCTGGTCGCGACTCGCTTCGACCCTGCGCTTTTCGATGAGCAGGCAGGCGCGTGCGCCCCTTCAGACTGCCATGGTGTCACCCTTCCACCCCGCCTGCATGGTGCCATTGCCAAGCGGCAGGCAGAGTATGTCGCCGGGCGCCTTTGCGCCCAGCGTGCACTGTGGCTGCTGGACGGTCGGGACGCCTGCCCGGGAATGAACGATGATCGCTCCCCCCGCTGGCCCGTGGATTGCGTGGGCGCCCTCACCCATAACGACGGCTGGGCCGCGGCCCTGGTCGCCCACCGGCAGGCCTATCTAGGACTCGGGCTGGACGCCGAGCGGCTGCTTGGCACCGAGGAGGCCTGGCGACTGGCCAGAAGAGTGCTTGCACCGGGGGAGGCCACTCGACTGGCGCAGTTGGCCCCGTCGAACGTAGGGCTAATGGTCAGCGCGACTTTTTCCCTCAAGGAAAGCCTGTTCAAGGCCCTCTACCCTCTGGTGGGCCGCATGTTTCATTTCCAGTCCGCCGAGCTGGTGGCCTGGCACGGTCTCGGCGCTGTGCGCTTGCGCCTGCGGGAAGACCTGGGCAGCGGCTGGGTGGCTGGCCGGGAAGTGACAGGTATGGTCTGCCTGAACAACGGCAGGATCCTGAGTCTGGTGGCACTACCAGTCACTGGTGCGGAAGCGGGACACCCGCCTGAGCCACCCATCGCTGCTGATCCGAACGGAGGACACCACGATGGGGTCGTAACGAGAAGGGAGGCGCCGCATGGGCGCCCCGGTCTTAGGAAATCAGCACGCGGGTGAAATCCGCCAGTTCCTTCATTTTCTCCAGCGGCAGTTTGGAAGCCTGGGCGTCCTGGGCCATCATCACGCCCTCTTTCAGGGTATCGGCGATACCCGCGCAGTAGAGCGCCGCACCGGCGTTGAGGGAGACGATATCGGCCCCCGGCCCCTCGCCCACCAGCGCCTCGCGCACCAAGCGCAAACTATCCTCCGCACTGACTACCTTGAGCGGGGCCAGCTCCTGGCGCTCGATGCCGAAGTCCTCGGGAGCGATGGTGTAGCGGCGAATCTCACCGTCCTTGAGTTCGGCCACCTGGGTGGGAACGGCCAGGGATATCTCATCCAAGCCATCCTCGGCATGCACTACCATGACGTGGCGACTGCCAAGCTGACGCAACACCTCGGCCATCAGCGGCACCAGTTCGGCAGCGTACACACCCAACACTTGGTTAGGCGCGCCTGCGGGATTGGTCAAGGGACCGAGAATGTTGAACAGGGTGCGTACGCCCATCTCGCGGCGCGGGCCGATGGCGAAGCGCATGGCGGGATGGTGATTGGGGGCGAACATGAAGCCGACCCCCACCTGTTCGATACAGCGCGCGACCTGTTCCGGCTTGATATCCAGATGGATGCCAGCCATGTCGAACAGGTCGGCACTGCCGGAAGAGGATGAGACGCTGCGGTTGCCGTGCTTGGCCACGTGGGCACCGGCCGCAGCGGCAACGAAGCTCGAAGCGGTCGAGACGTTGAACAGGTTGGCACCATCGCCGCCGGTACCGACGATGTCCACCACGTTCTCGGCAACCAGATGCACCCGCTTCATCAGTTCGCGCATGACCTGGGCGGCGGCACCGATCTCCTCGGCGGTCTCCCCCTTCATGGCCAAACCAACCAACAGGCCACCGATTTGAGCATCGGTGGCCTCTCCGGTCATGATCTGCTGCATCACCGAGTGGGTTTCATCGAAACTCAGGTTCTCGTGGCGCATCACCGCGGCAATGGCGTCTCGCATCTGCATGGACAGGAACTCCTCTTTCTTGCGGTTCAGCGGCGCTTCAGGAAATTGGCCAGCAGCTCGTGCCCCTGACGGGTCAGGATCGATTCTGGATGGAACTGCACGCCCTCGATGTCCAGCTCGCGGTGACGCAGGCCCATGATCAAGCCAGGCGTCACGTCGTCCTCATCGGTCCAGGCGGTAACCTCGAGGCAGCTGGGCAAGGTCTCGGCCTCCACCACCAGGGAGTGGTAACGGGTAACCTCGAGCGGGTCCTCGAGGCCGGCGAAGACGCCCTGCCCGGTATGGCGGATCCGCGAGGTCTTGCCATGCATCACCTGGGGCGCGCGCACCACCTCGCCGCCATAGACCTGGCCGATGGCCTGATGTCCCAGGCAGATGCCAAGGATCGGCAGGCGCCCGGCAAAATGCTCGATGGCGGAAAGTGAAATGCCCGCCTCGTTGGGAGTGCAGGGTCCCGGTGAGATCACCAAGTGGCTCGGCGCCAGCGCTTCGATCTGCTCCAGCGTGATGGCATCGTTGCGATAGGTCGCCACCTCGGCCCCCAGCTCCCCCAAATACTGCACCACATTGAAGGTAAAGCTGTCATAGTTATCGATCATCAGCACGGACATGGCGTAAGGTCCCGTTCCATCTTTGCAATGTTCATAAGGCTCGCCAGCCGCGCAGGGCCTGCTTCGGACACAAAAAAGCCGCCCCGACGGCGGCGTTTTCTTCAGTCGTCAGCGTGCCGCCCCTCGCTCAGGAGCGCCACCACTGGATCATGTTCGGCATGTAGGCGTTTGCGTTCATGACGCAATAGTGCCGTCGTGGCGGCCGGGCTGTCAACGCAAGATAGCGGCAAGCCGTACCGTGAGCGAACCGACATGCGCGAACGGGAAGCGACGCCCGCCTTTGCTGGCCAGCGTTCTTCCCAATCTCTATCATCGGGGCACATGCGCTACCGCAAAAAGGAGATTGACGATGCGCTATACCCGCCGAGCCTGTTTCTGGCTGGCCTTGCCTCTCGCTGCCATGGTTGGCGGCGTCACGGCTGCAGCGGCCAATCCCAAAGTGGTCGCCAGCTTTTCCCTCCTTGGCGATCTGGTCAATCAGGTTGGCGGTAACGATATCGAACTGGTTGTCTTGACCCCTGCCGGGGCCGAAGTGCACGAATGGGAGCTGACCCCGGATAACTTCATTGCCCTGGAAGATGTCGATGTCGTCTTCTACAACGGTTACCAGCTCGAGCAGTGGATGCGCCAGGTCTACGCCACCGTAGGCAACCGGGCCCCACTGATACCGGTTGCCGAAGCCACGGAATACCCGACACAGCCGATCGTCACCGGTGAATATACTGGCGAGCCCGATCCCCACCTATGGATGGACCCACGCGCGGTAGCAGACTACATGCAAGTGATCGCCGATCACCTGGCGGAACTCCATCCCCAGGCCGCCGACAACTTCCAGGCAAGAGCCGATGCCGCCAAGGAGAAGCTGGCAGCACTGCATGAGGAAGTGGGGGAAATCCTGGTGCAGATCCCCAAGGAGCAGCGAATCCTGATCACCACCGAGGCAGCCTTCGTTTATTTCGCCGAGGCCTACGGCTTTCGCCATGATGGCGTTTGGGGCAGCAATGCCGAGACCGAAGGCTCACCCCAGCAGATCATGCGCATTGTCGACCTGATCGACGAGACCCGACCCGGCGCCCTGTTCTGGGAAAGCACCCTGTCGGACCGCTACATTCGCAGCATCGCCACCGATACCGGCGTACCGGTTGCCGGCCCGCTCTACGTCGACTCGCTCAGCGAATCCGACGGCGAGGCCTCCAACTACGTAGCCATGATGCGCCACAATGCCAACCTGATTCGCAACGCCCTGATTCAGGAAGAGAGTGAAGACAGTGCGGAGGATGTCGAGCAGGAAACGGAAGGCGCCAGCGTGAGCGAGTGAGTACTCACCTCGTCTCGATGAGCCGGGTTTACCTTCGTTGAGAGAGCGGCCGCCCGCACCATGGACATGCCAGCGGCCGAAGTCGTCTAGAGGTTATCCAGCCCCTTCTCGGCCATCGCCACGGCACGGAAGATGGCACGCCCCTTGTTGAGGGTCTCCTGCCACTCGAGCTCGGGCACGGAATCGGCGACCACACCGGCTCCCGCCTGCACGTGCAGCTCCCCATCCTTTATTACCGCGGTGCGAATGGCGATGGCAGTGTCCATGTTGCCGTGCCACGACAGGTAGCCTACTGCGCCGGAATAGATGCCTCGCTTGACCGGTTCCAGCTCGTCGATGATTTCCAGCGCGCGAATTTTCGGCGCACCGGAAAGCGTGCCCGCCGGAAAAGTGGCACGAAGCACATCCATGGCACTTAGCCCCGGTTTCAGCTTTCCGGTGACGTTGGAGACGATGTGCATCACGTGGGAGTAACGCTCGACGGCCATCTGGTCGGTCACCTGCACCGACCCCGTCTCGCTGATACGGCCCACGTCGTTACGCCCCAGGTCGATCAGCATGAGGTGTTCGGCGATCTCCTTGGGGTCGGCCAGAAGCTCAGCCTCGAGCGCTCGATCCTCTTCCTCGGTCTTGCCGCGCACCCGGGTACCGGCGATCGGTCGCACGGTGACCTCGCCATCCTCCAATCGCGTGAGAATCTCGGGAGACGAGCCCACCACATGGTGATCGTCCAGGTTGAAGAAGAACATGTAGGGCGAGGGATTGAGGCTGCGCAGGGCGCGGTACAGGTCGAGTGGCGAGGCCTGGTAGGGGATCGACATGCGCTGCGAAGGCACGCACTGCATGACGTCGCCAGCCAGCACATACTCCTTGATCTTTTCCACCGCCGCCTTGAAACCGGCCTCGGTGAAACCCGAGGTGAAGTGCCCCTCCTCCACCGCACTGCGTCCGGTGCCAGGGCTCGCGGCCTGGACGCCCGCGCTGCGCAGGCGCCGCTCCAGGCTCTCGAGGCGCGCCACCGCCGTGGCAAAGGCATCCGGAGCGGCGGGGTCGGCATGGGTCCATAGCGTCAGCCGGCCTGAGAGGTTATCGAACACCACCAACTCGTCGCAGACCATCAGCAAGATATCCGGCACACCGAGCGGATCGGGCTTTTCGACGCCCCTGAGACGCGGTTCGATGTAACGGATGGTGTCGTAGCCGAAATAACCCACCAGGCCACCATCGAAACGCGGCTGGTCATCGAGGTTGGGCACGCGGAAACGCGCCTGGAACTGCTCGATCCAGGCCAGTGGATCCTCCACCTCCAAACGTTCGATCCACTCACCCTGCCGCACGTGGCTGACGGTGAAACCACGCACTTCGATACGCTCCTGGCACGGCAGGCCAATGATCGAGTAGCGCCCCCACTTTTCGCCGCCCTGTACCGATTCGAGCAGGAAGGTCCAGGGTTCGTCGGCCAACTTCAGGTAAGTCGACAGGGGCGTGTCGAGATCGGCCAACACCTCGCGGGTGACCGGAATGCGGTTGTAGCCGGCGTCAACCAGCGCACGGAAACGTTCGGGAGTCATCATGACCAGGCCCTCGAAAACAAGACGGTGACGGTAGGTGAATCAGGGCGATGCTTCGGCAAGCTTCACCATCGCCAGCCGGGGGGCTGGGCAGAAAGTGGCACCGTCAGGGTGGCGGCCGAGCGAAGGCAGCCACGGGCAGAGGAGTCGTCATGCAGCATCATGCTGTCCATCGAAGCGTTTCCCCGCAGGAGGCAAACGGAAGGATTCCAAGGTCATTGATAAAGACCGAAAATTACCCTAAACGAGTTCCGCCAGTGAATCAACCAGCGCATCCGGGCGGCTGTCGCGCACTGGTTCGCCGTGGTTATAGCCATAGGGAACGGCCAGAGTACGGAAGCCGGCGGCCCGGCCGGCAGCAACGTCGTGGCGGGAGTCGCCCACCATTAGGCAGGCCGACGGCGGCAGGCCGAAGTGAGCAGCCACATGCAGCAGCGGGGCCGGATCGGGCTTCTTCTGCGGCAGGCTGTCGCCCCCCAGGCACAAGGCGAAATGTGCTTCGAGCCCGAACTGCGCCAGGATCGGCTGGATGAAGGCGAACGGCTTGTTGGTGACCAGCGTCAGGACCCAGCCGCCGCCACGCAGTCCATCCAGCGCTTCGCGCACGCCGGGATAGAGTCGTGTGCGCGAGCCGGGGTCACGGCCGTAGCATTCGAGAAATACCTCATGGGCGCGAGCCAGCAGTGCCTCGTCGGGAGAGCCGTGCCGAGCACAGGTCAGCGCTCGCTCCATCAGCTTCAACGAGCCGTTTCCCACCCAATCGCGAACCCGCGCTTCACCGGCCGCCGGCAGCCCGAGCCGTTCCAGGCTGGCATCCACGGCCACGGCCAAGTCGGGTACCGAGTCGACCAGGGTACCGTCCAGATCGAAGCTGATCAGACGGATGTCGTTCAGGATGGGGTGCATGGTGACTCCTCTTAGCCCTGCCGATCTTTCAACCAGATCCTTTTGCGCGCTGCCGAGAGGCGCTTGACCTCAGCCTCTAGCCGCAGCGCTTCGCCGTGGCTGCCCACCGGCTCATGATGAACCAGCGCCAGTGGCCCGCGCCCACGCAGGGCCTTGGCCCCCCGCCCAGTCTCATGCTGCGCCAGGCGCCGCTCGACATCGGTGGTGATGCCGGTATAGAGCACCCCTTGCCGGGTTTCGACCATGTAGAGGTACCACAAAGGCGACGGATTTTTCATCGCTCGCCGACTATACCGTCGCCAGTTGCTCGCGAAATGCGCGAATGACGCTGTCGTAGCGATTCGGGTCGCTGTCGCGGCCAGCATTGAACACCGCCGAGCCGGCAACGAAGGTATCGGCGCCGGCACGCGCGATCTCGGCGATGTTGTCGACCTTTACCCCGCCGTCGATCTCGAGGCGAATCTCGTATCCCGAGGCGTCGATACGGCGACGGGCTTCGCGCAGCTTGTCCAGCGTTCCCGGAATGAAGGCTTGCCCACCGAACCCGGGGTTGACGCTCATCAGCAATATCATGTCGACCTTGTCCATGACGTAGTCGAGATAGGACAAGGGCGTTGCCGGGTTGAATACCAACCCAGCCTTGCAGCCGCCGCTGCGGATCAGCTGCAGGGAGCGGTCGACGTGTTCGGACGCCTCTGGATGGAAGGTGATGTAGGTGGCTCCCGCCTCGATGAAATCACCGATCAGCCGATCTACCGGCTTGACCATCAGATGGGCATCGATCGGTGCGGTGACACCATGCTTGCGTAGCGCCTGGCAGACCATCGGTCCGATGGTCAGGTTGGGCACGTAGTGGTTGTCCATGACGTCGAAGTGGACAATATCTGCCCCGGCGGCCAGGACTTGATCCACTTCCTCGCCCAGCCGGGCGAAGTCGGCGGAGAGTATGGAGGGGGCTAGCAGAAAGTCGCGGTTCGCGTCGTTCATCGAGTTACCAGTCATCGCACGGATAGAAGTCGCCATGTTACCAGACCCGCCTGTCCCTCGAGCAGCGGGAGAGGTATTTCATCATTAGCCTTATAGAAAAAAAGAATAAAAACACGGATTGTAATTCCACATCTGTAATCTTACTCTTGCTAACCAAGTTCCCTTCGTCGGAGACATCGAATGCGATTCCATACCCTTCGTCGCACCCTGATTGCCACTGCTCTGGGCATTGGCCTGGCGACACCGGCGCTGGCTGCCGAGCGCGAAATTCTCAACTCCTCCTATGACATCGCCCGCGAGCTGTTCGCTGCGATCAACCCCGAGTTCCGCAACCACTGGCAGTCGGAGCACGGCGAAGAGATCGGCATCCAGCAATCCCATGGTGGCTCCTCGGCCCAGGCCCGCGCGATCTTGCAGGGACTGCGCGCCGACGTCGTCACTTACAACCAGGTCACCGACGTACAGGTACTGGCCGATGCCGGCCTGGTTGCAGAAGACTGGCAACAGCAACTGCCGAACAACGCCTCGCCCTATTACTCCACCACCGCCTTCCTTGTGCGCAAGGACAATCCCAAGGGCATCGAAAGCTGGGACGACCTGGTACGCGACGACGTCAAGATGGTCTTCCCCAACCCCAAGACCTCCGGTAACGGCCGCTATACCTATCTGGCCGCCTGGGGCTTTGCCGACCAGCACTTCGACGGCGACGAGGAGCAGATCCACGACTTCATGCGCACCTTCCTGCGTAACGTGGCAGTCTTCGATACCGGAGGCCGCGGCGCCACGACCAGCTTCATCGAGCGCGGCATCGGCGACGTGCTGATCAGCTTCGAGTCCGAAGTGAACAACATTCGCCAGGAGTACGGCGAGGACGACTACGAAGTGATCGTGCCGCCTGTGAGCATCCTGGCCGAGTTCCCGGTGGCCGTGGTCGAACCCAACGCCGAGCGCAACGGCAACCTGGACCTGGCCCAGGCCTACCTGGATTACCTCTACAGCGAAGAAGCCCAGCGCATGCTGGCCGGTTTCAACTACCGCGTACACCACGAGGCAGTGGTCGAGGAGTTCGCCGACCGCTTCCCCGACACCGAACTGCTGTTGGTCGAGGACATCGCCGGCAGTTGGGAGGAGGCAATGGAAACGCACTTCGACAGCGGCGGCCTACTCGACCAGCTGCAGCGGCGTCGCTGATGGCCAAAGCGCCTGACGTGCACGACGCAAGCGAGACATCATGAGCGTTCGTTCTTTAGCCATCGGCCTCGGCAGCACCCCCAAGCGGGTGCTGCCGGGTTTCGGTTTGTCGCTAGGCATCAGTCTGACCTTCGTCTCGCTGATGCTGTTGTTGCCCATGACCGGACTGTTCGGACAACTGGCCGGACTCAGTCTGGCCGAGTACTGGGCGATCATCACCAACGACCGGGTGGTGGCGAGCTATGTGGTCACCATCGGCGCCGCTGCCGTGGCAGCCATCGTCAACGCTGCCTTCGGCCTGCTGCTGGCCTGGGTCCTGGTACGCTACGAGTTTCCCGGCAAGCGTCTGCTCGACGCACTGATGGACCTGCCCTTCGCCCTGCCCACCGCGGTGGCGGGTATCACCCTGGCCACGCTCTACTCCAGCAATGGCTGGATGGGGCAACTGCTCGAGCCGCTGGGGCTGCAGGTGGCCTACACCTGGGTCGGCATCGCCCTGGCCATGTCCTTCACCAGCATTCCCTTCGTGGTGCGCACGGTACAGCCAGTGCTGGAGGACATGCCCCACGAGATGGACGAGGCCGCGCTGACGCTTGGCGCCTCGGACTTCACCGGCTTCCGCCGCGTGGTCCTGCCGCACCTGTGGCCGGCGCTGGTGACCGGCACCGGGCTTGCCTTCGTGCGCTCGCTGGGCGAGTTCGGCGCGATCATCTTCATCGCCGGCAACATGCCCTACGAGACCGAGATCACCGCGCTGATGATCTTCGTGCGGTTGCAGGAGTATGACTATGCCGGCGCTTCGGCCATCGCCTCAGTGGTGCTGTTCGCCTCGCTCGCCCTGCTGCTCGCCATCAACATCTGGCAGGGCCGCTTCATCAAGCGCCTGCATGGAGGACATGGCTGATGCAACGGATTGGTGATGCTCCCGCCGTCAGGCGCCTGTTGATCAGCGCCGCAGTTGTCTTGGCGGCCCTGTTCCTGTTACTGCCGCTCGTGGCAATCTTCGCCCAGGCTTTCGCCCGGGGTATCGACGTGTTCTGGGCCAATGTTACCAACCACTACACGCTGGCAGCGATCCAACTGACGCTGTTTATCGCCGTGCTGACGATTCCAGTGTGTCTGGTGTTCGGCGTGGCGCTGGCCTGGCTGGTGACCCGCTTCCGCTTCCCGGGACGACGCATCCTGCAGACACTGATCGACATACCCTTCGCTGTCTCTCCGGTGGTGGCGGGCCTGGTCTACCTGCTGCTCTACGGACGCAACGGCTGGCTCGGGAATTGGCTCGACGGCTACGACATCCAACTGATGTTCGCCTGGCCCGGCATCCTGCTGGTCACCATCTTCGTCACCTGCCCCTTCGTCGCCCGCGAGCTGATTCCGCTAATGCAGGCCCAGGGCTCTCGCGAGGAGGAGGCGGCCGTGACCCTTGGCGCCCCCGGCTGGACCATCTTTCGTCGGGTGACGCTGCCCAACATCCGCTGGGCACTGCTCTACGGCGTGATCCTGACCAACGCCAGGGCAGTGGGTGAGTTCGGCGCCGTCTCGGTGGTCTCCGGCGCCATTCGCGGACAGACCAACACCCTGCCGCTGCACCTCGAGCAGCTCTATCAGGACTACAACACCGTGGGCGCCTTCGCCAGCGCATCGCTGCTAGCCCTCATCGCCCTGCTCACGCTGGTCGCCAAGGCCAGCCTGGAATGGCGCGCCGCGCGCCGGGAGGTTCACGCATGAGCATCCGCCTTCAAAATATCGGCAAGCACTTCGGCAAGACCCAGGCGCTGGAGCCGGTCGACCTGGACATCACCGAAGGCGAGCTGGTGGGGCTGCTCGGCCCCTCGGGCTCCGGCAAGACCACCCTGCTGCGCATCATTGCCGGACTGGAGACGGCCGATCGCGAGCCCGGCGGGCGCATCCTGTTCGGCGAGCGCGACGTGACCCACCTGCACGTGCGTGATCGCCGTATCGGCTTCGTGTTCCAGCACTACGCGCTGTTCCGTCACATGACGGTGTTCGACAACGTGGCCTTCGGCCTCACCGTGCTGCCGCGCAAGCAGCGCCCCTCTAGCGGCGAGATCCGCAGCCGGGTGCATCGCCTGCTGGAAATGGTCAAGCTCGAACATATGGCCCAGCGCTACCCGGCCCAGCTCTCCGGCGGTCAGCAACAGCGCGTCTCCCTGGCGCGTGCCCTGGCCCTGCGCCCCGACGTGCTGCTGCTCGACGAGCCCTTCGGCGCGCTCGACGCCAAGGTGCGCCAGGAGCTGCGCCGCTGGCTACGCCACCTGCACGACGAACTCAACTTCACCAGCCTGTTCGTCACTCATGACCAGGAAGAGGCGCTGGAACTCTCTGATCGCGTGGTGGTGATGAGCAATGGCCGTATCGAGCAGATCGACACGCCAGACAAACTCTATCGCCACCCGGCCAACCGCTTCGTGTTCGAGTTCCTGGGCGACGTCAACCATCTCGAAGGCACGGTGCGCGATGGTGTGCTGACCTGCGGCGATGCACGCCTGGCAGTGGACTTGGCCGATGGTCCCGAAGAGCTGCTGCTGCGATCCCATGAGCTGGAGCTGGCGGAGAGCCCCTCACCCGAGGCTCAGTTGCCGGTCACCGTAGCGGCCATATCGCCGGTGGGTGCCGAGGTGCGCGTGGAGCTGGAAGCCGACTGGCTGGGCGAACCCTGGCTCGCCACAGTGAACCATGCCAATTACGAGCGGCTGGCGCTCACCCGCGGCGCGCGCCTTTACGCCCTGCCCCGCCGCTGGCATCGTTTTCCCGCCGAGCGGGTCAAGCAGCCATCGAGAGCGCCAGAGCCCGTGAGCTGAGCGGGCAGGCGACTACGCCTGACCCGCTGCGCCTTCCTGCCGCTGCGTCCAGAGCATCAGGGTTTCGTTTTCGCCACTGAGCGGTTCCAATCGCTCCTCGATGACCCGAAACCCTAGCCGACGGTAGAAGGAGACGGCACGCACGTTGCGCGAGTAGACGCACAGGGTGATGCGCTCCCGCTGGCCCATGGCATGTGCCATCAGATGAGTGCCGTGGCCGAAGCTCTGCAAGTCAGGGTCGATGAACAGCGCCTCGAGATGGTCGCCGTTCAGCGCGGCGAAGCCCACGGCGCGACCTGCCGCCTCCAGCACGTAGATTTCCGCCCCGGGCAGATAGATCCGCGCCATGTCGTCAGCGCGCTCATGCCAGAACGTCGCGGGAATGAAGTCGTGGGCCAGCAGCGAAGCACGCAGCCAGATGTCGACGAGCTGCGGTATGTCCTCGGGAACAGCAGGACGAATCATGAAGCATCTCCCTCACCTGAGGGAGCTAGTGTAACCGCTTCCATTGCCAAGAGTGTAACGCTGTTGTCATTCCGCGTACGGCGATATACTGCGCAAGTGCCTGAAACTAGTGAACGGAGGTACCCGACGAGGCTTCGGGCACCAAGCGTTCCGGGCCCTGGCCTACCCCGTACGACGACTTCCGGGAGGGAGAATGAACCGACGTCATGTCCTGCGTGCCGCAGCCGTGCTGCTCGCGACCGCCCTGCTGGCCGGCTGTGCCAGCCCCCATTATCTGCAGTTGAATCCGCAACGCAGCGTTTCGGTTCCACAGGTCGGTAGCGGCCAGGCCGTCACGGTAGCGGCCATGGACGAGCGCGACGATGACGTGATCGGCACACGTACTGGCAGCGCCATGTCCACTGCGGTCATTACCGTCAGTGCCCACGAGCTGGTACCGCAACTGCAGCGCGAAGCCGAGCGCGCCGTGCGCGACATGGGCTTTGCACCGACCACTCAGCCCGGCAACGGGCGCCCCGGCCTGACGGTGTCCCTGCTCCACCTCGGCTACGAGCGCGGCGACAGCCGGCCAGTGATCGACGAGGCCCACCTGGAGGCCGTGCTAGAGGTCAAGGTGACCAATCAGGGCACGACCTACACTGGCACCTACACTTCGCGTCGCTCGCAGAGCTACGCCTTGCGCCCCGGCCGTGACGCCAACCGGCGCATGCTCAACGACCTGATTGCCGACGCCCTTGACCGCGCCTTCAGCGACCCGGAACTGGCCCAACTGCTGGCCCGCTGAGGCTAGCAGATATCGGTACACCAAGGGCGGTCCTTTCCCGTTACGCCGGTACCGCTCAAGTTAGCGGGCCGCGCCGGGTCAGCGCCCATACGCTTTCGCGAAAGCCACTGCCCGCTTCCAGCTCCCCATCTTCCAGATGAGCGACCAGGAAGTTGGGCTCGAACAGCTCACGGACCTCCTCCGCCGAGACGTGATAGGGAGGCCCGACCGCTTCGTCCCCAGTTGCCCGCGACAGCGCGATCAATAGCCCGCAGGAGCCCGGCGGTATGAGCTGGGCGAGATGGAAGGCGTAACGCTGGCGAGTGGCCGGCGGCAGAGCGATCAGGGCGGCGCGATCATAGAAGGCACCAATCTCAGCCGCCTGATCGATATGGAAGTGGAAGAAGTCCCCGCACCATAGCTCCACGCTGCCTTGGCGATAGATCGAGAACGGCTCCTGGCGGTAGCGGGAAACATCCCCTACCCCTTCGGCCATGAACTGCTCGATCGCCTCTTCGGCAAGCTCGATGCCAAGCACCGGGTGGTCATGGCTCGCCAACCAGCGCATATCGAGACTCTTGCCACACAGTGGTACCAGTACCTTGGTACCCGCCCGCACGCCGAGCCGCGGCCAATGGCGCACCAACGCCGGATGCGCCGCATGGAGATGGAAACCGATGCGTCCCTCGCGCCAGCGCTCGAGCCATTCACGCGTCATGGTTGCCCCGCCTCATCCGCTCAGAACCAGCGATCGCGCCTGCGCCGCTTGCGCGGCAGGTGCGGAACGATCAGCCCCACCAGCAGACCGGCGCCGGCCACACCGCCACCGTACATGAAGTAGCGCATCAACAGATCCTCCTCCTGGGTATCCAGGCGGGCCTGCAGCTGCCGAATGGTCTGCCGCGACTGATCGGCCTCGCTGTCGAGCTGACGATTGCGCTCTTCCAGTTCGGCAATACGCCGTTCACGGGCCTCGAGTGTCTCGGTCATGGCCGCGACGCGTCCTTCCCAGGTCTCGTTGATACCACCGAGCTCCGTTTCGAGTTGCTCCACCTGCGCCTCCATGCGGGGCAGGCGCTCGCGAGCACTGGGAGTCTCCTGCAATTCACTGCTGAGCACCCAGACTCTCTCGCCATCGCCATTCTCCACCCGGCTGTAATCGCCGCTGGTCTCGAGCAAAGTGACTGGCTCACCCGCCGTCAGCGTGCCAACAATGCGGTAGCCGTCGGTCGGCCCGCTGCGCACGTAGGTCGTCAACTCGTCGGAAACCCAATGGGCGGCGTCATCCGTCTGCTGCGCATGCAGCGGCGAGACCATCATGCCCAGCGTGACGCCTGCAAGGAGAAACTTGAATTGATACTTCATGCCGTTGTCCTGGCTCGTGTCGTTCAGCGGCCTATCCACAGAGTCTGTGGATAAGCCCCGGGAAAACCGCTGGAAAGGCAGCGCCATGGCGCTCCGGTGCGGGCTCGCCCCTGGCTGGTCATTTCCTGAGCAGCCGGAACACGGCGCTGCCGGTCAACGCTCGCCTCTGGGAGGAGGCAGCGGACCCCGCGGAAATTCAGCAATGCGTCCCTCGCTCTTGACCGCTCTGGCCGGGCCTTCGCGCTCCACCTCATCGATACGCACAATGGCGTTGAGCGGCAGATAGCTGCGCTTGACGCCATCGAAGGTGTGTCGCAAACGGTCGGCCGAGGGATCGACCACCAGCTTCGAGCCGTCTTCGAAGACGAATTCCTCGACCTCAATGAAGCCCCAAAGTTCGCTCTGGTAGATCTCCCTGGCGTAGAGCTCCCAGATTTCGCCCTGTTGGTGAAAAACCACCCTATAGATCGGCTTGGCCGCCATATGGCCTTCTGTCCTCAACGTTCCGTTACGTCTGGAGCCCGCACTGCAGGGCCTGCCAAAGCGCAAGCGTAACACAGTCCCGAAGCCGCGCGGTGCCCCACTGGCTCCATGGAGCCTGCTTACGTATAATGCTGCCACCTTCGAGAACGGCTTGAACAAGCCCATTCCCGCGACACTCCACTCACCGGTGACGCACGCGTCGGACGACCGACCCTCAATCCTATGGCGAAGAAACTCTTCATCAAGACCCACGGCTGCCAGATGAACGAGTACGACTCCGCCCGCATGGCGGACCTGCTCGGCGAATCGCACCAGCTCGAATTGACCGACGACGAAGGCGAGGCCGACGTCATCCTGCTCAATACCTGCTCGATCCGCGAGAAGGCTCAGGAGAAGGTGTTCCATCAGCTCGGCCGCTGGAAGAAGCTCAAGCAAGCCAACCCCGATCTCGTGATTGGTGTCGGCGGCTGCGTGGCCAGCCAGGAAGGCGAGGCGTTACGCAAGCGAGCGCCCTACGTGGACATGGTGTTCGGCCCGCAAACCCTGCACCGGGTGCCGTCAATGCTCGATGCCAGGCGCAACGACCAGATCTCCGTCGTCGACGTGACGTTCCCCGAGATCGAGAAATTCGACCACCTGCCCAAGCCCAGCTCCGACGGTGCCACCGCCTTCGTCTCGGTGATGGAAGGTTGTTCCAAGTACTGCACCTTCTGCGTGGTGCCCTACACCCGCGGCGAGGAGGTCTCGCGCCCCTTCGAAGCGGTAATGGACGAGGTGATCCACCTGGCCGACCAGGGCGTTCGCGAGATCAACCTGCTGGGTCAGAACGTCAACGCCTATCGCGGCGAGAACCAGCTCGGCGACGAAATCGATCTGGCCGAACTGATCGCCTGCGTGGCGGCGGTGGAGGGCGTCGACCGCATTCGCTTCACCACCTCTCACCCGGTGGAATTCAGCGACAGCCTGATCGAAGCCTATGGCGAGATTCCCGAACTCGTCAGCCACCTGCACCTGCCGGTGCAAGCCGGCTCCGACCGGATACTCGCGGCGATGAAGCGCGGCCATACGGTCGAGGAGTACGTGGCCAAGATGGAGCGCATTCGCACGCTGCGCCCCGACATCAGCTTCTCGTCCGACTTCATCGTCGGCTTCCCCGGCGAGACCGCGGAGGACTTCGAGGCGACCATGGACCTGATCCATCGCATCGGCTTCGATCACTCCTTCAGCTTCGTCTACTCGGCTCGTCCCGGCACGCCGGCAGCCGCATTGCCCGACGACACTCCCGAGAGCGTCAAGAAGCAGCGCCTGGCGATCCTGCAGGAGCGCATCAATCAGCAGGCGATGCAGATATCGCGGCGCATGGTGGGCACTACCCAACGCATCCTGGTCAGCGGTTTCTCGCCCAAGGATCCGGGACAGCTGTCGGGCCGCACCGAGAACAACCGTGTGGTCAACTTCCACGCCGCCAACCCCACCGAGCTGATCGGTTACTTCGTCGACGTGACGATCACCGAGGCTTTGCCCAATTCTCTACGCGGCGAGCTGGCTTCCCCGGCGCTACACTGACGACAGGAAAGCATCATGGCCTCCCATGCACCGCGTTGGAGGGATGATGTTTCCGCAAGGATTGCCCTGCCGAGAGGCAGGGCAGTAAGCTGAGTGCCAAACCACGCAACGCAGGAACTTCGCCACCTTGAGTCAACACGCCGCACAGGCCAACCGCATCATCACACTGAGCCTCGAGCCCAATGATCCACAGCGTCTCGCCAACCTCTGCGGTCAGCGGGACGAGCATTTGAAACTGGTCGAATCGCGCCTCGGCGTCACCCTGCGAAATCGCGGCAACGTCTTTCAGTTGGCAGGCCCCGGTCACCGGGTCAAGGCTGCCGCCAACGTGCTGGAACATCTCTATCGCGAAGCCGAGGCCAGCGAACTTTCGCCGGATACCGTCCACCTGTTCCTACAGGAGTCAGGACGCGAGGCTCTCGATGAAGAAGAGGGTCCCGCCGAGGACGAGGTACTGCTACGTACGCCCAAGGTGTTGATAAAGCCACGCGGCCAGAACCAGCAGAGCTACGTCACTAGCATCCGTCAGCACGACATCAACTTCGGTATCGGCCCGGCCGGGACCGGCAAGACCTACCTGGCCGTCGCCGCGGCAGTGGAAGCGCTCAATCAGCAGGAGGTACGCCGCATCCTGCTGGTACGCCCCGCCGTGGAGGCCGGCGAGAAGCTCGGGTTCCTGCCCGGCGATTTGGCGCAGAAAATCGACCCCTATCTACGCCCGCTCTACGATGCGCTCTACGAGATGCTCGGCTTCGAGCAGGTGGGCAAGCTGATCGAGCGCCAGGTGATCGAGATCGCCCCGCTGGCCTACATGCGCGGGCGTACCCTCAACAACGCCTTCATCATCCTCGACGAGAGCCAGAACACTACCCGTGAACAGATGAAGATGTTCCTGACTCGCATCGGTTTCGGCTCCACCGCGGTGATCACCGGCGACGTCACCCAGGTCGACCTGCCACGCGGGCAGAGTTCCGGGCTGATCCAGGTTCTCGAGGTGCTCAAGGATACCGCCGGCATCGGCGTGACCCACTTCGCCGCCAAGGACGTGGTGCGCCACCCGCTGGTGCAACGCATCATCGAGGCCTACGACAGCTTCGAAGCCGCCGCGGAGGCCCAGGAGCGGGCTCGCCGCGAAGCGCGTGAGCGTGAGCGGGAGGCGCTGCGCCTGGAGCGCGAGCGTAACAGGGAAGACGACGGAAAATGACCGCGGTTCCCATCGTCGACCTTCAGTTGGTCACCACGGGCCAGGGCGCACCTGGTCAGGCCGAGCTTGAGGCCTGGGTCGGTGCCGTGCTGGTACGCTTCCCGCAGGAAACGCGCCACGAAGTCACCGTGCGTATCGTCGACGCCGAGGAGGGCCAGGCATTGAACCGCGACTATCGTGGTCGCGACAAGCCTACCAACGTGCTTTCCTTCCCCTTCGAGTGCCCACCTGGGGTCCCGCTGCCGCTGCTTGGCGATCTGGTACTTTGCCACCCAGTAGTGATACGTGAAGCCTCCGAGCAAACCAAGCGTGTCGAGAATCACTATGCCCACCTGGTGGTGCATGGCATGCTGCACCTGCTCGGCCACGATCATCTCGAGGAGGAGGAGGCAGAGGCAATGGAGCAATTGGAACGCGAGATCCTTGCGGACTTCGCCATTGCCGATCCCTACACCACGCCTCCGGGCAGCGATGAACAACAAGACGACAGCAGGAACGAGAGACACGATCGATGAGTGACGACCGAACGAACGGCCAGGGCGGCAAGTCCTGGCTCGACAAATTGCTCGGCGCCCTCTCGGGCGACAGCGAGGGTCCCAGTTCGCGGGAGGAACTGATGGAGTTCCTGCGCCAGGCCGCCACCCGCCTGAAGCTGGACCAGGACGCCATGATGATCATCGAGGGCGCTCTGCAGATCAGCGACCAGCAGGTGCGCGAAGTCCTCATTCCCCGCTCCCAGGTGGCCGCCATCGCCGTCGACCAGCCCGCCGAGGAGTACCTGGCCCTGATCAACGAAACCGGCCACTCACGCTACCCGGTGATCGGCGAGAACCTCGACGAGGTCAAGGGCCTGCTGCTGGTCAAGGATCTGCTGCAGCTGCTCACCCGCCCCGCCGAGGAGCGCGAGCGCTTTCGTCTGGAAGACGTGCTGCGCCCCGCCATGTTCGTTCCCGAATCCAAGCGCCTCAACAGCCTGCTCAAGGAGTTCCGCGACACTCACAATCACATGGCCATCGTGGTCGATGAGTATGGCGGCACGGCGGGCATCGTCACCATCGAGGACATCCTCGAGCAGATCGTCGGCGATATCGAAGACGAGCACGACACCGACGAGGACGACGACATCCGCGCCCTGGGCGAGGGCCGCTACGCCATTCGCGCGCTGACCCCCATCGAGGATTTCAACGAGCGTTTCGGCACGCGCTTCTCCGACGACGAATTCGATACCGTCGGTGGCCTGGTGATGCAGCGCTTCGGCCACCTGCCGAGCCGCGACGAGCATACCGAGATCGGCGGCTGGCGCTTCACCGTGCTCAATGCCGACAACCGCCGCATCCGCCTGCTGGAGGCCGAGCCCTGCTCCGGCTCGGAGGATGCCTGAGCCCATGGCGATGCCGCGTCTCTCCCCGGCCGTGGGCTGCCTGCTGGCGCTGGTCGCCGGCCTGCTCACCACGCTCACCGCCTCGCCCTTCGAACTCTGGTGGCTAGGCCCACCGGCCGTGGCCCTAGTCTATCTTGGCCTCCATGCCATCACCCCCGCCCAGGCCGCGCTGCGCGGCTGGTGCTACGGCGTCGGCCTGTTCGGCTCCGGGGCTTCCTGGGTCTACGTCTCGATCCATGACTACGGCTACACCGGCGTGCCGCTGGCACTGTTGCTCACCGGGCTGTTCGTGGTCGGCCTGGCACTCTTCTTCGCCGTGCCCTTCTGGCTCTATCGCCGCTTCACCGGCCCGCGCCTGGCGTTTCTCACCTTCGCCGGCGCCTGGGTGCTGGCGGAGTGGCTGCGCACCTGGCTGTTCACCGGCTTTCCCTGGCTATTGCTGGGATCGTCCCACGTCGACTCCCCGCTGGCCGCCTGGGCCCCCGTCGGCGGCGTCTATCTGCTCTCGCTGATCACCGCTCTCTCGGGCACCCTGCTGGCGGAGTTTCTGCACCGGCGCTGGTGGGCCGTCGCCCCCATCGCCGCCCTGTGGCTCGCACCGCTGGCGCTTCCCGCTCAGTGGACCACGCCCGTCGGCGAGCCGCTGCGGGTCTCGCTGCTGCAGGGCAACCTGCCCCAGGAGATCAAGTGGACCCCGGAAGGGCGCCGGGTCGCCGCCAATACCTACAGCGAGCTGACCCGCCGCCAACCCGACGTCGATCTGATCGTCTGGCCCGAGGCCGCGCTGCCGATGTTCGAGGACGAGGCACGCCCGATCCTCGAGCGCATCCAGGCCAACCTGGCACCGCATGGCGCCCTACTCACCGGCATCCTTCAGCGCGAGTCGGGGCGTTACTACAATAGTGTGATCGGCATCGGCAACAGCGAAGGGGAGTACCGCAAGGAGCGCCTGGTGCCCTTCGGCGAATACCTGCCGCTGGAGCGCTGGCTGGGCGGCATCGTGGCCTTCCTCGACCTACCACTGCCCGCCGTGCACCCTGGCTCCGGCGGGCAGCCGCCCATCCACGCCGCGGGGCTCGCCATCGGCAACGCCATCTGCTACGAAATCATCTATGCCGACCTGGTGGCACGCCAGGCACGCCAGTCGGAGTTGTTGATGACGGTCTCCAACGACACTTGGTTCGGCGAGTCCATCGGCCCACTGCAGCACCTACAGATGGCCCGCCTGCGCGCGCTGGAGAACGGCCGCTACCTGATTCGCGCCACCAGCAACGGCGTCACGGTGATTGTCGACCCGCAAGGCCGGGTCGTCGAGCGCGCTCCTCAGTTCGAGACCGCCAGCCTGACCGGCGAGGTACGCGCCATGCAGGGCCTCACCCCATTCTCCCGAGTCGGCAGTTGGCCGGTCTGGCTGCTGGCGGCGCTGCTGGTGGTGCCGGGCTTGCGCCTGCGGCGTGAGCACACCGGCACCTAGGCGCTGCGCCGTCTGACCAGGCGCGGTGTGAGGCGCACGACCTCGTGAGGGCGTGCACCGTCATCGATGCGCTGTTCCAGCAGGCGCAACGCCTGGGCGGCGGTCTCCGCCACCGGGTTGCACACCGTGGTCAACAGGTAAGGCTCCCAAGCCGCGGCGGGGATGTCGTCGAAACCGGCGATGGCGATCTCCTCCGGCACGCCCAGGCCCAATCGCCGCGCCGCCGAGATGGCCCCCAGCGCCATGGCATCGTTGCCACAGAGAATGGCATCGGGACGCTCGTCGGCCGTCAACAGGGCCAGCGCCTGTAGCATGCCACCCTCCACGGAGTAGTCGGCGACCCGGCGAGCCCATGGCTCCAGACCCCATCCGCTTAACGCCTCCAGCAGCCCCGCCTGGCGCTCAACATTGGAGAACGCCTCGGCCTTGCCGCCAATCCAGGCGATACGGTGACGCCCCTCGGAGACCAGCAGTTCCACCAGTTGGCGCATCCCCAGTGCGTTGTCGCAGCACACCGCATCCACGGCCACACCATCGAGGATTCTGCCCACCATCACGATGGGCGCACCCAGAGCCGCGCAGCGCTCGGCCAGGGTCCGGCTGACCGAACCCGCCGCCACGATGGCACCGTCCACCTGGTAGGAAAGAGCGTGGGCCAGCGCACCATCCAGCTCACCCTCGGGAAAGGCGGAGAGCAGCAACGGCCATTTGCCCCGCGCACGAATGGCCTGGCTCAGGTGATCCAGCAGCCACGCTTCGTAGGGGCTCGAGACACGCCCGAAAACCAGGGCCACGAGCCCGGTCCGGCGGCCACTCAAGCCCCGCGCGATACGGTTGGGCTGGTAGCCCAGCATGCTGGCGATGGAGAGGATACGCTGGCGCTTCTCCGGCGCGATGCTGGCCCCCTCGGTGAAGGCCCGGGACACGGCGGAGCGGGATACGCCGGCGGCCTCGGCCACGTCGTGGGCCGTCACTCTCATATGTTCCTTCATCATTTGCGCTCGCGTGCAATCAATGGCCTGGAATACGGTTGCGTCAATTTAAAGCTTTTAACACGAAAACGTCATCCTATCCCGCCTATATTGCACACGTGTTCAATACGGGAGCCAGGGTGACATGGCGGCACTGGAACTGGAGAACGTTTCGATTCGCATCGGTCAGGCACGCATCCTGAACGACGTTTCCCTGCAAGTGCCCGCGGGCAGCTTCACCTGCCTGCTCGGGCCCTCCGGCTGTGGCAAGACCACCCTGCTGCGCAGCGTGGCCGGCTTCGCGCCGTTGAGCGCCGGCGACATTCGCATCGGCGACCGCTCCATCGCCGGCCTGCCGCCGGAACGGCGCGAAACGGCCATGGTGTTTCAGTCCTACGCCTTGTGGCCCCACATGAATGTCGGCGAAAACCTGGCCTATCCGCTCAAGCTGCGCGGCGTATCGCGCGGTGAACGCGAGCGCAGGGTCGCCGCCATGCTCGAGCGGCTCGACCTCGCCCACTGCGCGAAGCGCCCGATCGGGGCGCTCTCCGGCGGCCAGCGCCAGCGCATCGCCCTGGGCCGGGCGCTGATCATCGATCCGCCCATCCTGCTGCTCGACGAGCCCCTCTCCAATCTCGATGCCGCCATTCGCCGCACCCTGCGTACGGAGCTTCGTGACCTGCAACGCCGCCTCGGCATTACCACCCTGATGGTCACCCACGACCAGGAGGAGGCGTTATCGCTGGCCGATCGCATCGTACTGATGCGCGATGGCCGCATCATCCAGGTGGCGGATCCCGAAACGCTTTATACCGCCCCCGCCGACCTCGACACGGCGCGTTTCCTCGGTGTCGACAACCTGGTGCCGGAGGGCGGTGCCACCCTGGCCTTCCGTAGTACCCAGGCCCATGCCGGCCCCCGGGCGCTTCACGCGGGCCTGCGCCGCCAGGGCCGCGTGATCGACAGTACCTATGCCGGCGGCGCCTGGCGGATTCGCCTGGCGGTGGCGGAACTGGAGTTGACGGCCATGGGGGAAGCCTCCCTGGCCGCGGGGACGCCGGCCTGGATCAGCGTGCCCGACCACGCCCTGATGCGCTTCGATGCGCATCGTGATGCTGCATGAACAGGAGGATTCGGATGAAACGCCTTGCCCTTGCCATCACCCTTGCCCCGGCGCTGGCCGCCGGCCATGTCCTGGCGCAGACGCTCAACGTCAACACCGCCGGCGACGTCAACATGGTGGAATACATCAACGATTACCTCGGCCCCAAGTTCGAGGCGCTGCACCCCGGCGTGACGGTGCGCGCCCTGGGCACCGGCCCCGGCGATGCCGGCAGCCAGGCGATCTACGAAAAGCTTGCCGCCCAGCGCGACGCCGAGACCTGGGACGTGGACGTCGCCGTGCTGCACCAGCGCATGACCGGCCAGATGGTGCGGGAGGGCCTGCTCGCCCCCTACCGCGACGAGATCGCCACCGGCGACCTGGTCAGCGCAGAGAATGCCGAGGTCGCCCTGGGCGCGGATGTCAGCGGCTACGTCATGCCGATGTTCCAGAGCCAGGTCGCTATCGCCTACAACCCGTCGCTGGTCGCCACCCCGCCGCAGAGCTATGCCGAACTGGCGGAGTGGGTGAGTGAGCACCCGGATCAATTCGGCTACAACGGCATTACCGGCGGCATGGCCGGGGTCGGCTTCGTGTTCGGCTGGCTCTACGCCTTCACCGACATGGCCGAGGAGATGCGCAACGGTCCATGGCGGGAAGACGCTCCGCAGGAGTGGCAGGATGCCCTGGCCGCGCTGCGCGAGTTCAACCGCCACGTCACCCTGACGCCGGGCAACGCCGGCACCCTGGACGCCATGAACCGCGGCGAGATCGCCATGGGCCCGGTGTGGATGGACATGTTCCACGCCTGGATCGACGACGGCCGTCTCAATCCCGACTTCGAACTGCTGATCCTCGAGCCCGGCATGCCCGGACAGCCGATGTACTACACCCTCCCCGCCCGCGCCGCCGAGCCGGAGCTGGCCCGCGCCTTCATCGAACTCGCCACCAGTCCGGAGGTGCAGGCCGAAGGCATCGTCGGCATGTTCAGTTGGTTCCCCGGCATCGACGCCGAGCACGTGCGCGCCGAGCTGGACGCCGAGACCTGGGAACGTTTCTATGCCGATGTGGCGCCGGAGATACTGGCCGAACGCGGCGTATCGATGCCCCAGGCGGATTACTTCAACGCCATCCTGGAAGCCTATGAGCTTCACGTCGCCAACTAAAGGGCATGCACCGGCCCCATCCCGGCAAGGATGGGGCCGCTCTCCTTCCCGGTTCATCTCCTTCTTGGCTCGCGTATCGCCCATGACTCCCAATGCCATCGCCATCCTGCGACGCCACGGGCCTGGCCTGCTACTGGTGCTGCCGGCCCTGGCCGCCATCGGCTTTCTCTACGCTTATCCGTTGCTGCGCTCGGTGATCTTCGCCTTCCTCGACACGCAGGGCGGTGTCACGCTGGCGCATGTTTCCCGCGCCCTGGCGTTCTATGGCCGCGACATCCTGTTCTCCATCGGCGTCGCCCTGGCGTCGCTGGCCCTGATCGCCGTGGTCTCCATCACCATCGCCGGTTACCTGACGCTCGGCGCGACCCCCTGGGCGGTGGCTCTGCTGCGCTGGCTCTATCGCTGGCCGCTGTTCATCCCGTTCATCGTCGCCGCCCAGACCGCGCGCAGCTTTCTCTCCCGCAACGGCTTGATGAACAGTGTCTTGATGGAGTTGGGACTGCTCAGCCCCGCCGCCGCCCAGAGCCTGCTCGACTGGCGCGGTCTGATACTCACCTTCGCCTGGAAGCAGGTGCCTTTCGTCACCCTGCTGCTGGCCGGCGCCATGGCCTCGCTGGACCGCGCCACCATCGAAGCGGCGCGCAACCTCGGCGCCGGACGGCTGCGCTGCCTGCTCGGCATCGTGCTGCCCCAGGTACGCCCCAATCTCCTGGTGGGGCTGATTCTGTCGCTGGTGGTCATCATGTCGGTCCTCTCGGTGCCGATGATGATCGTCGCCGGCAACCCGACCATGATGACCGCCATGATGGCGCATCGCGTCACCTACTACGGCGACTACGCCGTGGCCAACGCCCTCGGCCTGTTCTCCTACCTGCTGACCGCCTTCGCCGCCTGGCTCTATCTGCGCACCACCCTGGCGCGGGAGGTGCGGCGATGACCCTCCTCCGTCTTCCCGCGCGCCTGCTCGGCGGCCTGATGTTACCGTTACTGCTGGGACTGACCGCGTTCGTGGTGTTCGGACCGCTCATCAACCTGGCCATGTGGGCCTTCACCGAGCAGTGGTTCTTCCCCAACCGCTTTCCCAGCCAATGGGGCTTCGCGTTCTGGGAACGCGTCTTCCGCCCCCGCGCCGGCGCCTGGGAGGCGCTCTACCACTCGGTGACGGTCGCCCTGGCGGCGGTGGCGCTATCGCTCGCCCTGGCCATTCCCGCCGCCTATGCCCTGGCGCGCCTGGCGCTGCCCCTGCGCAGCCTGATCATGCTGGTATTCCTGCTTCCCCAGGCGTTTCCCAACCTGCCCATCTTCGTCAACATCGCCGCGATGTTCTATGGGCTGGGGCTCAACGGTACGCTGTTCGGCGTGGTCCTGGTGCACTCCTTGCCGGGCCTGGTCTATGCGGTGTGGATCGCCACCGCCGCCTTCTCCGCGGTGGACCGCAGCCTGGAGGAGGCGGCGCGCAACCTGGGCGCCGGCCCCCTGCGCACCTTCTTAGGCGTCACCCTGCCCCAGGCGCTGCCCGGTTTGATCGCGGCGTCGATCTTCGTCTTCCTCGACAGCATCGATGAGTTCAC
Source organism: Billgrantia zhangzhouensis (assembly GCF_021404465.1). Classification (GTDB taxonomy): domain Bacteria; phylum Pseudomonadota; class Gammaproteobacteria; order Pseudomonadales; family Halomonadaceae; genus Halomonas; species Halomonas zhangzhouensis. The sequence goes on along the minus strand of NZ_JABFTT010000007.1, from coordinate 195,327 downwards.
CGGCACCTACTTCGTCGGCACCCCCGACATCACCACCCTGCCGATCCTCATGTTCAACGCCTCCATGGGCGGCAACTACCAAATCGCGGCCATCACCGCCCTCATCCTGCTGGTGCCCTCGGTGGGCTTCATGCTGATCATCGAACGCTTTCTCAAGGCCGACGTGCTGGCGCGCATCGGCCGCTGACCTGGAATTTCCCCATGCTCATCGTCCACCTTTCCGACCTGCACATCTTCGCCGACGTCCCTGAAACGCCCAAGGTACGCCGCGACATCGCCGCGGTAGTGGCGCGTATCGTCGATGACATTCTGAGCCTGCCCCAGCGCCCCGACGCGGTAGCGATCACCGGTGACCTCACCGATGGCGGCAGCCACGCCGACTATGCCCTGGCCCGCCGCCTGCTGGCCGCCCTGCCCATGCCCCTGTTCGTGGTGCCGGGCAACCATGACCGCCGCGAGGCCATGCGCGCCGCCTTCGGCGACCGGGTCCCCTTTGCTCAAGGCGAGTTCCTGCATTTCGCCGCGCGCCTGGGCGACCTGCGCATCCTCGGGCTGGACAGTGTCATCCCCGGCCGCACCGAAGGCGAGTTATGTCCCGCCCGCCTCGACTGGCTGGCCCGCCAACTGGCGACAGACACGACGCCGACGCTGCTGCTGCTTCATCATCCGCCCTTTCCCTCCGGCAACGCCTTTCTGGATGCCGGCAACCTGTTGCGCGGCGGCACAGAGCTGGAGCGCCTGCTCGCCCGCACCCCCGCCGAGTGTCGGCTGCTCTGCGGCCACGTGCATCGTCCCATGCATACCCAATGGGCCGGCGGCTACGCTGCCATCGGCGGCAGCCCGGCCTCGCATTACGCCCTGGATCTGGGCGAACGCGAACCGGCGCTCATCGAGACGCCCTATGCCTACGCGCTGCATCACTGGCGCCCGGACGGCGGCTGGACGGTATATCCTCGCCATCTGCCGCAGCCATGATCCAACGCAAGAGGCCCAACGCAAGAGGCCCGCGCTTGGCGGGCCTCGTCGGCGATGATCGCCGCGCGGCTCAGGCTTCGCCCAGCACCTCGGGAATGGTCATGCGCACGTAACGCCCTGGCGCCTCCTCGAGCAGCTTGAGCTCACCCTCGCCCGGCTGACGAGCCGGCACCCTCTTACCGGTATCGGCGTAACCGCCCTCGGTCATCCACTGCTGCCAATGCGGCCACCAGGAGCCTTCGTGGAACTCCGCCCCGGCAAGCCACGCTTCGTGATCGTCAGGCAGCGTGCCGTTGGTCCAGTAGCCGTACTTGTTGCGTGCCGGCGGGTTGACGATACCGGCGATATGGCCGGAACCGCCCAGCACGAAGGTGACCGGTCCTTTGGGCAGCAGCGCACCGTAGTAGGTGCTGTTCCACTTGGCGATGTGATCCTCGCGGGTGGAAATGAAATAGCTCGGCACGGAGATCTTGCGCAGGTCGATCTTGACGCCGTCGAGTTCGATACCGCCCGGCTCCACCAGGCGATTCTCCAGGTACATGTGGCGCAGGTACCAACCGTGGGTACCGGCAGGCAGGTTGGTGCCATCGGTGTTCCAGTAGAGCAGGTCGAACGGCGCCGGGTTCTCCCCCTTCAGGTAGTTGCTGACATAGAACGACCAGAACAGGTCGTTCTCGCGCAGCAGATTGAAGGTGTAGGCCATGGAACGGCCATCCAGGTAGCCATCCTGCTCCATGCGCGCCTCGATCCCTTGCAGGATCGGCTCGCTGAGCAGCACACCCAGCTCTCCCGGGTCACGAAAGTCCTGTAGCGTGGCCATGTAGGTAACCGACTTGACCTTACGTCCGCGCCGGGTGCTGGTGAGGTAAGCCACGGTGGAGGCGGCCAGGGTGCCACCGATGCAGTAGCCGAGCAGGTTGACCGACTTCTCGCCGCAGGCCTGCTCGATGGCCGCCAGCGCGTCGATGGGCCCCAACTGCATGTAGTCGGCCCAGGTCAGGTCGCGCTGCGCGGGTCCCGGGTTGCGCCACGAGATCAGGAAGACGGTGTGACCCTGGTCCACCAGCCACTTGACCAACGAGTTGTCCTGACGCAGGTCGAGAATATAGTACTTGTTGATCCACGGCGGCACGATCAGCAGCGGGGTCTTGAATACCGTCTCGGTGGTCGGCGTGTACTGGATCAGCTGGATCAGCTCGTTCTCATGGACCACATAGCCGGGAGTCACGGCGATGTTGCGTCCGATTTCGAACGCGCTGCGGTCGGTCATGGCCACGTTGAGACCATCGGAGGAGTTGGCCAGGTCACGACGCAGTTGGGCAAGCCCCTCGATCAGGTTCTGTCCCTTGGTCTCCAGGGTACGCCGTATCACTTCGGGGTTGGTAGTGACGAAGTTGGTCGGCGCCATGGCGTTGACCATTTGGCGAGCATAGAACGCCAGGTTGCGCTTCTGCCGCTCGGGCAACCCCTCCAACTGCTCGACCAGTTCCTCGACCGCGTTCGAAAACAGCAGGTACTGCTGCAAGATGGCACGGTAGAACGGCTCCTGCTGCCAGGCCGGATCCTGGAAACGACGATCGCTCTTGGGCGGAGCAATCAACGGCTCGTCCAGTTCACCGCCAAGCGCCTTCAGGCCCTGTTGCCAAAGCTGGAACTGATCCTGAAGAAGGCGCGCCTGGGTCTGCCACAGCAGCTGTGGATTGCTCATCAGTGACTCGGCGCCCGCCCGAAAGGCATCACGCATGTCGGCCTGGATGGAGTCGGCGGCCGTGTCGGGCGCCATGCGTTGCAACAGTTCCTGCATCAATGCCTGGTAGTGCTGGCCCAGTTTTTGAAGCTGTTCGTTCCACTCCTCCAGTTCGACCTGGGAGGAAACCGCATCCCCTGACTGCATCGCCCTCTCCTGTTTTTCAGCCCCTCTTCTTAGATTCGGTGCGAGTGTTGCCGGCCCGCCTCCACGAAACGCACATCGATCCGTGGAGGCGAACCGCCATCACTCGCAGAGGCACGCGGCCTCAGCTCTTGCGAGATGCCTGGCTGCTAGCCTTGGCCGGAGCGTTGGACTTGCTCGATGCGGCCGGCTTGGCGCTCGCTTCGGCCTGTTGCTGGGTCTGCTGGGTCTGCTGGGTCTGTTGGGTCCGCTCGGTCAGCTCCTGGCTGACTTCGCCGAAGAGCTGCTCCAGCTCGGTGCGGAACTGCTGGCTCATCTCGCCGAGGGCCTGGGCGTCTTCCATCATCTGATGCGAGAGTTCGTTCATCATCTCAGCCTGCTTGGCCCCAAAGGCCTGCAGATCCTGGACGTCGCGAATCTCGGAAGCGCTGCGCATGCGCTCGGTGCCCATCTGGCTATAACGCTTCATCGCTTCGAGCTGATACTCGGTCATCTTCTCCATGTTGCCGAGCATCAGCGAGTTCAGCTTGCGCATGGGTTCGAAAAAGCGCCGTGTCTGCTGGTTGAATTCGTCGAGCATCTTGTCCTGCATGGGGGTAACCTCCTGTGGACCGGAAACATGCGGGGGCAGCACCTTTCGAGGCAACTCGACCAGCGCCCTTCCCTATTTGCCACACAAGCCGATAGTGCGTGGCACGGCACCTATGCTGCACCGCACAAAGCGTAGCCCGGCAGGGCTCTCGCTGCAATACCCTTCCACTGCAAGCAGAGCCTCACTCAGCAAGGAGGCTCGCCATTACGTCACGGCTACTCCGAGCGCCGGGAGCGCGACCGCGCACTGGCCGTCCCGCTCTTGCCTGTCGGCTTTGACGGAGCCTCCGGCTCACCGGTCTCGCCAGGCTCACGCGCCTTGTCCATGGCACTTCCCGCCTGGCGCAGCATGTCGAGCATCATCTGCTGGTAGGTGCCGAAGCTGGCCAGCCCCTGGGAGAGCCCTTGGCTCATGTCCTGAGTGAGACCTTGTTGCAGGAAGGGTTTCATCAGGCTCATGGGATCGTAGCCTTCGACGCCGGACTCCATCTGCTTCTGGATCCGGTTCAGCAGATCCTGCTGGAAGGCCTCGACATCCGGCAGACCGAGGGCACGACGAAACTCCTCGGGGGTCAAGTCGAACTCGACGTTAATCTTCATGGCATCACCTGCTTGAGTATTCCCTCAGTGTAGCAACCCGGCACCAGGCGCAACGCGCGCCGGGGCCAGACTCCTCAACGCAAGACCGGCGTTTCGACTCTCACCGCGGCATTCTGCGCCCGATGACGCAGAAGGTGGTCCATCAGTGTTAGTGCCATCATCGCCTCGGCGATCGGCGTGGCGCGAATACCCACGCAGGGGTCGTGACGCCCCTTGGTCACCACTTCGACCGGGTTACCGTGGATGTCGATGCTGCGTCCGGGGATAGTGATGCTGGAGGTGGGCTTGAGCGCCAGGTGGGCGATCAGCGGCTGCCCGGAGGAGATGCCGCCGAGCACGCCACCGGCATGGTTGGAGAGAAAGCCTTGCGGTGTCATCTCGTCACGGTGCTCGCTGCCACGGCTCGCCACCGCGGCGAAGCCGTCACCGATCTCCACGCCCTTCACCGCATTGATGCTCATCAGGCCATGGGCCAGGTCGGCATCCAGACGGTCGAAGACCGGCTCGCCCAAGCCCGGGGGCAGCCCTTCGGCAACCACGGTGATCTTTGCCCCCACCGAATCCTGGTCGCGGCGCAGTTGGTCCATGAATGCCTCGAGCTCTGGCACGCGCTCGGGATCGGGGCAGAAGAAGAGGTTCTCGTTCACGGCCTCCCACTGCTTGAAGGCGATCTCGAGCGGACCGAGCTGACTCATGTAGCCACGCACGGTGATGCCCTGGGTCGCCAGGAATTTCTTGGCAATGGCGCCGGCGGCCACCCGCATGGCGGTTTCCCGCGCGCTGGAGCGGCCACCGCCGCGATAGTCGCGGACCCCGTATTTGTGGTGGTAGGTGTAGTCTGCGTGGGCGGGACGGAACTGGTCCTTGATGTTGCCGTAGTCCTTGGAGCGCTGGTCGGTATTCTCGATCAACAGACCGATGGCGGTGCCGGTGGTCACGCCTTCGAACACACCGGAAAGGATGCGCACCTGGTCGGGCTCACGGCGCTGGGTGGTATGCCGCGAGGTGCCGGGGCGGCGGCGATCCAGGTCGCGCTGCAGGTCGGCTTCGCTGAGCGGCAGCCCCGGCGGGCAGCCGTCGACGATGGCGCCTAACGCCGGGCCGTGGCTCTCGCCGAAGGTGGTGACGGTGAACAGTTTGCCGAAGGTATTGCCGGACATGGACGTGCCTCCCGATATCTTGGGTGTGGATCAGGCGAAGGACGCCGCATGGGCGTCGAGTTCCGCGGCGGTGAGGGCGAACACGCCCTGGCCGCCGCGCTCGAAGTCGAGCCACAGGAAGGGCACCTCGGGAAAGGCCGCCTCCAGGTGACGGTCGGAGTTGCCGACCTCGACGATCAGCACGCCGTCGTCGCTGAGGTAATCACGCGCCTCGCGCAGGATACGCCGCACGATGTCGAGCCCATCGGCCCCGGCCCCCAAGGCCAGCTCGGGCTCGTGGCGATACTCGGCGGGCATGATGGCGAGATCACGGGCATCCACGTAGGGCGGGTTGGAGACGATCAGGTCGTAGCGCTGTCCAGCCAATCCTTCGAACAGATCCGAGAGCACCGCCCGCACCCGCGCGCCGACATCGTGACGCTGGATGTTCTGCTTGGCGACCGCCAGGGCATCGGCGCTGACGTCGGAGAGGTCGACCTCACAGGTCGGCAGGTAGAGCGCGGTGGCGATACCGATGCAGCCCGAACCGGTGCACAGGTCGAGCACCCTGGCGGGCGGCTCTTCGGGAAACCAAGCGGCAAAGCCGGTCTCGATCAGTTCGGCGATGGGTGAGCGTGGAATCAGCACGCGCTCGTCGACGTCGAATGGGAAGCCGGCATAGAACGCCTCCCCGAGCAGGTAGGGCAGCGGCCGGCGTGAAGAGATACGCTCGCGCACCAGGCCGACGATGCGCGCACGCTCCATAGGCAGCAGCCTGGCTTCGAGCACTCCCGGGTCGACGTTCCAGGGCAGATGCAGCGCGCCCAGCGTCAGGGCAACGGCTTCGTCCCAGGGAGAATCGGTGCCGTGGCCGTGAAACAGTCCGGCCAGGTGAAATTCACTGGCCGCCCAGCGCAGGAAATCGCGCAGGGTGACGAGATCACGACACAGCGCCTCGTCGTCCAGGGTGAGGGTCGAGCGGGAAACGATGGAATTGGCCACGAAAGGTCCTGCCGGGTCGTTGTAGGTCGATGGCTAGATTGTACCCGCGGCGGCAGGCGGTTCACAGCCACGCTCAGGCCGCTATACTGGGCCGCTCGACGACACCATACGAGCGCTCATGAGCCAACGCCGCCCACCCGACGACGAAGACGACGATACCAATGCCTTTCGCCGGGCACTGCGTGAGGCCGGCGTGCACCGTATCAAGGTCAACCGCGCCGACCCGGGGCGGCCCAAGCGTCGCGACCCGGCGGCGGCGGAACGTCGCGCTGCGGCAGTGGCAGCCGACACGGCGGAAAGCGCCAGCCACACCAGCGATGGCCGCGTGGAGCCGGTTCGCCCTTCCGAATATCTCGACTTCGCCCTGCCCGACCTGCCCTACCGCACCCGCAGTCAGCTCAAACGCGGCCAGATCGCCTGGGAGGCAGGCCTCGATCTGCATGGCTACAGCCTCGACGAGGCGCGCCTCGAACTCGAGAGCTTTCTCAAGGAGGCAGTCGGCAGCCATATGCGCTGCGTGCTGGTGGTCCATGGCAAGGCGTGGGGTAGCACGGCGGATTACCCGGTGATCAAGAGCCACGTCAATGCCTGGCTGCGTGAGTGGCCCACGGTGCTGGCCTTCTGCTCTGCCCGCGAGAGCGATGGCGGCACCGGGGCCATCTATGTGCTGTTGCGGCGTCGCGGACAGGCCCTCTAGCTCCCTCCTCCCGACTCACTATCGGCCGGCATCTGCGGCGGCTCGACGATCATGCCGCCGCTGCCGCCATCGCCGCTGCGGCTGCGCCCTTCGTAGCGGTCCAGGGCCTCCATGGCCAGGTGGCGCCCCAGGCGAACCAACGCTTCGGCCCGATGGAACTCGAAGGCACCGCACACCGTCTTGGGCACCTCGATCAGCACGTCGGGTGGATAGCCTGCCACCTTGTACTTGGCTAAGGAGGCCTGGGTGATGTCGAAGGAAGCCAGGATCATGTCCAGCCGCCCCCAGGCGCGTCGTCCGGTGGCGGCACGCCCGCCTTTGCCAGTGGTCTCGGTCTCGCCGAGATCGGCCCCCCCGAGGCCTTCGAACAGCCAGCGGGTCGCACCGCGTACATCCATCCACTTGCGCGCCGCGGCCTCCGCCTCAGCTTCGTTTTCAGCCTGCTCTTCGGCGGGCAGCAGGTCTTCGAGCGCCACCGGCCGGGCGCTGTGGGCAGTCACGTTGACTGCCAGCATCATGTCGGCATGGGCCGAAACGGTTGGCGTGATCGGCAGCGGATTGAGCAGGCCACCATCGACCAAGGTGTTGTCGCCGATATGCATTGGAGTGATAACGCCCGGAATGGCAATGGAGGCACGAATCGCCCGCAGCAGCGGTCCCGACTGGAACCACACCTCGCGCTGACGCACCAGGTCGGTGGCTACCGTGGTCAACGGAATCGGCAGGTCCTCGATCAGAATGTCGCCCACCAGTTCCTCGAGCTTGCTCATTACCTTACTGGCGCGCATCGCCCCCATCGGGCTCCAGGTGACGTCGACCAGCTTGAGCACGTCGAAGTAGTCGAGCTGGCAGACCCAATCACGGTAGGCCTCGAGCTGCCCCGCAGCGTAGACGCCAGCGATGACCGATCCCATCGAGCAACCCGAGATGGCGACGATCTCGTAGCCGCGCGCCTCGAGCACTTCGATCACGCCGATGTGGGCATAGCCGCGCGCACCGCCGCTGCCCAGCGTCAGCGCCACTTGCTTGCCCATTCCCTCCGCCGCCCCGTTGCTCATCGCGCCCTCCAGCCTCTGCCTACTCCGCCGAGGCCAGCCACGCCTCGATCGTCTCTGCCACGCAGGATACACTGCCGGGCTCGAGATGCAGATGGTGCCCGCCTGGCAATACCCGGCGCGCCAGATGCGACACCGCCGCTCGCGCCGCCCGGGCCATGTCGCGCTCGCCGAGGATGCCGCCCTCACCCTCGACCAGCAGGGCCGGCGCCTGGATTGCCCCTAGCAACGCCAGCGCCTGCTCGGGGCTCAGCCGCATCGGCGATGGCCACAGTAGCCTGCCGTCGGTGCGCAGCCGCACATGGCCATCGGGCTCTCTCACCAAGTTGCGCTCGACGAGCGGCGTGGCCGTTGCCGTGTCGATCGGCGTCACGCCTCCCGCCACACGTGCGGCAATGGCGGTCCTGCTATCAGGATAGCGTGGGGCCGCTGAACGCGGACGTCTGGCCGCGCGTAATCCCTTGCGCAGTTGGGCTGTACTCTCGTTGATTGGAGTGGTCACGGCTCCCAGGCCGTCGATGAGGACTAGCCGCTCGACCCGCTCAGGGAGTGCCGCCGCGGTCAGGCAGGCCACCCCGGCTCCCATCGAGTGCGCCAGCAACGACACCCGCTCCAGGCCCAGTCCGTCGGCGGCATCGAGCAGATCGTGGCAATAGTCCCACAGGGCATAGTCGCCCTCGCGATGGGACGAATGGCCATGGCCGGAGAAGTCCAGCGCCACGATGCGGATACCGAGCCGCGCCACGAGCATTGGCGCCAAGCGCGAGAAGCTGGCCGCGTTGTCCAGCCAGCCGTGCAGCGCCAGCCAGGTCGGTGCCGCCTCGTCGCCCCAGGCTAGCGCCGCCAGGCGGCCCTCGGCCAAGATCAGCGGCTGCGCCTCGCTCATGCCTCGCCCTCCAGCAATTCGTCGAGCATCGTCAGCAGCGCCTGGCGGGTCTCTTCTGGGTGCTCCATGGGAAACATGTGGGTACCCGGCACCATGGCCAGCGGAATGCCCTGGGCGGCCAGACGCTGGCGCCGCTTGGGGGTGATCAGATCGGAGTCGCTGCCGGCCAGCACGGCAAAGGGAATCTTCAGCCGTCGGGGCAGGCGTCCGAGGTGATCGGGAAGATTGCGGAAGATCTCGGTCTCGATGGCCGGATCGTAGATCAGCTCGGCAACACCGTCGTCGCGCAGTCGGGTGCCACCCTCGACGTAGTCGTGCAGGGCATCCGGCGTGAAGCGCCGAAACAGCCCGCGGCGGCGCAAATGATTGGCCATGGCCTCGCGGTCGGGCCAGGAAGCACGACGCCCCTTGCTCTTGCCGGCCGGCGTGACCCGGTCGACGAAGCCGAAGCGCTTGGCGACCTTCATGCTCCAGGCATCGAGGCCCAGCATCAATGGCGGGTCGAGCATCACCACGCAACGGAAGCTCTCGGGGGCATGCTCCGCCGCCATGGCCATCAGTACACCGCCCATGGAGTGTCCCACCCCGACGACTGGGCCATCGCCGGCCAGCACATGTTCGAGCAGCTCGTCGCGCAGCGCCAGCCAGTTGGTACCCACGGGGTAGTCGGGATGGTGCCCGAGACGATCGACCGGATGTATGTCGAAGCGCTCGTGCAGCGGAGCGAGCAGGCTGCGGTAGCTCATGCCGGGAAAACCGTTGGCATGGGCGAAGACCAGTCGCGGACGCGAGTGAGTAGCAGGGTCGTTCATGACGGGATCCAGTAGCGGTTCTGGCGAGTCGCCAGTGGCGATAGCAGGCTAACGGGTTTACTCTATCTCGCCAAGTCGACCTCCGGCCCATGTCGTCCGTTTTATTCTGGAGTCAGCCATGCCCCGTCCTCCCCGGCGCGATACCCGCGCGCGCAACCGCCTGTTTTGGATCACCGTGACTGCCGCCATCCTCGTTGGCCTGTGGCTGGCACGCTGACATGGGCTTGTACGAACTCTTCTTCGCCACTCTCGAAATCACCCTGCCGGTGTTCGCCATGGTCTTCATTGGCCAAGGGTTGAAGCGCCTGGGCTGGATCGACCAAGCCTTCATCGCCACTGCCTCGAGCCTGGTCTTCAAGGCTACCATGCCGACGCTGATCTTTCTCAGCATCATCAAGGCCGACCTGGACACCACGCTCAATCCCGCCTTGCTCGGTTTCTTCGCCCTGGCCACCCTGGCCAGCTTCCTGCTCGTCTGGGGTTGGGCCATCCTGCGCGTGCCCTACGCCGAGCGCGGCGTCTACGTGCAAGGGGCCTTTCGTGGCAATTGCGGGATCGTCGGCCTGGCGCTGGCCGCCGGCATGTACGGCGACTACGGGCTCTCCTCCGGCGGGCTACTGCTGGGTGTGGTAATCCTCACCTACAACGCCTTCTCGGTCATCGTCCTGGCCACCTACCAGGAGGGTCGGAGTGCCGACTGGCACAGCATTGCCAAACATATCGCACGCAATCCGTTGATCCTCTCCGTGGTGGCCGCCGTGCCGGTGGCGGCGCTGGAGCTGCGCCTGCCCGGCTGGCTGATGACCTCGGGACAGTACTTCGCTTCGCTGACCCTGCCCCTGGCCCTGATCTGCATCGGTGCCACGCTGTCGCTGGGCTCGATCCGGGCATCGGGCGAGTTGGCCATGGGTGCCAGCCTGATGAAGATGGTCACGCTGCCGCTACTGGCTACCCTGGCGGCCTGGCTGATCGGATTCGAAGGACGCGAGCTGGGCGTGCTGTTCCTGTTCTTCGCCAGCCCCACGGCCGCAGCCAGCTTCGTGATGGTCAAGGCGATGGGAGGTAATGCCACGCTCTCGGCCAATATCATCGCCCTGACTACGCTGATGGCCAGCCTGACCATTACCGTTGGCGTGTTTGCCCTGAAAGTGGTCGGCTGGATCTAGCTGCCAGCTAGCGCAAGTCGGCAGGCGTGGTGAAGCGATGCAGTCGTGCACAGCCCGCCGCCCACACCGTGCTGTCGAGCTCGACCACGGCAGCGGTGGGAAAGGCGAGCCCGTGGTCGCCGCGCCCTTCCACCAGCAGCCCGGTGAGCAGCCCAACCAGCGGCATATGGCTGACCAGCACGATGGGAGCCTCGTCGGCATTGGCGAGCAGCCATACGCAAACCGCCTCTGGCGCGTCGTCCGGCGTGATGATGGGCAGGACTTCAGGCTCTGCGCCCAGCGCCTCGGCCAGCGGCAGTGCCGTCTGGCGCGCCCTCACGTAGGGGCTCACGTAGAGACGCGCGCCTTTCGCCACCCGCGCTCCCAGCCAGCGCGCCATGCGCTCGGCTTCACCGCGGCCGCGAGCGGTCAGTTCGCGCTCGCTGTCCGGATAGCCCGGCGCCGCCTCGCCGTGTCGCATGATGTAGAGTCGTCCCGTCATGACTTGCCCTCGCCCGCTTCGACCCGGCGGTGAGCCCGCCGCACGTCCTCGCGCGGCAGCACGAACTCGACATCGCTGCTCTGTTCGCCGCGCATCAGCATGCGTGCCATCTCCCGTGCCGGCACGCCCTCGAAGAGCACCTGATAAAGTCCTTCGGCCAGTGGCATGTAGCCCCCCTCCGCACGTGCCTTGTCGCGCACCAGGCGGATGGTATTGACCCCCTCGGCAACCTGGCCCAGTGTCTCGACCGCTGCATCGAGACTCTTGCCCTGGCCAAGCGCATAGCCGACCCGGTAGTTGCGCGACAGCTGCGAGGAGCAAGTCACGATCAGATCACCCACTCCAGCCAGCCCGAGGAAGGTCATGGGGTTGGCCCCCAAGCTCACGGCAAAACGCCCCATCTCGGCCAGAGCCCGGGTCATCAGCATACTGCGGGTGTTCTCGCCCATGCCCAGTGCCGCAGCCATGCCGGCAGCGATGGCGTAAATGTTCTTCAGCGCCCCGCCCAGTTCGACGCCATAGCGGTCATTACTGGCGTAGACGCGAAAGTAGTCGCAGCCCAGCGCCTGCTGGACCCGGGTACGTGTCAGCGCATCGTCGCTGGCAATCACAGTGGCTGTGAGCTGCTTCTGGGCGATCTCGGTGGCCAGATTCGGCCCGGAGATGACGCCGATATGAGAAAACCCCGTCTCCTCCTCGAGGATCTGGCTCATCAGCTTGAAGCCCTCCTCCTGGATGCCCTTGGTGGTGCTCACCAGGATCTGCTCCGCATGCAGCCAGGGCCGGGCCTGGCGTACCACGTCGCGAAAGGCCTTGGAGGGAATCGCCACCAGCACCAGCTCGGCCCCCTCGAGCACCTCCTGTATGTTGCTGGAAGCACGCACTGCCGGGTTGATGGCATAGTCCGGCAAATAGCGCAGGTTGCAGTGTTCGCGGTTGATCTGCGCCGCCAGCTCGGGGTCACGCAGCCACTGGCACACCTTGGCCCCGTTGTCGGCGGCGATGCTGGCCAGTGCCGTACCAAAGCTGCCGCCCCCCAGAACTGCCACCCGCATGGGATCGTCTGACATGTCTGCCCCGTGAGTCGATCGATGGAAACAGGAGGAATCGACCAGAGTGTAACGAAAAATGCCCCCGTCAGGGGGCATGTGTTTGGAGTGGACGCCTCAGGGCGCCGCACCTGGCTCAGTCGATCAGCGACAACAGCGAGTCGATGCTTTCGCGTGCGTCGCCATAGAACATGCGGGTGTTCTCCTTGTAGAACAGCGGGTTCTCGATGCCCGAGTAGCCCGTGCCCTGGCCGCGCTTGCACACGAACACCACCGAGGATTTCCATACTTCCAGCACCGGCATGCCGGTGATGGGGCTGTTGGGATCCTCTTGGGCAGCCGGGTTGACGATGTCGTTGGAGCCGATGACGATGGTCACGTCGGTCTTGGGGAAATCATCGTTGATCTCGTCCATCTCCAGCACGATGTCGTAGGGCACCTTGGCCTCGGCCAGCAGCACGTTCATGTGGCCTGGCAGGCGACCGGCCACCGGGTGGATAGCGAAGCGTACCTGCTTGCCCGCGGCACGCAGCTTGCGCGTCAGCTCGCTCACGGCGTTCTGGGCCTGGGCAACCGCCATGCCGTAGCCCGGCACGATGACCACGCTGTCGGCATTGTTGAGCGCGCTGGCCACCCCTGCCGCATCGATTGCCACTTGCTCGCCCTCGATTTCTGCGGCGGGCCCCTGGGTGCCGCCGAAACCACCGAGAATGACGCTGACGAAATTGCGGTTCATCGCCTTGCACATGATATAGGAGAGAATCGCACCCGAGGAGCCTACCAGGGCACCGGTGACGATCAGCAGATCGTTCGACAGCGTGAAGCCGATGGCTGCCGCGGCCCAGCCCGAGTAGCTGTTGAGCATCGATACCACTACCGGCATGTCGGCGCCGCCGATACCCATGATCAAGTGCCAGCCGATGAAGAACGACAGTGCCGCAAGCAGCAGCAGCGTCCAGAAGCCCGCGCCGTTGAGGTAGAGCACCGCCAGCAGCAGACAGAGCGCTGCGGCCCCGGCGTTGAGCAGGTGCCCGCCGGGCAGCTTGTGCGGCTTGCCGTCGACCTTGCCGGCCAGCTTACCGAAGGCAATCACCGAGCCGGTGAAGGTCACCGCGCCGATGAAGATGGCGAACACGACCTCGAGCTGCAGGAAGGTAAGTTCATCCGGTGCCTTGGTGGCCACCAGGGCAGCAAAGGCGGAGAACTGCTCCGCCGTGGCGCCCATCGCCTGGGCAGCCAGCACCCGGCGCCGCTCCAGATCGGCGTTCCAGGCCACGAACACCGCCGCCAGGCCGACAAAGCTGTGCAGTGCCGCCACCAGTTGGGGCATCTCGGTCATGGCCACGCGCTTGGCCACATGCCACCCGACGACCGAACCGATCGCAACCATCGGAATCATCAGCCAGTAGTTGCCGATCCCCGGGCCGAAGGCGGTAAACAGCACCGCTACGGCCATGCCGACGATGCCATACCAGACCGCCCGCTTGGCCTTCTCCTGATTGCTCAGCCCACCCAGGGAAAGCACGAAGAGAACACTCGCCGCGATCGCCGCGGCCGATACGAAACCTTGTGCCAACATGACTTGTCTCCGCCGCTCAGGACTTCTGGAACATGGCCAACATACGACGGGTGACCAGGAAGCCCCCCACGATATTGATGGTCGCGATCAGCACCGAGATGGCCGCCATCAGCACGACGAGCCAATTCCCCGAACCGATCTGCAGCACGGCGCCGAGGATGATGATGCCGGAAATGGCATTGGTGACCGCCATCAAGGGCGTATGCAGCGAGTGGCTGACGTTCCAAATGACCTGGAAGCCGACGAAGCAGGCCAGCACGAAGACGATGAAGTGCTGCATGAACGAGGCCGGTGCGATCTGGCCGAGCAGCAGCATCAGCGCCCCGCCCACGGCCAGCAAGGTGACCTGACGCTTGGTCTGGGTCTTGAAGGTGGCCAGCTCGGCGGCACGCTTCTCCTCCGGGGTGGGCTCCTTCTCCTTGGGCTTGGGTTTCGCCGCGGCAATCGCCTTGACCTTGGGCGGCGGCGGAGGGAAGGTGACCTCGCTCTGATGGGTGACGGTGGCCCCACGGATCACGTCGTCTTCCATGTCGTGCTTGATCGCGCCGTCCTTCTCGGGCGTCAGATCGGTGAGCATGTGACGGATATTGGTGGCGTACAGCAACGAAGCCTGGGTCGCCATGCGCGAAGGGAAATCGGTATAGCCAACCACCACGACGCCGTTGTCGGTCACCACGCGTTCATCCGGCACGGTGAGATCGCAGTTGCCGCCCTTCTCGGCGGCCAAGTCGACGACCACCGAGCCCGGCTTCATCGCCTTGACCATGTCCTCGAGCCACAGCTTGGGCGCCGGTCGCCCCGGAATCAGGGCGGTGGTGATGACGATATCGACTTCGGGTGCCTGCTCGCGGAACAACGCCAGCTGCTTCTCGCGAAACTCGGGGCTGGAGGGCGCGGCATAGCCGCCAGTGCCGGAACCGTCCTGTGACTCTTCGAAATCGAGGAACAGGAACTCGGCGCCCATGGACTCGATCTGCTCGGCCACTTCCGGGCGCACGTCGAAGGCACGCACCACGGCACCGAGGCTAGTGGCGGTGCCAATGGCGGCAAGGCCGGCCACACCGGCGCCGATGACCAGCACCTTGGCCGGCGGCACCTTGCCGGCAGCGGTGACCTGGCCGGTGAAGAAGCGGCCGAACTGGTTGCCCGCCTCGATCACCGCACGGTAGCCGGCGATGTTGGCCATGGAGGAGAGCGCGTCCATCTTCTGGGCTCGCGAAATTCGCGGCACCATGTCCATGGCAACGACGGTCGCGCCCTTGGCCCGACACTTCTCCAGCAGCGCCTCGTTCTGGGCCGGCCAGAAGAAGCTGATCAGCGTCTGGTCCGCGCGCAGCCACTCGGCCTCCGCCTCGCTCGGCTCGCGAACCTTGATCACCACCTCTGCCTCGCGCCACAGCGCCTCGGCGCTCTCCACCACCGTGACGCCGGCGTCGCGATAGGCCTCGTCGTCGAAGCCGGCGGCGATGCCAGCTCCGGTTTCGATCAAGCACTCGTGTCCAAGCTTCTGGATGAACTGCGCACTGTCGGGGGTCAGCGCGACACGCGCTTCTCCCTTGGCGAGCTCCTTGGGTGCACCAATCTTCACGTTGGATCTCCCTTTATGGTTATTGAACTTTCTGGCTAGGCAATCCAACTATTCATACCTGACCCTACTGCGATGCACAACAGCAGTGCAGCCCTTTCCTACCGGCTCGTGGGAAATACTATCCAGCTGAAATATCGAAAAAAAAGCTTGCTGACGTTTACGTCAAGAGAGGACAAGAAGACGCGAATAGATACGAAGAGGCCGCCCGAAAGCGGCCAAAAGTGCTATGTCATCAGCCTATGTCAGGCGATCAACAGGGTGTTGAGGCGGCGTACGTAGGCGGCCGGGTCGTCGAGATGACCGCCCTCTGCGATGATCGCCTGGTCGAGCAGCACCCGGGCCAGATCGCCGAAGCGCTCACCCTCGGCGGCCTCGAGTCGTTCCACCAGGGCATGGGTCGGGTTGAGTTCGAGGATCGGCTTGACTTCGGGCATCTTCTGGCCCGCCGCTTCCATGATGCGGCGCATCTGGTAGCCCATCTCGTGCTCAGGCAGCACCACGCAGGCCGGTGAGTCAGTCAACCGATGGGTCACCTTGACCTCCTGCACGGCATCGCCTAGCGCCTCCTTGACCCGCTTGATCAGATCCTCCTTGGCCTTGGCAGTCTCCTCCTGGGCCTTCTTCTCCTCCTCGCCCTCGATCTCGCCGAGGTCGAGCTCGCCCTTGGCCACGTCGACGAAGCGCTTGCCCTCGAATTCGTGCAGGTGGCTCATCAACCACTCGTCGATGCGATCGTGCAGCAGCAGCACCTCGATGCCCTTCTTGCGGAAGATCTCCAGGTGCGGGCTCGATTTCGCCGCGTTGAAGCCGTCGGCAACGATGTAGTAGATCTTCTCCTGGCCCTCCTTCATGCGCGCGACGTAGTCGGCCAGCGACTGGTCCTGAGTGGCGCTGTCGGTATGGGTGCTGGAGAAGCGCAGCAGAGCGGCGATCTTCTCGCGATTGGCGAAGTCCTCCGCGGGGCCCTCTTTCAGCACGCTGCCAAAAGTGTTCCAGAAGGTCTGGTAGGCCTCCTGGTCCTTGGCCAGCTTCTTGAGCATGTCGAGCGCACGCTTGGTCAGCGCACTCTTGATCTTCTCGACCTTGGGATCCTGCTGCAGCAACTCGCGGGAGACATTGAGCGACAGCTCACGGGTATCGAGCACACCCTTGACGAAGCGCAGGTAGAGCGGCAGGAACTGCTCGGCATCGTCCATGATGAAGACGCGCTGGACGTAGAGCTTCACGCCGCGGGAGCCATCGCGCTCATAGAGATCGAAGGGCGCACGTCCCGGCACGTAGAGCAGGCTGGTGTACTCGAGCTTGCCCTCGACCTTGTTGTGGCTCCAGGTCAGCGGATCGGCGAAGTCGTGAGCCACGTGCTTGTAGAAGGCCTTGTACTCGTCGTCGGAGATCTCGCCCTTGGGTCGCACCCACAGCGCCGTGGCCTCGTTGACGGTCTCCCAAGTGGTGACCTCGCTGCCCTCTATCTCCTTGCCCTCGTCGTCCTTGGCGGTTTCGACCTTGGGCATGCGCACCGGCACCTCGATATGATCGGAGTACTTGCGCACCAGGCTCTTCAGGCGGAAGTCGTCGGCAAACTCCTTAGCGTCTTTCTTCAGGTGCAGGACGATCTCGGTACCGTGCATCTCGCGCTCGAGATCGGCGACGGTGAATTCGCCCTCGCCCTTGGAACGCCACTCGACACCCTCGCCCTTGTCGCTGCCCGCCTTGCGGGTACGCACCGTGACTTCATCGGCAACGATGAAGCTGGAATAGAAGCCTACGCCGAACTGGCCGATCAGCCGCGCGTCCTTCTGCTGCTCGCCCGAGAGCTGCTTGAGGAACTCGGCGGTGCCGCTACGGGCGATGGTGCCGAGGTTCTTGATCACCTCCTCACGGCTCATACCGATGCCATTGTCGCGTACGGTCACCGTACGCGCTTTCTCATCGTGCTCGATCTCGATGCGCAGCTCGCTGTCACCCTCATACAGCGCATCGTTGTCGAGCGCCGCGTAACGCAGCTTGTCGCAGGCGTCGGCGGCATTGGAAATCAGCTCGCGCAGGAAGATCTCCCGGTTGGAGTACAGGGAGTGGATCATCAGGTGCAGCAGCTGTTTCACCTCGGTCTGGAAGCCGAGGGTTTCCTCGTGAGCAGTAGTGGACATGGATCGCTTACCTCATGGCTTGAACCCGCAGCGGCGCGCGACGCACCGCCGTTTCAGAACTGTTCAGCGATATGGGGTTCACATCCCGCTTTTCAAGCGTCGCTTGGCTCCGGCGCTGCCAACACCAAGTGCAGGCGGGCCGTGGCCACCGGCTGATCCTCGGCTTCCTGCCAAGCCGTGACCTGGACGTTGGCCAAGCGCCGTCCCTCGCGAAGGAGCTGGCAGCGTGCGTAGGTGGGTACGACCCGGGCCGTGCGCAGGTAATCGATGGAAAAGTCGACGATGCGCGGCAGCCGCGGCTCGCGTGCCGAAAACATCAGGTCAAGAGTGCCGGCGGTCTCCATGAAAGCCGCCACCACGCCACCGTGCAGGGCCGGCAGCAGGATGTTGCCGACATTGTGCTCGTGCGGTTCGAGACGGAACACCAGGCCATCGCCGGCGGCATCCCGCGACGCCGAAACGCCGATATGACGCGCATAGGGAAGTCGCTCGAGCCAGGCACTCACGTCTCCCTGGTCACGGGTCCTGGCCAGCCAGGCCACGTCGTGGAATCCTTCAGGCATGGTCGGCCTCCCCAAACAGCGCTTCGGCAAAGCCCGGCGGCGTATTGCGCGGCCCGAGCCGAACGAAGTTACCGATGCCGCGGGCGATGGGACGCTGCGGGTCCTGCCACAGCGTCCCCTCGGTGAAGACCATGGCGCCGGTCACGCGCAGCACGCGAGCCTCGGCCATGATCGGCTGGCCGGCCAAGGCCGGGCGATAGTGATCGACCCGCAGATCGAGCGTGGGGCAGACCTCCGGCGACGGCAGTCCACACAGCACCGCCGAGCCGCACACGGTATCCAGCAGCATGGTCAGCACGCCGCCATGCACCAGACCGTGATCGACGTCGCCCAGCAGTTCGTCTCGCCACGGCAGGCGCATGCGTACCCAGGGCGGACTGGCCTCTTCGACCTCGAGCCCGAGGTTGCGGGTGTGTGGAATGATAGTGACGAAACGGCTCAGGCCGGCCCGCCAGCTGTCGGGACTTCGGCCTGCCACGACAGCCCCCTTCTGCAGCTCCTCGCGTTCGTTCACCCCACCCTCCAACAAGCGTTTGATCAAGTTTCTAGACTAGTCCGAGCCCGGTTGGGAAACAAGCGTCGCACGGCCACTACCCACGAGAGGAAATGCCGTTGACGCAGCGAGAAAACGTCACGACGGTCTACTCAAGACGGCCCCAATAAGCGAGGATACAGTGGGTTCGTCACCGCCTTCCGGAGACCGTCAACATGCGCCATTTCTTATTTTTTCGCCGCGCGACGAGCTGGCTCGCCGTAGCCGCCCTGAGCGTTTCCGTCACCGCGCATGCCCAGCCCCGCGACAGCGCCATGCGTACGGCACTCGAAGCCGCGCGCAATCAGCAGTGGCAACGTATCGACGAGGCTGCCATCAGCGGCCACGTGCTGGAGGGTTACGTCGAATATCATCGGCTGCGCAGCCGCCTTCCCCAGGCCGAGCCGGGCCAGATTCTGGAGTTCATCGAACGCCATCGCGGTGCTCCCGTCGCCGACTGGATGCGCGGCCAGGCGATCAGCCGCTATGGTGCCGCCGGCCGCTACGGCAGCCTGCTCGCCGTAGCCGATGGCGAACCAAGCGGCACCGAGCGCCAGTGCCATTACTACACGGCGCTGCTCGGCAGCGACCCGCAGGCCGCTGCCGAAGGGGGGCGCGCCCTGTGGCATGTCGGCAGTTCCCAGCCCTCAGCCTGCGACACCCTGTTCGACCAACTGCGCGCCAGCGGCGAGATCAGTGAGTTCGATATTTGGGAACGCAAGATGCTGGCCTGGGAGCAGGGCGAAACCGGACTGGTCAGCTACCTGGGCCGACTGCTTGGTAGCCGCTGGCAAGAAGGCCGCGACGCCGTGGAGCGGTTACAGCGCAGCTATGCCGACATTACTCGCATTCCCACCTGCATCGGTCCCGAATGCCACGGCAGCGGGCCGCTCTTCGTTGCCGCCATGCACGGCTTCATCCGTGCCGATACGGAAGCCGCCATGGAGGCATGGCGCAAGATCGCTGCGCACCTGCCGATCGAGGAAAGCCACCGCCACGCCATCGAAGAGGATCTTGCCTTCTATTCACTGGTGCGCGGCATAGAGCACAACATGGGCTGGGTCGACGAGGCACTGCCGCGAATCGGCACTACTCGTGTTCTCGAGCTTCGCATCCGCCA
This sequence comes from Billgrantia zhangzhouensis, assembly GCF_021404465.1. Lineage (GTDB taxonomy): Bacteria > Pseudomonadota > Gammaproteobacteria > Pseudomonadales > Halomonadaceae > Halomonas > Halomonas zhangzhouensis. The sequence goes on along the minus strand of NZ_JABFTT010000007.1, from coordinate 175,454 downwards.
CGCTCTGGCCCAGCGCAACTGGAACGACGTGCTACGCTGGAGCGAACTATTGCCCGAGGAGTCCCGCGACGACAGCCGCTGGCAATACTGGAAGGCACGCGCTCATGAGCAGCTTGGCGATCAGGAGCGTGCCGAGGTGGCCTATGCACGGGCCGCCCAAGGGCGCAACTTCTTCGGCTTCGCCGCTGCCGATCGTATCGGCCGGCCCTATTCCCTGAACCTGGAGCGCAGCAGCTTCAACGCTGACTTCCGCGACCAGGTGGCGCAGTGGCCTGCCGTGCAGCGCACCGAGGCATTGCTGCGCATCGGCGAGGATGGCCTGGCCAATAGCGAGTGGCTACATGCGGTGGCCGCGGCATCGCCGCGTGAAGTGCGAGCCTTGGCCGACTACGCCGCACGGCGCGGCTGGCATGCCCGCCTGGTACAAACCACCATTACCGCCCAGCTATGGGACGCCCTCGACTGGCGTTTCCCCGAAGCCTATCGCGAGCAATTCCTGCATTGGGGACAGCAGACCGGAGTCGATCCTTACCTGCTGATGGGCATCGCTCGGCGTGAGAGTGCTTACAATCCCTCGGCATTATCGCCGGCCGGTGCCCGCGGTCTGATGCAGATCATGCCGGGTACCGCTACGCTGCTCAGTCGCCAGTTGGGTATCAGCGACCCCGGCCCTTATGGCGTGCTGGACCCTGAGCTCAACATCCGTCTTGGCAGCACCTACATTCGCGACATGACCAACCGCTACCGGGGCAACCGCCTGGCAGCGACGGCGGCCTACAACGCCGGCCCCGGCAGGGTGGACCGCTGGCTGCGCGATGCCCCCGAGGAGTTCGACCTATTCGTCGAGTCGATTCCCTTCCGTGAAACCCGCGACTACGTACAGGCGGTGCTCTCCTATCGGGTGATCTTCGAGAGTCTGGCCAACGGCGGCAGCAGCGAAGGCGTATCGATGCTCAGCCAGGCGGAGAAGACGGTGCGCTACGATGCTTCGCTGCTCGCCAGGAACTGACACTCACCTTCGGCTCAGGCAGGCTGGCGCTCCAGCGCCAGCCTAATGCCGAATAGGATCAGTACCGCGCCTGTCGTCCCGTTCAGCGCGCGGGCGAAGAAGCGACTGCCGAGCCAGTGCCCCGCACTGCCGACCATGAACACGATGGCGATCTGCCACAGGTTGGCGATGACGAAGTGCACCCCGGCAAGCCACAGCGACTTGAGCAGCGCAGGGTCCGTCGGTGCGATGAACTGCGGCAGGAAGGCCATGTAGAACACTACCGTCTTGGGGTTGAGCACATTGGAGAGCAGCCCCTCGCGCAGCGGGCGCCATACCGGCACGGCCTGGCGCCCGCCCTGCACGGCCCCCAGCGGCAGGGCACTGCCGCGCTGGGCGGCCAGCAGACCATTGATACCCAGCCATATCAGGTAGGCCGCCCCCGCCAGCTTGAGCGTGCTGAATGCCCAGGCCGATTGCAGCAGGATCAGCGAGATGCCCAGCGCCGAGATCGTGGCATGTACGAACAGGCCGCAGCAGATCGCCAGGCTGGTGAGCACGCCATCACGCACTCCCCCGCGAGCGGTATTGCGAATGACCAGCAACGTGTCGACTCCCGGGCTCATCGACAGCAGCGTGATGGCAATCAGGAAGGGCCAGATTTGTGCGTCCAGCATACAGAGGACTCCGGTACTGGGTAGATGACGAGGCACAGTGGCCAGGCATGGGCTCCGCCCAATAGAGGCCTGGTTCGTGCCAATTGTGGCATGAAGCACGGCCAAGGTAAGGCAACGGAATCTCTGGACGCTTGGAATTTTTCTATCTACAGTGGATTGAGCGGATGGCATGGTGGGAGTGGGAACTCACTGCAGATTGCAACCTGCTTCACCGGATGCTCCGCTGCGTTGGCCTGGAAGTGGAAAGTCGTCCGTAGTATGTCGAGTTTTCGATACACCCGAAGCGCACTTTTCGTCTCTTGCCCACGCACTTCGGGCTCCGGTATTGCCGAGTGCCCAGCACGATCAATCAGTAAGTAAGGAAAATCGACAATGGCAACTGGCACTGTCAAGTGGTTCAACGATACCAAGGGCTACGGCTTCATCTCTCCGGACGACGGTGGTGATGACCTGTTCGCGCATTTCTCCGAGATTCAGGCTGAAGGCTTCAAGACCCTGCAGGACGGTCAGAAGGTTACCTTCGACGTGACCCAGGGCAAGAAAGGCCTTCAGGCCTCCAACATCCGGGTTTCCAACTGAGGCAACGCCTCGGCTCGGAAGACTTGGTGTCTGGCCTGGCAACGTAAACGGGGCCAGCTAGTCAGACGAAAGGCCCACCTTCAAGGTGGGCCTTTTTCATGAGTTGGCATTTACTCATTCTCGTTCACGAGCCGCGATGAGTCGCGTCTCGAATCGCTCTGCTCCGCTTCACGGAATTGCTCATCGAGCTGACGCTGTGCCTCCTCGAAACGGCGTTCGGTCTCTTCAAGCCAGGCATCGACATCGGACTGAGTGACCTCGCCGGTTCGTTCCGCCTCTCGTTCGATGTCCGAGGTCGTACCAGCCCCGCTGTCTTCCATCGGCTCGAGCGACGGCTCGAAATCGGCGCCACTCTCCATTGGCTCGAGAACCGGCGAATCCCTCTCCACTTCCTCGAACTGCTGGTCGATCTGACGCTGCGCTTCTTCGAAGCGTCGCTCGGTATCTTCGAGAATGGCATCGATATCGGAGCGAGTAGGCTCACCAGGCAGTGCGCCGCCCTCCTCCAGCGTATCGACGGGTGATTCACCCAGGGTGTCGGTATCGGCTTCGATCTCCTCACCTGGCTCTAGCGTCGTTTCCTCTTCCGGCACGGCAGGCAGCGATTCATCGGCAGTATCGGCTTCCTCTTCCGCCGCCGGAGGCGGTGTGGTGGGCTCTTCATCGTTCGCCTCTAGCCCAGGTTCGGCTTCCGTAACAGGCGCGTCGGCCTCAGTCGGAGCGGCAGCCTCCTCGTCACTTTCTCCGCAGCCCGCCAATCCCAGGGCAAGGGTCAGCGCTACGGCGGCAGGGATCCAGGGTGTCTTGGCCATCGGCTTTCTCCCATCCATATGAGACCAGCAAAAGGGCTCTATTCCAGCAGAGCCCGACGGTCGCTGCAAGCCGCCGGGCAAGTCTCTCCCCCTTGGACAGCAAAGGCGGAAAACGATCCCGCTCCGGTCTCAGGGGGATGAGCTCCTCTTCAATCCGTGGCGCTCATCGGCAAGGGGCAGTCGAGCGCCCAGGCCACGGCTCGCAACAGCTCGGCTTCCTGCGGATGGACACGACCGTCATAGGACACACAGCGTGCCATGGCATCAAGTAGCCTGGGGCGCTCCGCTGCGGCCAACTGACGACAATGCTTCAGGGCCTCGTCGAGATCCCCGGGCGCAGCTGGCCGAGGAGCGAAGGCCACGGACAGGCCCAGCGTATCGGCCGCCTGGCGAAATGCCGCTGCAGCCTTCGTTTCATCGCAGTTCCCCGCCAGCGCCAGACTCGACAGCAGACAGACGACCGCGCCCTCGACCTGTGCCAGATGCTGATTCCCACGCCGCGGCACGACGCCTTCGCTACCACTGATGACCAGGCGGTGCAAAGCCCATTGCAGGGCACCGGGGTCGTCTTCGGCCCTCATCAGCCGCTCGAGACAGTCGCGGAAACGGGCATACTGGGCGACCGACAGTTGCCGCAACATGGGCAGGCAGAGCTCGATCAGCGCCAGCCGCTGGCCCGGCCGGACCGCGGCAAGAGGCTCGGCGAGGCGATCCAGTTCCACCAGCACTTCCGGTACGGCGGCATGGACCAGGGCCTCGTGCTGCCGTGCCCGGCTGCTCGGCTCGGCGCCCATGAGGATGCCGTACACGACTGCACGCGCCGCGTAGGGATCGTGAGCGGCCTCGAGCAATATGGGATCGATGCCAGCCAATACCCGTCGGGCCTGCTGTAGATCCTCATTATTCGGCTCACCGACCCGCCGTGCCACGCTCATCGCCAACAGCGGGGCCATGCCAGCGGCCGGCGCGGCAGCCCGAGCCTGATCCGCCGGCTCTTCGAGGCCGGCTGCGGCAACGGTCCCGGGCTCGCGCTCGATGCTCGGCTCAGGCAGGTGTCCATCCCAAGCGGGATCGAGGCGACGGATGCGAGTGGCAAGCGGCGGATGGGTAGCGGTAAGGCCGCGTAGGCCCGGCAGGCCTCGACTGAAGTAGAGGTGGCTGAATTCCTCGGCACGGCTGGCACGTAGTTCGGAGCCATGGGCATGGGCCGCGACACGCTTCAGCGCATCTGCCAACCCCGCCGGGTTGCGGGTGTACTGCACCGCGCTGGCATCGGCTAGAAATTCACGCTGGCGGCTTACCGCCGCCTTGATCAGGTTGCCACACACGGTGCCGACGAAGCCCACCAGCATCAACGCCAGGCCAGCCCCCAGCAGCACGATCTGGCCGTTGTTCTGGCGCGAGCCACGCGTCATGCGCCGCGCCGCCGTGCCCCGCAGCAGCATGCGCCCCACGAGCCCAATCACCAGAATGCCATAGAGCAGCGCGACCAAGCGCATGTTGAGCCGCATGTCGCCATGCAGCACATGGCTGAACTCATGGGCGATCACCCCCTGCAGCTCATCCCGTGTCAGGCAACGAACCGCCCCGCGTGTCACGCCGATCGCGGCGTCCTGCGGCGTATGGCCGGCGGCGAAGGCGTTGATGCCGGGCTCGTCGAGCAGGTAGGTCGACGGCACCGGCAGCCCCGAGGCAATGGCCATCTCCTCTACCACGTTGAGCAGCCTACGCTCGTCGGGATCGCGTGTGGCGGCGTTGATCACTCGGCCGCCCAACGCCTCGGCCACCGCTGAACCGCCGGAGCGCAGTTGTAGGTGTCGCGCCAGGCTTCCCGCCCCGACCACTAACAGCACGCCAAAGGCGACACCGCAGATCAGCAACGGATCGAGCGCACGGGCCAACGGATCGCCCCCCGGCTGGCCGCCGTCGATCAGCACCATGGCAAGCGCGATCACCGCAACGGCGGCGGCGATCATACCGAGTACTGCCACGATCAGCAGCACGACCAACCAGGCGGTGAGTCGCCTTGCGCGCTCCTGGGCACCGAAGAAGTCCATCGCCGCGTACCGTTAGAAGTTGATGCGCGGCGCCGCCTGGATCTCGGCACTGTCGTCGAATTCCAGCAACGCCGCATCCTCGCGATGGCCCAGCGGCCCTGCCAGCAGCACCGGCGGAAAGCTCTGCTTGTAGGTGTTGTATTGCATGACCGCATCGTTGAAGGCCTGGCGAGCGAAGGCAACACGGTTCTCAGTGCTGGTGAGTGTCTCGGAGAGTTGGCGCATGTTGTCCGAGGCCTTCAGATCGGGGTAGGCCTCCATCACTACATTGAGCCGCCCCAAGGCAGCCCCGAGAGCCCCCTCGGCACCTGCCAGCTCGGCCATGGCGCCAGGCTCGCCCGGCCGGGCAGCCGCCGCCTGCAAACCGGCCAGGGCGGCATTACGCGCCTCGGTCACGGCGGTGAGCGTATCGCGTTCGTGAGCCATGTAGGCCTTGGCGGTCTCGACCAGGTTGGGGATCAGGTCGTAGCGGCGCTTGAGCTGCACCTCGATCTGGGCAAAGGCGTTCTGGTAGCGATTCCGGAGTGCCACCAGGCGGTTGTAGATACTGGCCCCGTAGATCACCAACAGCGCTACCACCACCAGTACGACGATCAGTGTCACGTTCATTCGCTTTCTCCCTTTCGCTGCCATCGGCCCACGCTTGATGTGAGTCAATGCCGGAGCCTGCATTAGCGCCTGCTCAACGTCATAGGCCGATGGTATAGTGTGACGCTCGCCCGGGCCAGCCAACCCGATAGTCATGCTTGTGCTCGCTGCGGTACGCCTTGCCCAACCGATCATTGCCAGGGAGTCGGTCTTGGTAGCACAACTCAGGGATTTCCTACACGCACTGGCCCATGCCCTACGCAACCTGCTACCCATCATCGTCGTGGTGGTGGCCTTTCAGGCACTGCTGCTGCGCGAGTGGCCGGAGGGCGGGTTGGGCATGGCAGCGGGACTGCTGGTCGTCGCCGTTGGCGTCGCCCTGTTCCTGCAAGGGCTCGAGTTGAGCATCTTTCCGGTGGGCAAGCGGCTCGCCAACCAGTTTGCCCGCCGCGGCTCGATGCCACTGCTGATGCTGTTCGGATTCGCCATCGGCTTCTCCGCCGTGGTCGCCGAACCGGCACTGATCGCCGTGGCCGAACAGGCCGCCATGATCAGCGAAGGGCGCATCGACGCCTTCACCCTGCGCCTGATCGTGGCAAGCTCGGTAGGGCTGGTGATGGCACTGGGCGTGTTCCGCGTGATTCTCGGCCACCCCCTGCACTGGTACATGATCGTCGGCTATGTGACGGTGGTGCTGGTGACTTTCTTCGCCCCCGAGGAAATCGTGGGGCTGGCCTACGATTCCGGCGGCGTAACCACCAATATCGTGACCGTGCCACTGATCGCCGCGCTGGGTATCGGCCTTGCCGCTTCGATCCGCGGACGCAATCCGCTCACCGACGGCTTCGGCCTGGTAGCACTGGCGGTGATGGTGCCGATGATCAGCGTGCAGCTCTACGGCATCCTGGTCTATGCCGAGCCGGGCCCCCTGGCCGGCGGTGCCCAGTTGATGCTCGCCGAGAGCGACGCCATGCCTCCCGCCGGCTGGATGACGATGATCCTCGATCTCCTCGGCATGCTGCGCGACGTGCTGCCGATCATTCTGGTGATTCTCTTCTTTCAATACGCCGTGCTGCGCCACCCTCTGGCCAGCCCGCTCAAGGTTGGCGTGGGCTTCGCCCTGGTGATCGTGGGCCTGTATGCCTTCGTGGTTGGCCTCAAGCTCGGCCTGTTTCCGATCGGTCAGAGCATGGCCGCCCAGTTGATCGGCTTCGATACCTGGTTGTGGGTCTACCTGTTCGCCTTCTGCATCGGCTTTGCCACCACCATGGCCGAACCGGCACTGATCGCCGTGGGTCAGCAGGCCGAGGAAGCCGCCGCCGGCAAGATCCAGGGCAACGTCATTCGCCTGCTGGTCGCCCTGGGGGTGGCCATCGGCATCACCATCGGCGTGCACCGTATCATCGTCGGCGATTCCATCCACTATTACATCATCGGCGGCTACCTGCTGGTGCTACTGCTCACCGCCCTGGCGCCGCGCTACATCGTAGCGCTGGCTTTCGATCTCGGTGGCGTCACCACGTCCGAGGTGACGGTGCCACTGGTCACCGCGCTGGGGATCGGCCTGGCCAGCCAGATCGAGGGGCGCAACGTCCTGATCGACGGCTTCGGGCTGATCGCCTTCGCCTCGATCTTTCCTATCGTGACTGTAATGAGCTATGCCATTCTGATGGAAAGAATGGCACAGCCGGGAGGCAAGACGAGATGAAGTTTTCGCTGTTGGTCGCCATCGTGCCGGAAGATCTCGAGCAGGAATGCATCGACGCCGCGACCGAGGCCGGGGCAGTCGGCATGACTCTGATGACCGGCCGTGGCATTGGTGGCGAACGCAAGAAGACTTTTTTCGGGCTGACCTACGAGGGCAGCCAGAGCATCATGCTGCTGACGCTGGAGAAGAGTCTCTCGCTGAGAGTGCTCAAGGCAATACGCCAGGTGCTCAACCCGACCGGCGAGGACTCGCGGGGGCTGGTGATGACGTTGCCGGTGGAGCACCTAGGAGGCATCGACATGGCGCAGGTCAAGCGCTTCGAAGAGCGACTCAGACAAGATGTTTGAACGAGTGGATTGACGGAGAGAACCAGATGCTGGTCAAGGACATCATGAACCGCGACGTGGTAACGGTTTCGCCTTTTGCCACCCTGCGCGATGCGCTGAGCCTGATGAAGCGCCACAACCTCAAGAGCCTGGTGGTGGAGCAGCAGGATCCCCATGACGCCTGGGGGCTGATCACCTACACCAATATCCTCAAGACCATCGTCGCGGAAAACGGCGACATCGACCTGATCAACGTCTACGACGTCTGCGCCAAACCCGCCATCGGCGTAGGTGAGTCGCTCGACGTACGCCATGTGGCCAGCCTGATGACCGACAGCGTGGTCAAGCGGGTGCTGGTGCTCGACGACAACAAGCTGCTGGGCTTGGTCACCATGGATGATATCGTAGGCACCGTTCTCGACATGATCGAGTAAGCCGACCGGACCCGCTTATGCAAGATTTCTTTTCCTGGCTGGGCCAGACCCTGGGCGAGATCATTCGCTTCGTGGTCGACCTGCTGATTCTGTTCTTCTACAACCTGGGAGCTTCCGCCCGGGGCTTTTTCGATGGCCTGGCCAACGCGCTGGGCATCCCCCCCACGCTGGTCAGCCTGGCGGTGCTGCTGCTCGGCCTGTGGCTGCTCTATCTCGCCCTACGCGCCCTGCTGCGTCGACGCATCGTCGCCACCCTGATCTGGGCGGTGCTGGGGGTGATGGTGTTGAGCTGGCTCATCTATTAAGCCCAGCCAAAAAAAGCGCCGCTCCAAGGGCGGCACTTTTTATTATCAGGAAAGGCGAAATTTCCGATTGCCCTTTCCTCAGGCAAGGGCTTTTTCGATCACCTCATACACATTCGGCGAGAGTTTCTCGGCGCGGATGCGTTCGAGTTCGCCCTTCATCAGTTCCTGACGCGATTCATCGAAGCGCTGCCAGCGAGTGAGCGGCGTGACCAGGCGCGCGGCGATCTCGGGGTTGAGCCGGTTGAGTTCGATCACCACGTCGGCCAGCAGGCGGTAACCCTCGCCATCGGCGCGGTGGAAGTTGATCCGGTTCTGGTTGGCGAAGGTACCGATCAGGGCACGGACCTTGTTGGGATTCTTCAGCGAGAACGCCGGGTGGGCCATCAGGTGCTTGACCCGCTCCAGCGCATCCGGCTGAGGCCGGGTAACCTGAATGGCGAACCACTGGTCCATCACCAGCGTATCGTGAGCCCACTTCTCGCCGAAGGCACGCAGGGCCGGTGCCGCCAGGTCGTCGCGGCTGCTGTGGGTCAGCAGCGTGAGCGCATGGCGTACGTCGGTCATGTTGTGGTCGGCCTCGAACTGCCGGCGAGCGATGTCGATACCCTGCTCGTCCTCGATCGCCATCAGGTAGGAGAGCGCCACGTTCTTCAGGCTGCGACGAGCAATCTGCTCGGGCTCGGGGGCATAGGGTTCATCGCTCACGTTCTGCTCATAGACACGCAGGAAGTCATCGCGCAGCGTCGCCGCCAGCGACTGCTTGACGAAGTTGCGTGCCGCGTGGATCGCCTCGACGTCGACCAGCGGCTGCTGCTCGGCGATATAGGCCTCGGAAGGCAGCGTCAGCATCTCGGCCAACACCGCCTTGTCGTCGCTGCCGCGCTCGAGCAGGGCGCGGAACGCCTCGACCACGCGCGGGTCCATGACCTTCTCGACGCCATTGCGATGGGCGGCGATCAGGTCGTCCAGCGCCAGCATTGCCAGGCGTTGGCCGGCGTCCCAGCGATTGAAGCCATCCGAATCGTTGGCCAGCAGGAAGGCCAGCTCCTCGCGACTATAGGGGAAGCGCAGCTGAACCGGTGCCGAGAAGCCGCGCAGCAGCGAGGGTACCGGCGCTTCGGGCACGTCGGTGAAGACGAAGGTCTGCTCCGCCTCGCGCAGGTGGATCACGCCATCGCCGTCGAGCGACTCCCCCTCCAGCGTCAGGGCAAGGTCGCGCCCCGTCTTGGTACCCACCAACCCCATGCGAATGGGAATGTGCAGCGGGCTTTTCTCGGGCTGGCCGGGAGTAGCCGGTGTACGCTGGCGCAAGGTCAGGTGATACGCCGCGTTGGTGTAGTCGTACTCGCCGTAGGCATCGATCTCTGGCGTGCCGGCCTGGGAGTACCACAGCATGAACTGGGAGAGGTCCTGGCCTGAGGCTTCTGCCATGCAGTCGACGAAGTCCTCGATGGTCACCGCCTGGCCGTCGAAACGCTCGAAGTAGAGGTCGCTGCCACGGCGGAAGGCCTCCCAGCCCACCAGGTTGCTCAGCATGCGTACCACCTCGGCACCCTTCTCGTAGATGGTGAGGGTATAGAAGTTGCCGATCTCGATGTAGTGGTCGGGGCGCACCGGATGGGCGGTGGGGCCGGCATCCTCGGCGAACTGGGCGGTGCGGAAGAAGGCAACGTCCTCGATGCGCTTGACCGCCGCCGAATTGACGTCGGCGGAGAAGCACTGATCGCGAAAGACGGTGAACCCCTCCTTCAGCGACAGCTGGAACCAGTCGCGGCAGGTGACGCGGTTGCCCGACCAGTTGTGGAAATACTCGTGGGCGACGATGCCCTCGACCCGCTGGAACGTCGCATCGGTGGCGGTATGCGGATGGGTCAACACCGCCGCCGAGTTGAAGATGTTGAGCCCCTTGTTCTCCATGGCACCCATGTTGAAGTCGTTGACCGCCACGATCATGAACAGGTCGAGGTCATACTCGCGGCCGTAAGTCTCTTCATCCCACTGCATGGAACGCTTGAGCGAGGCCATGGCGTGGTCGGTCTTGCCCAGGTTCTCCTCCTCGACCCAGATCTGCAGCGTGACCTCGCGTCCGCTCATGGTGACGAAGCGATCCTCCACCTTCTGCAGATCGCCACCCACCAGGGCGAACAGGTAGCTGGGCTTGGGAAAGGGATCGTTCCAGGTGACGAAGTGGCGCCCCCCGGGCAGCTCGCCCCGCTCTACCGGGTTGCCATTGGAAAGTAGCACCGGCAGGCTCGCCCGATCGCCGATCACCGTGGTGGAAAAGGTCGCCATCACGTCCGGACGATCGGGGTAGTAGGTGATGCGGCGGAATCCTTCGGCCTCGCACTGGGTGCAGTACATGCCGTTGGAGAGATAGAGCCCTTCCAGCGCCGTGTTCTCCTGCGGCGCGATCTCCACCTCAGTGTCCAGGCGGAACCGACCGGGCAGGTTATGCACGGTCAGTCCGGTATCGCTCAAGGTGTATTCGTCGTCGGCCAGTGCCTGGCCATCGATGGCGATGCGCTTGAGTATCAGTTGCTCGCCATCGAGCTGCAGTGGCGCGCCGTCTTCGCTTTGCGGGTGGCGATCAATTTGCAGACTCGCCTTGACGCTGGTCGCGGCGGGGTCCAGTTCGAAGGTCAGCTCGACATGAGACACACGATAGGCGGGCGGCCGGTAGTCGTGGCGATGGGTCGGCTTGGGTTCAGACATCGGGATGGCTCCTGTCCATGGTCGATGCCCATTGTACGGTTGCCGGCTCCCCAACCTCAAAGGCGCTTGCCCTCAACGCCGTATCAGGCGCACCGCTGCGCTGCCGGGCTCTGGCCGCGTCACGATCCACAACCCCAGCAAGGCCAGACCAGACACCAACAGCAGCTTCAGCCATACCACGCTGAGCGTCACCACCAGCACCAGAATCGAGAAGGCCAGCATCACGCCGGCAATCCATTTGGCATGGCGGGGTATGGCGCGCTCCCCCTCCCAAGCCACCACGGTGGGGCCGAAACGTGGATGTTCACGTATCCATGAGGCAAAACGCGGCGAGCCACGGGAGGCCGCCCATACCGCCAGCAGCATGAAGCAGGTCGTCGGCATCAGCGGCACGAAGACGCCTACCACACCGAACGCGAAGCTGGTCCAGGCCAGGGCGATATAAAGGGCGCGACGAAGCGAATGCATGCATGAACTCCAGGTTCGGCATCTTTGCTGCTGCTTCCATTGAAGCCCATCTCCTCCGGGTAGGCCAATCGGCTAAGGCTATGGACCTCTTCATAAAAAAGCACTGTGTAAAAAGAAAGCCCGCCCGAAGGCGAGCTGACGCAATGCTCGAAAGGCTCAGTCACGGAAATTATCGAACTGAAGGGCCAGGTCGGGACCGCCTTCGCCGCGCAGCATGGCAATGACCTCCTGCAGATCGTCGCGCTTCTTGCCGGTAACACGCACCTTCTCGCCCTGGATCTGGGCCTGGACCTTGAGCTTGCTGTCCTTGATACGCTTGACGATGTCCTTGGCCTCCGGCTGCTCGAGCCCCTGCTTGAGCTTGACCTCCTGACGGGCCCTGACACCGGAGAGCTCGGGCTCCTGCACATCCATGCAGCGGGCATCAATGCCGCGAGCGATGAGCCGGTTGCGCAGCACGTCGAGCATCTGCTTGAGCTGGAAGTCGACCTCGGCTTCCAGCAGCACCGTATCGCCATTCAGTTCGAAGCTTGCCTTGACGCCCTTGAAATCGAAGCGCCCCTGAATCTCACGGTTGGCCTGATCGACGGCGTTGCTGGCTTCATGCTTGTCATATTCGGAAACGATATCGAAAGAAGGCATGGCGATGTCCCTGTTTGCCCAAACATGCCGGAAGTTTACCAGTCCCGATCGATCCCTGCGCGCCTAGGCCAGGGTTTCGGCGGGCAAGGCCTCGAGCGGCTTGTTCATTTGCCAGCCGGCGCAGCCATCCTCGTAGTAATCGTCGAGCCAGCGCTCAAGGCGAAAGCCCATGCGCCGGTAGAGCCCCAAGGCAGCACGGTTATCTACCCGGACCTCCAGGCCCAGCGCGGTGCAATCGTAGCGAATGGCGACCCGCTCCAAGGCTTCGAGCAGTTGGCGCCCCAACCCGCTGCCACGCGCTTGCGGATGCACGCAGAACGAATAGAGCCGGGCACGGCGGCTACCACGCCGGAACAACAGGGTGCCGTATCCCATCAGTCGCTCCTCGTCATCGGCGACGAGAGTCTCGGCATGAGCGCGATTCAACAGGTGCCATAGCTGTCGACGACTGAAGCGATCGCTGCTGAAGGCCACCTGCTCCAGGCGATAGAGTGCGCCCAGATCCTGCGGATGGGCCTGGCGCAGGGTGACGTTCATTGAATTCTCCGGGGCTGACTGCAGCGATGTGGCAACGGGGCGATGACCATACCAACGACGATTGGGTCGCCCGTCATGAAATCATTTCACCTGTCGAGGCGCTTGTCGACTGCGAGATGCAGCGGCATGCTGGCCGCATCCAACGGCACCAAGCCGCCTCTCACACTCGAACGGAACTCGCCCATGTGCCCTTTGCGCATCGTCATCGATCGGCAGGAAGACTGGCAGCCCTACTACCCTTCCGAAGACCTGATCAGCGCGAATGATTTCCTGGCCCTGGACCGGCGTCATCGCGCGGCCGCCGACCAGGATCGCAGCACCCACGTGATCAACCTGTGCGGCGAACTCGATTACCTGGGTACCGGCTATTATGTCTCGCTGCTCGCCCAGGCCCGCGGTCAGCGCGTGCTGCCGAGCGTCGAAACGCTCAACGAGCTATCGCGCAAGGTCCTGGTCGATCTGCAGTTGGATACGCTGGCACCGCTGCTTGGCGAACTGGCACGCCAGGGACGCCTGGCCGGCGACAGCGTGACGCTGCGCGTGTTGTTCGGCGAGTGTCGAGAACCCGAACTTGCCCGGTTGGCGCGCAAGCTCTTCGAACGCTTGCCGTGTCCCCTGCTGGAAGCACGCCTGGTGCGGCGCCACGATCTGTGGCGGCTGGCCCGACTCAAGCTAATCCACCTTCGTGACCTCAACGCCGAGGAACAGGATCTCTTCGCCTCTGCCCTCAATCGCCACTCGCGCAAGGTATGGCGCACGCCCAAGGCACGCCGTCGCTACCGCTTCGACCTGGCCATTCTGATCGACCCCAAGGAGGCCATGCCGCCGAGCAACAAGAGCGCGCTCAAGGCCTTCATCCGTGCCGGCCGCAAGCTGGGTATCGACGTCTCGCTGATCACTCGACGCGATGCGGGGCGGCTGGCCGAGTTCGATGGGCTCTTCATCCGCGAGACCACGGCGCTGGACCATCACACCTACCGTATGGCCCGCCTGGCCGAGCATGAGGGGGTGATGGTGATCGATACGCCACGCGACATCCTGCGTTGCACCAACAAGGTATACCTGCATGCACTGCTGCGCGCCCGCGGCGTACCGGCGCCGGAAGGCGTACTGCTCAAGCGCCGCGATCGTCGCCCGCTCGCCGAGCGCATCGCCGGCCTGAGCTTCCCTCTGGTATTGAAGATTCCCGACGGTTCCTTCTCCCGCGGCGTGGTCAAGGTCGAATCGCTGGAGCAGCTAGAGCGTGAGGCCCGGCGCCTGTTCGAGGACTCCGCTCTGCTGCTGCTGCAGGAGTGGCTGCCAACCGAGTACGACTGGCGTATCGGTGTTCTGGATGGGCAGGTGCTGTTCGCCAGCCGCTACTACATGGCTCGCGGGCATTGGCAAATCTATGACCATTCAGGCGCACGGGTGAAGAGCGGCGACTTCACTACCCACGATCCCGCCGAGGTGCCACCTGTCGTCATCCGGGCGGCACTCAAGGCCACTCGCCTGATCGGCCGCGGGCTCTATGGTGTGGATCTCAAACAGACCAAGGATCGCGTCGTCGTCATCGAGGTGAACGACAACCCCAATGTCGACGCCGGCATCGAGGACAGCGTGCTCGGGCGCCAGCTCTACGAGCGCATCATGGCGGTCTTTTTGACTCGCATGGAAGCGCGGGTCGCGGCCAGGACGGAGGGAGCCCGCTAAACCAACGACACCCATCCTCACTCACCAAAACAAATCAATTCGTTAATTTACTTCTTGGCTAACCATGTTGTCTCCATTAAGAGACAGTACAACCCTTTGATCTGAAAGGCTCAGAGAACTTCGGGTCCGATATGTCACTTATTGGCGACAGAATGATGCCGTAGCGAACTTCAGCAATCCCTCCAATCCTCTCTAACTCACTGACTGAAAAGTGTCTTTTTCAGTTGGCGTGGATGTTGCGTACCGTATGGCACGCTAACGAAGCCAACTGGCCCTACTCGCCATCAGCGTCGGTTACTACCGGCGCAGAGGCGTTGATTGGATGAACAGGGCCCAATCAGCAAGGAGCGACGACGACCATGAAGATCACCATCTTCGGATCTGGCTATGTGGGACTGGTAACCGGCGCTTGTCTGGCCGATGTCGGCCATCGGGTCATGTGCGTGGACGTCGATGAGGCGAAGGTGGCTCGCCTCAACGCTGGCGAAGTCCCCATCTACGAGCCTGGCCTGGAGCAATTAATCGCAAAGAACAAGGCCGCCGGCCGCATCGAGTTCACCACCAACGCTGCCAAGGCGGTCGACTTCGGCTTGCTCCAGTTCATCGCCGTGGGCACGCCATCCGATGAGGATGGCAGCGCAGACCTCAAGTATGTGCTCAAGGTTGCCGAGACCATCGGTCAGCACATGCACGATGACAAGATCGTCGTCGATAAATCCACCGTACCGGTGGGAACCGCCAGCAAGGTGGAACGTACCGTTGCCGCTGAACTGGAAAAGCGCGGCCTGAACCTAGAGTTCGATGTCTGTTCGAACCCCGAATTCCTCAAGGAGGGGGCCGCTATCGAGGACTTTTCGCGCGGTTCGCGCATCGTCGTCGGCACCGACTCGGAGCGCGTCAAGAAAGCCATGCTGGAATGCTACGGGCCCTACAACCGCCAGCGAGACAAGATGATGTTCATGGGCGTACGCAGCGCCGAGCTGACCAAGTACGCCGCCAACGCCATGCTGGCAACCAAGATCAGCTTCATCAATGAAGTCGCCAATCTGGCCGAGCGTCTCGGTGCCGATGTCGAGGAGGTGCGCCATGGCATTGGCTCCGACCCGCGTATCGGCTACAGCTTCATCTACCCCGGCTGCGGCTATGGCGGTTCCTGCTTCCCCAAGGATGTGAAGGCCCTGGCCCATACCGCCGAGGAGATCGGGCACCCCGCCGAGATGATCAAGGCAGTGGAGCGCGTCAATGCCCGGCAGAAGAACAAGCTGTTCGAGAAGCTCTGCCAGGCCTTCGACGGCCAGCTCGCGGGCAAGACCATCGCTATTTGGGGGCTTGCCTTCAAGCCCAACACCGACGACATGCGCGAAGCACCCAGCCGCACCTTGATCGAAGCGCTGTGGGAGGCCGGGGCGCGGGTTCAGGCCTACGACCCGGAGGCTTCGGACGAGTGCCGCCGCATCTACGGCGAGCGCGATGATCTGGTGCTGGCCGAGCAGCGTGACGACGCCTTGGAAGGCGCCCATGCGCTGGTCATCTGCACCGAGTGGAAGGCCTTCCGCACCATCGACTTCCCCGAACTCTACGAAAAGCTCGAGGAGCCGGTGCTGGTCGATGGCCGTAATTTGTTCCAACCCGATACCGTCAAGGCCGCCGGGCTCGCCTACTACGGCATCGGACGAGGTGACTCCGTGCGGCCCGTACTGGCCTGAGGAGTGATCATGTCCGCAACTCCCCGAGACCATACCACAGCCAGCCGGATCACCGAGCTGACGACGTTTCTGCTCGGCCTGTCGCTGCTGATCGTCATCATCAGCGAGCTGCCCGCAGATGTGTTTTCCCCCAAGTCGCAGAGTTTCTTCTTCGTCATCGGGGCAATTGCCATGTGGCGCTACTCGTGGTGGGCCGTGCAGGCGGCGCGCTCGACCTGGTACAACCGGGTGATCTTCCCACGCCTGCGAGCGGAGGCCGATGCGGCGGGCGAGCTGGAACGGCCACCGGAGCTCTTCGTGCTCTGCACCTCCTTTCGCATCGAAGCCAGGGTCAACTTCCAGGTCTATGACGCTCTGATCCGGGAAGCGCGCGACTATGGCGTGCCAACGACCATCTTCGCCTCCGTATCGGACCGTACCGACGTGGATGTCATCACTCATGTGATGGACGAGAACGACTGGCCGCGGAACGTCGAAGTCCGCTACATGTTCCAGAAGGGGGACGGCAAGCGCTCGGCCATGGCCGAGGTTCTGCGTGCGATCTCCCGGCGCTTGCCGGCGCCGGGAGCGCTGCTGATCTCGATGGATGGGGATATCCGGCTGGAGCCGGGCACCCTTTCACGCTCGCTCTCCTTCTTCCAGGCCCAGGACGATCTCGGTGCGCTGACCACTAACAATCGGGCCGAGGTGACCGGCAACGATGCCACCTGCGAGTGGTATGACCTGCGCTACGCACAGCGGCACCTGATGATGAGTTCAATGTCGGTATCGCGTCGCCTGCTGGTACTGACAGGGCGCTACAGTGTGTTCCGCGCCGATCTGGCAACACAGCCGGATTTCATAGAACTGATCGAGAACGACCATGTCGAGCACTGGCGCTTCGGCAACTTCAAGTTCCTCTCGGGCGACGACAAGTCCTCTTGGTACTGGTTGCTGAAGAATGGCTGGCGCATGCTCTACATCCCCGATGTCTTCGTGACCGGATTCGAGGAGTTGCCCAACCGGCGGCGCTTCTTCACCTCAACCACCGACCTGATGCGCCGCTGGTACGGCAACATGCTGCGTACCAGCAACCGCGCCATCGCCCTGGGACCACGGCCAATGGGTGTGTTCACTTGGTGGAGCCTGATCGATCAACGCCTCTCGATGTGGACGACCCTGGTCGGCCCCACGGTAGTCACGCTGGTGTCGCTATTCATTAGACCCTCCTTCTTCTTCGCCTACGTATTGTGGATTCTCTTCACCCGCGGTATCGCAACCTCGATTCTGGCCTGGCAACGTGGACGCTTCAGCCTGCTGTGGATCCCGCTGATCTACTACAACCAGGTCTGGGGCGCGATGCTGAAGACCTACGTCAGCTTCCGCTTCAACCGCCAGAAGTGGTCCCGCCAGGGCATCTCGGCGGGCGAACCGAACGACCCTGTCGCCGCGCGCCAGCAGCGCCGCATGGGCCATGTTCTGCATGGCTTCGCCTACGGCGTGCTGCTGTTCGTACTGATCCTCTCGACCGGTGTCATGTCCCCTCCGGACCGGGTATCGCTGCACATCGCCCGCGACCAGACCTGGGAGCGCAATCAGCAGCCCGAGCGGCTCGACCGCTGGCTCAGCGCAACTCTTGTCCACAACATTCGTGACGCGGTGCAACTCCCCCCGGGGCGCTTCCGACTGGGCGGCGAGCTGATCGAGACCCTGCAGCGGAACACCCTGGCTGAAAGCAAGCAAATCGAGGGCAACCCAGGAGCCACGATCCTCGCTATTTCTCCGTCCGTGGCGGAACTGATGCAAGGACCGAGTGGCGAGCCCATCCAGGATGCCGTCCAGTGCACCGTGGATGCCAACTGCCAGTTGGCTCTCGACGAACATAACCTGACCCTTGTCAACGTACGACTCAGGGTCGAGCCCGAAGCCCCCGCCGACGTGGCAACGGCTCACCCCTGAATGCAAGGAGCGACCAACGGATGGCTGATCATTATTCCCACGACGACCCCAAGCGGTATGAGCCTACCCTGGGAGAAGCACGCTCGAGGCGACGCCCTGCCTCTTCTGCCGAGCCTGACAACGCGGACCATGACAGCATGCGCCTGAGCCAGGGAGACCGACTCCAGCATGAGCGTCGCGACGAACGAGGCTACATACGCGTCACGCTCCCGTTTCGGGTCGATCTCGACGACAGCGACACTGAGCTGAACGGCAATGATGTCTCGCTGGGAGGCTTTTCCACCCAGAGTCAGCATAGATTCGAACCCGGCGATCGCATCTCGGCCTCACTGTTGATGATGGCGGGCGCCACCGAACTGATCGTTCCGCTGAAGGCCGAGTGCCTGCGCGCCACCCGCGCGGCGAGCGGCAATGGCTACGAAGTCAGCTTCGAGATCACCGAGATCGAGCCGCAGCATCGCGAGCTGCTGCGCCAGATCATCCGCAGCGCGCTGAGCGGCCGCTCGCCCAATGTCGAGGGGTTGATCGGTGGCGAAGATCCACAGACGCCGCGCAAGCGTCAGGCGACCAAGCCGCTGCCACCCGCGCGCCCGCCCAAGCCGATGGGACGCTATATCCTGCTATTCATCGCCATCGGCCTGCTGGCACTGGTAGGGGCGGCTACCGCTTACCGCAACTTCATGCTGATCGAGCCGAGCTTCGCCGCCGTGACGGCGCCGCGTATCGACATCCGGGCACCCGGCCCCGGGATTCTCGGCGAGCACGACCTAATGGCCGGTGATCGGGTCGAGCGCGATCAGTTGCTGACCAATGTAGTCAACAGCGAGCTGGAATCGGACCTGATCCTTGCCGAGGCAGCGATCGACTACAACAACCGCCTACTCGAGAACCTCCGCGAGCACCTCGAAAACGGCATGCAGGAGGTCAGCCTGGCCAATTCGGCACAACCCGCCAGCGGCGACACCATGACCTTCGAGTCGGTCTCGCCCGAGATTGCCCAGGCCCGAATCGAGCAGTTCGAGACTGTGCGCGACTACGAGAGTTCACGCATCGCCGCGCTCGATGCGCGCATGGCAAGCAACGACATATACAGTCCCTGCAACTGCCTGGTGGCCTGGGCTCTGAGCAGCGCCGATGGGGTTTACATCAACGAAAGCGAGCGGATCATGACCCTGATTCGCACTGACGAGGACGACGTGCTGGTCGAGGCATTGGTGCACATGAACGACATCAGCCGCATCGAGCCCAACCAGCAAGCCTATGTGACATTGGCCAACGCCAACCAACCGATCCGCGCCCGGGTGCGCAACGTTGCGCTCGACGTCGAGCGCCAGCCGCGTGCCGGCTTCCCCAGTTGGGTGCGCCAGCAGCAGAACGTGGCCAGCGTACTGCTGGTACCCGAGGAGCCGCTGCCCGCAGAGAGCGTCGGCCAACCCGTGGACGTACGCTTTACCGAAGCCCCACTACTGGGTGCCGCCTCGGAGCGGATTTGGCAGGGCGTACGCTCGGTCATTCAATTCGGCGACGACATTTATCGCGCCGCCACGGAGGACAATGATGAAGTTACCGATGAAGGCTAATGCTGCTGCCCGCATACCGTACGGCAATTGCCGATTGCTGCTATTGAGTGGCCTGATGCTGTTGCCGGTATCTGCCGCCCATGCCGACGAGGCCGAGAATGCTCTCGTCGGCATTCCCCAAGAGGAAGCCTGTTCGCAGCGTTACGTGCAGGCCGAAACGCCCCGCCCGCAGCACGCTGCGAACGGCCATGCCGCCATTCGGCAGAACTTCCATACCAGTCGCCACTGGGGCACCGAGGAGAACGTGGAGCGCCTGGACGCAGCACAGACCGGCATCGGCGAACCCGGACTGCGCGTGCATTACCCCGCCGGCACCTCTTCGCCGGGAGACGAGCCCCGTGGCGGTGCCGGATTCTATAGCGATCCACCGTCGCTGCGCGGCGCCGAACGGGCCTGCCTCAGCTACATGGTGCGCTTTCCGGCGGACTTCGACTTCGTGCGCGGCGGCAAGCTGCCGGGACTTTACGGCGGCGAAGCACCATCGGGCGGCGAGGACGTCGACGGCAAGAACGGTTTCTCCATGCGCCTGATGTGGCGCGAAGAGGGGGAGGGTGAGCTCTATCCCTACGTCGTCGGCTTCGAGGGCGACTCGGTGGGCCGCGGCTTCTGGCATTTCCCGGTCGGCCGCTGGGTTACCGTCGAACAGGAGATCGTGCTCAACGATCCCGACCTCGACGACGGCATCGCCCGTCTCTGGGTCGATGGTCGGCCGGTGCTTGAACAGCAAAACGTCGTATTCCGCACCACACCGGAAATCACCATCGACGGCCTGATGTTTTCCACCTTCTTCGGCGGTACCGGCGAAGGATGGCGCACGCCACGCGATCAGTACGTGGACTTCGCTGCCTTCCGTTTCTATACGCCGCAGCCTTGATCAATTTGCATTCGAGCGCCAATGGAGCGACGCCGATCATGTCCCTTGCCGCAGTAAAAGGATTTATCGCACGACGGCCCGTGATGCTCGCCTGCGTTTTACTGGCAGGCAGCGTTACCGCGACGGCCAACGATACTCTCTCGCGAGAGGAGCGCATGGAACTCGACCTCTCGGAGTATCGGGTCACCGATACGGACGCCAGCTACTTCGATGTGGAAGCGCGTATGGAGTTGCTGCGCAAGACAGACAATCCCATTCTGCTGCAACTGAAGGACGAACTTTCACTGGGCCCCAGCTGCCGCCAGAAGCTCAACTTCACTCCCATCACCACGCGAGGCGGGATTCCCGGTTTCTACCCCAACCCGGAGGAGTGGGAACTGGCCACAGAGCCTCTGTTCGCCTTCGAAGATAGTGCGTCGGTGCTGGCCGGGGCCTTCGTCGCCAGCGGCGACACCTTCTATGCCAACTGCCTGGTACGCTTTCTGCACGGTTGGGCCGAAGCCAAGGCACTGACCACTTTCGTCTTCGACTCCCAGGAGCCCCAAGCCTGGTTCGCCTCCGAATCGATGCTGTTCGCCGCAGCCATGGCCTACTCCATCGTGCGCCCCCACGTGGATGGCCTCGAGGAGGAACGTGCCGAAGTCGAGCAGTGGCTGCATGGCCTCGCCCTGCAACATTCGGCATTCCCCGGCGAGCCGGAAGAGAGCTGCTGCAATAACCACTTCTACCGGCGTGCACTCTACGCCACCATGATCGGCGTACTGGTAGAGGACGACGACCTGTTTCGCTTCGGCGTCAGCGCCGTTTATTCGGCACTACACGACATGACCGAGAACGGCGCCCTACCGCTGGAGGTCGGACGCGGCCGACGTGCCACGCACTACCAGAACTATGCGCTGAATTACCTGATTACCAACATGCAGATCATTCATCGCCAAGGCTACGACATCTTCAATCTGGAATACGAAGGCAACGACATTCATGAGGGCATCGACTTTCTCTTCCAGATTCTCGACAACCCGGCGGCGCTGGGCGACTACGCGCCGCAGGAACAATTTACTGGCTTCCTGCGGGATCCCCAGTATTTCACCTGGATGGATATCTACCTCACCCACTTCGACCATCCGCAGACGGCCGATTTCGTCGCCCGGGTGCGCCCCACCTACAACCGCAGCGCCGGAGGTTTCATTACGCTCTACTTCATGGATCCCGAGGCCCAGCAGCACGTCTATCTCGACGAGGAGCGCCGGAGTACCGAGGCCTTCCGCGGCCTAGGCAATTGAAGACGAAAGGACTTCCTGGAACCACACAGAAAAGAGGGGACAACATGGAACGCTTGACGAACAGGACTCGACGCCTCCCCTCGCTGCGACTGACCGCAGCGATTACCTTGTCGGCATGGTTGGCCGGCTGTGCAGTGACCTCGGACGAACCGCCAGGCGGCGAGCATGCACGGGCCGTTCCCGAGCAGTATGCCGCCTGGTTCGCCAGCGGGCTCGAGGCCGACATCGACTCGTCGGACTGGAACCGCGTCAACCGCGCACAGGAGTTCATCGATGAGGGGCGCTACAACGAAGCCATCGACTACCTGCAGCCTCTGGTCAATCGCGATGTGCCGCCCGCCTACTACGAAATGGCTAAGCTCTACGATCAGGGCCTGGGCATCGAGGAGAACCCCGCCGAAGCGGCGCGCCTCTATGGCCTGGCCATCGAGCGGCCATCCTCGGTACGCGGCCACGCCTCGCTCAATCTCGCCCGGCTCTATCTTGAGGGTCGTGGCGTGGAACGCAACGATGTGCTGGCCTACCATCTGCTCTGGCAGGCCAAGGAGGCCGACCTCGAGCGCACCGCCGAAGTGCTGCTCGCCGATCTGCTGGCCGAAGGCAGTGAAGGGGTCGAGGCAGATCCGGAACTGGCCCGTGAACTCTACGAGCAGGCGGCCTCCCAAGGCCAGCAGCAGGCCCTGCAAGCCCTGGCCGAAGCGCACGCACCCGGCGGCTGGCTCGAGGAGGACCCAGCGCAAGCCATGGATTATGCCCAGCGTCACGCCGAGGTGCTCCAGCAGCAAGCCAGTGCAGGCGACGTCAACGCCATGCTTCAGTTGGCCTCGCTCTATTCGGCTGACGGTCTGCTGGGCGATCAACCCAGCCAGCGCATCCATTGGTTGCAGCAGGCAGCCCAGGCCGGCGACCTGGATGCGCTGGCCAGGGCAGGACGCGACATGATCGAGGTTGGCGAATACCGGCAGGGTATCGAGCTGCTGGCGGATGCCGCCCGCCAAGGGCATGTCGATGCCATGACCTACCTTGGCCAGGCACTGCTCGAGCCCGAGTCCGGCCAGCCGCAGCCAGTACAAGCCGAGCGCTGGCTGCGCGAAGCGATCAATGCCGGCTCGATCGATGCCCAGGTGGTCCTCGGCCGCGCCCTGGTCGAAGGCCAGGGTGGTCTCAACGATCTGCCTCGCGGCATGGGCCTGCTCGAGCAAGCCGCCGAGCATGACCACCCCCTGGCGCTGGCGCAGTTGGGCTCGCTCTATCTGGACGACGAGCGAATCGCCGGTCAGCCCTATATTGCCGTCGACTATCTCGAGCGAGGCCATGAGCTCGGCCACCCTTGGGCAACACAGCAGTTGGGGGCAGCCTACCTCAAGGGACGCGGTGTGCCGCAAGACCCCGTCCGGGGCGAGGAGCTATTGCGTCAGGCCGCCGGGCATGGGCAATCGGGCGCGATGCGGTTGCTCGGCGAAGCCTACCTGGACGAGGGGAACCCCAACTTCCAGCCCAGCCGCGGCGAGGAGCTGCTACGCCAGGCTGCACAGGCCGGCGACACCACGGCCATGACCCAACTCGGCGAGGCCTACCTGGAAGGGCCACTGCAGGAAGATCCCACGCAGGGCGTCGCCCTGCTGACCCAGGCCGCCCAGCAGGGCGACGCCTATGCCATGGTGGTACTGGGCCGGGCCTATCGCAATGGCAGCGGCGTGGAACGCGACCTGAACGAGGCCAACCGCTGGCTGACGCTAGCCCAGCAGGCGGGGCACGAATCCGCAGACGATGCGCTCACCTACGTACAGCGCGATCTGGGTGCCCAGGGCAATATCGAGGCACTCGTCGCCGCTGCCGAGGATGGGCATCCCGGCGCCATGGCCGATCTTGGCCGCGCCTTCCTCGACGGCGAAGGCGTTCAGCGCGACCAGCAGCAAGCCGAATACTGGCTGGACCGGGCCCACCAGGCGGGTCATGCCGGCGCTGCGGCAAGCCTTGGCCGGATGTATGTGGAGCGGGGCGACAGCGAGCGCGGTATCGACTATTTGGAAGCCGCAGTGGCACGCGGACACGCTGGCGCCCGCAGCGACCTGGGCGAAGCCTACCTGACCGGTAACCACGTGGAGCTTGATACCGAGCGTGGCATCGAGTTGCTGACGGCAGCGGCGGAATCAGGGGCAACCCATGCGGCCTTTGTGCTGGGCGAGGCTTACCAGCACGGCAACGGCGTGGAACAGGACGCCGAACAGGCCGAACGCTGGTACCGTCAGGCCAGCGACGCCGGCGCCGACTATGCGCGTGCCGCCCTGGGGCTCGCCCTGATACGCGGCGAAGGCGCCATCGACCAGGATGTCGAGCAGGGTCATGAGCTGCTGCTCGACGCCGCCGAGCAGGGACATCCAGGCGCCCAGGCCTCGCTCGGACGTGAATACCTGCGTGGCGAAAACATCGAGGCCGACCCGGAGCGCGGGGCGGATTACCTCTACCAGGCGGCTAGCCAGGGGCATGGCAGCGCACGCCTCGCCCTGGCCGAAGCCTACCTTTCATCCCGCGGCCTGGAGCAGGCCAACCAGCAGCAGGCCCTGCTGTGGCTGGATGATGTCTTCGAGAGCGAGGGTCAACTCGCCATCGAAACCCTGCGTCAACTGCTCACCGATGAAGAGGCCATTGCCGCCGCCAGTGAGGTAGAAGTAGATGAATGACGGTCAGATCGCAGGTCGGCTCGATGACGTTCCGTACACCGGCTCGTTACGTTCCGACGCAACGAGGCCGGCACCCTGTGCCGGCCTCGTGGTCGATTCGCGCTTCGTACCGTCAGCCTTCGAACGGATTGCGTAGCACGATGGTCTCGTTGCGGTCCGGGCCGGTCGAGACGATGTCGATCGAAGTGCCCACCTTCTCCTCGAGGAAGCTGATGTAGGAGCGTGCATTGGCTGGCAGGTCCTCGATGCGCTTGGCACCCAGGGTCGACTCGCTCCAACCCGGCAGATCCTCGTAGACCGGCTCCACCGCTTCGTAACCCTCCGAATCGACCGGGTTCTCCATTACCTCGCCATCCTTGCTGCGATAGCCCACGCAGACGCGGATGTTCTCCAGCCCATCGAGAACGTCGAGCTTGGTCAAGCACAACCCGGACACCGAGTTGATCTGCACCGCATGGCGTAGGGCCACGGCATCGAACCAGCCACAGCGGCGTGGTCGACCAGTGGTCGCGCCGAACTCGTGGCCGCGCTCGGCCAGGTGACGGCCGTGCTCGTCGAACAGCTCGGTGGGGAACGGGCCGGAGCCGACACGGGTGGTGTAAGCCTTGGTGATACCCAGCACGTAGTCCAGGTAGAGCGGCCCGACACCAGAACCGGTAGCGGTGCCGCCAGCGGTGGTGTTGGAGCTGGTGACGAACGGATAGGTACCGTGATCGATATCGAGCAGAGAGCCCTGGGCCCCCTCGAACAGAATGTTCTCGCCGGCGCGGCGCAGTTCGTGCACCAGGGTAACGGTATCGCAGACCATCGGCCGCAGCTCCTCGGCCATGGCCATGGCGCTGTCCAGCACTTCCTGGAAGTCGACCGCCTTCTCGCCGTGGTAGTTGACCAGCACGAAGTTGTGGTAGTCGAGCACCTCGCCGAGCTTGGAGGCAAAGCGCTCGCGATGCAGCATGTCGCCCAAGCGCAGGCCACGGCGCGCCACCTTGTCCTCGTAGGCCGGGCCGATGCCGCGGCCGGTGGTGCCGATCTTGGCCACGCCGCGGGCCTTCTCGCGGGCCAGGTCGAGGCGCACGTGGTACGGCAGGATCAGCGGACAGGCCGGCGAGAGACGCAGTCGCTCGCGCACCGGCACGCCCTTCTCCTCGAGTTCGCGGATCTCCTTGATCAGCGCCTCGGGAGACAGCACCACACCATTGCCGATGATACAGGTCTTGCCCTGACGCAGGATGCCGGAGGGAATCAGGTGCAGCACGGTCTTCTCGCCGTCGATGACCAGCGTATGCCCGGCGTTGTGTCCACCCTGGAAACGTACCACCGCCGCAGCGGATTCGGTCAGCAGGTCGACCACCTTGCCCTTGCCTTCGTCACCCCACTGTGTGCCCAGTACGACTACGTTCTTGCCCATTGTGTCTCATCTCTCGTGTCAGCGCCGCGTATGTGCGCGTCGATCATCCGGCCCGCTGGCCGCGCTCGTCTTCCGGCCCGCTTGCCGGTATCGTCTAATCAGGCTTCGGCCAGTTCGCCAACGCCTAGAGTGCCTCCGCTTGCCAGCGGCCATCGACCATTACCAGTTGCTGGCTGCAGCGATGCGCCTCGGGAGGCGTCTGCTGGCCCGGCAGCGCCTGCACCACCCGGTGCCCGCTGTCGCGCAGCGATGCAATCGCTTCGGCTACGCCCTCGCCGGAAGCCGGCGCCCAGATGCCGTCGCAGGCCGGCTCGCTCTGCACCAGCGTGGCAAGCAGCTTCAGGTCCATCGAAAAGCCAGTGGCGGGACGCGCACGGCCGAAGGCTCGCCCCGTATCGTCATAGCGTCCGCCCTTGGCCAGGGCCTGGCCGTAGCCCGGCACGAAGGCCGCAAACATCATTCCAGTGTGGTACTGATAACCACGTAGCTCGGCCAGATCGAAATAGAGCGCCACTTCGGGGTGCTCCCTGGCCACGCCCCGGTGCAGCGCACCGAGCTGCGCCAAGGCCTCGCCTACCGCAGCGGGAGCACCGGCGAGCGCTTCGCGCGCGCTGTCCAACACCTCGGGGCCACCGTTCAGGCGGCCCAGCGCACGGAACATTTCCGCCAGGGCGGGATCGGCCACATTGGCCTCGACCTGCTGGGCCAAGGCCCCCGGCGACTTGAGCTCCAGCGCTTCGAACAGCGCCCGCTCCTGATCGCGATCCAACTCGGCTGCCTGTACCAGGCTACGATAGATGCCGATATGGCCCAACGCCAAATGCAGTTCACTGGCCCCGGCAGCCTCGAGACTCAACAGTGCCAGGCGCAGGATCTCGAGGTCCGCTTCCAGGCCGGCATGGCCGAACAGTTCGACACCGACCTGGACCGGGCTTCGCCCTCCCTGGTGCTGGTCGGCCTTGGCCCGCAGCACGTTGGTGCAATAGCACAGCCTGGCCGGCCCCTGGTGGTGCATGGAGTGGGCGTCCATGCGCGCCACCTGGGGCGTCACATCAGCGCTCACTCCCATCAGGCGGCCGGTCAGTTGATCGGTCAGCTTGAAGGTCTGCAGATCCAGGTCAGTGCCGGTGCCGGTCAATAGGGAGTCGAGGAACTCCACCGGCGGTGGCATTACCTGGTCGTAACCCCAGCGATAGTAGAGGTCGAGCAGCGTTCGCCGCAGCTCCTCCATACGGCTTGCCTGGGGCGGCAGCACTTCATCCATGCCGTCGGGCAACAGCCAGCGGTCAGCAATGGTCATGTCGTCAATCCTGCAAGGCGTTGGGGCGGGCAAAAAAAGGATTCGATGGCAAAAAAGGCCCACAAAAAAACCGGGCCACGCCCGGTTGACGGATTCTATCACGTTTGGCGACGGGTTGAACCCCGCGATGCCGGGACAAGCCCAGCGACATGCCTGGAAAGCGACAGCCGCTGGGCCCGGTCCGGTGCCTCTTACTCGTCGCTACCGTTCTGCACTGCCGGGCTGCGCAGATAGCGGAAGAAATCGCTGGACGGGTCAAGCACCAGCATGTCCCGCTCACCGTCGAAGCTCTCACGATAGGCGTTGATACTGCGCCAGAAGGTGAAGAACTCCGGGTTCTGGCCGTATGCCTCCGAGAAGATCGCTGCCGCTTCGGCATCACCCTCACCGCGCAGGGTCTCGGCCCGCTCGGTAGCCTGAGCCAGCAGCACCTGGCGGCGGCGGTCGGCATTGGCGCGGATGCGCTCGGCCTCCTCCTGGCCCTGGGCACGCCATTCACGTGCTTCACGCTCACGCTCGGAGCGCATACGGTCGAAGACCGCAGCAGAGACGTCCTCGGGCAGATCGATACGCTTGACGCGGATGTCGAGGATCGACACCCCCAGCTCCTCGCGCATCAACGAGTCGAGTTCCTGGGTCGGGCGAATCATCAGGTCGTCGCGGCGCTCGGCGATAATCTGCTGCAGGTCCAGGCGGCCAAACTCGTTACGCAGGCTCTCATCGACCCGCGGCTGGATCAGGCGGATCGCCATCATCTCGTCGCCGGCGGTGGCCTCGTAGTAGCGGGTGGGATTGATCACCTGCCACTTGACGTAGGAGTCCACGATGACCGCCTTCTGCTCGAGCGTCAGATAGCGGCTGGTATCGGTATCCAGCGTCAGCACCCGGGTATCGAACTTACGAACCGTCTGAGTGATCGGCACCTTAAAGTGCAGGCCGGGCTGAATGTTCTCTTCGATGACCTCACCAAAGCGCAGCTTGACGGCACGCTCGGTCTCGTCGACCACGTAGAGGCTGTTGCTGGCAAGCCAGGCCGCGGCAGCGAGGCCACCCACGATGATCAAGGAACGGTTGTTCACCATTTAGCGGCCCTCCCTGCGGATACTACCGGTATTGCCACCCTGCGCCGAACTCGTCGTGCGCAGGCGCTCGAGCACACGCGGGTCGAGTTCGCCGCTTTCGCCGCGAGCCGCCTCGCCGTTGCCTTCACCATCGCCACCCCTTCCGGGGCGCTGGTCGAGCGGCAGATACATCAGCGGTGCGTCCTCACGCACGTCGACCAGTACCTTCGGCGTACGCGCAAAGACATCGGCCATGGCATCGATGTAGAGACGTTCGCGCATGATCTCCGGTGCGTTGCGGTACTGGGCCAGCAGCGCGTTGAAGCGGTTGACCTGACCCTGGGCTTCGGCCACCACCGATTCGCGATAGCCCTGGCCTTGCTCGACCAGACGCTGCGCCTGACCCTGAGCGGCCGGGATAATGGCATTGGCGTAGGCCATGCCCTCGTTGATGGTCCGCTGGCGATCCTCGCGGGCGCGGATTACGTCGTCGAAGGCATCGATAACGGGTGCAGGGGCCGTGGTCGACTCGATGTTGATGGTTTGCAGGCGAATGCCGGTGCCGTAGCTATCCAGATAGGTCTGCAGGCGGCTCGCCACCGAGCTACCGAGAATCTCACGCCCGGAGGTCAGGATCTCGATCATGTCGGTACCGCCAACCACGTGGCGCAGCGCGGAATCCAGCGCGTTCTCGATGGAGAGCTGGGGATTGCGCACGTTGAGCACGAAGTCACGCGGATCGTTGACCTGATACTGGGCCGAGATCTCGACCTCGACGATGTTCTCGTCGCGGGTCAGCATCGACTGGGTCTGGGTCAGCGAACGCACGCGAGTCACATTGACCATGCGCACATCGTCGATCAGCGGCGGATTCCAGTGCAAGCCTGGCCCCACCACCGTCTGGAACTCACCAAAACGCAGCACCACGCCACGCTCGGCCTGGTCAACCAGATAGAAGCCCATTGCCCCCCAGATACCCAGGGCGATGACCAGCAGCAGCCCTGGCAAGGCGAACGTATTGCGCGGGCGACCGCCACCCTTGCCGCCACGACCGCCACCGCCTTTGCCACCACGACCGCCAAGCATGCTGTTGAGCTTGTCCTGGAACTTCTTCAGGGCCTCGTCAAGGTCGGGTGGCCCCTGGTTGCCCCCACGGTTGCCACCGCCGCCGCCGTTGCCACCGCGTCGGCCCCCACCGCTCCAGGGGTCATGCTGGTTGCCACCACCCGGCTCATTCCAAGCCATACGTCGTCTCCACTCTGCGTTGCCTCCCGACCGCTCGCCTGTGCCTGTGCGACCGGGAAGTTCGGTTGCTGTCCTGTAGAACGCCCTTCGGCGCCCGGTCCCGTTAGTTGTTGGAGAATCAATCCGTCGAGCCGAACGACCGCAGCCGTCACGCCTCCCATACCGGTCGTTCGTGCAACTCGGACGGAAGGTAATTCTCCGCCCGCTCTCCCAATCGGGCCATCAACTGCAGGAAATCGCGGCGTGGCAGGCGCACCTCGAGATGCACCTGACCACCCTCTTCGTAACGTTCTTCGCGTACGGCGCCAAGCTCATGCAAGCCCGCCCTCAGGCGGCCCTGTCGCGGAGAAAGGAGCATGCCAAAGGCGATCACATCCTCCGCCAGGCATTCCGAGAGAGCTTGCTCGAGCAGTTCGAGTCCGAGTCCCTCACGGGCCGACAGCCAAACCACCTCGGGCCGGCCCTGCCCGTCGCGCTCGATACGCGGCGCACTGTCGAGCAGGTCGATCTTGTTCATTACCTTGAGCATGGGCACGTCAAGCGCACCGATCTCGTCGAGCACCCCTTCGACCTGAGCTACGTTGAGCTCACGGTCGGAATCGGCGGCATCGATCACATGCACCAGCAGCGAGGCCTCGGCCGCTTCCTGAAGAGTGGCCTGGAAGGCTTCCACCAGCTTGTGGGGCAGATGACGGATGAATCCCACGGTATCCGCCAGCACCACCGAACCGACATCGCCGATCTCCAACCGGCGCAGGGTCGGATCGAGCGTAGCGAACAACTGGTCGGCCGCATAGACCCTGGCAGAGGTCAGGGCATTGAACAGCGTCGACTTGCCGGCGTTGGTATAGCCGACCAACGAGATGCTGGGAATCTCCGCCCTGGCCCGAGCACGCCGGTTCTGGCTGCGCTGGCTACGCACCTTGTCGAGCCGCTTGTGGATCGCCTTGATGCGTGCACGCAGCAGTCGGCGGTCGGTTTCCAACTGTGTCTCACCGGGGCCGCGCAGGCCGATACCGCCCTTCTGACGCTCCAGGTGAGTCCAGCCACGCACCAGGCGGGTAGACATGTACTCCAACTGGGCCAGTTCGACCTGCAGCTTGCCCTCGTGGGTACGCGCACGCTGGGCGAAGATATCGAGTATCAGCCCCGTGCGATCGAGTACCCGACACTTGAGTTCTCGTTCCAGGTTACGTTCCTGAGAAGGACTCAAGCCATGGTTGAAGATGACGAGTTCAGCGCCATGCACCTGCAGTGCCTCGCGCAGCTCCTCTACCTTGCCGCTACCGATGAAGGTGCGTGAATCGGGCCGATGCCGGCTGCCGCTGAGCAGCATGGCCGGCTCGGCGCCGGCGGAACGGACCAGTTCCAAGAACTCGCCGGGATCTTCGCGCTCACGCTCGTCCTGGAAGTCGACATGAACCAGTACTGCCGTTTCGCCGGCATCGGGTCGTTCAAAAAACAATCAATACCTCACGCGTTGCTGTCCGGCTGGGCCGCGGGATCCTGCGGCGGCAGCCGCACGTTGCGCGAAGGCACCACAGTGGAGATGGCGTGCTTGTAGACCATCTGACTGACGGTGTTACGCAGCAGAATCACGAACTGATCGAACGACTCGATCTGTCCCTGCAGCTTGATGCCGTTGACCAGGAAGATAGAAACCGGAATGCGCTCCTTGCGCAGGATGTTCAGGTACGGGTCTTGAAGGGACTGCCCTTTGGACATGTTACCTCTCCCTAAAACGTTCTCTTGAGGGGTGGAAGTTGTGTTCTTTCTCGGCTGGTCGCCCGGCCACTCGAAGCCAATATCTTACGCTAAGAGCCCGATTCACGCACGAAATTCAGGACTTCGCTCAGTGCATTTCGCCCTTGGCTATCGACCCAGTGTAGCTCCGGCCAGCTTCGCAGCCAGGTCAGTTGGCGCTTGGCCAACTGTCGGGTCGCCACCACGGTGCGCTGCCGCAACTGCTCCAGACCGCCCTGCCCGTCGAGAAACTCCCAAGCCTGGCGGTAGCCCACGCTCTTCATTGACGGCAAGCCCGGATGTAAGTCGCCGCGCGCTCTCAATGCCTCGACTTCCCCGATGAAACCGGCATCCAGCATGACCTCGAAGCGAGCCGCGATTCGCTCGTGCAGGATACGACGATCAAAGGGCGTGAATCCTATCGACAGCACATTCCATGGGAAGGTTTCAGGACGCTGCCGACGCCACAGTTCGGTAAGCGTCGTGCCGCTGGCCCGATAGACCTCCAATGCTCGCATCAACCGTTGCGGATCGTTGGGATGAATGCGCCGGGCAGACTCGGGGTCGACCCGGGCGAGCTCGGCGTGCAGCCCCGCCAAGCCAAGGCGTTCCGCCTCACGGGCCAGCTCGGCACGTATCGATGGATCGGCCGCCGGCAGATTGGCCACGCCATTGAGCAGGCGCTTGGCGTACATCATGGTGCCGCCAACCAGTAGTGGGATGCGCCCGGCTGCGGTAATTCGTCGCATCTCGCGGTGAGCGTCCTCGCGAAAATCCGCCGCCGAGTAGGGCTCGGCGGGATCGCGGATGTCGATCAACCGGTGCGGCGCGCGAGCCAGCTCTTCGGCGGAGGGCTTGGCACTGCCGATGTCCATGCCACGATAGACCATGGCCGAGTCCATGCTGATCAGCTCGCAGTCGAGCCGCTCATGCAGCGTGATGGCCAGATCGGTCTTGCCGGCGGCGGTAGGTCCCATCAGCAGGATGGCGAGGGGGCGTCTTTCGGGCATGGTAGGAACGTACCTCACTGCCCCCGCAGGAACAGCCGATCGAGCTGCTTGAGCGACATTTCAGTCCAGGTCGGCCTGCCATGGTTGCACTGGCCGCTCCGCTCGGTGCGCTCCATGTCGCGCAGCAACGCATCCATCTCGGCCACGGTCAGGCGCCGGTTGGCACGCACGCTGCCGTGACAGGCCATGGTCGCCAGCAGCTCGTTGATATGAGCTTCCAGGCGGTCGGAGCGGCCATAGCGCTCCAGGTCGCCGAGCATATCACGGATCAGCGGCTCGACGTCGGCATCGACCAGTAGCGTCGGTACCTGCCGCACCAGCAGGGTCTCGGGACCCGCCACGTCGAGTTCCACCCCCAACCGGGCGAAGGCCTCCCGCTCGGCTTCGGCGGTCGCTACCTCGGCGTGACTGGCCGCCATCGACACCGGCACCAGCAACGGCTGCGCCTCGAGCGCGCCGCCATGCACCTGGGCCTTCATGCGCTCGTAGACGATGCGCTCATGAGCGGCGTGCATATCGACGATGATCATGCCCTGCGCGGTCTGGGAAATAATGTAGATGCCGTGCAACTGGGCGATGGCGAAGCCCAGCGGCGGGATACCGCTGCCTTCCTCCGCGGCGGGCAGCGCCGGCGACTCCACCCTGGCCGGGAACGCCGATGATGGAGGTGGCGCCACGGTGTCAGTTGCCTCGTCGCCAGCCGCCTGCGGTGTCAGCAGACGTTCTTCATGCTCGGGATGCAGCGCACGATAGCCACTCATGAAGGCGCGCACGCGATCGGCCGTGACCCGCTCGGACGAGTCGCCGGACGGATGCAGGGCGATGGGCTGCTGCTGCCAGCGCGCCTCGGGCTCCCGCACTTCGCTGCTGTCGGAATTCTCCTCCTCGGCCATGTCACCGGCTTGCGCTTCGCGCTCGGCCGGACGCGCCTCGGCCAGCGCACGATGCAGGCTGGAAAAGAGGAAATCGTGCACCAGGCGGCCGTCGCGAAAGCGCACCTCGTGCTTGGTGGGATGAACGTTGACGTCCACCACCATGGGATCGACCTCGAGGTAGAGCACGAACACCGGATGCCGGCCGTGGAACAGCACGTCGCGGTAGGCCTGACGGATGGCATGCGCCACCAGCCGGTCGCGAACCACGCGACCGTTGACGAAAAAGTACTGCTGGTCGGCCTGGGCCCGGGAGTGGGTGGGCAAGCCTACCCAGCCCCATAGGCGCAAACCGCCGACGGCGAGATCGAGATGCAGGGCATTGTCGAGGAAACCCTTGCCCAGCAGCGCCGCAATGCGCCGCTCGCGGCGAGCCGGATCGTCGCCCGCCGGCAGCTGTTGCACGGTCTTCTGGTTGTGGCGCAGCACCCAGGCGATATCGAAGCGTGACAGCGCCAGGCGGCGAAAGGTCTCCTCCACATGGCCATACTCGGTCTTCTCGGTACGCAGGAACTTGCGCCGTGCCGGCGTATTGAAGAACAGGTCGCGCACCGTGACCGAGGTGCCGCGAGGATGCGGCGCCGGGCTGACGCGAGGCTCCATCTGGCGACCTTCGGCCACCACCCGCCAGCCGCTGCGCGGATCGTCGTCGACGTTGGCGATGAGTTCTAGGCGCGACACCGAGCTGATCGAGGCCAAGGCCTCGCCGCGGAAACCGAGACTCGCCACGCCCTCCAGATCCTCCAGCGAAGCGATCTTGCTGGTGGCATGGCGCGACAGCGCCAGCGGCAGATCGTCCTCAGCGATGCCGCTACCGTCGTCGCGCACGCGGATCAGCCGGGCACCACCCGCCTCGAGTTCCACCTCGATGCGGGAACTGCCCGCATCGATGGCATTCTCGACCAGTTCCTTGACCACCGAGGCCGGCCGCTCCACCACCTCGCCGGCTGCGATCTGGTTGGCCAGACGGGGATCGAGGACGCGGATGCGGCGGGCTTCTTCGACGACTGTCATGAGCGGGGAATCCGTAGTACCTGTCCGACGCGTATCACGTCGCCATTGAGTTCATTGGCCTGCTTGAGCTGCGCCACCGGCACGCCATGCCTGGCGGCGATCTGCGACAGGGTGTCGCCCGGCTGGATACGGTACTCGTTGCCGGAGGGCGTACGCTGGTTGTCGCGCTGCCAGGCCAGCAGGCTGGCCGGCGGCGGGTTGGTGTGGAAGTGGGCGCGTATCCCCGAGAAGATCGATTCCGCCAACCGCTGCTGATGACCCGAGTCGCGCAGGCGACGCTCCTCGTCGGGGTTGGAGATGAACCCCGTCTCGATCAGCAGCGAGGGAATGTCGGGCGACTTCAAGACCATGAAGCCGGCCTGCTCCACCCGCGACTTGTGCAGGCGGTTGACCCGCCCCAACTGGTCGAGCACCTGCCCTCCGATGGCCAGGGAATCGTTGAGGGTGGCGGTCATGGTCAGGTCGAGCAATACGCCACGCAGCACCTCGTCCTTGTCATTGAGCGAGAGGTTGCCGTCCACGCCGCCGATCAGGTCGGCCTGATTCTCGCTGGCCGCTAGCCACTGGGCGGTCTCCGACGTGGCACCACGCTGAGACAGCGCATAAACGGAGCTGCCGTTGGGGCGCGGGCTGGTGAAGGCATCGGCATGGATGGAGACAAAGAAGTCGGCCTTCTGCTCCCGAGCAATACGGGTACGCTGGCGCAACCCGATATAATAATCGCCATCACGGATCATCACCGCGCGGAAGCCTTCGGTATTGTCGACCAGGCGCTGCAGGCGACGACTGATCTCCATCACCACATCCTTCTCCCGGGTACCACCGGGGCCGATGGCGCCGGGATCTTCGCCACCATGGCCGGGGTCAATGGCAATGATGATGTCGCGGCGCGGATGCGGTGCCGCCGGCTGCTGCGCTACCACCTCGGGATCGATGTGCGGTGCATCCGCCTCGGCGGCTCCGCTGCTGCGGTGCCGATTGGCGGCGATCTCCTGCTCGCGGATCATCGCTTCGATCGGATCGATGGGGTTCTGCACCGCGCTCTCGCCGGGATACTCCATGTCGACCACCAGGCGGTGGCCATACTGGTCGTTGGGCGGCAGGGTGAAATGGCGCGGCTCAACCTCGCGCGAGAGTTCCAGCACCACCCGTAACCCGCTGCCATCACGCACGCCACTGCGCACGGCGGTGATGGCGCTGCCATCCAGATTGAGACTCGCCAGGTCGGTATTTAGGCGACTCTGGTCGAGATCGATCACCAGGCGCCTCGGGCCGTCCAGGGTGAAGACGTTGGCCTCGGCGTGGGTGGAGAGGTCAAACACCAGGCGCGCATGGTCCGGCGCCGCCCACAGGCGAATGTTATCGACCTCGGCCGCCTGGGCAGGCAGGGTAAAACAGAGCGACAACAGCAATACCATGCAGTTGCGCCAACGGTCAGCCAGCCCACCGCAACGGTACCTGGACAGGAAGCGGGATATCATCACGGCGTTTCACGCTCTTCATTACTGATCATGTCGGCCATATCGGCATCCCGAGCCAGCGTATTCAGTACCAATCGGCCATGCTCGGTATGTGTCTCGAGCAGCGCCTCGCGGCCGCTCTCGCACAGCGACAGGACGACGGCCACATCAGGTGGTGGCAGCCAGCCTTCGCCCCGGCTCGGCCATTCGACGATACACAGGGCGTCGGCGGCGAAGAGGTCCCGGCCACCGATGAACTCCAGTTCCTCCGGGTCGCCCAGGCGGTAGAGGTCGAAATGGTAGACCTGCCGCTCACCGAGCTCGTAGGGCTCGACCAGCGTATAGGTCGGGCTCTTGACCGCGCCGGCATGTCCCAGGGCGCGCAGGATGCCACGGGTCAAGGTGGTCTTGCCCGCTCCCAGCTCTCCTTCGAGATAAATGCGCCCTCGCCCCTCGAGAGCCTTGCCCAGGCGCTGCCCGAAGACGACCTGGCGTTCTTCGTCGACGAGTCGTATGCGCATCAATGGCCCCCTGCCAGCGGATGAAGTCCCGGCTCGAAACCGGGGTTGACAATGACTCGGGCATAGGATGCCAGATCGGCAGCCAGCAGGCCACGCTCGCCCGCGTCGCGCACCGCCATGTCCGCCGCCATGGCGTGCACCATGACACCCAGCCGGGCCGCCGTCTCGAGAGGCAACCCTTGGGCCAGCAGCGCCCCGAGAATGCCCGACAGCACATCGCCCATACCGCCGGACGCCATGCCCGGGTTGCCGTAGGGACACACCGCCATATCCGCCGGCCCCGCCACCAGGCTGCCGGCGCCCTTCAGCACGACCACGCCGCCGCGGCTTTGCTGCAGTTCGCGTGCCGCCGCGGGCCGGTCGGCCTCCACCTCCGCCGTGCTGCAGCCCAGCAGCCGTCCCGCCTCACCGGGATGCGGCGTGAGGACCCAGTCGTCGCGCCGCAGCCCCGGGAAGCGCGTCGCCAGCAGATTGAGACCATCGGCGTCCACCACCAGCGGCTTCGGCTCGGCCAGTGCCGCCTGCAGCATGCCCTGCCCCCAGGCGCCCAGCCCCAGTCCGGGGCCGACCACCAGCACATCGGCCCTGCTGGGAAGCTCGCCAAGCTCGGCGGCCCCGCGCAAGCCGTGCACCATCACCTCGGGCCGGTAGGTGAGGCAGGCCGTGACATGTTCCGGCGCCGTGGCCAAGCTGATCTTGCCGGCGCCCAGGCGCGCCGCTGTCTCGCTGGCGAGCAACGCCGCACCGCCGAAGCCCGGCGCCCCACCCAGTACCAGCACGTGCCCCATGCCACCCTTGTGGGCATCACGCGAGCGGGGCGGCAACCACACCTCGAGCAAGATCTTGTCCAGCAGCTCGGCAACCGGCGCCAGATCGGCATGGCGCCGCGCATCGACGCCCAGGGGACGAAAGTGGACCTCGCCGGTACATGCGGGAGCGCGCCCGGTGTGCAGGCCGACCTTGTCGCCGATGAAGGTCACCGTACGTGTCGCACGTACCGCCACGCCGAGCTCCGCCCCGGTATCGGCGGCCAGTCCCGACGGGATGTCGATGGCCAGCACCGGCAGGCCGCTGGCATTGACGGCCTCGATGGCCTCGCGGAACTCACCACGCACCTCGCCGGTGAGGCCGGTACCAAGCATGGCGTCGACGATCACCTCACCGGAAAACTCGATCCCCTTGCGCCATGGCTCGAGGCCCACGCCTGCAGCGGTGGCCATTTCAGCAGCGCGCGCCGCATCGCCCTTGAGCGTCCTCGGCGGCTTCAGTGCAATGCGCTGCACCTCGACGCCCGTCACCGCCGCCAGCGCGGCCAACACATGGCCATCGCCGCCGTTGTTGCCACCGCCACACAGCACGCTAATGCGCTTCACCCCGGGCCAGCCCGCCCTGAGGCTCTGCCAGGCCGCCGTGGCCGCCCGCTGCATCAGCGCGAAGCCTTCGATCCCGGCGGCGATGGTGCGCCGATCGAGTTCACGGACCTGATCGGCACGGTACAGTGGACGCAGCGCCACCTGTTCTTGATCGGAACGATTGCCAGACATCCGGTGTCTCCCTGCCGGCATTGCTTTATCATGGGAGTTTAAGCGTCACGTCGCCGACGCCAATCCCCCGCTGTGTTTTTGCCCGGTTTTTTCTCGATCATGACTCTCCCCGTGACCCTGGACGACAACGCGCTGGTCGAGCTCGCCGCCACCATCAAGACCTGGGGCCGTGAGCTTGGCTTCCAGCAGGTGGGCATCGCCGACGTCGACCTGGCCGAGGACGAGCTGCATCTGCAGCGCTGGCTCGATGCCGGCTACCACGGTGAAATGACCTTCATGGCCAAGCACGGTACCAAGCGCACTCGCCCGGAGGAGCTGGTACCCGGCACCCTGCGTGTGATCAGCGTGCGCCTGGACTACCTGCCTGCCGAAGTCGAGAACGCCAAGGTACTTGGCCAGCCGCAGACAGCCTATGTTTCGCGCTATGCAGTAGGTCGCGACTACCACAAGCTGATGCGCAAGCGCCTGGCCACCCTGGCCAAATGGATCGAGGAACGCATCGGTCCATTCGGCTACCGCGCCTTCGTCGACTCGGCGCCGGTGATGGAGCGCGCCCTGGCGCGCAAGGCCGGGCTCGGCTGGGTGGGCAAGAACGCCATGCTGCTCAACCCTCGGGCAGGCTCGCTGTTCTTTCTCGGAGAACTCTACGTCGACCTGCCGCTGCCCGTCGATCCTTCCTTCGACAGCGAGCACTGCGGCAGTTGCAGCGCCTGTCGCACGGCCTGCCCCACCGGGGCCATCGTCGAAGACAGGGTGGTCGACTCCCGCGCCTGTATCTCCTACCTCACCATCGAGCTGTTCGGCAGCATACCCGAGCGCTTTCGCGAGGCCATGGGCAACCGTGTATTCGGCTGCGACGACTGCCAACTGGTCTGCCCTTTCACCCGCTTTGCCCGTGCCACGGCGGAGGATGACTTCGCCCCGCGCCATGATCTGGATCGAGCCAGCCTGGTGTCGCTGTTCGCCTGGGGCGAGGAGGAGTTTCTCGACAAGACCGCCGGCAGCCCGATCCACCGCATCGGCTATGAGCGCTGGCTGCGCAACCTGGCGGTGGGGCTGGGCAACGCGCCCTGGAGCGAGGGCGTGGAGGCAGCTCTACGCGCCCGCCTCGCCTACCCCTCCGACCTGGTACGCGAGCACGTGCGCTGGGCGCTCGAACGGCAGCGAGTGAAGCGTAGCAGGGTCATCGCCAGCGTCTGATTGGTGGCTGGACCGCGGCTTTTCCGGGGACAGCTCTGCGAGGAGGCGCTGTAAACCCATCCCTGGGCGCTACCTTTTCCATCCCTGGAAAAGGACCTCCTCTTCGAGCTGCCCCCGGCGCCGCTCACCTCGAAGTGTCACAAGCCAGGTATTGCCCTACTCCTCCTCGTCGCGTTCGCTGCCGGCCAGCCGCAGAAAGGTAGCGCGGTAGTGCGCCAGCTCCGCCAGCGATTCGCGAATGTCGTCCAGCGCCTGGTGGGTATTGCGCTTGCTGAAGCCGGCCAGCGCCCCCGGGTTCCAGCGCTTGGCCAGCTCCTTGACGGTGGAGACGTCCAGGTTGCGATAGTGGAAGAACGCCAGCAGCTCGCGCATCTCGCGTTCGAGGAAACGCCGGTCCTGGTGCACGCTGTTGCCGCACATGGGCGAGGTGCCGGGCACCACGTATCGCTTCAGGAACTCGAGGGTCTGCCGCTCGGCCTCGGCGGTGTCGATACGGCTCTGCTTGACCCGTTCGACCAGACCCGATTCGCCGTGGGTCTTCTGGTTCCACTCGTCCATGGCGGCGAGCAGGCTATCGGGCTGGTGCACGACGATCACCGGCCCTTCGGCGACGAGGTTGAGGTCATTGTCGGTGATCAGGGTGGCCACCTCGATGATACGCTCGCGCTCGGGCTCGAGCCCGGTCATCTCGAGGTCGATCCACACCAGCAGATCTTCGCGCGGCGCAGGAGTGTTGGGCATGGGTCAGGCTCCAGGGTTGAAGGACGCGGCAGGACAGGCCGAGCCACGCTGGGTACAATGCCAGCATTGTAACGATCTTCGGGCGCCCATGAGCAAACGCAAGCTGAGTCGCCAGCAACGCTGGCGAATCGAGAAGATACAGGCCGAGCGGTCTCGGCGCGCCGAGCAGCGCGACGCCAAGGATTCTCACAAGCTCGCCGCGGGCGAATATGGGCCCGAACGACCGGGCCGGGTCATCGCGCATTATGGCCGCACGCTGGACGTACAGGGCGACGACAGCGCGACCAGCGTTCGCTGCCACCTGCGCGCCAATCTCGAGGGGTTGGTCACCGGCGACCGGGTCACCTGGCGCGCGGCTCAGGATGCCGAGGGCAACGTGGTCGAGGGCGTGGTGGTGGCCCGCAGCGAGCGCCAGAACGTGCTGGAACGCCCCGACGCCCGTGGCCAGCTCAAGCCGGTGGCGGCCAACATCGACCAGCTCCTGATCGTCTTTGCCGTGGAGCCGGCACCGCACACCAACCTGATCGACCGCTACCTGATCGCCGCCGAGGCCACCGGCATTGCCCCGGTACTGGTGCTCAACAAGATCGACCTGCTGCCCGAAAGCGGCGGCGAGTTGCGGGCGCTACTGGCACGCTACGAGGCACTCGGCTACCCGGTGGTGGTCACCACCACGGCCCGCGAAGCGGGGCTCGACGACTTGCTCGCTCGCCTGGCCGGGCGTACCTCGGTGTTCGTCGGCCAGAGCGGCGTGGGCAAGTCGTCACTGATCGATCGCCTGCTGCCCGACGAGTCGCTGCGCATCGGCGAACTGTCGAAGGACTCGCGCAAGGGCACCCATACCACCACCACGGCGCGGCTGTACGCCCTGCCCGCCGCCGATGGCGCCGAGCTGATCGACTCGCCAGGTATTCGGGAATTCGGCCTGATTCACCTGGATGAACAGCAGATCGCCGACGGCTTCATCGAGTTTCGCGACTTTCTGGGTCGCTGCCGCTTCCGCGACTGCCGCCATCGCCAGGAGCCGGGCTGCGCCCTGCTCGAAGCCGTGGAACGCGGCGATATCCACCCCGAGCGTTTTGCCAGCTACCGCCACATCGTCGATAGTCTCAGCGAGACCTGATTCGGCCCGAACGAGAACGAGGAGAGCACCATGAGTTCCGAAGAGAATCTGCTACCGCTGATCGTCGAGCCAGAACAGCTCGCCGCGCATCTGGAAGATCCGCAGCTTTTGGTCGTCGATGTGCCGCTCAAGACCGAAAGCTACCAGGAGGGGCACGTACCCGGCGCAGTCTTTCTCGACCATCGTCGCCTGTTGCGCGGCGAGGGCCAGGTGCCCAACGAGGTACCGAGCCCGGAAGCGCTGTCGCAGCTGTTCTCGTCGCTCGGACTCACCCGCGATACCCACGTGGTGGCCTATGACGACGAGGGCGGCGGCTGGGCCGGGCGTTTGCTGTGGACCCTGGAACTGATCGGCCATACCCGCTACTCCTATCTCAACGGCGGCATCCACGCTTGGCGCCAGGCCGGCCAGCCCGTTTCCCATGAGCCGACCTCGCCGACGCCCAGCGAGTACGAGGCCGAGATCCTGCATCCGCAAGTTGCCATCGACCGGCTGGAGCTACAGGAACGCCTGGGTGAGAAGGGCTTTGCCATTTGGGATGCCCGTTCGCCAGCCGAATATCGCGGCGAGAAAGGCGAGAACAAGCAGCTCGGCCACATCCCCGGTGCGGTCAACATGGAGTGGACCGAGGCCATGGACAAGGAGCGTGCGCTGCGCATTCGCGACTACGCCGAACTGGTCACCGAACTCGAGGCACTGGAGCTCACGCCGGATATGGAAGTGGTCACTCACTGCCAGAGCCACCATCGCAGCGGCTTCACCTGGCTAGTGGGCAAGGCACTGGGCTTCGACAATATCCGCGCCTACCCCGGCTCCTGGAAGGAGTGGGGCAATCGCGACGATACGCCGATAGAGAAGTAAGCCAACTACACGACAGCCAACCGGGCAGGCAACGACACGACCTTAGCGGGGCCGCTGGCATGAGCGAGCCGAGTAGCGCAAATCGACAGGGATGTCGATTTAGGGCAGGCAAGAGGGACCTTGATCCTGCTCGGCGCGTCACTCGGCTCGCGAGTGCCAGGGTTTCGGCACCGATTGTCGCGAGTCGCCTTGCCCGGGTGACTCAACCAGACCGCTACGGAACCATTACCTTGTCTCTCGCCAAGTTCTTCGCGCTGATCCAGTATCCGATCCCCCACCACCTGCTCTCGCGGCTGGTGGGCTATCTTGCCGAAACCCGCATCGCCTGGCTCAAGAATGCGCTGGTCCGCGCCTTCATCAAGGTGTTCAAGGTCGACATGGGCGAGGCCGCCGAGCCGGATCCCACCGCCTACGCTACCTTCAACGACTTCTTCACCCGCGAGCTGAAGCCGGACGCCCGCCCCCTGGGCAACGGCCTGCTGTGCCCCGCCGACGGCAACCTGTCCCAATTCGGCCCCGTCGAGGCCAACAAGCTGCTGCAGGCCAAGGGCCATCGCTTCTCGATGATCGACCTGCTGGGCGGCGACGCCGAGGCCGCACGGCGATACAGCGGCGGCAGCTACGCCAACGTCTATCTCTCGCCCAAGGATTACCATCGCGTGCACATGCCGCTGGCCGGTACCCTGACCGAGATGGTCTACGTGCCGGGGCGGCTGTTCTCGGTCAACTCGGCCACCACCGACCACGTGCCCAACCTGTTCGCTCGCAACGAGCGCTTGGTGTGCCACTTCGATACCGAATACGGTCCCATGGCGGTGGTGCTCGTCGGGGCGATGATCGTGGCAGCCATCGAGACGGTATGGGCCGGTCAGATCACACCGCTCTCAGGCCAGGTGCAGCGAGTTCGCTTCGACCAGCCGATCCACCTGGAGCGCGGCGAGGAGATGGGCCGCTTCAAGCTCGGCTCCACGGTGGTGCTGGCCTTCGGCGGCAAGATCGATTTCGATGCCAGCCTGACGCCCAAGACCAAGGTCAGCATGGGACAGTCGTTGGGTGGGGTGCCGCAGCAGGAGACGCCCGACTTCGTCTAGGCGAAGCCCGTTCTAGCAATTGGGCGTGGCGAAGGCCATCACCTCCGCCACGCTCGCTCTCCCTAAAGCAAGCTGAATCAGCCGATCCATGCCCAGCGCCACGCCGCAGCCAGCGGGCATGCCTGCTGCCAGGGCCGCGAGCAGACGCGCATCGACATCGACCTCCGGCTTACCCAGGGCACGCCGGGCAGCGTTGTCTTCGGCGAAGCGTGCACGCTGCTCGTCGGCATCGATGAGTTCGTCGTAGCCGTTGGCGAGTTCCAGCCCCGCGAGATAGACCTCGAAACGCGAGGCGACCCACTCGCCGTCCTCCGGGTCGCGATGGCGACGCGCCAGTGCCGCCTGGCTGGCCGGATAGTCCACCACCACGTCGACCCCCTCGTGCCCGAGCGTAGGTTCGATG
Organism: Billgrantia zhangzhouensis; assembly: GCF_021404465.1. Lineage (GTDB taxonomy): Bacteria > Pseudomonadota > Gammaproteobacteria > Pseudomonadales > Halomonadaceae > Halomonas > Halomonas zhangzhouensis. The sequence continues at coordinate 132,207 of NZ_JABFTT010000007.1, read as the reverse complement.
ATCAGGCTCATCAGCAGGTCGAGGCAGCCGTCGCGCCCGGCATCGCGCATGTCGAGCCCGCCACGCTCGCCAGCCAGTTGTCGTAATGCATCGAGATCGACACTGAAGGGGTCGAGCCCCAGCCCCTCGCGGAACAGCTCGCGGTAGCGCCGCCGCCGCAGCGGTCCCGCCTCATTCCCCACTTCTGGACCCAGTACGGTTCGAATCAGCGCCACGGTTTCCTCGATCAATTGGTCGAGTGTGAAACCCGGGCGGTACCACTCCAGCATGGTGAACTCGATGTTGTGGCGGCTGCCCACCTCGCCGTCGCGGAAGCTGCGCGCCAGCTGAAAGATCGGCCCGCTGCCGGCGGCCAGCAGCCGCTTCATGTGGAACTCCGGAGACGTCTGCAGCCACAGCCGCTCGCGCCCTGCCGGCGTGCTCGCCTCAAGCGACAGAGAAGCCAAGTGCACGTCGGTGCTGCCGCCGTGGCCCAACACCGGGGTTTCCACCTCCAGCACGCCGCGCTCGGCAAAGAACGTCCGCACCGCGCCCAGCAGCCGCGCCCGCTTGCACAGCGTCTCGATGCTTGCCGTGGGGCGCCAGTCAATTGCCATGACACAGTCTCCAGAACGATGAAGGCCACGCCGAATCAGCGTGGCCTACGTTGAACCGCGGCTTGCCGGCGACCGCTAACCGTACCGACCGTCCTAGCGCCCTCTCCGCGCGATGCTCAGGGCTAGGCCCGTTCCCGACGGGCCTTCGCACTTTCCACATCCTTGTGGGTCGCTAGGCGAATCCCGAGTAAGGCAGCGGAGTTTAGCAGCGCTAAATGAGTAAGCCGTCTCGGGATTCAACGACGTATGAGCAAGCGCAGGAAGGGCTGCAGCTCAAGCACGCGACACATACTCACCAGAGCGAGTATCGACCTTGAGGATTTCCCCCTGGTTGATGAACAGCGGCACCCTCACCACAGCGCCGGAAGAGAGCGTGGCCGGCTTGGAACCGCCCTGGGCGGTGTCGCCCTTGAGGCCCGGGTCGGTCTCGACCACTTCCAGCTCAATGAAGTTGGGCGGTGTCACGCTGATGGCGTTGTCGTTCCACAGGGTCACGGTGTAGACCACCTGCTCCTTGAGCCACTTGATGGTGTCGCCCAGCGCCTTCTTCTCCACGGCGTACTGCTCGAAGGAGCCGTCGGTCTTCATGAAGTGCCACATGTCACCGTCGGTATAGAGGTACTCCATTTCGAGATCTACCACGTCGGCGCCTTCCAGGGATTCGCCCGATTTGAAGGTGCGCTCCCACACGCGGCCGGTGATCAGGTTGCGCAGCTTCACGCGGTTGAACGCCTGGCCCTTGCCGGGCTTGACGAATTCGTTCTCGACGATCGCACAGGGGTCGCCGTCCAGCATCACCTTCAGACCGCCCTTGAATTCGTTGGTAGAATAGCTAGCCATGTTGCCTCTCGAATGATCGGGCGCGCCGCAGCAGGCTCCGGCGCGCAAGAAACCGAATCGACGAGGATTCGAGCCCTCGCCCCTTTGTGACTGGTGTGCCGCATGATAACCCGAAGCTCCGCCCTTTTGCAGAGACCGGAATCGCCAAGCGCTGACGTGAAGCCTTTGTCGCGACCGAGCGCCTGGCAGACCCAGCTGTCGCAGGCGATCCGCGACCCGCGTGAGCTGTGCCGGCGCCTTGGCCTGGATGATTCGTGGCTGCCCGGCGCCGAGGCGGGTCATGCCCTGTTCGAGGTGCGGGTGCCCGAGGCCTTCCTGGCCCGCATGCGCTATGGCGATCCGCATGACCCTCTGCTGCGCCAGGTGCTACCGCTGATCGCCGAGGGCGAGAATGTACCCGGCTACGTGACCGATCCGCTGGAAGAGGCCGAGTACACGCCAGGGCCGGGGCTGATCCACAAGTACGCGGGTCGCGTGCTGTTGATCGCGAGCCCCGCCTGCGCGGTGAACTGCCGTTACTGCTTCCGTCGTCACTTTCCCTATAGCGACAACAGTCCCTCGCGGGCTCAGTGGGAGCGCTCCCTCGACACGTTGAGGCAGGACACCTCGATCCACGAGGCGATCCTCTCCGGTGGCGACCCGCTGGCCGCCAGCGACCGCCAGCTCGCCTGGCTCGTCGAACACCTCGAGGCGATCCCTCACCTCAAGCGTCTGCGCCTCCACACCCGCCTGCCGGTGGTCATTCCCGAACGGGTTGACGACGCCCTGTCCGGCTGGCTCGGAGCCACACGGTTGCAGAAGGTAATGGTGCTGCATATCAACCATGCTCAGGAGATCGACCAGGCGGTGGTCAAGGCCTGTGAACGGCTAAGGAGCGCAGGGGTGGCTCTGCTCAACCAGAGCGTGCTGCTGCGCGGCGTCAACGATTCGGTGGCGGCGCTGGCCCAGCTCTCCGAGCGGCTGTTCGAGGCCGGCGTGCTGCCCTACTACCTGCACGTGCTCGACCCGGTGGCGGGTGCGGCCCACTTCGACGTACCCGACGAAGAGGCCCGCGAGCTGATCGCGGGCCTCAGAGAAGTGCTGCCGGGCTTCTTGCTGCCGCGCCTGGTACGCGAGATACCCGGCGAGACCAGCAAGACGCCGTTGTAGCATCGGCAGCCACTGGCTATACCGGAGGAGCTCGGATGAAGAGTCAGCTGGGACGATATCGAACTGTTACTCGCCGTGGTGGACACCGGGAGCTTCTCAGCGGCGGCGACAATGCTGGGCACCAGCACGGCACGCCTCTTCCGGTCGGTATCGCGCCTGGAACGAGCGCTGGAGACCACCCTGGTTCACCGCACGACACGACGCCTCGATATCACCGAAGAAGGGCACCTCTTCATCGCCCAGGCCCGTGCGGCACTGCATACACTGGAGTCCGCTGAAGAGACCCTGAGCGCTCGGCTCCATAGCCCGGCGGGGAGGCTGCGAGTCGATGCCGCCACACCGTTTCTGATCCACCAGATCGTCCCGCACCTGCAGGAGTTTCACGCCGCTTACCCCAACATTCGGCTGGAACTGACCTCCCACGAAACCAATATCGATCTGATCGAGCAGCGCACCGATGTGGCCTTTCGCATCGGCGAGCTGGAGGATTCCTCGCTACATGCACGCTTTCTCGGCCGCAGTCGTCGCCGCCTGGTCGCCAGTCCTGCCTACTTGCAGCGCCATGGCACCCTCGCCGGCGCAGAGGACCTAACCCGCCATATCATGCTCGGCTTCACCCACCTCTCTCACCTCAATCACTGGCCGCTGGATGGCCAGGATGTCGCGATTATCCCGAACCCTCTCCTCCACCAGCAGCGAGGCCCTGCTCAACATGGCGGAAGCGGGTCTGGGCATCGCCTGCTTGGCGGACTTCCAGACCCAGACCTCCCGCCGCGCAAGAAGAGATCTGACACGACAGCATGGTGCTCGCGAACAAGGACAACCTCACAACGAAGCGCCGGCGCAAACGGTCAGCGTCTGCCCGGTGATCGAGCGGGCCTCGTCGCCGAGCAGAAAGGCCACGCTGGCGGCGATCTCCTCAGGCTCGATGAACCGCCCCATGGGAGGCAGCTTGGGTGCCACACCGGCCCTGGCGGGATCCTCCAACATCGGCGTTCTCGTCGCCCCGGGCGCGACGAGGTTGACCGTCACTCCCGAGGCCATAAGCTCCAGCGCCCAGGAACGGATCAGGCCTTGCTGGGCGGCCTTGGAGGCCGCATAGACACTCTTGCCGACGGCACCCTGCTGGGTGCGGCTACCTATCAGCACGATCCGTTTCAGCGGCGCTTGGGCGTCACGCAATGCCTTGAGCAACCGGGAAGGAGCTGCCACATGCAAGGCCCACATCCGCGCGGCCAAGGCGTCGTCGTAGTTCTCGATCAGGCCGCTGTACATGACCCCGGCGGCATGCACGAAGGCGTCGACAGCGCTCCCTTCGGTTAGCCAGACCGACGCCGTATCGAGCGCGCCGAGATCGGCTTTCAGCCAGCGAAACCTTGCCGATTGACAAGGCGGCTCTCGTCGCGAGACGCCCATGACCTCGTGCCCTTGTGCGAGCAAGTGCCGGGCTGTGGCCAGCCCAATTCCGGAACTGCATCCACTCAAGAGGATCCGCATCGAGCCGTCTCCTAGACCAGCGCCAGCCGCGAGTCGGTAGGCACCACTTCCAACGTGACCCCGCGGCGCTGACGAAAGGCCTGCAGCATGCCATCGGGGGCTTGATCATCGGTGATTAGCGTCCAGTGGCTCAGCAGGGGCGTCCAGTGCTGCTGGCGCGCACGGCCCAGTTTGGTCGCGTCCGCCATCACGATCACCTCCGAGGCACGCCGGATCATCATCTCCTTGAGATAGGCTTGCTCGGCGCTGGCTTCGCACAGGCCGAGATCGGCGACGACCCCATCGGCACTCAGGAACAGCTTGTCGGCGGACAGGCGCTCCAAGGCAGCCTGAGCTGCCACACCGTAGGTGGTCATCCCGGCGGGGCGCAGGTCACCGCCCAGCAGGGTGACCTTGCTGTGGTTCAGTGCCGCCAGCGCCGGCAACGCCGCCAGGTTATTGGTGAAGATATGCAGGTCGCGGCGTTGGCCCAGCAGCTTGGCCAGCTCCGCGGTGGTCGAGCCACCGTCCAGCAGCAGGGTGTCGCCGTTCTCCACGTGCTCCAGGGCCGCCCGGGCCAGTCGCGCCTTGACCGCTTCCTGCTCATGCTGGCGCTGGGCCAGGGACAGTTCGGGTTCCCGCTTGCCGATGATCGCCGCCGCCCCGCCGTATGTCCGTACGATCAGCCCTTCGTCCGCCAAGGCCGACAGATCGCGCCTGATCGTCGCCTCGGAGACATTAAAACGCTCGCGCAAGGCCTCGACATCGGAGATCCCGCTCAATACCGCCTCAAGCATGGCCTGACGGCGTCTGGCGACTTTCATTGAGACTCCTTAAAACGGTGCCGAATACCCGTTATCGGGATGAGAAAGAGACGCCGTGACGCTTGCCAACGATATCGGAAAGTTCGGGCACAAAGCGTTCACCGGCGCCTTCATCAAGCGCGCTTGCGTACAGTTCCTTGATGGCATGGGCAACCCCCGCCTGAACGTCAAGATCATCCGCCAGGTTGGCCACATAGCGAATATCCTTGCCAGCATTAGCCAGCGAAAAACGGTGCGCATCACGATCGCGCTCCAGCACGTACTGGAAAAACGTCTGGTAGAAACCACTATCCATGCGGCTGCCACGAATGACGCTATCAAATACCGCCGGGGTCACGCCCGCCTTGGCACCAATGGTAAGCGCTTCAGAATAAATCGCACCGTAGCCCATGGCCAAAAACTGATTGAGCAGTTTCATGGTATGGCCAGCGCCGACCGGGCCTACATGCAGAATTTTTCCCGCCCAGCATTCCAACACCGGACGCACGGTTTCAAGCGTGGCTGCATCGGCCCCCACAATCGCCTGAAGCTCTCCAGATTCCGCTTGGGTAGGCGTACCGCCCAGGGCAGCGTCCATGAAGGTAACACCCTTGGTAGCGAGCGTTTCATTCAAGCGCCGGGTCAGGGTCGGGTCGGACGTTGAGCAGTCGACAATGACAAGCCCATCGTGAGCACCCAAAGCCAACCCCTGCTCGCCTTCGACGATCGTCTCGACCTGCGGCGCACCGGGTACGCAGATAAATACGATGTCGGAGTTCTCCGCCAGCGCCTTCGGCGAATCCACCGCCTGGGCACCCTGCTCCAGAAGCGGCGCGATGCTCTCCTGGCGCGGATCAAAGACGGACATCGGGTAGCCACCTTGCATGATATTACGGGCAATATTGGCACCCATTAGTCCCAAGCCGATAAAACCGATACGTTTCATTATACGTTCTCCTTGCGAGTGCTTGATGTAGAGGGCTCTTCACGACGATTGGCGAGATCAACGGCCTGTTTGAGCGCTTCAAGCAAGCTGCGCTCATCAGCAATTCCCTTGCCGGCGATATCAAACGCCGTGCCATGATCCACCGAGGTGCGAATAACCGGTAGCCCCACGGTCACGTTAACCCCGGCCTCCAGCCCCATCACCTTGACCGGGCCGTGGCCCTGGTCGTGGTACATCGCCACCACCACGTCAAAGTCGCCTCGGCCCGCGCGAAAGAACAGCGTATCGGCGGGAAGCGGACCTTGGATGTCCCATCCACGCGTGGTGAGCTCTTCAATCGCGGGAACGATCTTCTCTTCTTCCTCACCATAGCCGAACAGGCCGTTTTCACCGGCATGAGGGTTAATGCCACAAACGCCGATGCGTGGGTTGTCGATACCCGCGCGTGTAAGCGTTTCATGGGCACGTTCGATGGTACGTTTGACAAGCCCCGGCTCGATACGACGAATGGCGTCCAAAAGCCCGACATGGGTGGTGACATGAATCACGCGAAGATTGGGCGCCACCAACATCATCGAGACTTCCTCGATACCGGTCAGATGGGCCAGCATTTCCGTATGCCCCGGAAAGATATGCCCACCGGCGTGTAGCGCCTCCTTGTTCAGTGGCGCCGTGCAAATGGCATCGAGCTCACCCTTGTGGGTCAACTCAACGGTGTGCGCGATGAACTGATAAGCTGCATCACCGGCGACCGGGGATACCTGGCCAAACACAAGATCGTCGGGAATCAATCCAAGATCGATGCAGTCCAGCGTTCCCGGCCTGAATTTTGCCGCGCAGACATCGTTGATCACGTTCAGGATCAACCGGCTATTTACGATCTGACCCGCCTTTTTCAACCAGCCCGCGTCGCCGATGACCAGCGGCCGACAGGTGTTGTATACGCTGTCATGGGCAAGCGCCTTCATGATGACTTCAGGGCCGATGCCGGCGGCATCGCCCATGGTGATGCCAACAACAGGAAGGTAGCTCATTGGTGTCGTTACTCCGAAGTAAGTAGGTTGAAGAGCCAAGCGAAGCTCAACAACGACATGAACTGGATGTGCGCTTACTGACCAAGGTGCGCCAGGTCTCATGCAGTGTTGCCTCGTTACCAAAGGCGCCGGCCTTGGTCACTACCGGCATGCCTTGGCCACTAACCGAGAGCGCCACCCCCGGCTCAAGCTCGCCCATGAGGCGCAACTGCTCGACACCGGCCGCGCTGAGTAGCGCCTTGGCCGTTTCTCCTCCCGTCGCTACCAGCGCGCCAAGCCGGCCCAGATGGCCACCCAGGTGGCTGGCCAAGCGCTGCGATAGTGCATAGCCATCAATGGAGAAGTCCGGGGTTTGCTGGGCCAAGGTCACGAGTACGTCATGCCCCGCCTCGAGCGCCTGCTGCGCCCTTGTCAACGCTGCAGGCACTTCACAGGAGGCCAGCAATTCGGCGATATTTATTTGAAAATGCTCAATCTCTTTACAACGTTGCTGTAAAAGGTAATCAATCTGGCGGTGTGAAATAGGCGACATGCTACCCACCACCATTAATACCGGCCCCTCTACCGCGATGGGCGGCAGCAGCGCCGTAGCTACTTCACGGTGAAGATAGGGGCAAAGCGCTTTGGCAAGCCCTGCCGAGCCTGCCCAGAAGATGACATCGAGGCGATACGTTGCCTGGGCGAGGCGCTCAAGATCCGCATCGGTCTCGGCGTCGCACACCACCGCTCCCACTTGGTTGCGTTGATGCTCTAAAAGGACACGACCAAGCGCTTCCGGTGATGACTGGCGCAGCATGGCCAAGGACAAGTGGGCAACGCTAACGCCCGCCTCGCTAAGCATATCGTTCAGCGAAGCCCTGCCACGGCACCCCTCGTTGCCCCACACCGGCGTCTGTTCGACGGGGGTTTGGTCGATGTACTGTCGCGCATCTCGGGTAAAGCGCTTCATCGCCGGCATGGCCGGCGCCACTATCGCCATTCCCGCATCCAAAATCAGCGCAGCGACTTCCTCCGCCCAGTTGCCGCGCAGTGTCGAGTCGATTTTTTTATAAAGCCGAAGATGAGGGCTACGCACTGCGCGCCAGGTCTCCATATTCAACGCCGCGGCCTCGGTAGGCGCCAAATGACGAGAGTCGGTATCAAAAACCACCACCTGCGCGTCTGCGTTGCTTTGCAGGGTAAGCTCGATGGCGGTGGTCAAACCGCTTTTGGCGTAGCTCACCGCGCAGTCGGCCGCCCCGGATAGGTCATCAGCCAGGATAACGAGCCGCGCCGTGTTGGCTAAAGGTTTCGTTGACGCCCCCGTCATTAGCGATAGACCTGCATCAATTCATCGAGCTGCTGACGCTGCTGCTCACTGAGCGGTAGCGCAGGGGCACGGGTGGGACCAGCGGGCATGCCCATCAGCTCGGCTGCCGCTTTCAATACCACCGGCATGGTGGCCATACCGAAGGCAGTCCGCAGCACACGAAGTTTTTCCTGGGCTTCACGAGCCGTTTCCATATCGCCTGCTTGGAAGGCGTTATAGATGGTCATCACCGTGTCGGGCACGGCATTGGTGGTGGCCGCCACAGCACCATCGGCACCGGCCAACAGCCCCCAAAGAATGAGCGAGTCAGTACCGGTGAAGACAGCAAAGTCATCGCGCTTCAAGCCAATGAGTTGCGTCAACCGGTCAAAATCCCCACCGCTATCCTTGATGCCTTGCACCATGGGCAGGTGGGAGAGTTCGGCGACGCTATCCACGGTGATCGTGCCACCGGTTTTGGCCGGGATGTTGTAAAGCATAAAGGGCAGCGACGCCCGCTCGGCAATCGCCGTGTAGTGAACCACCAGTTCACGCTGGGAAACCGCGTTGAAGTAAGGCGTGATGATCGAACAGGCGTCAACGCCGACCTGCTCCATCCTGGCATTCATGTCGATCACGTCCCGGGTGGTAAATGCCCCGGTACCTGCAATGACCGGCACGCGGCCTCGGGCCTGATCAACGACGATCTGCGCGACCTTCAGCTTCTCGTCATCGCTTAACGCAAAGAACTCGCCATTGGTACCCAGGGCAAAAAGCCCATGAACACCTTTGTCGATCAGGGTATCCACCAACATACGCAGCGCGGCTTCATCCACCGCCTGACGGTCGTTCATTGGAGTAATCAAGGCGGGGATAATGCCTCTAAATAGCGTCATGGCGTCAACTCCTTAGCATTTTTCGACCAAATCGATCACAAAAAAATGACTGATTCAAAAAAATATCGCAAGCGAATCGTGAAAAATGGCCGAAGCAGACACCAAGAAATAACCACAACACATTGTTATTATTGGTAATAATGCACAAAAGTCTTTAGCGTGTGCGACAAAAGTATAAATGCACAAACTGATCGTTTCGATCATTTTATACCCGCACAGAGGGCCAGAGCAGAAGAAACGCTAGGTTGGCGACAGTCTTCTACGCATTACCCCTTAGCACACCATGCGCTGCACAATAAAAAGCCGGAGATCTATATGACAGTACGTAAATCACTCGGAGCACTTCTCGCCTCATCCCTACTCCTGCCGCTAGCCGCCTGGGCTCAGGACACGACGATCCGCTTCATCTCACAGGATCCTGGCACCGGTTGGTATGCTTACGGCTCAGCGATGGGCGAGATCATTGATCGATCCGAAGGTGAATACAACCTGACCGCCGACGTTCTGCCGCGTGGTGGTGGCATGATGAACCCGCTTGCCGTGGGTCAGGGGTCAGCCGATCTGGGCTTTGCCACCGCTAGCGCCGCTCTTTGGGCTCGTGACGGCATAGGAGAAGAGTTCGAAGGCCGAGCTGCGGAAAACCTACGAGCCCTTGTCGGCGGCCTACAGGCCACCTATACCACCATCACCGCGCGCCGTGCCTATGTGGAGCGCACGGGCCTGACCACATTCGATGACATGGTCAACGCCGACAACCCACCGCGCTTCGTACTTAAGCCTACGGGCTCCCAGGTGCCGATTCTCGCTGATCATATGTTCGAGGCCCTCGGTACCAGCCTCGACGAAATGCGCGACCGTGGCGCGATCAATCAGATCAGCACCGCCCAGATCGCCCAGATGATGCGCGACGGCACCGCAGACGTGTATATCGAAAATGCGCCGCTTGGTCAGGCGACCATGCAGGAATTAGCGCTGACCACCGATCTGGTCTTTGCGCCCATGTCCGACACCGTGCTCGACCACATGACCGCAGTGGGCGTTCCACGCATCACCCTGCCCGACGGCAGCTATCCGGGCATGGACGGCGACTATACTTCCTCGAACACGCCGACCATTCTGATCGCCACTACCGACATGGATGATGAGATCGCCTACCAGATCACCGCGGCGCTAGTCGAGGCGCGCGATCAATTGGCCGAGTCATTTCCGCCGCTGGCCGGTTGGGACCCTGAATCCGGCGCACAACCCGATCAGTCAGTACTTGAGCTGCATCCTGGTGCGGCCCGCTACTATCGTGAGCGCGGCTGGATCGAGTAAGCGCAGGCCCAGTACTCGTCGACCTTAGCCTTCGTGGCGCCGCCGCAGATTCTCGCGGCGGCGCGTAGTCATGAATACGGCCATCAATTCCGGGGTACGTGTCTTGAAACCGTCCGATCTGCTTACCTTCCCGATGCTGTTGCGTGTTATCCAGATAGGGCTGTCCTTTACCTATGTGATCTATCTGCTCCGGCACTTCTTCAACCCGGCATCACCACTCGCTGCGGTGACGTTCCACGTTTACATGGCCGTGGCGCTGGTCTTTGCCTTCAACCCCCTTAACTGGCGTGCGGGCCCGGCTCGATGGCTGGGACGCTTGATCGACCTTGGCGCTATTGCGCTATCGGCTTCCTTCGTCTGGATCTACCACAACGAAATACGTCGACTTGAACGCCACCTCGAGATGATCGACCCCGTTTTACCACTCGACATGTTCTTGCATATAGCCGGCCTGGTTCTGATATTTGAGGCCGTGCGCCGTGCCGTGGGCTGGTCGCTCCTAACGGTGGTGCTGGCCTTCCTCGCCTATGCCTATTTCGGGGACTACTTCCCCGGTTGGATAGCATTCCCTGGCTTTACGCTGCCGACGATGACCGAACTGATCAGCATGAAAACCGACGGCATTTTCGGCGTCACGGCGACGGCAGCGATCAACTTCGTGTTCTATTTCGTCCTGTTCGGTACGGTCTTTACCTTTACCGGCGGCGGCGCGCTTTTCATCGACCTCGCCATGCGCATGACCGCCCGCTTGAAAGGCGGTGCGGCCAAGATGTCGCTGGTAGGCTCGGCGCTCTTCGGCATGGTGTCGGGTTCGGCCATCGCCAACACCACATCGACAGGCGTTCTAACTATCCCGATCATGAGGAGCTCAGGCTATTCCAAGGATCAAGCCGCCGCGACCGAGGCGATTGCTTCGACCGGCGGGCAGCTCATGCCTCCCATCATGGGCGTTGCGGCCTTTGTCATGGCGGACCTGCTGGGTACTCCCTACGGCACCATCGCAGCGGCCGCCCTGATACCGTCGGCGGCGTTCTACTTTGCCCTTTACGTCATCGTCGATCTGCGCGCCCGTCGTTTCGGCATCGGCAATGTCCCGGCTGAGCTGCTCGAGATCGCGCCCGTCATGCCCCGAGCACATCTGCTGGCCTCGCCCGTCGCCATGATTACTTGCCTGATCATCGGCTACTCCGCTCCCTATGCGGCCCTGGTGGGCACGGTAACGGCACTGGTCGTGCCATTTTTGCGCAAATCGACCCGCTATAGCCTGAGCCAGCTTTTCGACGCGATACTGGACACGGCCAAGCAAATGGCGTGGATTTCCGTCCCTCTTGCGGCCGTCGGTATCGTGATGGTCGTGGCAACGCAGTCAAACCTTGCACTAAAATTCGTAAGCCTGCTATCAGATGCGGGCACCGGACAGCTTTATCTTTCGCTGCTGATGGTCATCCTGGGCTGCATCATCATGGGCATGGGCCTGCCGACAGTGGCCGCCTATATCATCGGCTCTCTGGTATTCGTGCCCGCACTGATGGATTTGGGTGTGGATCGTTTGGCAGCCAACCTTTTCGTCCTTTACTACTGTGTTCTGTCGATGGTCACCCCACCGGTTGCCCTGTGTTCCTATGCGGCCGCCGGTATTGCCAATTCCGACGCAAACAAAACCGGTCTCCTGGCTTTTGCCTATTCGCTGGTTATCTTCCTCGTGCCCTTTGGTTTTATCAACGATCCGCACGTTCTTTGGCAGGGCACGGCGTTCCAGATCGCGGTCGGTGCGGCAGGCATGCTTCTGGCGACATTCTCATGGGCGGTTTTTCTGATGGGCTGGATGAACGGCAAGCTTTCATGGTTGGAACGTAGCGTATTCCTGGCTATCAGCCTGCTGCTGATCCTCTCGCCAACGCTCACGCTGATATGGAACACCGGCGTAGCTGCAGCCGTGGCGCTTCTACTCTGGTGCTTCACCCTACGCCCGCGTCTTGTACCGGCATGAGAGGAATGTCGTCGGCACGCTTGGCACTGCGAATGAGGGCGTGGCTAAGTCGCCTCTTTGCCTGACATGACAGCGATCCAACTGATAGTGTTACTGATCATAAGGGAGGGCGGCCAGGATAAGCCTGGGTGAACTCCGAAACGGAAGCCAATATATGAATCGTGACTTTGCCAAGCGCCTGCGTAACCGCGACAGGATCGTGGGATATTGGACGCAGATACCCGTGCCTGCCGTACAGGAGCGTGTTGCGCGCCACGGATGGGATTACGTTTGTTTCGATGCACAGCACGGATTTCACGATCCACATTCGTTATTGAACGGGCTGATGGCCGTGGATGCTGGCGCGGCACTGGGTGGCAATACCTGTGCCGGACTGGTGAGGGTGGCATCGAATGACGCTCATCTGATCGGCATGGCGCTGGATGCCGGGGCACAGGGTGTGATCGTCCCGATGGTCGAGACAGTGGAAGATGCCCGTCGCGCGGTAGCTTCCTGCCGCTATGCTCCGGCGGGCAATCGCAGCTATGGGCCAATGCGCGCAGGCCTCCGTTCAGGCCCGCGCAGTGCCGACATGAACAATGAGATTGCTTGCATCATCATGATCGAAACCGTCGCCGCCCTGGCCTGCATCGATGAGATTGCTGCCTTGGACGGTGTCGATGGCGTCTATGTCGGTCCCGCCGACCTGATGCTGGCGCTGGGCGGCAAAACCGCCGCTGATCCTGCGAAAAAGGAGGTATTTGAGAACGCACTGGCCCGCATTCATCGCTCCTGTGCCAAGGCCGGTATAGCAGCAGGCATCCACACAATGGCCGGTGAGATCGCAAACTCGCGGTTAAACGAGGGCTTCACCTTCGCCACGGTGTCGTCGGATTTGAACCACCTGGATGCATCAGCCGCTGCGCACCTGAAAGCAACACAAAGCTAATTCGCATCGTGATGGGCACCGACTCCGGTGCCACCACCCCGCGCGTCCCAAGTATTTCTGAGCACCGCGAACTCGAGTTGATAGTCGAAGCCGAGGCGGTGCCCGCGCGCTTGAGAGCATTGCCTGACTTTATGCCAGGCTAGCGGCCGTCACATTGGCTGCCACCGGTTGGGTGGAGACGTGGCGGTTGATGGCGCTCACCACCGCTTTCATTGAGGCGCTGGTGATGCTCTCGTCGGTACCGACGCCGAACACCGCCTTGCCGTCGATGCGCACCTCCACGTAGGCGATCGCCTCGGCATCGGCGCCCTGGCCGCGGGAGTGTTCGTGGTAGTCGATGATCTCCACGTCATGACCGGCCGCCGCCAGGGCCTTGATGAAGGCCGCCAGCGGGCCGTTGCCCTCGCCGCCGATGGCACGCCGCTCGCCGCGCTCCTCGATGGTCGCCTCGAGCTTCACCCGGGGGCTGTCGGGCTCGGAAGAGAGGCGATGATTGACCATGGCATAGGGTGAGGTACGCGTCAGGTACTCGTCGGCGAAGGCCTGGTAGATCATCTGCGAGGTGATCTCCTTGCCCGTACGGTCGGCCACCTCCTGCACCACTTGGCTGAACTCGATCGAGAGCCGGCGCGGCAACTCGATACCATGCTCCTGCTCGAGCAGGTAGGAGACCCCGCCCTTGCCCGACTGGCTGTTGACGCGAATCACCGCCTCGTAGCTGCGACCGACATCCATCGGGTCGATGGGCAGGTAGGGTACCTCCCACATGGCGTCCGGATTGGCGCGACGCTCGGCCATGCCCTTCTTGATCGCATCCTGATGGGAGCCGGAGAAGGCGGTGAAGACCAGATCGCCGACGTAGGGATGACGCGGGTGTACCGGCAGTTGGTTGCAGTACTCCACCTCACGCATGATCGGCGTGATGTTGGAGAAGTCGAGCCTCGGATGGACACCCTGGGTGTAGAGGTTCATGGCGAGGGTGACGATGTCGACGTTGCCGGTACGCTCGCCGTTACCGAACAGGGTGCCCTCGACACGGTCGGCGCCGGCCATCACGGTGAGCTCGGCTGCCGCCACGCCAGTGCCGCGGTCGTTGTGGGGATGCACGCTGACGATCAGACGATCGCGATGCTTCACGTTGCGACAGAACCATTCGACCTGGTCGGCGTAGTTGTTGGGCGTGGCCGCCTCCACCGTGGCCGGCAGGTTGACGATCATCGGCTTCTCGGTCGTGGCGCCATAGGCCTCCATTACCGCCTCGACCACCTCCTTGGCGAAATCCATCTCGGTGGTAGTGAAGAGTTCCGGTGAGTACTGGAAGGTCCAGTTGGTTTCCGGCGCCGCCTCCATCAGCTCGCGAATCTGCCGGGTGGCGTCCACGGCAATGCCGATGCACTCCTCCTTGCTGACATTGAACACCACGCGGCGGAACACCGGATCGGTGGCGTTGTAGACGTGCACGATGGCATTCTTGGCCCCCTTCAGCGACTCGAAGGTGCGCTCGATCAGGTGCGGCCGAGCCTGGGTCAGCACCTGGATGGTGACGTCGTCCGGCACCTTGTTCTGCTCGATCAACGCGCGCACGAAGTCGAAGTCGGTCTGCGACGCCGAGGGAAAGCCGACCTCGATCTCCTTGAAACCGATCTTCACCAGCAAGTCGAAGAAGCGCTGCTTGCGCTCCTGATCCATGGGGTCGATCAGCGCCTGGTTGCCGTCGCGCAGGTCCACGCTGCACCACTGCGGCGGCGACTCGATGCGGCGATTCGGCCACTGGCGGTCGGGCAGATCGACGGCAACGAAGGGGCGGTACTTGGCGGTGGGGTTGTCGAGCATCATGGTGGCGGTCTCCCTGGACTGGCGGCTCTGGTTCGGACAGGTGGCGTTCAGAAACGACGACGCCCCGGCTGCGTGAAGCATACCGGGGCGTCATGGCAATGGACGAAACGATCTTCGTGACCGATGACGGTCACGGTGAAACGGCGTACGTAGCGGGAAGCAATTCGGTTGGTTGACATTTCGGTACCTCGACTGACCTGGACAAAAACGCGATGCGCGACGCATCGCCCGACGCTCAAAGGCCGGCTAGTAGTCGTAGGTTCAGGCTGAGGTAGCAAAATGTCGTGTTCATGCCCTCTAGAAAATCAGCATGGCCGACGCTTGTCAAGGCCCACTGCCGTTTTCCGCTTGGATATCGGCCCGTCGCCACCACTCCAGCAGCCCCGGAGGCACCACTTCCTCGGCCACCGTCACGTTCCATATCGAAGCACCGCTGGCATCCTCCACGCGCAGGCAGAAGCGTCGCCGATCGGCACCCGGTGCTCCGCCCTGACCAGCGTTGGCTTCCGCATAGGATAACAAGCGCCACAGCTCGTCACGCTGTGCCTCGCTGCAGCGGGCACAATCAATGCAGCGTGGCCGCGCCAATCCGGGAAAGTGAGCCAATCCCCCTTCACGTTGCAGCCGAACCACGTTGTCCCGAGTCAGGTGAGGCGGCTGGCTCATGGCAGCACCCCCACGTCTCGCCAACCTTCGCGCACCGCCTCGGCTTCCGTGCTCGCCGCCCCGAAGCGCCGCTCGGCGTTGTCCAACGTCAGGCTGGCAAAGGTGACGAAGTCACTGTCCTGACGGAGCCGGGTGTCGATCAGCGTGTCGTACCAGATCCGGCCGGCCCGCTCCCAGGCATGGCCCCCCAGTGCCATGGCCACAAGATGAAAGGCCCGATTGGGAATGCCCGAATTGATGTGCACCCCGCCATGGTCCGCGTCGGTGACCACGAAAGCGTCCATGTGGCCGGGCTGTGGGTCGCGCCCCAGCAGCGGGTCGTCGTAGGCGCTCCCCGGCTTCGCCATGGAGCGCAGGGCACTGCCGGCGATCCGGTCGGTGAACAGCCCCTCGCCGATCAGCCAGTCCGCCTCGTCGGCGCTCTGTCCCAGCTCACGCTGCTTGACCAGGCTGCCGAACACGTCGCACAGCGACTCGTTCAGCGCCCCCGATTGCCCCGCGTAGGTCAGCGCGGCTTCGTGCTGGATGACCCCATGGCTCAATTCATGGGCAACGATATCCAGCGCGACGGTGAAGCGATTGAAGAGTTCGCCGTCACCATCGCCGAACACCATCTGGCGACCGTCCCAGAAGGCGTTCTCGTAATCCTGGCCATAGTGCACCGTGGCCAGCAGCGCCATGCCGTCATCGTCGATGGAGTGGCGCTCGTAGGCCTCCCAGAACAGCCGATAGGTTGCTCCCAGGCCTCGATAGGCCTCGTCGACGGCCAGGTCGCCGCTGTCGCCCTCCCCTTCGCGCCTCACCAGCGTGCCCGGCAGGGTCTGCCGCTGCTCGGCAGAATACACGTAGCGAGCCGGCTCACCGCGCCGGGCGCTACCCTGCGGCAGGGCAACGGCTCCCGCACGGGCGCGAAACCGACCGTCGACCAGCAGGGTATGCCGAGCGCATTCGCTCAGGCGGGAAGAGCCACTGCTGGCGATGCGCTCTAGCAGGTAGGGTGGTAGAAAATGCCTAGCACAGGCAGCGGGCAAGTCGGCCATCCGTTTCCTCTCCTTCGTGCCATGCGGCTCGCTCATCGAGCCCGGACACTATGAGCATAGCGGAAACACCCTACCGTTCTCGCCGCTCCAGCATCGCCTCCATGCGTGACAGCTGGTCGCGCAGCTGACGCACGTCATCGCGCAGGCCGTGCAGCTCGGCAGCCTCCCCCTCGCCACTCTCCAACTGGGCCTGGATGCTCTCCTTCTGCATCACGTCGAGCACGATGCCGATCATCATGTTGAGGAAGATGAAGGCGTTGAGAAAAATGAAGGTGAGAAAGAAGATCCAGGCGTAGGGATAGTGCTCCATGGTGGGGTAGAGCACTGCCGTGGCCCAGCTCTCGAAGGTGGCGACCTGGAACAGCGTCAGCATGGCCAGCGAGATGTTGCCCCACAGCCGCTCGTCGACGTCACTGAACAGGAAGCTGCCGATCGCCGCGTAGATGTAGAAGATGATGAACATCAGCAGCGCCACGTATCCCATCCGCGGGATCGACTTGAACAGTGCCGCGATCAGCATGCGCAGCTCGGGGATCATCGACACCAGGCGCAGCACGCGGAAGATGCGCAGCAGCCGCGCCAACAGCACCATTTCCGAGTCTTCCATGGGGATCAGGCTGGCGGTAACGATCAGGAAGTCGAAGACGTTCCAGCCCTTCTTGAAGAAGTCGAGCAGGCGCTTCTCCGCCGCCATGCGGATCAGGATCTCCACCAGGAAGAAAACCGTCACGCCCACGTCGAGCAGCAGCAGCCACTCCTGAAAGGGGCTGACTTCTTCCTCGTAGGTCTTGGCACCGATCAGCAGCGCCGAGAGCACGATGATGGCGATCACCGTGAGTTCGAAGATCTTGTTGGCACGCAGCCGCTCGAAGCGGTCGCGCCAGGTACCAAAGGAAGGGCTCATGGACATTCTCGAAAGCACGCTGTGACTATAACCCAAGCCGCTGACGGCAGCCGTATGTTCCACCTGCGGACGGCGGCGTGATGTTAGCACGAGCAAGAAGCGATGGGACGTCCCCTATCGCGGGAAACGCCAACACCAGACGTTACGACAGCGAAACCTTTATTCACGCTCCCTGCCTTGTCCAGTCGGTCGCGGCCTGCCTACCTTCAATGCATCACGTGCAAAGGAAAAGGAGTCCGGCACATGAGCGAAGAGAAGCAGCCTCCACAGGAACAATCCCACCAGCCCGGCGCCGAGTACAAGATGGACCCGCAGCCGGAGTACATTCGCCAGAGCTACCGCGGCGCCGACAAGCTCACGGACAAGGTAGCGATCATCACCGGCGGCGACAGCGGCATCGGCCGTGCCGTGGCAGTGCACTACGCCCGCGAGGGCGCCGACTGCGTCATCGTGCATCTGGAAGAGGACACCGATGCCCGCGACACCCAGCGTCTCGTCGAGGCCGAGGGGCGGCGCTGCCTGGTACTCAAGGGCGACGTGGGCGAGCCGTCGTTCTGCGACGAGATCGTCGACAGGACACTCAAGGAGTTCGGCAAGCTCAACATCGTGGTGCACAACGCCGCCGAGCAGTATGACTGGGACGACATCACCGACATTCCACCCGAGCAGTTGCAGCGCACTTTCCAGACCAATGTCTTCAGCCATTTCTATCTGACCAAGGCAGCCCTGCCCCACATGCACGAGGGCGACAGCATCATCTGCACCTCGTCGATCAATGCCTTCAAGGGTAATCCGACGCTGATCGACTATACCGCCACCAAGGGCGCGATCCAGGGCCTGGTACGCTCGCTGGCGGTACCGCTGGCCGAGAAGGGCATTCGCGTCAATTCAGTGGCCCCGGGGCCGGTGTGGACGCCGCTGATCCCGGCCAGCTTCGACGCCGAGAAGGTCGCCTCCTTCGGCGGTCAAGTGCCGATGAATCGCGCCGGGCAGCCTGCCGAGATGGGGCCAGCCTACGTCTACCTGGCCTGCGAGGAGTCTTCCTACATGAGTGGCCAGACGCTGCATCTCAATGGTGGCGTGGTACTCAATACCTGACGCAGTAGCCAATCCCTGACAGCTCACTGGAAAAGCACGGCGCCCGCCTCTCGGAGGCGGGCGCCGTCATATCGTTTCAGTTGGCCAGCAGCCTCAGGTGGGCAACGAACTCATGTCGTCAACTCCGCGGGGTCCAGCAACCCGGCGAGTTCCTGGGCGTAGTGGGCGGCCTCGCGCCCGCGTGGCGTCAGGTAGCCGCCGTCGGCCTGGGTCACCAGGCCCTTGGCATGCAGCCGCGAGGCGGCAGCGACCGCTTCCGACGCGGCATTGGAGTGCACCTTGATGCCCTCCTGGCTGGTGTCGAGGTTGTACAGGCAGAGCAGGTTCAGCTCGTCCAGCAGCTCGGCGGTGAAATGCGCTTGGGCCATGGCGTTCTCCGATGTGATCAAATCCTTCGAGACAGGCTCTTCAAGTCATCTTCGAAGGTACGCCACTTCCCACCGCTTCACCAGCGCCGCCGATCAACCCGCCCGACTGTCGTCCTCCAGATCCCCTTGACGGTAGCCCATCAGGTAGAGCACGGCATCGATGCCCAGGGTCGAGATCGACTGGCGCGCCTGGCTGCGTACCAGGGGCTTGGCACGAAAGGCGATGCCAAGCCCGGCAGTAGCGAGCATCTTGAGATCGTTGGCGCCGTCGCCCACGGCGATGGTCTGCTCCATGGCAAGCCCTTCGCGCGCGGCGATCTCGTGCAGCAGTTCGGCCTTGCGGCTGGCGTCGAGGATCGGCTCGCGCACTTCGCCGGTAACCTTGCCGTTCTCGATCACGAGTTCATTGGCGTGGATCTCATCGAAGCCGAGCTTCTCCTGCAGGTGGCGGGCGAAGTAGGTGAAGCCGCCGGAGAGAATCGCAGTACGGTAGCCCAGGCGCTTCAAGTGCTTCATCAGCCGCTCGACGCCATCCATCAGCGGCAGCTCCTCGGCGATTTCGGCCAGCACCGATTCGTCGAGCCCCTTGAGCTTGGCCATGCGCTCGCGGAAGCTCTGCTGGAAATCGAGCTCGCCGCGCATGGCCCGTTCGGTGACCGCAGCAACGTCCTCATAGACACCGTGGCGACGAGCCAATTCGTCGATCACCTCGGCCTGGATCAGGGTCGAGTCCATGTCGAAGCAGACCAGACGGCGATGGCGACGCCAGATCGAGTCCTCCTGAATGGCAATGTCGACCCCGTGCATGGCCCCCAAGGCCAGGGCCTTTTCGCGCAGGATATCGAGATCGACCTCCTCGCCGCGCAGCCAGCACTCTACACAGGCGCCGAAGGGAGGGACGCCGCCGTCCAGCGCCTCGCGACCGGAGAGGCGGTGGATCAGCTCCACGGTGAGGCCATGCTCGGCGGTGAGCGCCCCCACCTCGGCCAGGATGCCGGCGGGCAGGTGCGGTGCCAGCAGAGTCAGGATCAGCCGCGGCTCGCTGGCCTGCACGCTCCAGCGCTGGTAGTCTTCGGCGCTGACCTGGATCGCCTGCACGTCGAGTCCCAGGCTGTCGCCCGCCTCGTTGAGCGCGCTCTCCAGGTCGCTGTCGCGCTCGAGCCCGACCAGCGCTTCCAGCGAGACCATGCCGAAGGTCACGCTCTGGTTGATGTCGAGCAGCCGTGCGCCGCTGCGCGCCAGGGCCTGGCCCAGGCCGGCCAACTGGCCGGGTCGTGCCGCGCCGGTGGCGCGAATCAGCAGTCGTCGTGTCATTCCCCACTCTCCAGGCGATCCACCTTCTGCAAGCCGCGGGGCAGCTTGCTGCCGCGTCGACCGCGTTCGCCGCGATAATAGTCCAGATCGGCGTCCTTGAGGGTCAGGTGGCGCTTGCCGGCATGCACGATCAGCCCCGCCCCTGCGGACAGCAGCGCGATGTCGCGCATCAGCTCCTCACGCCGCGCGGCACGGGCTCCGGGAATGTCGATCATCTTGTTGCCCTTGCCCTTGGCCAGCTCGGGCAGTTGCTCCAACGGGAACAGCAGCAGCCGCCCCTCGTTGGAGACCGCCGCCACCCAGATGTCCTCGCCCTCGGGCACGCGTACCGGCGCCATGACCCGGCAGCCCTTGGGTACCGAGAGCACCGCCTTGCCCGACTTGTTCTTGCCGATCAGCTCCTCGAGCTTGGCCACGAAGCCGTAGCCGCCGTCGCTGGCCAGCAGGAAGCGACTCTCGGGCGGCGCGAGCATCAGTCCGGCCATATGGGCGCCGGCAACCACGTTGACCCGCCCGGTGACCGGCTCGCCCTGGCTACGGGCGCTGGGCAGGTTATGGGCGGCCAGGGTGTAGGCGCGTCCGGTATCGTCGAGCAACACCAGCGGCTGGTTGGTCTTGCCGCGGGCGGCCAGGGCGAAGCGGTCGCCCGACTTGTAGGAGAGCCCTTCCGGGTCGATGTCGTGGCCCTTGGCAGCACGAATCCAGCCCTTCTCGGAGAGCACCACGGTGATGGGATCGGCGCCCATCAGCTCGACCTCGGAGAGCGCCTTGGCTTCCTCGCGCTCGACGATGGGCGAACGACGCTCGTCGCCATGCTCGCGGGCTGCCTCACGCAGCTCTTCCTCGATCAGGTCAGTGAGCTTGGCCTCGCTGCCGAGCAGTTCCTTGAGGCGCTTGCGCTCGGCTTCGAGCGCATCCTGCTCCCCACGGATCTTCATCTCCTCGAGCTTGGCCAGGTGACGCAGACGCAGCTCGAGGATTGCCTCGGCCTGACGGTCGGAGAGGCCAAAGGCGGCCATCAGCGCGCTCTTGGGCTCGTCCTCCTCGCGGATGATGCGGATCACCTCGTCGATGTTGAGGTAGGCGACCAGCAGGCCTTCGAGGATATGCAGGCGGTCCTCGACCTTGCCCAGACGATGCTCCAGGCGCCGACGCACGGTCTTGCGCCGGAAGGCGAGCCATTCGCCGAGCATGTCGGGCAGCGGCATCACCCGCGGCCGGCCGTCGAGGCCGATCACGTTGAGATTGACGCGAATGTTCTTCTCGAGATCGGTGGTGGCGAACAGGTGCGCCATCATCGCCTCGATGTCGACACGGTTGGAGCGCGGCTCGATCACCAGCCGGGTCGGCTCCTCGTGGGTCGACTCGTCGCGCAGGTCGTCCACCATGGGTAGTTTCTTGGCCTGCATCTGGGCGGCGATCTGCTCGAGTACCTTGGAGCCACTGACCTGGTAGGGCAGCGCGGTAACTACCACCTTGCCCTCCTCCATGGTGTAGCGCGCACGCAACTTCACCGAGCCGCGACCGCTCTCGTAGAGCTTGTGCAGGTCGTCGCGGGAAGTGATGATCTCTGCCGCGGTGGGGAAGTCCGGCGCCGGCAGGTGCTGCATCAGGTCGGCGGTGGTGGCCTCGGGATGGCGCAGCAGGTGGCAGGTAGCCTCGACCACTTCGTTCACGTTGTGCGGCGGAATGTCGGTGGCCATGCCCACGGCGATGCCGGTGCCGCCGTTGAGCAGCACGTGGGGCAGGCGCGCCGGCAGCACCACCGGCTCGTTCATGGTGCCGTCGAAGTTGGGGGTCCAGTCGACGGTGCCCTGGCCCAGCTCGGCGAGCAGCACTTCGGCGAACTTGGAGAGCCGCGACTCGGTGTAGCGCATCGCCGCGAACGACTTGGGATCGTCGGGGCTACCCCAGTTGCCCTGGCCGTCCACCAGCGGGTAACGGTAGCTGAACGGCTGGGCCATCAGCACCATCGCCTCATAGCAGGCACTGTCGCCGTGAGGATGGAACTTGCCCAGCACGTCGCCGACGGTGCGCGCCGATTTCTTGTATTTGGCGCTGGCGTTCAGCGCCAGCTCGCGCATGGCGTAGACGATACGCCGCTGCACCGGCTTCATGCCATCGCCGATGTGGGGCAGCGCCCGGTCGAGGATGACGTACATCGAGTAGTCGAGGTACGCCTTCTCGGTGTATTCGCGCAGCGAGAGGCGCTCTACGTCGCCCTCCGCCACCTGGATATCCATGGTCATAAGGGGATCAGACCTCTATGTCTGCGAGGTTGCCATAATCTTCGAGCCAGCTCTTGCGGTCGGCGGCGCGCTTCTTGGCCAGCAGCATGTCCATCATCTCCATGGTGCCGTCGCCGACCTCGCGGGTAAGCTGCACCAGGCGTCGGGTCTCCACCGCCATGGTGGTCTCGCGCAGTTGCAGCGGGCTCATTTCGCCCAGGCCCTTGAAGCGCTGCACGTTGGGCGTGCCGCGCTTGCCCTCGAGGCGGCGCAGGATCGCCGCTTTCTCGCTCTCGTCGAGGGCGTAGTGCACCTCCTTGCCCAGGTCGATGCGGTAGAGCGGCGGCATGGCGACGTAGACATGACCGGCATCCACCAGCGCCGGGAAGTGGCGCACGAACAGCGCGCACAGCAGCGTGGCGATGTGCAGGCCGTCGGAGTCGGCGTCGGCGAGGATACAGATCTTGTGGTAGCGCAGTTGGGTCAGGTCATCGCTGCCCGGGTCCATGCCCACCGCCACGGCGATGTCATGGACCTCCTGGGAGCCATAGATATCGTGACTGTCGACCTCCCAGGTGTTGAGGATCTTGCCGCGCAGCGGCAGGATCGCCTGGGTCTCACGGTTGCGCGCCTGCTTGGCGCTGCCGCCGGCCGAATCGCCCTCGACCAGGAACAGCTCGCCCTGGGCTGGGTCCTGGCCGGAGCAGTCGGCCAGCTTGCCCGGCAACGCGGGGCCAGCGGTGACCTTCTTGCGCGCCACTTTCTTGGCGCTCTTCTGGCGCCGCTGGGCAGCGCTGATGACCAGCTCGGCCAGCGCCTCGGCCTGGTCGACGTGATGGTTGAGCCACAGCGAGAAGGCGTCCTTCACCACGCTGGAGACGAATGCCGCCACCGTGCGCGAGGAGAGGCGCTCCTTGGTCTGGCCGGCGAACTGCGGGTCGAGCATCTTCACCGAGAGCACGTAGGCGACACGCTCCCACAGGTCCTCCGCGGTGAGCTTGACGCCCCGCGGCAGCAGGTTGCGGTATTCGCAGAATTCGCGCAGCGCCTCGAGCAGCCCCGAGCGCAGCCCGTTGACGTGGGTACCGCCCTGTGGGGTAGGGATCAGGTTGACGTAGCTCTCCATCAGCGTCTCGCCGCCTTCGGGGAGCCACTGCACCGCCCAGTCCACCGCCTGCTCGTCATCGGCGAAGTGGCCCACCAACGGCGAGGCCGGTAGCACCTCGAAGCCATCGGTGGCCTGGGCCAGGTAGTCGCGCAGGCCGTCCTCGTACTGCCACACGCTCTCGGCGCCGTCGGTTTCCACCAGGGTGACCTTGAGCCCCGGGCACAGCACCGCCTTGGCCCGCAACAGGTGCTTGAGCCGGCCCATGGCAAGCCGGGGGCTGTCGAAGTAGGACTCGTCGGGCCAGAAGCGCACCAGGGTGCCGGTGGTGCGCTTGGCCACGCTGCCGATCTCGGCCAGCTCCGAGACCTTGTCGCCATGCTCGAAGGCCATGGCGTGGCGGGCGCCGTCGCGCATCACCTCGACCTCCAGGCGCCGCGACAGGGCGTTCACCACCGACACCCCGACGCCGTGCAGACCGCCGGAGAAGCGATAGCTGGACTGAGAGAACTTGCCGCCGGCATGCAGCCGGGTGAGGATCAGCTCGATCCCGGAGACGCCGTGCTCGGGATGGATGTCGATGGGCATGCCGCGGCCGTCGTCGGCCACTTCGATACCGCCGTCCTCCAGCAGGCGCACGGTGACTTCCCGGGCATGGCCGGCCAGCGCCTCGTCGACGCTGTTGTCGATGACTTCCTGGGCCAGGTGGTTGGGGCGGGTGGTGTCGGTGTACATGCCGGGGCGCTTGCGCACCGGATCGAGACCGGAGAGTACTTCGATTGAGCTGGCACTGTACTGTGTCATGCGTATCCCAAAGCCATTACGAATTCGATTGCGCTCCCTGCAGGTTTCCTGCCCCTTCCCTGAAAGCCCGGCCGCGTCATTGCTCCAGCACTTCGGTCACCACGCGCCCTGGTGGCAGGTAATGTCCACCATGGGCGAGCACGGCCGGCAGGTAGCTCTCCAGCATGCCGAACACATGATCGCCGCCGGGATGCAGGATGGTCCGGGCGCCGCGGTAGAGCGCGAAGGCATCCGCCGGATCGAGCGTCTCGTCGGCGGTTCCCAGCAGCAGCAGGTAGCGCTCGGGGCACACGCGCTGCGGCGTCAGTTCGACCAGTTCCTCGCGATGGGCCGTCTCGATGACGAAACGCTCGCCGGTATGCTCGTTGACGAAGACCTCGCCTACCCACTCTTCCACCAGCCGCGCCGGCCGCACCGCGGGGTTGACCAGTACCGCCGGGAGCCCACGGCGTTCGGCCAGGCAAGTGACCAGAAAGCCCCCCATGGAGCTACCGACCAGCAGCGGACGCGGCCCCAACGCCTTCAGCAACGCTTCGGCCATCTTCAGCGCGGCCGCAGGACGATGCGGCAACTGGGGCGTCTCGCAGGGCAGCGCCACCTTCGCACAGGCGGCCCGCATCAGCGCTGCCTTGGGCGAACCATAGCCACTATTGAAGCCATGCAGGTACAGCAGGCCGCTGGCGGGCAGCGGAGCCAATGACGCACTCAGCATACCGAACGAACTGTATACATTGCCAGCCCTTCCCTATCGTTCGCTACTCGCTTGCTTCAACGTTCGTTCTCCCGTTCAGCACTCCATACCGCCTCGACCAGCGCCCGGGTGGAGGCATCCATTTTCTCGTGCCCCTGCCGCTCGGCCAGGATACACTCGGTTTCGCCGGCGATCTGCTTGCCCAGCTCGACGCCCCACTGGTCGAAGGAGTTGATCCCCCAGATAGTGGCCTGGATGAACACCTTATGCTCATAGAGTGCGATCAGCGCCCCCAAGGTAGCCGGTGTCAGACGGTCAAGCAGCAGCGTAGTGGAGGGCTGATTACCGCGATAGCGCTTGTGCCCGGGACGCTCGCCCTGCTCATCGATGGCATCGTCACCCAGCATCAGCAGACGCGACTGGGCAAAACAGTTGGCCAAGGTCAGGCGGTGTTGGGCCATGAGGTGATCGCGGGTCGCCGCGTCCTCGACATCGTCGTAGCGCTTGAGCGGGGCAATGAAGTCGCAAACCACCGGTTGGGTGCCCTGATGCAGCAGCTGATAGAAGGCGTGCTGGGCGTTGGGACCGAGCTGGCCCCATAGCACCGGACAGGTGGCATAATTTACCTGGCGGCCGTCATGGGTCGCCGACTTGCCGTTGGACTCCATCTCGAGCTGCTCGAGGTAGGCGGCGAAATGTTCCAGGCGGCCGTCGTAGGGCAGGATCGAGTGGGCGCGGATGTCGAGAAAATTGACGTTCCAGATACCCGCCAGAGCCAGCAGCACCGGCAAGTTGTCGGCTAGGGGCGCCTGGGCGAAGTGCTCGTCCATGGCGTGGGCGCCGGCCAGCAGTTCGCGAAAGTTGGCCATGCCGATCACCAGCGCTATGGGCAGGCCAATGGCTCCCCATAGCGAATAGCGACCACCGACCCACTCCCAGAACAACAGTTGGTTGGTCTCGGCGATGCCCCACTCGCTCATCTTGTCGGGCTTGGCCGAAACTCCGATGAAGTGCTGGCGCATCACCATTTCTTCGTCGACACCCTGGATGCCGTCCTCGACCAGGCGCGCCATCAGCCAGTCGCGGGCGGTACGCGCGTTGGACAGGGTGTCGATGGTGGTGAAGGACTTCGATGAGATCACGAACAGCGTGGTCTCGGGATTGAAACGCTTGAGATAGTCGGCAAGCTGGGAGCCATCCATGGTCGAGGCGAAGTGCACCTCGACGTGGTGCGCATCGGTGGGCCGAAAGTCGGCCAGCGCATGGGTCACCATCAGCGGGCCGAGGTCGGAGCCCCCCACGCCCAGATTGACCACGTCATGAATCGGCCTTCCTGTGGCACCGCGCCACTGCCGGGAGTGGAATCGCTCGACCATGGTGGCCATGCGGTCCAGGGTGGCATGTACACCGGGCACCACATCCTCGCCATCGACGACCAGCGAGGCGTCTGCGGGCAGGCGCAGCGCCGTGTGCAGCGCCGGTCGATCCTCGCTGACGTTGACGTGCTCGCCACGCAGCAGCGCCTGGATTCGCTGCGACACCTCGGCCTCGCGAGCCAGGTCGAGCAGTCGCTCGAGCGTGGTGTCATTCCAGCGCTGCTTCGACAGGTCGAGGGTCAGCCCCGCTGCCCGCCGCGTGAAGGCGCGGCCGCGCGCCTGATCGGCGAACAGTTCGCGCAGGTGGGTAGGGCGCACCTCCTCGGCATGTTCTTTCAGCCGTTGCCAGGCACCGGTCTGGTCGATGGGGACATGATTCATAGCGATCCTCCTTGACGTCATGCGGGAGCCATCATTCGTTGACGGTCCCCACAAGGAAAGTCGGGCAAACGTCCTTCGCCCACAGGCTAGCCTTGTATCCGCCTGTAAATCCATAGGCCCGCGCCTCACGGGCGCTCTCTATGCCGGCAGAGCACAGCGACCGTGCAGCCAGCCGGCAGCAGGCGTAGAATACCGACCTGTTCCACGTTACCGGCCTGCTCATGAGTGACGCATCTTATCGCGACGCGATCTTTTCCACACCCCTGGACCGGGTGGCGCGCTTCTCCTTCGACGAACACGTCGTAGCCTGCTTCCCCGACATGATTCGCCGCTCGGTACCCGGCTACGGCCAGATACTGGGAATGTTGGGGCTGATCGCCGGGCGCCACCTGCGCCACGGCGCCCATGTCTACGACCTGGGGTGTTCGCTGGGGGCCGCCAGCCTGGCCCTGGCCGGCCAGCTGCCGCCTGACGCTTTTCGTCTCACTGCGGTGGACATCTCACCAGCCATGGTCGCCCGCGCCCGCGAGACACTGGCAACCGAGTGTCCCCAGCACGCCATCGAGGTCATGGAGGGGGACATTCGCTCCCTCGACTACCAGCCCTCGGGCATGGTGATTCTCAACTTTACCCTGCAGTTTCTGCCCCCCGAGGACCGCGAATCGCTGCTGGCACGCCTATACGCCGCACTGGAACCGGGCGGCGTGCTGGTGCTCTCGGAGAAGGTGATCGACCCCGACGAGCGCGACAACGCCTGGCGGGTGGAGCGCTACCACGACTTCAAGCGCGCCAATGGCTACAGCGAGCTTGAAATCAGCCAGAAGCGCACGGCGCTGGAGAACGTGCTGGTACCGGACACCCTGGATGCCCACCATGCACGCCTGGCCCGGGCCGGCTTTTCGCGCTCGCTGACCTGGTTCCAGTACCTCAACTTCGCCTCGCTGATCGCGCTCAAGGAGACCTGAAGTGGCGATTCCTCCTGAACAGCGCCCTCTTTACCGTGCTTTTATCGACCAAGGGCTGGATAGCTGGCTGGCCCGTCTGCCGGAGCAGTTGGCCCGCGGGCTCAACCGCAAGCGCTACGGCGACCTGCCGGCCTGGGAGAAGGCGGTAGCCAAGCTGCCCGCCCTGCCCGAGGCACGCGACGTCCAGTTGGACGTCGATACCGTGACGGTGGATTGCGTCCTCGACGACAGCCGGCGCCGCCAGTGCGAGAACCTGCTGAGGAAGCTCGCGCCGTGGCGCAAGGGCCCCTACCGGCTCGCCGACATTCATATCGACACCGAGTGGCGCTCCGACTGGAAGTGGCAGCGAGTCGCTCCCCACTTGACCCCGCTGACCGGTAGGCGGGTGCTCGACGTGGGCGGCGGCAGCGGCTACCACGCCTGGCGCATGGCTGGTGCCGGTGCCGCCTTCGTGCTGGTAATCGACCCCTCACCACGCTTCTATTACCAATTCCAGGCGCTGCGTCACTTCGTTGGCGATGCCGACGGCGGGCGCACCCACTTCCTGCCGGTGGGCATCGAGGACTTGCCCGAGCGGCTCGATTTCTTCGACACGGTGTTCTCCATGGGCGTGCTCTACCACCGCCCTTCTCCGCTGGAGCATCTGCTGCAGCTAAAGGATGCCCTGCGCCCCGGCGGCGAGTTGATACTCGAGACGCTGGTGGTGGAGGGTGACGAGACCACGGTGCTGCTGCCCGGCGAGCGCTACGCCGCCATGCCCAACGTCTACTTCCTGCCCTCTTCCGCGGCGTTGTGCCAGTGGCTCGAGCGCTGCGGCTTCTCCAACGTGCGGGTGGTGGACGAAGCGTTCACGTCCCTGGAGGAGCAGCGCTCAACCGAGTGGATGACCTTCCAGTCGCTGGCCGACTTCCTCGACCCGGCCGACCCCACGCGCACCCGCGAAGGCTATCCCGCGCCGCGGCGGGCGGTGGTCCTAGCCAACCGGCCCGATTAGATGCCAAACGGATAGGTATCCGGCACCTCCTCGGGCCGCCACAGCTCACCCTTGTCGAACGGTTCCACGGCGCGGGTCTCGTCGAGATGGAAAACGGCGTCGAACTGATCGGCCACCGAAGCCTTGAAGTGGTTGTGAGCCCACACCACCACCTTGCCCCGCCCGTCCTGGCGACGCAGGTGCTTGCACAGCCCAGAACTCTAGAAACCGCTCCCGCTTACGCTCAAGGTTTGGAAGGGTCAGCGTCTGAGGATGACCAGCCAGCGCCCCAGGTTCAACACACTCGCCAGGGAGGCGGCAACATAGGTGAAGGCGCAGGCGGTCAACACATGGCGGGCGCCGGGCATGTCGTAGGGAGGCACGTATTCGCGCAGCAGCGGCAGGGCGCGGTTGAAGCTGGCGTCGAACTCCACCGGCAGGGTCACCAGGTGCACCAATGCCGCGGTGCCGAAGCTGATCACCGCTGCTGCAATCACGATGGCCAGCCCCCCGGGCAGGCGGGTCAGGACGAACAGGAAGGGGGCGGCCATCATCAACAGCGCGCCGATCTTCTCGGCCCGCTGCGCCACGCCCACCATGCGCGCCCTGGCGATCAGCGGGGCATATCCCTCATGGTGCTGGATGGCGTGGCCTACCTCGTGGGCGGCCACGGTGACCGCTGTCAGCGAGCGTCCTTCGTAGTGCTCGCGGGAGAGCCGCACCCGGCGGGTCTCCGGGTCGTAATGATCGCCCTGCTCGGTCATCTCCACCTTGACCCCTTCAATGCCCAGGCGGCGCAGCAGATGATCGGCCAGTTCGGCGCCGGTACCGGGATAGTCGTCGCGCCCGCGGGAATGACGCGACAATACCCACTTGGCCCAGGCATTAGGCAACACAAAGATGGCCAGCAGCAGGGCAATGACAACGACGATCATGGCGTACGACATCTCATTCAAGCGACATGGATTGGACGTAGCGTACCCGTTTCGGGTTCATGCTGTCGCGTTGGCTCTTGACGCCAGCCATTACAAAAACAATAATTATTCGCGTTTGAAACAGCCAACCATCCAGGCCAACCACCATGTGCGCAACCTCCCCTGACCCGACCATGACGCACGCGCAGGCCGCCACGCCGCAGGAGCGCCCGGGCAAGCCCGGCATCGTCGAAAGCAGCGCGCTGCTCGACGAACAGGGCCAGTTGATCATCGAGCACCGCGGCAAGCGTTACCAATTGCGCGAAACGCGTAACGGCAAACTGATACTGACCTCATAACCCGACGACCGATCTCATAACTTCGACGAAAAGAACGCCAGCCAGGTAGCCCACGCCACCCAGCCAGCCGCTCATCGCCTGATACGACAAGGGATTTCAGGAACATGAAGCGAGCTACGAACCATACCGGCGCCCTGGCGCTACTCCTGGTGTCACCGCTGGGCCTGGCCCAGACGCCTGCCGACCCGCCCACCGCAACACCTGAGTTGGCGCCATTGGTCGTCACCGGCACACGCACCCCCACCGACACATTCTTCGCCCCGCTGATCGTCGACGTGATCGACCGGTACGACCCCACGCTTGGCACCGCCTCGCGTATCGAAGACATTCTCGCCGACCAGCCCGGCCTGCATGTTGCCGGCCAGGGGCGACGCAACGGGCAGACCCTGAGCCTGCGCGGTTTCGACAAGAACGGCGTACTGGTACGCCTCGACGGCGTGCGCCAGGACATCAACACCGGCCACCTCGGCAACTTCTTCCTCGATCCGGCACTACTGCGCGAAGTACAGATCGCCCGCGGTGCCCTGTCGAGTCTCTACGGCAGCAACGCCATGGGCGGGGTGATCAGCTTCGAAACGGTGGATGCCGAAGATCTGCTGCGTCCCGGTGAAAGCCGCGGCGCCCGGCTCTCGCTGCGCGGCGCCACCGCCAGCGACGAACTCGGTGCCACGTTGAGCCTGTTCGGCAAGCACCTCCTGGCCGACGGCAGCAGCCTTGATGGCCTGCTGGCCCTGGGCCGCAGCGAATCTGGCGACATCCGCCGCGCCGGCGGCCAGACCACGCCGGAGGATGCCAGCCTCAACAGCCTGCTGGCCAAGGGCGGCTGGCAGCTCGGCGACGATCATCGCCTGTTCGCCAGTTGGCAGCACTACGCCGAAGACGCCACCCAGCCACCCAACCCTCAACAGTTGGTGGTCGAAGGCAGCCTGCGCGACCGCGACACCACCAGCGACAACCTGCAACTGGGGCATCGCTGGACACCGGCCTCGACCACGCAAGTCGACACCCGACTGACCTTGAGCCGCCAGGATATCGCAGAGACTGCGGCGGAGCGCACCCTGGAGCGCCTGGGCATGCAGAGCGACGGCTACCATCGCCTGGAGCACGGCTGGCTGTCGCAGACGCTGGCCTTCGGCGCCGAGGCAAGCCGAGCCACTCAGCGCCCGGACGGCACGGCATCGGGCTTCCCCAAGGCGGACATCGACAATGTCGCGCTCTATCTCGACGATACCCTCACCGTCGGCCGCTATCTCGAACAGGGCGGTGCCGGCGAGTTCGACCTCGGCCTCGGCGCCCGTCACGACAGCTACCGCGCCGAGGACAGCCAAGGCCGCGAGAGCGACAGAAGCCGCCTCTCTCCGCGTCTGCGCTTGGCCTGGCGCCCCAGCGGCAATCTGATGCTCTACACCGGTTATGCCGAGGCCTTCCGCGCTCCCACCCTCTCCGAACTCTATGCCGACGAGCGCCACTTCGGCGGCTTCTGCATGAGCCCCTTCGTTTGCGTGCCCGATAACTTCTGGGTGCCCAATCCCGACTTGAAGCCGGAAACCAGCAAGAGCTGGGAAAGCGGCCTGGCCTGGCGCTTCGGCGACTGGGGTCTGCGCGCCAGCTACTTCGATACCCGCGCCGAGGATTTCATCGATACCGAAGTCGACCTCTTCGCCGGCACCACGCGGGCGGTCAACGTCAGTCGCGCACAGCTGTGGGGCTTTGATGCCCGCCTCGACTGGTCGCCTGCTGGCGCGCCTGTCACGGCCTTCCTGGGCCTGGCGGAAGTCAGCGGACACGACCGCGACAGCGGCGAACCGCTGGGCAGTTTGACCCCGCTGGAAGCGCTTACCGGCCTCGATTACCGCCTCGTCGGCCCCGACCTGACCCTGGGCTGGCGCGGCCGCTTTGCCCGTTCTTTCGACAAACGGGGCGAGGACGAGGCGCTACCCGGCTACGGCCTGCACGACGTGCAGCTCGCCTGGCAACTCTCGCCGCAGCTTTCCGCCTCGCTCAAGCTGCGCAACGTCGCCGACAAGGAGTGGTACCGCCCCGACGGCAGCCTCGGCGATGGTCGCAGCCTGCTTGCCAACGTCAGCCTGCAGTGGTGACAAGGAGACATCAATGAACGCAACGACCCAGACCCGTCAAGCCATTCTCGAAGCCCTGGGCGCTGCCCGTGCCGCTTCCCCTCACCTGCCGGCATTGGAGATCGCCCGTCGCCTGGAAATCAGCGAGGGCGAGCTGCAGGCCGCCCGTCTCGGCCGCGACGTAGTCACCCTGCCGCTGTCGCCCCATGCACTGGCATCGCGATTTCACCAATTGGGCGAGGTCAAGGCATTGACCCGCTCACGCCACGCCGTGCTTGAGCAGCACGGGCAATACCCCGTACTGCGCGGCTCGGAGCAGGCCGGCCTGCTGCTCGCCCCTGGCGGCCTCGACCTGCGCCTGCACCTTGCCCAGTGGCACTGGGCCTGCCTGATTCAAGATAGCCTGCCAAGAGCGGGCGGCGATAGCACGGAGCGCCTGAGCCTGCAAGTCTTCAACCGCCATGGCATCGCTCTGCACAAGGTATTCTCTGTGGCGAAAGAAGCATCTCCGGCATGGCAAGAGCTGGAAGCGCTGGGCACCTCCGATACGCCGGCCTTCACTCAGTTCGTCGAACCGCAGCCGCAGCCGCGGCCACTGCCACTGCCACTGCCTCCCACACTCGCCGACGAATGGGCGCGCATGAGCGACGTGCATCAGTTCCTGGGCCTGCTGCGCCGCTACGAGCTGCGCCGTCACGAAGCCAACACGCTGATGGAAGGACGCTTCACCCGAGCCCTGCGGCCCGAGGCTTGTGGACGAGCGCTGTCCAATGCCGCGGCAAACCACCTGCCGTTGATGCTGTTCGTCGCCAGCCCCGGTTGCGTGCAGATCCGCACCGGACGAATTCCCGCACCACAGCGCATGCGCGGCTGGCTCAACCTGTTCAGCGAAGATTTCACTCTGCACCTGGACGACGCCAACATCGCCCGCGTGTGGCAGGTACACAAGCCCAATCGCGACGGTGGCGTCACCAGCCTGGAAGCGTTCGATGCCCAGGGCGGGCTGGTGCTGCAGATCTTCGCCGAACGCCGCGAGGGCCAGCCCGAGCGGAGCGAATGGCGTCAGCTGTTGGACGAACTCGACGCCCGAGAGGCCGCAGCATGAGACTCCCTTCCTGGCTGCCCTGGCTGGCCAGCCTGGCCATGCTGATGGTGCACATGCAGGCTTCTGCCGCACCGCCACGCACCGTGGTAATCGGCAGCGACGTAGCCGAGATCCTTGCCGCGCTCGATGCGCTCGAAGGAGTGGTGGGACGTGACGACACCAGTCAGTATCCGGAGCGCGTCGCTGCTCTGCCTTCGGTGGGCTACCTGCGGCAACTGGCGGCGGAGGGCATTCTCTCGCTTGCCCCCGAGCGGCTGATCGTTGGTGCCGCCGCCGGCCCGCGGGAAGTGCTGGCCCAACTCGAGGCCGTCGGTGTCGAAGTGGTGCGCATCGAGCAAGGCGCGAACCTTGCAGCACTACCTGCCAAGGTCCGGGCGGTGGCCAGTGCCATCGGTCGCGATGACGCTGGCGATACCTTGGTGAGCGAGATCGAGGCGGAATTCGCCACGCTCGAGGCGCAGCGCCAGACGACACAAGGGCCCGGGCCGAGCGCCATGTTCCTGCTCAGCCATAGCGGCATGACGCCCATGGCAGCGGGGCGCGGCACCGCCGGTCAAGCCGTTATCGAGGCAGCCGGGGCACGCAATGCCTTCGCCAGCTTCAACGGCTACAAGGCGGTGAGCGCGGAAGCCCTGGTGGATGTAGCCCCAGAGGTGGTGATCGCCACCCGCAGCGGGCTCGAGGGCATCGGCGGCGAGGCACGGCTGTGGCAGTTGCCTGGCTTGGCCATGACGCCGGCAGGACACGAGCGCAACCTGGTCGTATGCGACGACCAGGCGCTGCTCGGTTTCGGCCCGCGCACGCCCGCCACGTTGAAGGCCCTGCATTTGGCGTTGCGTTCCGCTGTCACGGATGCCGCCCACGAGGGGGACTGCTGGAGGGTAACATCATGAGCCGTGCCGCCGCCCTCCCTCAACGGCGAATCGCCGCAGCATCAGGCCGGCACGGCGGGGTCTTTCCGCCCGCTCGGGTGCTTCTCATCCT
This sequence comes from Billgrantia zhangzhouensis, assembly GCF_021404465.1. Lineage (GTDB taxonomy): Bacteria > Pseudomonadota > Gammaproteobacteria > Pseudomonadales > Halomonadaceae > Halomonas > Halomonas zhangzhouensis. The sequence continues at coordinate 97,755 of NZ_JABFTT010000007.1, read as the reverse complement.
GAGCCTGGCCGTGCTGGGGGCGCTGCTGGTGGCGGCCATGAGCGGCAGCGCCGGGCTCTCACCCAGGGTACTGCTCGGCGAGTGGCCCACCCCGTTGGCCTGGAAGGTGTGGTGGCAACTGCGTCTACCGCGTCTGCTCCTGGCAGCCCTGGTCGGCGCCATGCTGGCCGGCAGCGGCGCAGCCATGCAGGGGCTGTTTCGCAACCCGCTGGCCGACCCCACCCTGCTGGGCCTGGCCAGCGGCGCAGGGCTCGCCGTGGCGCTGTGGATCGTGCTGCTGGATGGCGCCGCCGGCAGCTATGGACTTTATGGTCAATTCCTGGCCGGGTTCCTCGGTGCCTTGGGCGTATGCGTGCTGGTGTTCGCCCTAGGCCAGCGTCAGCAAGGCCAGGAGGCCCTTTTCACCCTGCTGCTGGCGGGCCTGGCGATCAATACCCTGGCAGGCGCCATGGGTGGCGTGATGGCCTTCATCGCCAGCGACGAGCAGTTGCGCCAGCTCAGCCTGTGGGGCATGGGTAGCCTCTCCCATGCGCTGTGGAGCGCCACCCTGGGCGCGCTGATTGGCATTCCGCCGGCATTATGGTGGCTGCTGCGCTGCGCTCGTGGGCTCGATCTGCTGCAGCTCGGCGAGCTGACCGCCCACGCTGCCGGACTCGACGCGCCACGCCTCAAGCGCCGCGTGGTACTGGCCACGGCGCTGGGCGTGGGGCTATGCGTGGCACTGGCGGGCATCATCGGCTTTCTCGGCCTGCTGGTACCCCACTGCCTGCGCCTGTGGCTGGGGCCAGGGCACCGGTTGCTGCTGCCCGCTTCGATGCTAGGCGGTGCCTTGCTGCTGATCGTGGCGGATACTCTGGCGCGTACCTTGGCGAGCCCGGCCGAGATCCCGGTGGGACTGCTCACCAGCCTGCTCGGTGGACCCTACTTCCTGTGGCTATTGCTCAAGCGGAGAGTCCCATGCTGACCCTGGCCGACGCCGGTTTTGCCAAGGCGCCAGCGCTCACGCCGTTCAGCGACTGCCTCATCCCGGGAGAATTACTTGCCATCGTCGGCCCCAACGGGGCCGGCAAGAGCACCTTGTTGTCGCTGCTGTCGGGCTATCGCCGCCCGGATGAGGGCAGCGTCTGCCTGGACGGCACGCCACTACATCGCTGGGATTCTGCCGCACTGGCCCGACGCCGCGCCCTGGTGGCGCAGACGCTAACCTTGGGCTTCGACTGGCCGGTGCGTGAGCTGGTGGCGCTGGGTAGCGAGGCCTCGCCGGCCGATGTCGATGAGGCGCTGGACTTGCTCGATCTCCAGGCGTTCGCCGAGCGTGGCGCCCTGGGCCTCTCCGGGGGCGAAGCCCAGCGGGTGATGATCGCACGGGCACTGTGCCAACTGGGTCTGGGGCACAGCACAGAGGATTCACCGGGCCGCGTGCTGCTGCTCGATGAACCCACCAGCGCCCTGGACATCGGCCAGCAGCAGCGCCTGATGCGCTTGTTGCGTCGCCTGGCACAGGAACATCGGCTGGCCATTGCCTGCGTGCTGCACGATCTCAATCTGGCGGCACGCTATGCCCATCGCGTCTGGTTGCTGGAGCGCGGGCGCCGCATTGCCGCAGGCGCACCGCACGAAGTGCTCGACGGCCGCACCCTGGCCCGGGTCTTCGAGGCCGAGCTGGTAGCCTGCCGTCAAGCCGATGGCTCACCGCTGGTATTGCTGGCACCTTGACACTCCCCCCCAAACGCAGCAGCCCCGGCCGATGGCCGGGGCTGCAGGAGAGAACTAGCCGATATCAGGTCGTCGCGGGTTCCGGTTCCGCCTCGACGTCCCGCATCAACGTCTCGAAGGGCACTCCGGCCCTGGTCACAGGCGTAACGGACTGCACCTCGCCGCCGCTATCGTGGTCCCGCGTCTTGGCATACTCCACCGCCTCGATGGCATTCTTGCCATGATCGATGGCGGCCAGCGCCCACTTCCAGCCGGTACCATAGGCAACAGGCCCCTTGACCGGGATGCGCACCAGCTTGTTGAACATCTCGAAGACACCATCGGGCCCGGCAAGGATCATCTCGACCCGCGTCACATGCGGCTTGTCATTACGTGGCGCCCCGGCGTTGAGCCACTCCATGACCTCCCACCACTCCTGCTGCTCGCCGGCGAAGGCCACCCACTCGCCGTTGTCGAGCTGGAACAGCTTCTGCGCATGGTTGTAGGTTGAGCCGTTGACACTGATCAGCGAATCCGTCGCCAGCGTAGTCCCATCCCATACGATCGTGGTCATGCAAGTACCTCTCTGAAACGTAGCGGACCTCAACGAGAAATTAACGAAGCCCTTGCGTCCGGCGCAGGATAAAAGCGAAAAACGCAAGAAATCGACACACAGAATAACGAATTTGCAACCCGTCAAAGCGATGGAGTCGCACCTGGAGCAGCATCAGATCCGACTATGAACGCGACGCCTGACGCACCCACTCGAGCCCCTCCTCGGCGATCAGCCCCTGGGTGAAAGCATGCTCGGCCATGGCAAGGCTGTCCTCGGCCAGCACCAGATCGCAGCCGGTATGACGAATCTCTTCGCGCAGTGCATCGATCGCACGTTCGCGCTCGGGCCGGCGCTCCACCCGGCGAATGTAGACCGCCCGGATCCGCTCGGGATACTCGTGCACGATCCGGGCATAGACCTCGGGATCGTGCTGGCCGCTGTCGCCGATCAGCACGCAAGGCAGCTCGTCACGCATCGCCAGCATGTGCTGGATCAGGTCGTACTTATGATCCTCGGCTCGGCGCGGCCAGGGCTTGCGCCAAGAGATACCCCACTCGCGTAGAAACAGGATCGGCCCGACCGGAATGCGATTGAGCTGGAAGAACTCCTCCAGCATCTCGTAGATGCTCCAGGGCCCGCGCGAGACGTAGAGAATGGGTCTCCTGGCCTTGCCGCTGCTGCCGACATGCAGCGCCTGGTAGAGAGCCACCACGCCAGGAAAGGCCATGCGCTGGTGCGCCTGCTTGACGAACAGGCGATGCAGCATGCGCAGCTTGTTGGCCACCCCGGTGTACATCACCGTATCGTCGATGTCGCTGATCACCAACAGGTCGGCCTCGGCCGGGGGGATATAGACCTCGGTGAACGACTGTACCGGCTCGATGTCCGGCAACACCACGTGCAGCTCGGCATGATGCCAGGCACTATCCTGCGGCAGAGGATGCGTCAGCGGCATGTGTACGTCGAAGTAGCCGTCGCGGTCGGTCGTCACGGTGGTGACGTTCTCTCCCAGCGTCACTTCGACGGTCACCTCGGGGAGCCCGTGGCGAAAGATACGCCGAACGATGTCGGCAAGATCGCGCAGTATACCGTAGCGCGGGATCACCTCGCCCAGCGCGGCCTGCTTGAATACCCGCCCCATGAGGAACGCCTCATGACGGGAACCGTAGCCACGGTAGGGATGCACCACGTAACCGCCACGCCCGCGGTCTTGCCTCATCGGGCGGGCGGCAATGCGCAGAAGACGCCTGACGAACCCCGTCATTCGCCCTCCTGCGGTGTGCCAGCTTGCTGTGGGCCCTTCGAACGCTGCGCTATCGGCCGATCCTGGCAGTACGGCATGTCTCCTCCCTGACACTACTCGACAGGGCCCGGCAAGCGCCGAGCCCTGTCCCTAGTGTGGAGGATGTGGCAACAATATCAACTACCTACGAATCACTTGGCCAAACTCTCGCAGGGAAGCACCGCCCACAAATTCGTCGGGAACGAATTTGAACAGCCTTCAGGCTGGCCTGAAGGGTAGCCGCCAGGGATGGCGGCTATAGCGCAGCGGTTCGCTCGCGCAGGTATTTGTTCAGGCTTCCCTAGCGCAAGAGACCGCGCACGTCCCTGGCCTCCCAATGCGGGAAATGCTTGCGAATCAGTGCATTGAGATCGAGTTCGAAGGCGGCCCAGTCGACCTCGCCCTGTGCCTGCCCTGTCGCCTCGGCTGCGCTGCGCACCATGCCCGCCCCTACGGTCACGTTGGAGAGCCGGTCGATGACGATGAAGCTGCCAGTACCCGGACTCTGATCGTAGGCGTCGAGCGACACTTCGGCGGTCAGCTCGAGCCGGCAGCGGGCGATGGCATTCAGCTCCAGGCAGTTGGCCTCATGCCGCTCCAGAGTGTTGACGTCGACTTGGTGGTGAATCGCACTCACGCGCCCGGCCACCGAACGCCCGGCCAGGCGGATGTCGTACTGCCGGCCTGGTGCCAAGGGCTGTTCGTGCATCCACACGATATCGGCATCGAAGGCATTGGTCAGGGTGACGTCGGCATCCTCCGCCACGATCCAATCGCCGCGGGAAATATCGATCTCGTCCTCGAGAGTCACGGTGACGGCCTGACCCGGCCACGCCGCCTCCAGGTCGCCATCGAAAGTGACGACCCGCTCGATGCGGCTGCTCTTGCCCGAGGGCAGCGCCTTGATCGCCAGGCCGGGGCGCAGCACACCGGCCTCCAGCGTACCGGCATAGCCACGGAAGTCGAGGTTGGGCCGGTTGACGTACTGCACCGGGAAGCGCAGGTCAGCCAGGTTACGGTCACGGCTCACCTCCACGGACTCCAGCAGTTCCAGCAGCGCCGGCCCTGCTTTGCCGTCGATCTGGTACCAGGGCGTGCGGTCGCTGCGGTTGACCACGTTGTCCCCTTCCAGCGCCGACATCGGTACGAAATGCAGATCCTTGACCGAGAGCTGCTCGGCAAAGCGCCGGTAGTCGGCGACGATCTCGTCGAAGCGCGCCTCGTCGAAGCCCACCAGGTCCATCTTGTTCACCGCAATGACCAAGTGCTTGATGCCCAGCAGATCGGCAATGAAGCTATGGCGCCGGGTCTGGGTCTGCACACCGTAGCGGGCATCGATCAGGATGATCGCCAGGTTGGCGGTGGAGGCCCCGGTAGCCATGTTGCGGGTGTACTGCTCGTGCCCCGGGGTGTCGGCGATGATGAACTTGCGCTTGTCGGTGGAGAAGAAGCGGTAGGCCACGTCGATGGTGATGCCCTGCTCACGCTCCGACTGCAGGCCATCGACCAGCAGCGCCAGGTCCACGGCATCGCCGGTGGTGCCGCTCTTCTTGGAGTCGCGGGTCAATGCCGCCAGGTGATCGTCGAAGATCATCTTGGAGTCGTGCAGCAGCCGGCCGATCAGGGTCGACTTACCGTCGTCGACACTGCCGCAGGTGATGAAGCGCAGCAGGTCCTTGTTCTCGTGCTCGCGGAGGTAGGTTTCGATATCCTCGGCGATCATTGCAGATTGATGTGACATTAGAAGTATCCCTCGCGCTTCTTCTTCTCCATCGAGCCCGCCTGGTCGTGGTCGATGGCCCGGCCGCTGCGCTCGCTGGTACGTGTCAGCAGCATCTCCTGAATGATCTCGGGTAGCGTGTCGGCCCTGGACTCCACCGCACCGGTCAGCGGGTAGCAGCCCAGCGTGCGGAAGCGCACCCACTTCTCCTCGGGTACCTCACCGGGGACGAGCGGCAACCGCTCGTCGTCGACCATCACCAGCATGCCGTCGCGCTCCACCACCGGGCGCGGGGCGGCGTAGTAGAGCGGCACGATGGGGATCTGCTCCAGGTAGATGTACTGCCAGATGTCCAGCTCGGTCCAGTTGGAGAGCGGGAAAGCACGGATCGACTCCCCCTTGTTGACCCGGGCGTTGTAGAGATTCCATAGCTCGGGACGCTGGTTCTTGGGGTCCCAGCGGTGGAACTTGTCACGGAACGAGAACACCCGCTCCTTGGCACGGCTGGCCTCTTCGTCGCGGCGGGCACCGCCGAAGGCGGCGTCGAAGCCGTATTTGTCCAATGCCTGCTTGAGCGCCTGGGTCTTCATCACGTCGGTATAGCCGCTGGAGCCGTGATCGAAGGGGTTGATGCCCGCAGCCCGCCCTTCCTCGTTGGTATGCACCAGCAGTTCCATGCCGACCTCGGCAGCCATGCGGTCGCGGAAGGCAATCATCTCGCGGAATTTCCAGGTGGTATCCACGTGCAACAGCGGGAACGGCGGCGGCCCGGGGAAAAAGGCCTTGCGCGCCAGGTGCAGCATCACCGAGGAGTCCTTGCCGATGGAATAGAGCATCACCGGGTTACGGAACTCGGCGGCCACCTCACGGATGATATGGATCGACTCCGCCTCCAACTGCTGAAGATGGGTCAGCCGACGCGGCGACAGGGAGGCCGGCGAGTCGGAAGCCGGAGCTGCCGGCTTGTGCTCGGGAGCGTGAAGACTGGTCATCGGCCCGGATACCTCGCATGACGAAGGGCAAGTAGGATCATGCGCACAGGGTAACCTTGGGCCGATAATAACGTAAAAGAATGATTACCTATCTTTTTAGACCAAAAAAGAATCGAAGCTCACAGATCGACACGCTCGACCCAGGTCAGCCACTCCTCACCGCGCAGGTCGAAGATCCGGTAGCCGGGACGCGATGCCTCGTCGATGGCGAAGCCCTCAGAGCCGGGCAGGAACTGATCGGTCGTCGAAGGGCAGCCGTAGACCAGCACTTCGCCATGCTCGAGTACTTGCCGCCCGGCAAAGGCCTGGTGAATGTGGCCGCAGAGAATCGCCCTGACCTGCGGGAAGGAGGACAGCATCTCCCACAGGGCGTCGCGATCCTTGAGCCCGATCTCGTCGATCCAGGCCGAGCCCACCGCAAGCGGCGGATGGTGCATCGCCAGCAAGGTCGGCCGTTCGTCCTCGGCGAGACGCTCGGCGAGTTGCCCCAGGCGTGCCTCACCCAGCTCGCCATGAGCCTGCCCCCGAACCCAGGTATTCACGGTCAATAGCCGCCAGTTGGCCAGGTCGATGACATCATGGAAGCCCCTGATCTCCTCCATCAGCCCGGGCTGGTCGTGGTTGCCGCCCAGCCAGAACCAGGGGCACTCGAGCGTCGAGAGGACACGATGGGCATGCTGGTAGGAGGCTGCCGTCTCGTCCTGGCTGATGTCGCCGGTGACGAGAACCACGTCGGGGCGCGTAGCCCGCACCGCTTCGACCACGGATTCCAACTGGCACAGTGGGAAGCCGGCACGGGAACGGGCTTTGGGGTCGGCGTGCAGGTGGCAATCGGTGAGCTGTACCAGACGCATCATCCCGGCAGTTCCGTCAGGTTGGTAGGATGCCCATGCTCGAGGCCATGGGCCAGCCACTCACCGAGGAAACGGTTGAGCTGAAGCTTTTCGTCGGGCTGGTGCATGCGCACGTTGGGATAGCGATAGCGCCCGCTGAAGTGGCGTTCGCGCTGAAAGTCGGTGACCTCGGCCATGCGTACGTCGTGGTAGAGATGCACGCGCATGCGTGGGGGCTCGATGACGGCATCCATCAAACCGCTTTGGCTGACCCGGGCAATGGTGGTATAGGGCGCCTGTTCCAGCACCGTCAACCACAGGGTACCGAACCAGCCACGCTGGCCAGACAGCTCGAACTCGCGCGTCTCGCCCATCCCGAGGCCGCCCATCAGCCGCGTCAGGCGCAGGTAGTTGGCGCTGCATTCCCCCTGCAGGCTCTTCAGATCGGTGACGTAGGCGGTTCTTGCCACGCTACCCCCTTGCTCGTAGTGATGCCCGTTCCGCCGCTAGCCAGTAGAAGGCGATCAGACACATGGCATTGTCGAGTCGCCCGGCCAGCAAGAGTTCCCAGGCACGCTTAAACGGTAGCACGTGAACGCGGATATCCTCATGCTCTTCGTCCAGGCCATGCACGCCACCCAGCCCATCGCAGTCGACCAGGGCGCAGAACAGTGTCACCCGCTCCGTACAGGCGCCTGGGCTTGGATAATAAGTGTGCAGCTCGATCAGTTCGGTGACATCGCAGCCGGCCTCCTCCATGGCCTCGCGGCGCGCCACCTCGGCCGCGCTCTCGCCGGCCTCCACCAGCCCGGCGACGATTTCGAGCTTCCACGGCGACTCTGGATCGTCCAGCGCACCGGCGCGAATCTGCTCCACCAGCGCCACGCAGTCGCGCTCGACATCATAGAGCAGCACGCCTACGGCATCGTGGCGCACGTGGACTTCACGTACCATTTCGGCGCTCCAGCCGCCTTCGAACAAGCGATGACGCAGACGGACCTCGTCCAGGCGAAAGAAGCCCTGGTGCAGGGAGCGGCGCTCCACCAGGTCGACATCGGCAGCGCCGAAGCCGGGAAGCTGGGCGGTATCCTGGCCGCGATCGGAATTATCGGTCATGCAGGCCTCCGAGTCTGCGAATGGCGACTATTATGGTGACCGGGGCCGATCATGCCAACCGCTACCTGTCGCTACCATGCGCCTCATGGACGAGGCGCATGGGGAGGGAAGGCATCACAGCCGGGAGAGCAGCGATCTGGCCTGCTGACGCAGCGCCTCGTCCGAAGCCTGGCGATCCTCGCGAGCGGTGCCGTCGACGGCGCGCTGGGCGTGCTCACGCGCCTCCTCACGGCGCCCCTCGTCTTCGAGGAAGGTGGCGTAGTAGAAGTTGGCGTCGATGCCATCGGGGCGGATCTGCAGGGCCTGTTGGAACATGCGCTCGGCCGTACTGCTATTGCCGAAGCCGATGGGCCTGCCCGGCGCGCGATCGTACAGCGCCCCCAGCGTGACGTAGGCCGAGCCGTTGCCTCCCTGGGGATCGATCTCGATGGCACGCTCCAGCGCATCGCGCGCCGAGCGGGCACTGCCCAGGGCACCCAAGCCGCTGCGCTCGCGGGCATGCGACGCCTCGATGATGCCGTACCAGACTAGCGGCTGCGCGATGCCGGGGTTCGCTTCCACCAGCAGCTCCGCCTCCTCGGCGAGCGACTGCAACGCCGCGCGGCGCTGGCCTTCTGCCCGCTGCGTAGCGATCTGTTCCCAGCGCTGCTTGAGCGCCTCGACTTCGCTTTCCCAGGCTAGGGCGCCGGTAAACGGTGCAAGCAGAAGGCCGACTCCCAGGGCGGCACCGATGAGCTGACGTCGTAACATGTCCAGACTCCTTTCTTCATTCGCTTGTTATTGGCTGACGGATTCTCGGCAGCGGCGTGGCACCGCTCCCGGCAATGTAACGAACGTTTGAATGATTCGCCAGCCCGAGCCTCGACGGCTTCTGGCTCACGGGCCAACAATGACGTATGTTGCCTTTCTCGTCGTAAGAACGCACTCGCCGCAAGCACGTAGGAGCGTAACGCCATGAAGGGCCGCAACATGACGCGCTGGCGCGATCCCGCCAAGGACCCGCGCCAGGAACCCAAGAGCAACTTGATCACCGCCGAGGGGGCCGAGCGCCTGCGCGGCATTCTCGATCACCTCTCGCGGGTCAAGCGCCCCGCTCTCTCGGCCAAGGTCGGCGAAGCCGCAGCGCTAGGCGACCGCAGCGAGAACGCCGACTACACCTACAACAAGAAGGAGCTCAACCGGGTCATCGCGCGTATCCGCTACCTGACCAAGCGGCTCGACGAGTTGCAGGTGGTGGACCGCCTGCCGGCGGATACCGACAAGGTCTATTTCGGCGCCTTCGTCACCCTCGAGGACGAGGAGGGTGAAGAGCTGTGCATCCGCATCGTCGGCCATGACGAAACCGATACCGGCAAGCGCTGGATCAGCGTCGACGCCCCGCTGGCCAAGGCGCTGCTGGGCAAGGCATTGGACGACGAAGTCACGGTAAAGGCACCGGCAGGCGATACCACTTATATCATCATCGATATCGCCTATCGGGACTCAGCCAACCGCGCCCAATAAACCCGGAACCGGCGGTCATCGGCAACAATCTGAAAGCCGCCGAAAGCGCTCTCGAGCAGGTCCGGATAGGGCAGGAAGGCATTGGCCACCAGCAGCAGCACTCCGCCCGGCAGCAGGTGTTTCGGCGCTTCGCGTATCAGGCGGCCGGCAGGGCCGTAATCGATGCTGCGCTCCTGGTGAAACGGCGGGTTGCTAACGATGGCGGCAAAGCGACTCTCGCCGAGCCCCGAGTAGACGTCGCTGGCCACGGCCCGCCCCTCCAGCCCATTGGCCGCCAGGGTGCGCCGGGTCGCCTCCACAGCGAAAGCGTTGACGTCCACCGCCGTCACGGCATGACCACGGCGGGCCAGCCAGGCAGTGAGAATGCCATCGCCGCAACCCATGTCGAGGACTTCCTTCGCCCTGTTGGGCGCTGGCAGTTCGGCCTCGAGCCGCTCGAGCAGCAGACGGGTGCCCTCGTCCAGCTTGCCGTGGCCGAATACGCCGGGATGACTGGCAAGCGTCAGTCCCTCGGCTTCGAAGGTGGTCCAGGCCGCATCCGGATCGATGCCGACATTGCCAAGGCGCGTCTCGAACAGAATGCAGCGCCGCGCGCTATCGAGCTTGCGACAGCCCAGCCCCAGCGCCGCCAGCACCTTGAGCACGCGCTTGATGCCGCCCTGATTCTCCCCCACTAGTTGCAGGCGCGTACCCGACGGCAAATTGGCACATAGCCATAGCAGCCACCATTCGCCCAGGGCGTGGGCCTTGGGCCAGAACAGCACTGCCCCGGGTGGCTCATTGACGGAGCCGGCATCGAACGGCGAAAAAGCCGGGCGGCCACGTTCCCGCCAGGCCGCCAGCACGCCATGATCGGCGCTGAGCACACTGCCTGCTCCTGTCTCGAGCCAGGCATCCCGCGGCGGCGCCACCCACAGCCAACCGCGATAGTCGCAGTCCTGACGCTCGAGCAGTTGGCAGACCGACGTCTCGGCACTCATCGGGCTTTCTCCTCGGGCGTGCGCTCCTCCTGCACCAGCGTATAGAGCAGGTAGCGGCCCAGGCGCCAGTGAGGCTCTTCCTGGCAGTAGCGGTGTTCCAGTGCGACCAGGCGCTGCCAATCGGCCTCACTGGTCGGCGGATGACGCAGGTAGTCATGAAAGATGCGAATGCCCGCCACCGAACGAATCGACAGCCCGCATTCACGGCTCCAGGCGACGATCTGCTCATGGCACAGCGGCGAGATGGGGGTCAGCCGCTGGCGTTTGCCGGTGCCCTCGAGGCGGTCGTCCAGCGCCTTCTGCAGGTTGCCCTTCACCACGTTGGAAAAGCGCAGCGCATCGCGGTTGAACACCATCAGCGAGAGCTGGCCGCCGGGAGCGAGGCTCTCCGCCAGGGTGGCAAAGGCCGCGCGGGGGTCGCTCAACCACTCTAGCACGGCGTGACAGGCAACCAGCGGCCAGGGCCCGGCAGCACGCTCCGGCAGTGCCTGCAGCGGTGCCTGTACGAAGCTCACCGGCAAGCTATCGAGCATCTGCCGGGCCTGGTCGAGCATATCCCCGGCCGGCTCCAGCAGGGTCACCGCGTGGCCGCGCTGGGCGAACCAGGCGGAGAGCTGCCCCAGCCCACCACCCACGTCCAGCAACGGCTGGCCGTCGAGATCGAGCATTTCCGGCAGCAACGCATCGAGCATGGCCAGGCGCAGCGCACCGCGCGGCCCGCCATAGAGACTGCCGGCGAATTTTTCGGCCAGACCATCGAAATGACGGTCACCGGCCGGTGAAAGAGGGGAAGATTCGATCATGGCGTACGGCTTAGGTGTGTGGCAGGCATTCTACCTGTCTTGCATGGGCCTGGGCAGGTACCGGCCCCACTGCACCTCGGCCTCGACCTGTGCCGCCAGCGCCAGCAGGCGGCGCTCGTCGCCCATGGCTCCGAGCACCTGCACGCCGACGGGCAAGCCATCCGGCGTGACGTGCAGCGGTAGCGACATGGCCGGCTGCCCGGTGAGGTTGGCCAGTTGAGTGAAGGGCGTGCGGGCCAGGGCATCACGCACCAGGTGCTTGAGCATGCCCGCCTTGAGCGCCAGCTTGGCCAGGCCGGGGATCGCCAGCAACGACATCAAGCGCTCGTGCGCGCGGGGTGGATAAAGCTCGCCCAGGCGTGGTGCAGGCGCCGTGGCGACCGGCAGCAGCAACACGTCGTAGCGGCGATGGAAAGCCCCCATGGCACGTGCCATCGCGTTCCAATCACGCTTGGCCAGCTCATAGTCGCGCACCGGAAGATGCCGGCCGAGCCGGGCAATGGCTTTCGTAGAAGGCTCGACCTCTAGACGCGTGACAGGCACACCGGTCTCGCGGGCAATCCACACCAGGTCGGCGGTGAGATGCCCCAGATAGAGCGACAGATAGGCATTGGCCAGGCGCTCGCCATCGACCGGCGGATCGGCCCATTCGACGTGGTGTCCGAGCCCTTCGAACCTGGCGGCGGCCTGCTCCATCGCCAGGCGCACGTCAGGATCGAGCACGCGGCCCAACGGTTTGCTCATTGGCTCGCCCAGCGACGCCGCCACACGCAGCGGGCCGGGAGGGCGCTCCAGCGCGGCCAGGAACCCCTGTTCGCGCCTGATGGGATAGGGAGCGCCCTCGTCCATGCCGTTGGTGGCGTCGAGCAATGCCGCGCTGTCCCGGACCGAACGGGTTACGGCATGTTCGACCACGGCGCCCTGCCACACCTCGGCATGCAGAGGCCCCAGCGGCACCCGGCCGCGCGAGGGCTTGAGACCGAACAGCCCGCAATAGCTGGCGGGAATGCGGATCGAACCGCCACCGTCGCCGGCCATCGCCAGCGGCACCAACCCACCGGCAACCGCCGCCGCTGCCCCGCCACTGGAGCCACCGGGAGAGCGACGCTCGTCCCAGGGGTTGGCAGGATGGGGAAAGGCGCGGGGCTCGGTGATACCCATCAGCCCCAGTTCGGGCGTGGCCGTCTGGCCGAGAATGGCCAGGCCGGCCTGGCGCAGCCGGGTGATCAGGGTCGAGTCCTGGGGCGGTCTCCACTCGGCCAGCGCGGCACTGCCAAAAGCCAACGGTTCGCCCTTGATGGCCATCAGCAGGTCCTTGGCCAATGTCGGCACGCCGCCAAAAAGTGCGTCGGGTGCGACGGTGTTCGCCTCGGCCCTGGCGCGCTCGAAACGGGTGCGCACCACCGCCCTCAGTCGCGGATTGTCGCGTTCGATGGCACGGCAGGCGGCGTCGAATACCTCATCGCGGCTCACCTCGCGCTTGCGTACGAGTTCGGCCAGGCCCAGCGCATCGTACCGGCGATACTCTTCGAGCTCCATGTGCCACCCCTTCCCCATCGGACACTCGAATAATGCCGGTTAGCCCCTCCCGGGGCAACGTCGCCCTGGCCAACGGTTTATCTCGTCGACACAAGCGCTTATAATGCGCAGCCGTGTTGCCCCCTTAGCTCAGCTGGATAGAGCGTCCCCCTCCTAAGGGGAAGGTCTCAGGTTCGAATCCTGAAGGGGGCGCCAGTCAATCCCGGATCGGCTGCTTCATCACTCGACCACACAGACATAATGGGAAAAGCTTCCAGTTGATGAGACAGCGCCCAGAAACTCACGCAATGTCCAATATTGAAAGCTCATTCCACCGACCGTCATCGAAGTCGGGGCTCAGCGGAAGGTGTGTTCACCGGCCGGATACGCATGAGAAGCGCAAAGCTCACCAAGGGGGTACTAAAACAACCCATAAGTGTGGCTCGTTCAGAAGCCGCACTAGACCAATTCTGGGGGAAAGGTCAAGATCACTATGGATGACAAGAGGCGTCGTATACCAAAAGCCCCAGTTGAGGATGAGCCGGAGCCCAGCGAAGCAGAAGTCGTATTGTCAGTGTTTGGGTGGTCAGTCGGACGCGTATTGCGGCTCTACCCGGGTCTTCAGGTGCCGTTTGATTTCATCCACCAACGGCGGCCCCGAACGGTAGGATGAAGTCAACATGCTGATATCAAAAAAAATTTCTGGAAAAAACCTTCTGATCACGATCCCCTTGCCGTCGAAGCAGCTCGCCGTCATCTTGTCCACCAGCGCCACCCCCGCGCCCGCTGCCGCAAGCTGACAGGAGGTCTGGCTGGAAAACACGTTGATCTGTCTTTTAGGAACGATCTTGCGGGCTTCGAGCAGCGCTTCGATTTCCAACTGCCACTTGTTGAAATTACTCAACGTTATCAGGCATTCCCCCGTCAAGTCCTCTTCTGTGACGGCATCCTTTTCCTGTAAGGGATGTCCCTCGGGCAAGACGCAGACGAAAGGCACCTTCATCAGCGGCTCGACATCGAGCCCCACGCTCTCCTTGAAGAGAATGCCCAGCCCCAGGTCCACCCGGTGGGAAGCCACGCAATCGACGATCCAGTCGGAAGTATTGATCAGCAGCGACACGGAGTCGAGCGGATTGCCTTTGAGGTAGCCGGCAATGGCGCACGGCAGCCAGTTCGCCGAGAGCATGGGCAGGCTCGCAATGGAGACCTGCCCACCCCGCTGCGCCTTCATGCTCTCGACAAAAGAATTGAGCTTGCCCAGCCCGACATAAAGCTGTTCCGCCTGCGCATACAGCGCCCTGGCCTGAGCCGTGGGCGTCAGCTTGTTGCCCTGGCGGTCGAAGAGCGGAAACCCCAGGTCTTCCTCGAGCAGCTTGATGTACTTGCTCACCGAAGGCTGCGTAATGAAGAGCTTTTTCGAGGCGTCCGTTATCGCCCCCTCGGACATGACGGCAACGAACACTTCCAGTTGGCGTATATTCATATTCCGTCCAGGGTGAAGGTGACGAAGCCTCGTGTCACTGCGCCGTCATCACCGGTGCGCCATGACATTGGCTTTTATTTAACCTAAGTTATTATTGTTATTGCCTTATCCTCTTATGTGGCTGGGCAGCCATAAGGCAATATCGGGAAAGAAAATCAGTATACAAAGGCATAAAAACATGATCAAGAACATGGGCAGCGCCGCCTTGGCGATGAATCCCAGATCCTTGCCCGTGAGATTCTGGACAAGAAACAGATTGAACCCGACCGGCGGTGTGATCATCGCCATTTCCGCCACGAACACTACGAAGATACCGAACCAGATCATATCGATGCCAGCATGCCTGGCAATCGGCTCCACCACCACCATCGTCAGCACGATGGACGAAATGCCATCCAGAAAACATCCCAGCACGATATAGAACGCCACCAAGGAGAAAATAAGCCCGATGACCGAGATATCCAGGGTCGATATCCACGCCACCACCATGTTGGGAATGCCGCTGAAACCGATGCCCAGCGTCAGAAAGGCGGAACCGGCCAGCAGCAGCGCAATCATCGCCGAGGTCCGTACAGCCCCCTCCAACGAGGCCACCAGTACCTGCCAGGACAGTTTACGCTGCCAAACGGCCAGGCCAAGGGAGCCCAGCACACCCAAGACGGCCGCCTCCGTGGGTGAGGCGATGCCCAGATAGATCGAGCCGATCACCACACCGACCAGCAGCACCAGCGGGAACAGTTTTCGAATGCCCTCCAACTTCTCCCGCAACGAAGCCGGCCGCTCCCTGAGCCGCTTACCCTGCTCGGTGAACATGCCCCATAGGAAGATATAGACACCGAACATCAAGGTCAGCAGCAGGCCCGGTACGATGCCGGCGATGAAAAGATCGGCAATGGATTCTTGAACGGCGACTCCATAGACGATCATGACGATACTGGGAGGAATCAGCAGCCCCAGGGTCCCCGCCCCCGCCAACGTGCCGTAGGTCATGAAGTCGGGATAGTCGCGCTTCTCCAGTTCGGGCACCGAGATTTTGCCCACCGTTGTCAACGTTGCCGCCGAAGAGCCGGAAATGGCGGAGAAGGAAGCACAACCGGCGATGTTGACATGCAGCAGCCCGCCAGGCAGTCGCCGCAGCAACGGCGACAAGCCGGCGAAAAGGTCCTCGGACAGTCGCGTCCTGAACAGAATCTCTCCCATCCATATGAACAACGGCAGTGAAACCAGGCTCCAGCCGGAAGTGCTGGACCATACCGCCGTCGCCATCGCGTCCCCGAACGGCCGGCTGGTGAACAGCATCATGGCCAAGGCGCCGACACCCAGCAGCGTGACGCCGACCCACACCCCGCCAGCCAGCATTAGCAGCAGAGAGATGATCAGGGCAGCAACCGATAAGACTTCGCTCATAGGCCCTCTCCATTGCGTCTCGACACGACATGCACGGCCTCGGCTAACGTCATGACCAGATAGTGGCATAGGCACACGAAGAAGGCGGCAAAGCCGCACGCCACCAGGGACTGCGGCATCCAAAGCTTGATTCTGTCATCGCCGCTGCTGATATCGTCGAAGCGGTAGGAAACGCGAGTCATATCGATCAGATAACTGGCGAGATAGCCCACGATCAGACACGCCATTGCCAAACACGCGAGGTTCAACAACGCATGACCCTTCTCGCCCAACCTATCGATCACCATCGAAACGCGAATATGGCTGTTCTTGTGAAAGGCATAAGCCATACCGAAGCCACCCGAAGCAGCCATCAGATAGCCGGTGATTTCGGTAAGCCCCGGAACGTAATAACCCAGGATACGGGAGACAACTCTAAGCAGCACCACCAAAGCGATCAGCACGATGCATAAACCGCTGACGACACCGCAAAGCGCATACAGCCTGAACAGGAAAGCGTTGACCATATCTCCTCCGGGAGCGGACAGCTACCACCGAGCATGCCCGCTCGGCACGCTTGGATGAGTGGATGCTACCTGGTGGAAAGGTACTCTCTAAGCACTTCGGCGGAGATCACGTCGGCGCTCTCGAACCACTCCTCGACGATCGTCGCGCCGATCTCATCGAGCCCCCGTGCCAGTTCCTCGCTGGGCTCCAGCACCTGCATGCCGTTGGCGCTCAACTCCTCGTTGTAATGCGCAGTGACCTCTTCGATCTCCTCCCAACCCTTGGCTTCAGTCCTCTCCGCCGCATCCATCACGACCTGCCGCTGCTCTTCGGACAGCTCCTCCCAGGCGGTGGCATTCACGAATACCGCGCTCTTGGGAATCCAGGCGTTGACCGTGTAGTAGTAATCGACATAATCCCAGAGACTCTGAAAGACCCCGATGGCGCCCGAGCCGAACATGCTCTCTGCCATGCCAGTGGAGAAGGCCTGAGAAATCTCGGCGGCCTCGGTCCGTGTCGGCGTCGCCCCCAACAAATCAGCGATTCGGGTGGTGGTGGCATCGTAGGCACGCAGCCGCGTGCCGCGCATATCGGGAACATCATTGATCTCATGGCGATGGAACAACCCCTGGGGCGGCCAGGGCACCATGAAAAGCATCTTCATGCCGCGACTCTCGAACTCGTTTTCCAACGCCTCTCGTGAGACATCGTACAGTTGCCGTGCCTCGTCGAAGGAAGTGGCGATGAAAGGCAAAGTATCGAGCCCGAACAGAGCGTTGGAATTCGCCTCCGCGGCCATAAACCAAGCCCCAATGGGCACCTGTCCCGTGCGCACCGCTCGCATGATCTCGGCGCCCGGATAGAGGGAGCCGCCGGGGTGGACATTGATGGTAATCTCACCGCCGCTCAGCTCGTGCACCTCCTCCGCAAACTGCACATAGTTCTGCGTTACGCTGCTGCCCGCGGAATAGGCGGTCGGCATTTCCCAGCGAATCTCCGCATGGGCAAGGGACGTAGTCAGCCCCGTGGCCACGACGACGGCGCCGAAGAGAGCCTTCGCCGCCCAGGTCTTGTTATTCATGAGTCACCCCTTTTCGTTGCTGTATTGTTGGTTATGGGATAAAGCATCGCCGGTGCGAGACGGCGTTTCACTTGACGACCAGATCTCTCGGATAGGGAGTCAGCACCTCGCAGCCATTCTCAGTAACCGCGAAGCTATCGCTGAAGCACATGCCGAACTCAGGCAGGAACAACGTCGGCACAATATGGAAAGTCATCCCGGGCTCCAGCACCATGGGATCGCGGGGCTTGATGGAGTAAATCGATCCCTCGGCCCAGTTGGGCGGAAACCCGATACCGATGCCGTACCCCAGGCGATGCATGAAGTATTGTGCCAACCCGGCCTCCTCCACGATTCGCCGGCACGCCGCATCGACCTCTCCCGCCGTCACGCCGGGCCTGACGGTCTCCTCGGCCTTCTCCAGCACTGCCTTCAAGGTCTCTGCCACCTGCCGCTGCTGTAGGGTCGGCTCGCCGACGACCACCGATCTGGACACCATGCCGTGGTAGCGATCCACGCACCCGGCCGATTCCAGCAGCACTACATCGCCGGGCCGAATCTTGTTCCTGCGCCACATGGAAAAGCAGCGGGAAGTGCGCGGCCCCGCCACCACCAGCGGCGGATGTCCCAAGTACTCGCTGCCGCTCCTGATCGAAGCGTCGTACATGGCCGCTGCGACATCGTTCTCGCTCTTACCCGGCGCGATCTCGTCAATCGCCGCCACCAGCCCATCCCGAGCCGCGATGCAAGCCCGCTTGACTCGATCCAACTGCGCCTCGTTCTTGACGATTCTGGCCTTCTCCAGCACCCCATTCCAGCTCACGAAATCGCACTCCGAACAGCCGATCATGAGATGGAAATCCTGCACGGTCAGATACCAGGAAGAGGTCTCGATACCGACCTTCCGCACCCTCTCCCGCTCGAAGAAAGCCAGCAGCACATCGATGGGATCGTCGGTGTCGCGGATCTCCACGAACTCGCCGATGGTGGGCAAGGCACGGGCCAGAGAGCCATTGACCGCTCGCGATATCACCACCGGATAACCACGCAGAGGCACGAACATGGCCTGGAAAGTGAAATAGCCGATAGTCTGGTAACCCGTCAGCCAGAAGATATTCTCGGGATTGAACAGAATCATGCCCTGCAGTCCCTCACTCTCGATGCTTTGCTGCAGGGATTCGATAGCGTTCTTGTAATGATCCGGTGCAAAAGGGAGTTCGGGGGCGGAAGTCATAACATTCCTTTATTATGGTTATCGGTCACCTCGAACATACCCCCCACCACGTCAGGGGACAAATGGCTATTTTTGGGAACTTCACAAAAAAATGGCCACACAGCGCGCCGGAAGCGCCATATGCTACCGAGCCTCCGGATTCCTCGCATGCGACTCTACGCACCGAAAAGCTACAAAGCACACCAACGAGCGACGCTTATCCCGTCCTTTCGGCAATGGCAACACATTGATCCACGAACTTTTGGGGGCGCTCCACTTACCGACCCTCGCCCCCCGCGTGATCGATGAAACGGCACCCGGCGTCAGTCCGAAAGGTACTGGTGCGGTAAAAGCCGGACACGTAATAGCACTGTGCCTGCGGGGTCTCACACGTGTTGAGACGATTCCGGGGTACGGTTTCGGCCCCCTGATGTGCCCTGAGGCTCCTAGACAAGCCTATTCAGACGCGGAGTGAGCCACTCCCAGAGCGGTGGCGTGTCGTCACCGATGAAGACCAGTCGTCTCTCCTCGCGCGTCCCATTCGGGAGTTCCCAACTGGTTACCCTGCCGGCCGCGCGCTGCAGGGCCAGTACTCTGCCATCTCCCAGGCATACGCTTCCCTTGAAGCGAAGGATCTGCCTGGGCATGTCCTCCAGGAGCGAGCGGAGTTCAGCCACGTTCACGGCACCGGGGTGCTGCCAACTGAGTGTCTTGAGTCCCAGGGACTCCACGCCGGTCGCAGGAGGAGAGCTTGAGCGCATGGACCGAAACAGCGGTCTGTCAGAGGGAGAAGGCCAGAAGACGAAGTCCGTCGGCAACGCCGCCTGGGTTGTCCGCACATGACGACTATCAGGCAGTAGCAACCGCCCGCTCGAGTCGAGCGATCGCTTCCTCGTCGACTACGTTGAGATCGATGCCCATGACAACGGACCCGCTGCCAAGGAGATGGCATGACGCCCCTGGAGCATCATTCATCGACAATCAATGGGTCGCCTCGGCAAGCGAGCGGCGACTGCCCGTGATCAACCCCTACACGGAAGCGCTCATCACCGAGGTGACGGCGGGGCACCCTCGCGATGTGGATGCTGCCGTGGACGCTGCCCAGCGCGCGCTTCCCGCCTGGCAAGGGCTTTCCGGTGCCGAGCGCGGCAAGTGTCTCGAAAGATTCGCTAAGGTACTGGCACGCCGCCGAGACGAGCTGGCACGGTTCTCGGCAGCCAATAACGGAAAAGTCTTGGCGGAAGCGTACCTCGACCTCGACGACGCCATTGCCTGCTATCGCTACTACGCGCGTCAGGCGCTCGTCCTGGACGAACGCCTGGGCGAACGGATCCGACTCGACATGGAAGGCATCGAAGCATGCTGCTATCACGACCCCGTCGGCGTCGTCGGGCTCATCACGCCGTGGAACTTGGCACACAGCGCCTGAAACGTTCGCCATCTCACTCTAGGTGACCGGCAGGTCGATGCTCAGATGAATAAGCCAGGGTCACGGCAACACGATACCTGATGGCTCACGTGTTGCACTTGATCATTGAGACCGACCTACCTTAAATCTCCTAACTAAGAGTCGCTCTACCCAGCGCCCATTAATGTTTGAGGCAACCAAGTTGCTAAACCAGGAAAAAATAGTAGCAACAAGAGCGCCGTCAACTGCAACAGTACAAATGGAAGCACACCGCGGTAAATATCGCCTATCGTATAACCGTCAGGCGCTATACCTCGCAAATAGAAGAGAGCATATCCGAATGGAGGAGTCAAAAAGGAAGTCTGCAAATTCAAAGCAAAGAGCAACGCAAACCAAAGCATTGCTTCTTCCTGCGGAATACCAAAATCAAGAGCAATAATTATAGGTGCAAACAGAGGGAGAACAATAAGGGTAATTTCCACCCACTCAAGAAAAAGCCCAAGAATAAAAATCAGCAGCATAATCATTATAATAACGGTGAACGGTTCTACGTCCAACCCAAGAAAGGCCCCTAAGATCAACGATTCTCCACCGAGCCGTTTGAACACCAGACTAAATATTGTAGCGCCCAGCATCACGAATATTATCATGACAGTGGTCTTCGTCGTTGCTCGAAGAACCTCGCCAAACTCGTGCAGACGCCCTCTCATTGCAGCCAACGCCAATATAGTAGCTCCTATGGCACCAATGCCTGCAGCTTCAGTCGGTGTAGCAATACCTACAACAATGGATCCCAGTACGGCGACGACTAGTACCAAAGGGGCAACCAGATCCTGTAAAAGCAATATAATGGTTTTTGCAAAACCTAGCTTATCGGACTTAGGAAGCGGAGGCATCATGCCAGGCCTAAAAAGAGCCAATGCAGCGATATATGCTATATAAAGCCCCCCTAGTATCAGCCCAGGGAATACGGCCCCAATAAACAAATGACCAACAGAAATCCTAAGAGTATCTCCCAGTATGATCAGCATTATACTAGGCGGAATTAGAATCCCTAATGTTCCGGTCGCCGCAACAAGACCGCTGCTGGTTTGGCGAGAGTACCCTGCTTCTTTCATCATAGGCAATGCCAAGAGTCCCAAAAGGACAACACTGGCACCTATAATACCTGTAGATGCGGCCATGACGATGCCGATAACAATAACGGAAAAGGCGTATCCGCCAGGCATAGGTCCCAGCAGTCTAGCCAATGATGTCAGGAGTCTTTCTGCAACCCCAGATCTTTCTAACATCAATCCCATGTAAACAAATAGCGGAATAGCGATTAGCAGCCAATTTGTCAAAGTACCAGAGTAGATTCTCGACACCCCCATGGACAAGAAAACCGTTGGCAAATCTGCCACAAATGCAAAAAGCACTCCCGTACCTGCCAGGACAAATGCTACTGAGTAACCAGAAAAAATTCCAACCAACAATACTACAAGCATCAATATCGGCCACAAACTATCGGTTATCACAAGCACCTCCCATTAATATTTGCTTTCACGAAACAACTCGCAAAAAAGCCTAATAACACGTGACATCGCGGCCAATAAAATCAAAGTAAAACCTAAAGGCAAGAATGCTTTTACAAACCATCTATCCAGCAACCCACCATAGGAAGATCCTTCGCCTGACAAATACGAGGAAACCGTAAAACCCCAGGAAAACCAAAGCATGACAGCACAAAAAGGAATGAGAAATATCACATCCCCTAGAATCGTCACTAGCACTTTCCATCGAGATGAGAAAAGACCATAAAAAAGGTCAACGCTCACATGAGAGTCTTCAACGAGAGCATAAGCACCTCCCAGCATAACAATTATAAGGAATATATGCCACTGAAGATCAAGCAATGTATTAACGGTTACCGAGTCACCAAGCAGAAAGACATCCATCTCCCAAGCAAAAAACCTGTTCCAACCTACGAGACTGGCACCAATGGTCATGGCAACCGTCAAAAGCATAGGAATTATCAACCATCCCGCCAATTTCCCAAAAGCGGATAAAAAACCCTCGAACCTGTGGCAAAAACGTATTAATCTGTCGAGCATTGACATCACCAAGTTCAAGATACGCCTGGCTGTTAGCGGCCAGGCGTAGATATGTTGGAATGTAAGCGTTAATCCAGCGGAAGGTACTGCAATTCCTGCCAGCGATTCAGCCTCTCCTGATAGGCCCTAATCGACTCATACGCTTCATTGAAAATTTCATCTCGGGTAGCTTGCTGCCGAATGACCTGCTCAGATGCTTCTCTCAAGGCATCTAGAACATCATCAGGGAATCGACGAATTTCAACACCCGACTCTTCAATTTTTTCTATCGCATCCATTTGTGCATTGAGCTGATCATGCAAATTATAGGCAATATGTGCATGACATGCTTCCTGCATGATTTCCTGGTCACTCTCATCCAACCCGTTCCATACATCCATATTAATCAGAATTGAATCCCAGCTAGCCGGCTGATGCCAGCCAGGAAAATAATAATAATCCGCCACTTCGTATAGGCCCAGGCCTATATCCAGCTGGGGGAGAGAAAATTCTGCAGCGTCGATCCTTCCACGTTCCAATGATACATAGACCTCTCCGGCTGGAATCATCATGGTATTAGCACCCAGCTCGGCTACTGCCCTGGCACCCAAGCCAGCAATTCTCATGTTAAGACCCTGTAGGTCTTCTACAGAATTAATTTCCTTATTGAACCACCCACCAGCTTCAGAAAGGACCAGATGGCATGGCAATATCTTAACGTTATGAGGATCGTAAGCTTTTTGAATAATTTCCAGTCCACCACCCTCAAACATCCATGCCAAGAAGGTTTCAGGATCCGGACCAAACGGCATAGAGCCTACGAGGTTCGCCACCGGAATTCTGTCTGCCCAATAGCCTATCCAATCGAAGCCCATATCCAAGGCGCCCATACTAACGGCTTCGAACACTTCAAAAGGCGGAACAAAATCCCCTGCCCCATGAACATTGACGCTTATCCGTCCATCAGACATAAGCTCTACACGGTCCGCCCAGATTTGAGGACTAGGACCAATAGATGGAACTTGCAATCCAAATACATTCTGTAATTCATAGGTCTGTTGGGCAGCAACAGGGGTGGTAGAAATACTGATAGCAATAGCAGAGACCAAACATTTCTTCCTATTATTCATTGCGTGCTCCATTTCCTTTCGTCAGTACGTTTATTTTTGAGTATAAATTTTGCCGCATGCTTTATACGCTGATTACTTTTTCATCTCGGCGTAGCATTTAGTAGAGCTGAGAAATCACGGCCACATTCACTTAAGAATATTAATAATTTCACCCCCAAAGCTTAACAAACCCAAGTAATAGACCTTTGGTTTATAGACTTTTGTCTACACAACTCGATCCCAGTCTAAAATCCTTGTCTCCTGTAAAGCCCGAAATCATCATCAATGATAGGCTAACACATTCGTTAAATACAAATTCCATAAAAAAATAGGAGCTTAGACCTCCATATTTGCCGGGGCATTTCAATTCTCCAGTTGCAACCATCCGCCCCGATCTCGTCGCACGACTGCCGGCCTTCAGCTCAGCTCTGAGAAAGCTCATGAAGCGACCACGCCGACTGATTTGCGACGGCCATGCTGGCTTACGCCGGCCATGTGCCGTGCGGCAATATATCCAAAGGTGACTGCCGGCCCGAGGGTAATCCCCCCTCCAGGATAGTTCCCCCCCATGATCGAAGCGGCGTCGTTGCCCACGGCATAGAGGCCGGTGATGACCTTGCCCTTCTCGTCCAGCACCTGCGCATTCTCATCGGTACGCAGTCCGTCGAATGTTCCTAGGTCACCGATAACCAGCTTGACTGCGTAATACGGCCCTCTCTGGATGGGGGCAATACAAGGATTCGGCTTGTGTTCGGGATCGCCCAGCGAGCGGTTGTAGGCCGTGCTGCCCTTGTGGAATTCGGGGTCATTGCCATCCTTCGCGTGGCGATTGAACTCAGCCACGGTCTTTTCCAGTTGGGCCGGGTCCGCACCGATCTTCTCGGCCAGTTCACGCAGCGTCTTGCCGCGTATCAGATATCCACTCTTGAGATGCGCCTTGTAGGGCATGGGTGTCGGCTTGGCAAAGCCGAGGCCGTATTTCCGGAAGGTCCGGTGGTCGGCGATGAAGAAGGCGCAGACCTCGGCCTGTTCCTCGGTGCAGTGTTTGTACATCGCCTGGCAGAAGTCGTGATATGAGTTCGCTTCATTCACGAAGCGTCGCCCCGAACGCGTGACAGCAATGATGCCGGGTTTCGACCGGTCCACGAAATGCGGAAAAGTCCCCTGCGTACCATCCGACCACACTGGCCGCGAGATCGGCACCCAAGCGGCTGCGTGAGGTAGGTCCTCCTGAACCGATGCTCCTGCTTTTTCGGCCAAGCGCAGACCATCGCCTGTATTTCCTGGCGGGGCGGGCGAAGCATGTTCGTAGCCGCTCGGCGCGTGGGGGAACAGTTTCTTGCGGCGCACAGGATCCTGCGGAAAACCACCCGCCGCCATGACGACGCCCTTGTTCGCATGCACTCGGACGGCGCCCGTCGGCGTATCAACCAGGGCTCCTGTCACGCGACCGCTCTCGTCCCGGATCAACTTACGCACCGGCGAGCGGGTCCAGATCGGCACCCCCTTGTCGAAACAGGATTTCGCCAGCCGCGCGACCAGCGCGTTGCCGTTCATGAGGCGCATAGCCCGGCCATGGAAGACCCTGTCGCGCAAGAACTTCGCAAAGAGTCCACTGACGAACAATGCCGAGATCGGGGACCGCGTGACATTGAAGAAGTGCAGCAGTTCCTTGCCAGACCCGATCATCATGCCCAACACAGTGATCTCAGCCAGAGGCGGGCGCAGGCGCTTGATCTCGTCTCCAAGTTCACGCCCGTCGAAGGGCTTGGCCACGATCGAGCGTCCGCCGGGCATTCCACCAGGCGCATCGGGGTGATAGTCCGCGAAGGTGGGTCCCAGGTCGAACTGCAGGGCTGTATTATTCTCGAAGAAATCCACCGCATTGGGGCCATTCTCGAGAAACGCATCTACGCGCGCCTCGTCAAAAAACTCGCCCGTCTCGTACTTCAAGTAAGTCTTGGCCTTCTCGGCGCTGTCCTCGACCCCGGCGCGCTTGCCCGGTGCATTACCCGGAATCCACATCCAGCCGCCCGAACGCGCCGTGGTGCCACCGAAGACTGGCTCCTTCTCTACCACGAGCACCTGCTGGTGATGATGCGCCGCAACGACGGCCGTGGACAGCCCTCCGGCCCCCGAGCCCACGACGAGCACATCACAACTATGTTCTTTCATCTTGTCCTTCCTCTTGTCCGTTTCCGCCCCGAATCCAGGCCGGAAACGTCTGCTACCGAAGAGAGGTAAAGGACGGTCTCCACAGCAGCACAAAGGCTTCTACAGAACCGGCCGGGCAAGACGTCGCCGTCCTCCTCCTCTCTCCGCCCGCATACGCGGATTCGAGTGATCAGTTCGTCTCAGATGCGTTCGAAAGCTCTGTTCGACTCGCGCTTGACGGCGACCTTTAAGTCACAACGAAATTTACCTTTGGCGAACATGTTCGTCAATTGCAAATAATATAGACTAAAGAAGGGGGTACCGAATGCACAGAACCAGGCGTTGGAACACTCACTCCGACGCCTGGGCGATCACGACGGCGACGCGCTACTCGGAATTGCTCATCTCGGCCTAAGCTTGGGCGCTGTCGCACATCGCCACAGCAGATCGACGATATCTCGGTCATCTTAGAGAGCGGCAGTACATGTGCTCTGACACTTCAAGGCAGGAGCTCTCGGCCACAGTCGGATTTAGGCAAAGCGAGCTCTTGTCGGATGGTGGCCATAGTCATGCCCAGGCTACGCGCCCGCCACTGGGACACATGGCCCTGCATCGAAACCTAACATGTATGTTAATAACAAATTCTGTTTCCGTTCGTGCGAACATACGAGAAAATCGGTCGAACTATTATGCAGGAGTAGCTCATGGCAAAAGACGGTCGCAGCGCACGGGGCATCAAATCCATTACGGTCGGAGGACGACTACTGCAGGCGTTGATAGACGCATCCACCCCCCTGACCCTACGGGAAATTGCCGCCAAGGCTGAAATCACCCCGGCACAGGCCCATGCCTATCTGGTAAGTCTCAAACGTGTCGGCATGGTGGTTCAGCAGTTTGAGTCGGGGCCTTATCTGCTGGGATCCTTTGCGCTTCAGGTCGGGCTTGGCCGGCTGCGGAGCCTGCCGACTTTCCGTCGCACCAGCACGCTGTTGAAGGAGCTCTCGTCCAGCCTGAACGTCATGTCCGTCCTTTCGGTCTGGGGTGCCAAGGGGCCAACCGCCGTGATGGTCGTGCAGGCCCGGGACAAGCGCAGCGACCTAAACATCCGCATGGGCACACGATTTTCGGTACTGAACTCCGCCACGGGTCGAGTCTTCGGTGCCTTTGGGGAACATCAGCAGGTGGAAACACAGCTAAGACTCGAACAGGAGCGCAACCCGCCCCCCAACTATCAGGCGGATGTGCATTGCATGGTGGAATACTGGGAGCAGATCGAGGCGATCCGAGAACAGGGCTTCAGCACGATCGAAGGCGCAAGAGTACCGGAGATCGACGCCGTGGCGGTCCCGATCTTCGATGAGCATGATGCTTTCGTAGGCGTAGTGACCTGCATAGGCCACACCGACATCTTGGATACCGATCCCGCTGGCGAGAGCATCCCCACCATCTTAACTGGCGTGCGCGCTATGCACTCAGTGAAAACTCAACTCGTCGCACGCACAGCCTAAACCTCTCTCTGAAAACAGCGAAGAAATCTCATGTCAAGCAAGACGCAGAACTTCGAAGGGCGCGGCGTTCAATCGATAGAAGTTGGCACACAACTTTTGGATGCACTTGTCGCCCACGGCGAGCCTATGATGCTCAAAGAGCTGGCCGCAGCGGCCGGTATCGTGCCCGCTCAAGCCCACCCTTATCTGGTCAGCTTTCGGAAGCTTGGCATAGTAGAACAAAGCAGCCAAACCGGACGCTACCAGTTAGGCCCCTTTGCGCTTGATCTTGCCATCACGCGTATGCGAACCGTCGACCCGATGCAACTGGCTGGGCAAGCGGTGATCGATCTTTCTTTGAGGACCGGACTGACGGTGCTGCTGTCAGTATGGGGCGCCTTCGGTCCGACCGTTGTGGTCGTGCACGAAGGCGAGGACCAGATTCACATGAATACGAAGGTCGGCACGGTATACTCGGTCACCGGGACCGCAACGGGCCGCGTCTTTGCAGCCTACCTACCCGCAGAGCTATCCCAGCCATCCATGCCGCCCAAGTTGCCGAAATTCTTCCTCCAGCGCTGCGTGGGCACACCACAACCCTATGACGAGCAAGACATCGCCATGATCCGGGAGACGGGCATTTCCTCGGTGCCTAACCCTCCTGTGCCTGGTATCAACGCCATCGCTTCTCCAGTCTTCGATCATCTAGGGCAGATACTCGCCGTGATTACTCTGGTAGCTGACGCCCGCGTTCTTGACAAATCTTCCACCTCTCCTTTCGCCCAGACCCTAACCGAAGCAACACGCAGATTGTCAGCTGAGCTCGGCTACTGGGACGAAGAGTGAACGCCGCCATATTGTCTAATTGCGAACATGTTATCTAAAGTATAATCTTCGGTATATTGAGCCGCTTGGCCCACATACGCGAGGAGATTCATCAGGTGAAATTAAAAGATAGACTGGCCATCGTAACGGGGGCCGGACAAGGTGTTGGCGCCTGCATCGCCAAGGGTCTTGCCAAAGAGGGGGCGCGGGTCATTCTCGTTGATATTCGGCTGGAGAACGCCGAGAAGACGGCCGAGGAGATCCGTAGCATTGGAAGCGAGGCCTGGGCCTATGCTCTGGATGTCACGAATGCCGAGGCCTGTATTGCACTGGCGGAAACCGTCGATCAACACGGTGACGTGTCGTTGCTGGTCAACAATGCGGGTGTCTGTCCACGCAATACGATCGATAGCCCCGATGTCCGTGAGACATGGGCATTAGGCATGAACGTCAATCTCGACGGCACACTCAACATGATTCTTCCCTTCGTGCCTACGCTGCGAAAGACCAAAGGTGGAATCATCAACATGGCATCTATTGCTTCCTTTGTTTCGACAGCCACATCGATCTCCTACTCGACCTCGAAATCGGCAGTGAAGATGCTGACCCAGAACCTCGCAGCTGAGCTTGGCAAGGACGGGGTACGTGTCAATGCCGTGGCCCCTGGCACGCTGGTTACTCCGATGACCGAGGCCACCCGCAACAATGACGAGCGGCGGGAGCGCTTTCTATCGCGCATTCCGATGGGGCGCTTCGGCGACCCAAACGAAATCGTCGGCCCAGTGGTCTTTCTCGCCTCGGACATGTCGTCTTATGTGACTGGCACAACCATCGTCGTGGATGGCGGTTACCTGACCACCTGAAACGATGGAAGGCCTGGTACACGCACCAGGCCTTCTGGTACACGGCCACGCTCGCCTCATATGACTTGCGTGTCTCGACCAAACAGGGAGTAATCGCGTCGAGGAAAACCTTGGCGAGCTCCTATGTCTGGGCCACGATGTCGCAGGCATAGAGCTCAGCCGCCTCTTCCCTGTTGCGAAACCAGAACTCAACGATTCCGTCCACCGGCACTTCGTCACAGGTGACGCCTTCCATGCGCGAGCCGTGGTAGCGTTCGATTACGAGAGGCTGTCAACAAGCCAAACCGCCTGACCTGCTCTTTCTCCTCTTTATCCATCTTCTGATGCGTCATTCTCGGGTGTGCGCAGGCGATCCAGCACCTTGTGTCTACGGACTAGCCACTCGCGGTGTTGCAACGGCCAGGCGCTGTAATCCCCAGGCCCGCTCAGCGAACGCGTCGCTTCAGCGGGCCAATAGGGCGTACGCAACACCTCGCGGCCGAGCGCGACCAGATCCGCCTTGCCGCTGGCCACGATCTCATTGGCCTGCTCGGGTGTCAGGATGATACCGACGGCCTGTGTGATGATCCTGGCACGGTGGCGCACCTCCTCGGCGAAGGGCACCTGAAAGCCAATGCCGCGAGGCACGTTGCTGCGCCGCGTCTCTTCAGTAAGCCCGCCCGAGGAGCAATCGATCACGTCGACACCGACCGCTTTCAGGGACTGGGCCAGTGCCACGGTATCCTCCATTCCCCAACTACCTTCTGCTCCATCGAGACAGGACAGCCGAGCAAACAGGGGTTTGTCGTTTGGCCAGACCTCACGCACCGCTTGCGCCGTTTCCACCGCAAAGCGCATCCGGTTTTCCCGCGGTCCACCATATGTGTCGGTTCTTTGGTTCGAGAGGGGCGACAGAAAACTGGCTAGCAAGTAACCATGGCCGAAATGCAGTTCAATCACATCGGCGCCCGCCCTTTCGGCCCGCCGGGCAGCCGCCACGAAATCCTCCCGGATCTCGTCAATCTCTTCCAGCGTCAGCGCCTCGGGCTCGGACCATTCGCCACTGGCCGCGATGGCGCTTGGCCCCACACGGCGCCAGGCGAGGCCGCTGACGTCGAGCGCATCGGTGCTTAGCGCTCTCCCCCCTTCCCAGAGGGGCTCGGAAAAAGCCTTGCGCCCCGCATGGGCCAGTTGGATACCAAAGGCTGCGCCGTTGGCATGGGCGAAATCGCTTAGTCGCTTCAACCCCGGCACATGATCGTCGGACCAGATTCCCAGATCCGCGATCCCGACTCGGCTGTCACTGCTGACTGCTGTGCTTTCGGTAAGCACCAGTGCCGCACCACCCAGGACGAACTTGCCGTAATGGACGATGTGCCAGTCCTGCACAACCCCATCTACCGCAGAGTGCTGACACATGGGCGAGACAACCATACGGTTCTTTAACGTCAGTCCCCGCAAGCTCAATGGCTGGAGAAGGGCAGGTTCATTCTGTGCCGCGGCCTTAATCGTATTAGGCTCTGTCATGCTACCTTCCTCATAAAACTCGATATTTTCGAAGATGGTTGTATTTGACGAACTTATAGCGCCGTTGCGTCAATAACAAGCGTGGACGTCTCGGGGAACTGGGCGACGCCTGGCAGGAGGACAAGGTTCATCTGCCGCTGACCGTAAGCCTCAACGACGAGGAGTGCGGCGAGCCGGAGGCCAGCCCCGACATGATCTTCAGCTTCCCGCAGCTGGTCGCCCATGCGGCCAAGACCGCCTCGACGCAGGCGCCATGTCGAGAGCGGTAACGTGACCTTCATCGTTTTCGTGGTAGAGTCATTCACGTCAACCATCGAACGTCAGGCAGGAGGCCGAATGTTTCAGCGCACAAGGAAAGTGGCATGTCCCGAATGCAATGGCAGCAATTTCTGGCACGGCAATCCGAAACCAACGGACGTGCTCGTCTGTCGTTATTGCAGCGCCGCCGTCATCACCTATGCCAAGTATGTAGAGCAGGCGGCCCAGCATGAGGCCGAGCGACTGCTGGCGGAGTTCATCGAGACCGACATCTCGCGTGATCTCGCCCACCTCAAGGCTGTATTGGCAGCCACCGGGCCCAGGCCCAGCCTTTGAGCCCGATCGCAACGGCCACCTTCGGGTGGCCGTTTTCGCATACCCCGCCAAGCCGGAACTACAGTAGCAGGCAGGCCTGCTCGAAGGAGAGGCGCGGACCGCGCGGATGCAGCTTGGCCGTGTCGCCGTAGCCTAGATTGCACAAAAAATTGCTGCGATAGTTGGGGTAACGCTCGGCGAAGAACAGCCCGTCGACCATGTCGTTGTCGAAGCCGGAAAGCGGACCCACATCGAGCCCCAGCGCTCGCGCCGCCAGGATGAAGTAGCCACCTTGCAGGCTGGCGTTGCGAAAGGCGGTCTCCTCCCGGTAAGGCTCGTCGCCGACGAACCAGGCCCTGGCATCCACATGGGGAAAGAGCTCCGGCAAGTGGTCGTGGAAGCGACGGTCGTAGGCGAGAATGGCCGTTACCGGCGCCTCCGCCACCTTGCGCCGATTGCCCTCCTTCAGCGCGGGCATTAGCTTCTCCTTGGCCTGCCGGGTGCGCAGGAACAGGATGCGCAGCGGATTGCAATTGACGCTGGTGGGCGCCATCCTGGCCAAATCGTACAGCTCGCGCAGGGTGGCATCCTCGACGGGACGATCCCGCCAGTAGGCGTGCGTGCGTGCCTCCCGAAACAGCTGGTCGAGCGCCGGCTGGCTCAATACCCCTGAAATCATGTCGTCTCTCCTTGTCGTCGGTCGTTGCGGTTCAGTAGCGATAGGCCAGATAGGTGGAAAGCACCGGGAACAGCGCCAGGATGAACAGCACCACCAGCATCGCAGCGAAGAACGGTACGACCCCCTTGAAGATCTCCTTGACCGGCACGCTGCGATCATTGAGCGCCGCGTTGACCGTATAGACCGAGATACCGAACGGCGGTGTTATCAGACCGATTTCCACTGCCACCACGGTAATCACGCCGAACCAGATCAGGTCCATGCCGAAGAACTGGGCGATGGGCAGCACGATGGGCAGCACGATCAGCATGATCGACACCGAGTCGATGATGCAGCCCATCAGGATCACCACCAGCAGGTAGAGAAAGAGGAAATGATAGGCGGTCAGTTCCATGGCCGTGACCCACTGGGCGATGGCCATCGGCAGGCCGGTCAGCGCCAGCATGCGGCTGTATAGCGAAGCGGCGAGAATCAGGAACAGGATCGAGACCGCCACGTGCCCGGTCTCGCCCAGCACCTGATAGAACTTGGCCGGGCTGAGGCGACGCTTGAGCAGCGCCAGCAGCAACGCACCGCAGGCGCCCACACCGCCAGCCTCCGTCGGCGTGAAGAAGCCGCTGTACAGACCACCCAGCACCAGGGCCATCAGCGCCAGAATGGGCACCAGCTTGAACGCCAGCGACATGCCCGACTCCGCCTCGCGCTCGGCGCCCCCCGGCGGAGCCCCACCGTTCACGCTGGCCGCTCCCTGCATCATGAAGCCGGGTCGCAAATAGGCGAGCAGCAGGATCGTGATGCAGAAGGTCACCGCCAGCAGAATGCCGGGGATGATGCCGGCAATGAACATGCGCCCCACCGACTGCTCCGCCAGCACACCGTAGACGATCATCAACAGCGACGGAGGAATCAGCATGCCAAGCACGGAGCTGCCCGCCACCACACCGACCGAGAACTTGGGCGTATAGCCGTGGCGGCGCATCTCCGGCACCGCCACCTTGGTGAACACCGCCGCCGAGGCCACGCTGATGCCGGTGATCGAGGCGAAGATGCCGTTGGCGCCGACGGTGGCCACACCCAGCCCACCGCGAATTCGGCGGGTCAGCCACTGAAAGACATCGAAGGTGTCCCGGCCTACGCCCGAGACCACCACCAGCAGGCCCATCAGCACGAACAGTGGCACCACGCCGTAGAGATAGCTGCTCAGCGAATCGTTAGCCGCAGCGGCTACCATGCGCGTGGCCAGCTCCGGGTTGCGCAGGGTCGAGATGGAAAGGAAGGAGACCAGCATCAGGGCGATGCTGATATGCATGCCGAAGTAGATCAACGCCAGCATCAGGCCCACCGCCACGATACCGATTTCGATGCCGCTCATGAGCGCTCCTCCTCGGCGTCCGGCGCGGCGCCCTTGACCGCCCACACCAGAGCCTGGAGCGCCAGCAGCAGATACTGCAGCAGGGTGATGGCCGCACAGGCGATCACCACCAGGCGGATGGGCCAGACGGGAAAGGTGAACACCCCCTCCACGCCCATGAACTGATTGCGCTCCCAGGCGCGCAGAAAGGTGGGCAGCGCGCCCTGGTAGACCACCATCAGCATGTAGGCTCCCGCCAGGTAGAAGAGTGTCTGCAAACCGTGGCCGATGCGCGGATGGCGCACGGTGAAGCCCTGGATAAAGATATCGGCCTGGGCCATGCGGCCGTGGCGCAGGGTGCTGGGCAGCTGCAGGAACACGATCATGACGATGGAGGCCGCCACCAGTTCTGCCACGCCGGCAATGGGCTTGTTGAGCAGGTTGCGCGACAGCACGTCCACTACGATCATGGCCATGATCGAGAAGATCAGTAGCGAACCCACCGCATTGAGTCCATCCACCAGGTAGCCGAACAGGCTATTGTGATGGCCGCCGCCGAGCCGACGCCCCAGCACCAGCGTCTTGAAGGAAAAGGTCATTGCCCCGACTCCTCAGGCCCGGCCGGCAACGCCGACCGAGCGTTGCCGATCAGTTGCGGTCCCAGGCCAGTTCCGGCTCGTGGCCACGCTCGCGCATGGCATCCATGTAGGTATTGAGGAGTTCCCGGGCAGGCAGGCCGCGCCCTTCGTTGCGCTCGACCCATTGCTGCGCCAGGCCGGGCATGCCGTCGATCCACTGCTGACGCTCCGCGTCGGAGAGCGCCTGGACCTGCACCGGCGTGCTCTGATCGGCACCCAGCTCGACCATGCGCTCGAGCGAGCTCTCGTAGCGTTCGGCCAGGTCGCGGCCGTGGGCGCGGGTGTAGGTCTCCCCAGCTTCCTTCAGGGCCTCCTGCACCGGCTCCGGCAGGCCGTCCCAGGTGAACCGATTGATGGCAAGCCCCCCGGAGAAGACCACGCCGAGATTGACCTGGGTGACGTAGGGCGCCACCTCGTAGATGCGCGCCGGCAGGTTGCCCGTGGCAAGCCCCACCACACCCTGGGAGACACCAGTCTGGATGTCGGTGTAGTAGCTCGCCAGGGTGCCGTCGACGGGCACCGCGCCGACTGGCTCGAGCCACACGCCGAGCACGCCGGGCGCGGAGATGCGCGCCCCTTCCAGGTCGTCGAGGCTCTCCACCGGGAAGTTGGTGTAGATGTCGTAGGTATCCGAGGCGGTCGCGCCGAGGAACACCAGGTCGTGATCCTCCCACTCCGCGCGGAACTCCTCTACCGAGCGCACCAGGTCATTCATCACGTCGAGCATCAGCTCAGGGTCACTGGTGGTGAACGGCGTATAGGCGCTGATCTGGGCCAGCGGCATGCGCGATGGCTCGAGATAGCTGAATACCCAGCCGATGTCGGCGATGCCATCCTGGATCGAGGTGAGCGTGGCGTTGGTGCCGTAGAGCTGGCCGGCGTAGGCTTCCGTCCAGCTCACTTCGTACTCGCCTTCTTCCGCCAGGATCTCGTTGACCTTGGGAATGAAGACCTCGGGAATCATGCCCACCCAGGGGATGGTGGTCGGGTGGCTCGAGCCCACGGTCAGGTCGATGGTCTCCACCGCGTTGGCACTGGCGGGAAGCAGGGCCGCGGCCAGCGTCATGACGCCCAGGGTCTTTACCGGCGATACGGTGAACGGTTTGACGGTGTTGTGCTTGGGATGTGTCATCGTTGGCGTCTCGTATTGGGGTTGTTGTTATGCTGCGGCGTCCTTGCGGGAGCCGCGGTTCAGGAATCGATGGGCGATGCCGGTAGCCGCGATACCCCGGGGGAAAGGTCGAAATCGACCTCGAGCGTGCAGTAGGGACCGTGCACATCGGGATCGGGCGCCCGACCGTCGTCGTGCATGGGAAATTCCATGGCCAGGTCGGCGCTGGTGACGCCGAACACACAGTCCGATTCGAGGAAGGGATCATCCTTGGGAAAGATCTGCGTCACCAGGGTCCGGTGTCCCTCGGCGGAAACGGTGAAATGCAAGTGCGCGGCACGATACGGATGGCGGCTCTGCGCCTTGAGCATTTCACCGACGATGCCGTGGGTGGGAATCGGGTAACTGGCCGGGCGAATGGTGCGGAAGTGATAGCGCCCCTCAGTGTCGGTGCGGAACTTGCCGCGCAGGTTGAGGGCCGGCTGGGAGTCGTCCTGGTTCTCGTAGAGGCCCTCCGGCGAGGCGTGCCACACTTCCACCAGGGCGCCCGACAGCGGCGTGCCGTCGCGGCTCGTCACCCGGCCGGAGACGAACAGCGGTGTGTCGCTCGCCTTCGGCGTATCCCGGGATATGTTGAAACCGAGCGGGTACTCCGGGTCCTTGCGGCTGTAGAAGGGCCCCAGCAGGGCCGGTGAGATCTGCTCCGGATCACGCTCCTGATTGAGAATCATCACCAAGGTGGAGAACCCTAGGGCGTCGGACATCACCATGGTTTCGTTGTGACGATCCCGCGTGAGATGGCCGAGCCGGGTCACGGCGTTGATGGCGGCCATGAACTCCTCCTCGCTCAGCTTCACCTCGCGGCCGAAGGCGTGCAGGTGACGAACCAGCGCCGTGAGGATCTCCCTCAGCCGGTCGTCCTTGGTATGGCTCATCGCCTTGAGCACGATCTCGGTGATGTCGTTCGGGGTCCGTGGGATGCCATGGGGCACGATGTCGTCTTTATTGGGCAATTCGAACATGGCTGGGCTCCTGTGCGGTCCGGGCTGGCAGCGCCGCCCGGCCGGTTGTTTATCGTTGTGTCATGGTGTCGTTGGTCGGCTGGCCGTCGAGCGGCATCAGGAAGTAATCGTTGAAGGAGATCCGGCCGACCAGTTCGCCGCTGAGGTCTTTGCCGTGCACCAAGATGGTGTCGGCGCCCGAGGTACTGATGGCGGTTCTTGGAATTGTCTCGCGCCCGATCTTCATGCTTTGGCTCCGTGAGACAGATTCAAGCGCACCATGCCGTGGCGGCATCCGCGCTCATGGTATGTAACGCGTCGTCGAAACAACATACGACCCGCAAATGATTCATGAAAATGGTAAATTTCCATCATTATCAGCGATGACATCGATCATAGGAGCCGCTTCATGGAGCTGCGTCACATGCGCTACTTCCTCGCCCTGGCCGAGACTCTCAACTTCACCCGCGCGGCGGAACGGGTGCACGTGACCCAATCCACCCTCTCCCATCAGATACGCCAACTCGAAGAGGAGCTAGGGCAGCCGCTGTTCGCCCGTGAGGGCAAGAAGGTATTGATCACCGAGGCGGGACGAGCCTTTCACGAACGCGTGGTGCCGATCCTCAAACAGGTCGACCAGGCCATGGGGGCACTCAAGGAGACGCCCGACGACCTGCGCGGCGAGCTGCGCATCGCCGCCACCCACAGCTTCAACGTACAACTGATTCCGCTGTGCCTTTCCGTGTTCATGCAGCGGCTGCCCCAGGTCAAGGTGGTGGTGGAGGAGCTTTCGGGCGACCAGATTAGCGAGGGACTGGTCAACGGCAATCTGGACCTGGGCATTTCCTATCGCCCCGCCATTCCCCGGGGCCTGCGCTTCGAGCCGCTGTACAACGAGGAACTCAAGCTGATCGTGGCCAGCCATCACCCGCTGGCCCGACGCAAGCGGCTGCGCATGGTCGAGCTGAACGGCGCGCGAATGACGCTGCTGGCGCCGCACTTCTCGACCCGGCAGTTGCTCGACGAGTGCTTCGCCGCGGCCGGAGCCCAGCCGCAGATCGTCGCCGAGCTCAACGCCATCTCGCCAATGGTGGAGCTGGTGAGACGCACCGACCTATGCAGCATCGTGGCGGAGAACGCCCTGAGCGACGAACCCGGCATCCGGGCCATACCGCTGGAGAGCCCGACGCCGATACGCACGCCGGGGCTGCTGTGGTCTCAGCAGGCGCAGCGCTCCCCCGCCAGCCGCTTCATGGCCGACACCATCCGTCAGGTGGTCAAGCAGGCGTCGTGGGGGCGCTAGGCTGCGCCGGCGCTTCGAGCGCCTCGATGTCGCTGATGTTCAGCTCGCGGCCGGTTACCGCGATGGCGCTCTGTTCCAGGAAGCACGCCCGCACCCGGCTGACGGTTTCCAGCACCAGGCCGTAACTACCGATGTCCGAGCGCGACATGGAGAGAAGGGAACGTTGACGTCCTTCCCCGCCTAAAGTCGGGAGAGGACGTCAAGGAAACGAAAGTGACGATATCAGGCAGTGAAGACCGTATACACCATCTGCAACGCCAGCCCCATCAGCATGACCGCGAAGATCCGCTTGAGCATCGCTACCGGCAGGCGATGCGCCAGCTTGGCTCCTACGGGCGCCAGCAGCATGCTGAAGGGCGCCATCAACAGCAGCGCAGGCAGGTAGACGAAGCCCAGTGCGGCATCCGGCAGGCCGGGTGTCCCCCAGCCATTGATCATGTAGCCCAGGGCGCCGGCCAACGCGATGGGCAGCCCCACGGCGGCTGAAGTACCGATGGCCATGGGCAGCTTGACGTTACACCAGGTCAAGAACGGCACGGTGAGCGAGCCACCGCCAATGGCGACCAGCGCCGAGATGCCACCGATCCCCAGCCCCGCGCCGCCGAGACCGACCGGCCCCGGAAGATTTCGTGTCGGCTTGGGTTTGAGGTTGGCCAGCATCTGTAGCGACATCAGAATCATGAAGCAGGCGAAGAAGATGGCCAGGCCCCGGGTTGGCAGCAAGGCGGCAATGAAGGTTGCCAGGAAGGTTCCCACCAGAATGCCGGGGGTCAGGTAGCGAACGATCTCCCAGCGCACTGCCCCATGGCGGCGGTGAGAGAGAAGGCTCGCCATGGAAGCGGGAATGATGGCGGCCATGGCCGTTCCCAGCGCCAGGTGAGCCAAATGTTCGTGCGGCACTCCCTGCATGACGAACAGTGCGGTCAGTATCGGCACCATGATGCCGCCACCACCGATGCCCAACAGGCCGGCCATGACACCGACCAACCCACCCAAGGCCACATAGGCCAACCAGACAAGCTCCACAGCCATTCCTCGCACAAGATCAGGGGGCGATCAAGCGAGCCAGTCTATCAGAAAGTCCTTCATACCACCCCAGCCAACGCCCTGCCCCGGCGAGGCTTACAGTTGGTGCACGCCTGCTCGAAGCCCGATAATGGCTCTGTATGTCGCATCATTTTTCTCCCCTTGTAGAGCTATGACTTATGGACCACATTACCGAAGCCTACTACTTTTCTAACAATTATTTTTATCAGAGGCATCATCAGCAATAAAAATGTAATTCCGAGCAATACCACACTCACAGGCCTATCGAGAAAAACTGTAATGTCGCCACGAGAGATAACCAGAGAACGACGTAAATTCTCCTCCATCATAGGCCCTAGGATGAACCCCAACAACACAGGTGCCGGATGGAATCGGAAACGCAACAAAACATAACCCAGCACGCCAAAAAACAACGTAAGAAATATATTGAACACACTATTCGAAACACTGTAGGAACCTAAGCAAATAAAGAAAATAACAGTAGGGTA
This sequence comes from Billgrantia zhangzhouensis, assembly GCF_021404465.1. GTDB lineage: Bacteria > Pseudomonadota > Gammaproteobacteria > Pseudomonadales > Halomonadaceae > Halomonas > Halomonas zhangzhouensis. Next base: position 59,493 of record NZ_JABFTT010000007.1, on the reverse strand, counting down.
CAGAATTCTGGCCGGCACCTTCATAATCTTTATAAAAATCCCAATCATAGGAATATTGAGAACCAGCAACAATAGATTCCCTATCCAGAAACTAACAATCAAACCCCAGAACATAGCGGGCTCGTTCGTGATGAACTGGGGTCCGGGAGTGACTCCATGCATCATCATCGCCCCCAGCAGAATTGCCATTACTACGTCGCCAGGAATACCCAAGCTGAGAGTGGGTATGAAGGCAGCTTGTACAGAGGCATTGTTGGCAGACTCTGGTGCAGCAACCCCTTCGATGGCCCCCTTGCCAAATTTCGAAGGATTCTTGCTGACTTTTTTTTCCACCGCATAGGCCATAAACGATGCGATGCTCGGCCCAGCCCCAGGCAATGTACCAATAATAGAACCTAGGGAGGCACCCCGTAGGGTGGGACTGAATAGTGTACGCAATTCACCACGCGACGGTACCATTTCACGTAAAGGTACCTTATGCGCCACGGGCTGTGCAGCAATGCTACCGGGTTGAGTCATCTTGTTTATTATTTCTGCCACACCAAATAGACCCATGGCAATAGCTATCAGACTGATACCATCATAGAAATCGATAATCCCGAATGTAAACCGAGGAACACCAGAATTTGGATCCATTCCAACCAAGCCTAGAGCCAGCCCAAGAACCACCATGACAAGGGATTTTATCGTAGATCCGTTGGACAGTGTTGAGGCAGCCACTAGCCCAAGCAGCATGACCGAGAAGTATTCGGTTGAGTTGAAATTCAATGCAAATCGCGCAATGCTCGGGGCAAACCCCATGACCAATAAAATGGCAAAAGAGCCGCCGAGGAATGACGCCACGGCATTGATGAACAATGCCAGGCCCGCTCGCCCGCCTTGAGACATTGGATAGCCATCAAGAGCGGTTACTGCAGTAGATGGCGTCCCAGGAAGATTGAGCAAAATTGCCGTTACGGATCCGCCATACTGCGCTCCATAAAAAATACCAGCCAGCATAATCAACGCGACGGCTGGTTCTAGACCAAAGGTTAAGGGTAAGACTACAGAAATAGCCACCATTGGCCCAATACCAGGTAGCGCCCCTACAAAAGTACCAATGAATACTCCAGAGAAGCAAAACAAAAGAGCTTCCGGCGTAAAGGCAGTTTGTGCGCCTAGCATCAGGTTATCAAGAATATCCATTAGCCTAAGATTCCTGTCGAAAATAGCTCAAGAGGCAAACGGAGAAGCCTTATGAAAAGGAGGTAGCCAACTAAATTCAAGAAAAATATCGTCACCAACAGACTCATAACGGAGAGGTAATTCTTTCCGCCCATGTTACACAAAAAAACCATCGCCACAATGGCAGGAAACAACCCCAAGCGTTCGATTAAAATGGCGAAAACAAATATCGCCATACCAACCATAACGAGCCCACGGAAATTAAATTTATCTTCATGACAAGCCTCAGGCCTATCAAAAAAGCTTACCAACCCCAGAACTGCCATCACAACACCTATAATGAGAGGAAAGAAACCTGGTCCGATCCTACTCATACTCCCCATTGACAATCGTGTAGACAAATAAGCAACAAAAAGACCAAACAACAAGACAAGACAAGAAAATCCCATGTCTTTTTTTCGCGTTCTTGTTATCATATCTTTACTCACATCAGGAATATCAAGAAAACCAACCCTTAAAATAAACTCATGCCTGACAACATGTCAGGCATGAATCATTAGCTCTCAGTCGGCCTGCGCCTGGGCGCTATCAGCGATATTTCCCCACTTCGCAACCTCATCCGAAATGAACTGGCGCAAGTTGTCGGGAGCAACGTCACCATACTCGATACCGGTCCTTTCAAAGTACTCACGTACTCTTTCGGATGCCAAGCTATTTTCGACTGCAACTCTCAGGCGCTCAGTTACGTCATCTGCCATATCTGCTGGGCCAGCAAGCAAAAACCAAGCAACCAAGTCAAAATCTGGGAAAGTTTCTGCGATCGGAGGGACGTTAGGTGCCACACTTGAGCCCGCTACACCACTGACACCGATAGCTCTCAGCGTGCCCGCCTCGATATTGGGCAATGCGGCAACCGGATGGTAAAACATAAAGTCAACTTCACCAGACATCACTGCTGTCAGGCCTTCGGCTCCAGATCGAAATGGCACATGTATCATCGAGCCATCACTTTGGATATTCAATAACTCTCCCGCAAGATGGCCTGAAGTTCCGTTTCCTGCGGAAGCAAATATCACTCCACCATCCTCAGCTTTAGCTATCAGATCATCCAAAGAATGGAAATCTGAATCTCCACTGACGACTAGCAACGTGGGTGTGTACCCAACAAATGCTATAGGAGTCACATCTTTTTCGGGATCGTAAGGGTTGTCAGGATAGATTGCCTTATTGATTGCCAAGGTTCCTACAGTACCCATCGAGAGAGTATAGCCATCGGAATTAGACTGAACGACCTGCTGGGTCCCGATGCTACCACCAGCTCCCGCGCGATTTTCTATCACCACGGGCTGGCCAAGATCCTCGGCCATTACCTCACCCAACATTCGCGCAGTCTGATCGGTGGTAGTACCCGCTGCAAAAGGCACGACTATGGTTACAGCTCCGTCTGGAAAATTCTGCGCATGGGCACTTGAAATGGCTGCAACGCCTACAGCGAGTGAAGCACATGCAACAAGTTTCTTTATAGTAGTTTTCATACCGATACCTATAATTGTAAACATCAAGTGTTTAGGGATTGCTGTGAGTCTACTCACGTCACAATCCCTCTGGGCGTGCTTAATACTTTTAGTTAATCTCCTCTCATACTGATGTAGTGCTATATATCATTCCATCTTTGCTACTTCAGACAGGGCCTTCAACGCTGGCGGCGCTTAACTTCCGCGAGTATTTCGTCGCGATGCTCGTCCAGTACCGGGGGCGCCGTCACCTCCAGTGGCTTCATACCGTCATAGGAGACCGGCGAGCGCAGGGTGCGAAAGGTGCCCACCGTGGGGTGCTCGGTGCTGACCTCCAACTGCAGATGCCTGACCTGGGGGTCCTGCAGCACTTCGTCGGTGTCGTACATCGGGGCATGAGGCACGTCCTCGGCCTCCAGACGACGGCACCACTCCGCGCGGTCGTGCCGCCGGAACACCTGCTGGAGCACCTCGATCATCTGCTCCTGATTGTCGATTCGGCCCTCGCGAGTCGAGAACCGTTCGTCCTGCAGTAGCTCGGGATACTCCATGGCATCGGCCAGCCCCTGCCAGAACTTCTCGGGCGATGACATGTGTAGCGCCACCCACTTGCCGTCGGCGCACTCCACCACGTAGGACTGGGAAACCTGTGGCCGGCTGTAAGGTCCCATGATCTCGTTCTCGGAGAGATAGTGCGTGAAGGCATCGAGGTTGAAGTGACACATCGCCTCGAGCATCGAGACATCGACCCGCCGACCTATGCCGGTGCGGCCGCGTTCGACCAATGCTCCCAGGATACCGTAGGCGGCATAAAAGCCCGATAGCGCATCGGCCATCGCAGGCCCCACCACCCGCGGGTTCTCCGGGTTGACCAGCAGCTTGAGAAAGCCGCTGGCGGCCTGGGCCACGGTGTCGTAGCTGGGGCGCCCAGCATAGGGGCCGTCGTTGCCGAAGCCGCTGATGGCACAGTAGATCAGCCGCGGGTTGAGCTCGCGCAGACGCTCTTCACCCGCCCCCAGCCGTTCGGCGGTACCCGGGCGGAAGTTCTGGATGTAGACGTCGGCATCACGGATCAGCGCATCGAAGGTGGCGAGATCCTCCGGCTCCTTGGTGTTGAGCGCGATGCTGCGCTTGTTGCGGTTGTAGGTCTGATAGTGGGGGCTGTAGAGCCCACCCTTGAAGGCGCGGAAGGGGTCGCCCTTGCCGGGCATTTCGACCTTGATCACGTTGGCGCCCAGGTCGCCCAGCAGCATCCCGGCGGCGGGGCCGGTGATGAAGGTGCCCTGCTCGATGACGGTGATGCCTTCGAGTACCTTGCTCATGACTGCCCCCCTTCCTGGGTGAAGCCCGGCGGTACCTCACCAGTGTATTCAACCCGCTGAGCCGCCTGGTAGGAGAGCGCGAAGCCGCAGGGCTGTTCGGACTCTTCCAGGAGGTGGGCGATCAGCCCGGCTGTGCGTGCCAGCAGCGGTACGCCGCGCAGCGCCTTGAGCGGAAAGCCCGCACCCAGCAGCACGGCGGGAATGGCGGCGGAGACGTTGAGCTTGAGCTGCTTGCCGACGATCTCGGGGATGGCCCCTTCCACGGCCTCGGCGATCTCCACGTAACGCAGGTCGGCGCCCGCCTCCCGCGCCACGGAGAACAGCGCCTCGACCCGTGGATCACGCGCCTTGTGCAATGGATGGCCGTAACCGGGAATCGCTTCACGGCGGGCGCGACGGGCGCTGACGACATCATGCACGGCAGCTTCAAGGGATTTGCCCCCGTCGATCTCAGCGACGATCTCGGCGAACAGCTCCCCCGCCGCCTGGGAAGCACCGAGGATCACCGAGCCGCAGCCCAGCAGCCCAGCAGCCACTGCGCCCTGCAGCGCCTCGGGGGCGGCGGCATAGGTCATGCGGCTGGCCTGCACGCTGGGCACCAGGCCATGCTCGGCGATGGCTACCAGGGTGGCGTCCAGCACCCGACGCCGGGTGTCGTTGGTCGGCTGGCCGTCGAGCAGCATCAGGAAGTAATCGGTGAAGGAGATCCGACCGATCAGCTCGCCGCTGAGGTCTTTGCCACGCACCACGATGGTGTCGGCGTTCGAGGTACTGATGGCGGTCCTTGGAATTGTCTCGCGCCCAATTTTCATGCTTTCGCTCCGCGTGAGTGAAGCGAGCGAACCACGCCAGCACGGCAGCACGGCATGTCACGCTCGAGGATGGCCATTTGCCCGTGGGTGTGAACATAAACGGTGCGAATAATTCATGAAAATGATTAATTTCCATGATAACGAGTGATGACATCGATTACTAAAATAACAGAGATACACCCGATGGAATTACGACACATACGTTATTTCCTGGCGCTCGCCGAGACGCTCAACTTCCCCCGCGCAACTGAGAAGGTGCACGTCATGCAGGAGCCGCTGAGGCAGCGTCAGGCGGGGCCGAACCAAGTCATGTAGCGCCGGCGCTCGAGTTCTCCCACGCCAGCATCGACAGTGCCTCGTGGTCGTGAATCGCCAGTTCCCGCCCGCTGACGCTGAGTATCCCTTGCTCCTGGAAGCGAGCCAGCGTGCGGCTAACGGTTTCCAGCACCAGGCCGAGGTAGCTGGCAATGTCCGAACGCGACATCGACAGATGGAAACGATACAGCGAGTAGCCACGGCTGCGAAAACGCTCGGAGAGCCCGATCAGGAAGCTGGCCAGACGCTGCTCCGCGGTGCGCCCCGAAAGCAGGCACAGCATACGCTGGTCATTGCGCAGCTCACGGCTCATGCAGCGGTAGAGCTGCCCGCGCAGCCCGGGCACACGCTCGGCGAGATCTTCCAGCCGGGTAAATGGCAGCTTGCAGACGAAAGTCGCTTCCAGCGCCACCACGCTGCTGTGGTAACGCTGCTCGCCGATGCCATCCAGGCCAACGATCTCGCCCGCCAGGTAGAAGTTGAGCACTTGGCCACGCTGCCCGTCCTGGGCCAGGCTCTGCTTCAGCGAGCCGGAGCGCACCACGTACAGGCTGGTGAAAGGATCGCCCTGGCGCACCAGGGTCTCGCCTCGTTTGAGAGGTCGCGGCAATTGGAGAATGGCATCGAAGGATTGCAGCGCATCCTGCTCGAGCCCGAGGGGAAGGCAGCGGGCATGCAGAATGCAGCGCTTGCAGCGGGCCGCGCCGGCCGCAGGCCGCGGCACGGTCTGAGGCATCATGAACGCACTCCTCTCCTCGTTGATGAGTCGACAGGCTTCGATTCTGACTCGCCCCGCCGTCGCTGTCCCGCCCGGACGATACTCAAGGCAACGAAACGAAATCTTTCTTGACATGCATCAAGAGGCTGGATTGGCGCCATGGTGGCAAGAAATAAGAAAACCGGCCCCGAAGGGCCGGTTCTGTCGTCGCTGAAAGCAACGTATCTTCTATTAAGCGCTTGCCGTAAGGCAGGGCGATTAGAAGTGGTAGCGAGCGCCAACCAGGTAGTACATGTCATCGCCGTCGGCAGTGTCGATGCCGCCACTGCCAATGGTGACGTCCGGCTGGTCACCTTGGAACAGTTCGGCGAAGACGTCGAAGTTGTTCGACAGCTTGTAGTAGCTACCCAGAGCCCAAGCGGTACGATCGTCCCAGCCGTTGTCCGGGTCTTCGTTATCAACGCTGATACGGTAGACATCGGCATTGAAGGCCCACTGACCCAGGGCGTAAGTCATACCCAGCCCCCAAGTATCGAAGCCGGCGTAATCTGCGGCATTGCCACCTGCGGCGAGTTGATCGTCATTGTTGCCACGAGTTTCGTAGCCCAGACGAGCGGAGAAGTTGTCGTTGAAGGCGTAGGAAGCGGTTGCACCCCAGATCATCTCACCGGAGCCGCCAGCACGACCATCACGGTCATCTACGTAACCCAGTGCCAGGCGAAGGCCCTCAAGTTCGTACTTCACACCACCCTGGGTGGCAATTTCGCTGTTGTCTTCTTGACCAGGCTCAGACGGATTAGTACCACGGCTGCTGTAGTGCTTGGCCTGCAGGAAGGCCTGGAAGCCACTCAGGTCCGGCGTGATGTAGCCGATGGAGTCACCGCGTGACTGGATCGGGTGCCCCTGGAATTCAAGGCCCTGGTCGATGTAGACATCGAACGGCGCGGTAACGGCATCCTTGTAGAAGGCGTCGAAGTTACCGGCCTGGAAGGTACCGAAGGTGTTGCTGCGCAGACCGATATAGCTCTGACGGGTTTCAGAGAACCCGCTGAAGTCAGTATCGCTGGTACGGCCACCACCAGTGCGCTCATCGCCGCGGAAGCGCCACTCGACATGACCGAAGGCGGTCAGGTCGGAGCTTACCTCGTGGCTCATGCGCAGACCCAGGCGAGAGAAGACATCGACGAACTCGGCGCTGTTACGCTCGTAATTGTTATTGCTGTCATACTCCGGACCACCGCCGGCGATACCCATGGCGATACGGCCATAGATGTCCAGGCGGGTGCCGTCCTGATCGTAAACGGTGGCGGCCTGAGCGGCAGCGGAGGCGCCCAGGGCACCGGCAATGGCAGTCGCTAACAGTGTCTTTTTCATCGCGATAGTTCCTTTCACTAGCTTACTGTTTCGATCGTTACTGCACGGATCGGTGATCGGTGCAGGTAGCTTGCCGGGCATGGGTCCCGCCGTGCTTGGCTCGATTCCTTCTCAGGAGTGGCCGGTGGCCGGTCATGACCGCAGCGAAGCCTTGTTATAGTCCAATGCTCGCAGGTAGAACTCTATACCGGGAAAAATAGGAACGCAATAAGAAAAAACACTGTTTTCCTTCGACGCCCACTCCCCCGACGGAACTTTTCCCTGCCATAGCGGTCCTGGCGCTCCCACCAGGGCCGCGTGCCGCAGGCAATGGCAGTAAGGTTTGCCTGGCAGCGATGAGCCCGCACATCATGCCCCGCCGATGGACGAGAGGCAAGCCAGGGCATCAACGTTGGAGGCAAAACAAGCTTGGGAGGCGTCGTTGGGATGGTGTCATCGGTGTTTTAGATCGAGGCTGGAGACAGGCTAGTCTGGGGTGGGCATGTGAATGGATCGGGATGAGCGCCCAGCTCGGGCGGGCCAGGCGCCACCCGAACCGGGTGACGCCGGGTGGCTCTCGTTCGTCGTGCTTAGAAGTGGTAACGGGCGCCGACAGCCCAGTAGATGTCATCCTTGTTCCACGGGTCGTTACCTACCCTTTCGTCGATGTCGGAGTCGTACAACTCGGCGAAGACATCGAAGTTGCTGGACAGCTTGTAGTAGCTACCGAGGGCCCAGGCAGTACGGCTATCTGCATCGCCATCCGGGCTGATGCGGTAGACATCCGCATTGAAGGCCAACTGACCCAGCGCGTAGGTCATGCCCAGACCCCACTTGTCGAAGCCGTTGCTATTGCCGATATCGTCGTTGTTGCTGCGGGTTTCATAACCCAGACGAGCGGAGAAGTCGTCGTTGAAGGCATAGGAAGCGGTAGCCCCCCACAACACTTCGTCGTTGCCGCCGCCTTCGATGACATCGTCGACAAAGCCCAGTGCCAAACGAAGGCCAGCGGCTTCGTACTTCACACCACCCTGAGTGGCGGTTGTGCTGCCTTCATCGCCAACTGAGTTACCCCGGCTGCTGTAGTGCTTGGCTTGCAGGAAGGCCTGGAAGCCGCTCAGGTCCGGCGTGATGTAGCCGATGGAGTCGCCGCGAGACTGCTTCGAGTGGCCGGTGAACTCGAAGCCTTCCAGTATGTAGACGTCGAAAGGCTTGGTAACGGCATCCTTGAAAAAGGAATCGAAGTTGCCAGCCTGAACGGTACCCAAGGAGGCGCTGCGCAGACCGATATAGCTCTGGCGGGTTTCAGAGAACCCGCTGTAGTCAGTATCGCTGGTACGGCCACCACCAGTGCGCTCGTCGCCGCGGAAGCGCCACTCGACATGGCCGAAGGCGGTCAGGTCGGAGTTGACCCGATGGCTCATGCGCAGACCCAGGCGCGAGGAAACGTCGATGAACTCGGCGCCGTTTTGGACTTCTTGCCCACCCGAGTATTTGGTGCCACCGCCTTCGAACCCCATGGCGATGCGGCCGTAGATGTCCAGCCTGGTGTCATCCTGGTCATAGACGGTGGCGGCCTGAGCCATGGCGGAGGCGCCCATGGCGCCAACGATAGCGGTAGCCAGCAGTCTCTTCTTCATTTTGACGTTCCCTTGATGATCTAGTCTGTTCGTTCGTGATACCGCTCGCTCTCTGGCGCTTCGTCGGCATCAGCACACGCCTTGTCTTCTGGCGCTCGAAGGCATCATGCCTAGCGGGTATTACGAACAGGTGTCAAAATGAAGAATCGATATAAAAAGATGAGTGAGCCGATGGCCTGTACCCATGTCAACGGCGGTTGTGCTTGGCCTGCAGAGCGACCAGCTTCTCTTCCAGTGTCCTTGGCGCTTCACTGGCCGTGGAGGTGGGCTCGACCGAGCCACGAGTTTCCTTGGAAACGGATGAAGCCTTGCCAGGTGCCGTGCCGGCCGATTGACGCCTGGGCCGGGCCTGCCGTCGCAGTTCTCCTTCACGACGCGGTGTGCGCTCGCGGCGTTCGCCCTGCAGCCGCTCCAGCTTGCGCTTGGCGTGCTCGGCGGCCTGGGTATCGACGCTGCCGGCGGGCTGACCGTCGAGGTCGATGCGCTCGGCTCCCTCGCGCACGGCCTTGAGGTAGCGCGGCAGGTTGACGTAGCCCGCCAGGGCGCGGCGCACCAGCTTCTCGGGCCAGGGTTCGCGGGCTGCGAGATCGTGGTGGATGCCGACCTTGAGCGGCCGGGTATGGCCTTTGAAGAAGGTCTTGGGGTAGCGCTGGTACCACTGTTTCAGTAGCGCATCGGCGGAAGGCGCCTGCTCGATGTCAAGCCGCCCCTGGCGCCCGTCGGGCTCTGCCGGGCTCACTTGCGCTTGTTGTTCCGGCTCGTCTTGCGGCGTACCCACCGGGGGCTCTACCTGCCCATGCTCCTCGCTGCCTGGGGCCGGGGGTTCGCCCGCTTTATCCTGTCGTGGCGCATCCTCGCGCGGGCGCTGGCCCATCAGTGCGGCAAGCCCTTGGGCACGCCGCGCCGCACCGGGAAAGGCGGGAACCGGCTCGCCCTTGCGCAGCCGTTCGCGCAGGCGGGTATTGTCTTCCTCGAGCTCGCGGTTCTGCTCGTCGAGCTCGCGGTTTTCCTCCATCAACTCGAGACGGGAGGCTTCCAATTCCTGCCGCGCCGCCTCGGCATCGGCAAGCCGGGTCTCCAACTCCTTCAGCTTCGTGCGACACAGGCGCAGCTCGTCGAGCGCATCGGTGGCACGTGCCTCGAGGGCGCTGAATAAATGTAGTGAACGCTCTTCGATCAAACCGGCATCCTCCCGGAAAAACGCTGCACACCTGTCCGCGCGAGCGAATCGCCGCGTTGCCCCCACATGCTTCCGCCTAGTGTGTGCCACAAGCGAGGCGCTGACAAACCCTCCGGCTCATTCGGCCCGGCGCCGGTACTCGACGAAGCTGTAGTCCGGCTGCCCGGGCTTGGGCGAGCCCGATACCCGCTGCACCTCTCGCCACTCACGCTGATCCAGTTCGGGAAAGCGGGCGTCGCCTTCCACCTCGACCTCCACCTCGGTCAGGTAGATGCGGCTGGCATGGGGCAGCGCCTGGGCGTAGATCTCGCCCCCTCCCATTACCATGATCTCCTCGGCCGCGTCGATGGTGGCCTGCTGGTCGGCCAGGAACAGCGCCGATTCGAGATCATGGCAAACCCGCACGCCATCGTGCTGGAAGCTTTCGTCCCGGGTCACCACGATATTGAGCCGCCCCGGCAGCGGCCGGCCGATGGAGGCGAAGGTCTTGCGTCCCATGATCAGCGGTTTGGCCTGGGTCATGCGCTTGAAGAACTTGAGGTCCTCGGGCAGGTGCCAGGGTAGCTTGTTGTCGATGCCGATCACGCCGTTGCGCGCCACGGCGGCGATCATCGCTACCGGCACCAGGGTTTCGTCTGTCATACCGCTACCTCGGCCTTGATATGGGGATGGGGGTCGTAGCCTTCGATGGCGATATGCTCAAAGCGGAAGTCGAACAGCGACTCGACACCGGGGTCGAGCACCAGCCGGGGCGCCGGGCGCGGCGTGCGCGACAGCTGCAGCTCGGCCTGCTCGAGGTGGTTGAGATAGAGATGCGCGTCGCCCAGGGTGTGGACGAAGTCGCCGGGCTCGAGCCCCGAAACCTGGGCGACCATCTGCATCAGCAGTGCGTAGCTGGCAATGTTGAACGGCACGCCGAGGAAGATGTCGGCGCTACGCTGGTATAGCTGGCAGGAGAGCCGCCCCTCGGCGACGTAGAACTGGAACAGACAGTGGCACGGCGGCAGTGCCATCTCGTCGACCAGCGCAGGGTTCCAGGCGGAGACGATCAGCCGCCGCGAACGCGGGTTGGTGCGGATCTGCTCCAGCAGCTTGGCGATCTGGTCGACATGACCGCCGCGGGGGTCGGGCCAGCTGCGCCACTGGTAGCCGTAGACGGGGCCGAGATCGCCCTGCTCGTTGGCCCACTCGTCCCAGATGCTGACCCCATGCTCCTTGAGATAGGCAATGTTGGTGTCGCCGCGCAGGAACCACAGCAGCTCGTGGATGATCGAGCGCAGATGCAGCTTCTTGGTGGTCACCAGCGGGAAGCCGCGGGAGAGATCGAAGCGCATCTGATGGCCGAAGATCGAGCGCGTGCCGACACCGGTGCGGTCGGCGCGCTCCACGCCCCGTTCGAGCACCTGGCGCATCAGATCCAGATAAGGCTGCTCGAGCGCGGGCGGTTCGTGGGGAGACCTGGCGAGCGCGGTCTGGGCGTTGTCGTCAGACATCGTTGGCGGACTCTGGATGAAATGATCGGTCGGATTGAGAGTTTACCTTTCTCTTACGCTTCCGTCCCATGCCGGCTCGTATCACTTCGTGACAGTCGCCGCATTCACCGGTTGGCGCCGCGACCAGACGATCAGCACGCAACCGAAGAGGATCATCGGCAGCGTCAGCAGCATGCCCATGGTGAACCAGTCGAAGGCCAGGTACCCAATGTGGGCATCCGGCAGGCGGAAGAACTCCACCGTGAAGCGGAAGACACCGTAGAGCAGCAGGAACAGGCCGGAAACCAGGCCGCGCCGGCGCGGCCTGGCCGAGACCCACCACAGCACGACGAACAGGACCAGGCCCTCGAGAAAGGCCTCGTAGAGCGAGGTGGGATGGCGAGACTCCGGCCCCATGCCGGGAAACGGCATGCCCCAAGGCAGTTCGGTGACCCGCCCAGGCAACTCACGATTGATGAAATTGCCGATGCGCCCCGCGCCCAGGCCGATCGGCACCATGGGCGCGAAGAAGTCGGTCAGGGTGAAGAAGGCCATGCCCTTCTTGCGCGCGAACCACAGCGCCGCCAGCAGCACACCGATCAACCCGCCGTGGAAGCTCATGCCGCCATCCCATACGCGCAGCACCCACAACGGATCGGCGGCCCACTGGCCCATACCGTAGAACAGCGCATAGCCCAGGCGGCCTCCTACCACCACGCCGATGGCGACATAGAACAGCAGGTCGCCGACGTCGTCCCGGGTAAGGCCGAAGCGCTCCGCCCGCAATCGGCCCAGCCACCAGGCGCCGACGAAGCCGACGACGTACATCAGGCCGTACCAGTGAACTTGGAAGGGGCCAAGCGAAATAGCGACCGGGTCGATATCGGGATAGTTCATGTTCACCTCAGAACAGGAAACGGAGTCCAACAATGAGCAACAGCGCGGCGAAGGAGAGCCGCAACACGCGAGCGGACAGCACGTGGGCCAGGCGTACGCCCAGCCTGGCGAACGGCACGCTGGCCAGCACGATGCCGAGAAAGGCGGGCCACATCACGAAGCCAGTGGCGCCTGTCGGCAGCGCCGGGTGCCCCCAGCCCACCACGATGAAGGTCAATGCGCCGCACAGGGCGATGGGCAGGCCGCAGGCAGCGGAAGTACCCACCGCCTGGGTCATGCCAGCACCGCAGCGAGAGAGCCAGGGCACACAGAGGGTTCCCCCACCGATGCCGAACAGTGCCGACACCGAGCCGATGACGCCCCCGGCCACGCCCATGCCCAGCCGACCTGGCGCCGCACGGCCTACCCTGGGACCGAGCCCCAGGGCCATCCTGAATGCCACCAGGACCACGAAAATACCGAACAGGGTGCCCAGCAGGCCGCCCGACAGCGCCCCGGCCACGAACACGCCGATCACCGCACCTAGCACCAACCCGGGGAGCAGCAGCAGGAACCATTCGCGCCGAACGCTACCACGCTGGTAGTGCGCCCAGGCTGACGAGGCCCCGGTCACGACGATAGTGGCCAGCGAGGTACCTACCGCTAGGTGCATGGCGATAGTGGTATCCACACCCTGGACACCAAAGGCAAACACCAGGGCCGGCACGATGATCAAGCCGCCACCGATACCAAACAGCCCAGCCATGGTACCGGCGACCGCCCCCAGCCCCAGGTAGCCGAGCAATGCGAACAGAATGGTCATTGGGCCGACGATTCTTCGAAGGCGTCGGGGCGCCAGCGCTGCAGCAGCTCGACCAGCTCCCGTGGTGCATAGGGCTTGGCCAGATAGTCGTCCATGCCGACGTCGTGAAAGCGTCGACGGTCCTTTTCCGTGGCATTGGCCGTCAGGGCCACCAGGATGCTGCGGCTGACCTCGGGCCGCTGCGCTTCCTGCTCGCGCCAGTGCCGGGCAACTTCCACGCCGTCCATGCCAGGCATGAAGATATCCATCAGCACCATGTCGTAGGCATGACGCTGCTGCAGCTCCAGCGCCTCCGCGCCGCTGGCGACGCTGTCGACACGCAACCCCTGGGTTTCCAGCACCTGGCTGGCCAGCATGCGATTGACCGGACCATCGTCAACCACCAGCACGCGTAGCGGCCCGGCCTGGTGGGGAGGCAGGCGCATCTTGCGCAGTGCCTCTCCTTTCTGTTCTCCCGCCAGGCTGCTCATCAGCAGCATGAGATCGGCGATTCGCTCTCTCAGGTGAGCATGGCGCTGGGGGGCGATGCGGTCGTCGCCCCCCCACACTTCTTCGGTCAGCTCGGAGAGCAGTGGCTCCAGCTCGCGCTGCAATAGGGTCAGGTAGCGCGACTTGAGCCGTGAATCCTCCCGGGCACGCTCACGAGCGGCCAGAAGACCGCCAAGCTCCTGCGCGCTGGCAAGCTCGAAGATCAGCAGTTGATAGGGAGCGGCATCCAGCCATTCCACCTGAAGATGTCGCCAACGGCCCTCGCCATCCAGCACCTGCACCTCGGCCGGGCGGCTTCCCGCCGCTTCGGTGGCGATCAGTCGGGCCGCGGGGTCCTGCCCTTCCAACTGTTCCTGGCTTTCACCCAGGAGCTGCTCCATGGCCAGGTTGGCGCCCACGATTCGCCCGCGATAGAGCAGCAGGACCGGGCGCAGGCTGGCCATCAGCAGGCCATCGAGGCTGGGCACCAGTTCCAGCCGGCCCTGCAGCTCGACCATGCCATCGTGCAGATGCTCCAGCCGCTCCATGACCGACCCATCATGTTCCGACGTCTGAGCGGAAACCCCGAGCCAGCGCGGCAGCCGTTGCTCACTCTCCTGCAGCAGGCGCTCGACACGCCCCAGCCCCGACTGGATCTGGTTCTCGCACTCGCGCATACGGTGGCGCAGCTGCAGCAGGAAAGCCGACACCGCCAGTACGGTGCCGACCAGCAGGGCCAACAGCAGCCAGGCGAACTCGGCCCAGAAGGTCGGATCGGGCATGGCCACCCACAGCACGCCCCCCACCAGTAAACAGAGCAGTACCAGAGCGGCCTGAACCAGCAACAGCGGCCACAGCAGCGGCCAGATCAGGTGCGACCAGAAGCGGTCCTTGCGTGTTCCCACGGGTATTCGCATTCCTGTGCCAGGCTTTGGTGCAGTGAGTTTACGTCGCCGGGTCTCGCCTGTCATGGGTAGTGCGAGGTGTCCACGTGCGCGCAAGATAGCGCAATGCGCTCCCGGCTGCGGCCCTGCGCTACCCCCTCGGGGCCATAGCGATGCTCCTCCAGCTCGATGATGCCCGCCTCGGTATCCCAGGCAAGCCAGGTCGTGGCGCGGGTACCGTACTGTTCGCCGACGACGAAGGGCGGCGACAGGCGTCGTTCCAGCTCGAGCCCGACGCCGGTATCCGGCAGGTGCGTGTCATCGGCCGGGTTCGTCTCCGACATTGCCGCCACGGCATCCTCCGGCCAACGACGGCGCAGTGCCGTCGCCAGGCCCTGGCGGGCCGCGATCAGCTTGGGCCAGGGAGTATCGAGGCTGGCATTCGAAAGGCCATGAATACCGGGCGTGACCTGCGTGAGCAGCAACCGCTCCCGACCGCGGTGAAGATGCCAGAACCTTCGACCATCGCCCACCAGGAGATTGAAGCCGGCGTAGCGCCAGCCCTTGCCTTCGGCCAGCCCGGCCAGCCATGCCGGCAAGTCGGGGCACTCCAGCGCCTCGCGCACCAGGTGCCCCCGGCTCGGGGAGCCAGCCGCGACCCTGATGGCCGGATCGCGCACGTTGGTAACCGCAGCCACGCGGCCACGGCGATGCACCGCCAGCCAGCTGCCACCGGCCTCGAGATCGCGCCCCCCTACGATGTCGGGGACATCCTGCCAGACTCCCAGCTCAGCCGTGGGGCGCTGGTGGAATTCGTCCCGGTTCGCCACCAGCCGCAGCGGCACGACCGAGCCCGGGCGATAGTCGAAAGCGATGAGACACATGGGCGGCATCAGTCCCGCGGCGGCAGCAAGTGCGCCAGTTGCCACTCGCTCAGCCGTGCGAACAGGTGGCTGCGCACCGCAGAGGGCGTGTTCAGCGCCAGGGTTTCGCGCACCAGGGCCTTGGCGGCATCGAGCGACACCCGCCGGATCGCTGCCCGCACTCGCGGCAGGCTGGGAGCGTTCATGGAGAGCGAGTCGAAGCCCATTCCCATCAGCAGCAGCGCCCCGGCCGGGTCGCCGGCCAGCTCGCCACACACCGAGATCGGCTTCTTCAGCCGCGCCGACTCTTCGGCCAGGCGCGCCATGGCACACAGTACGGCAGGGTGACAGGCGTCGTAGAGGCTCGCTACGCGGGGGTTGTTGCGGTCCACCGCTAGCAGGTATTGGGTCAGGTCGTTGCTGCCTACGGAGAAGAAATCGGCGCGCTCGGCCAGGGCATCCAACTGATAGAGGGTGGCCGGCACTTCCAGCATCACGCCGACCTTGGGCCGCGGCGACACGATACCCTCCTCACCCAGCTCGCGAATGGCACGATCGAGCATGCGCAGCGCATCGTCGACCTCGTCGACGTTGGTCACCATCGGCAGCAGGATCTGCATGTTGTCGAGACCCTGGGCGGCGCGCAGCATGGCACGCAGCTGCACCATCAGCACTTCCGGGTGATCGAGGGTGACACGAATGCCGCGCCAGCCGAGGAAGGGGTTGGCCTCATCGATGGGAAAATAGGGCAGGTCCTTGTCGCCGCCGATATCGAGGGTGCGCATGACCACCGGCAGCGGCGCGAAGCTTTCCAACTGATCGCGATAGAGGCGCGCCTGCTCCTGCTCGCCGGGAAAGCGCTCGGCGACCATGAACGGCACTTCGGTACGGTACAGCCCCACGCCACTGATGCGCTTCTTGAGCGACACCGTGGTATCGATGGCAAGCCCGGTATTGACCATCAGCGGCATGACATGGCCGTCAGGCGTCTCGCTGGGCAGGTCCTGCTCGTGTTCGAGCACTTCGATCAGCGCGGCCTCTTCGGTAATCAGGCTGCAGTAACGGGTCTTGAGCTCCTCCGAGGGCCGCACGAACAGACGTCCACGATGGCCGTCGAGCACCACCTCGGCGCCGGAGAGGCGCGGCAGCGGCAGGTCGACCATGCCCAGCACGGTGGGCACCCCCATGGCCCGCGCGACGATCGCCACGTGGGAAGTGCTCGAGCCGCGCGCCGAGACCAGGCCGGCAAGCCGCTCCCGCGGTACCTCGCCCAGCATGGCAACGCTGATCTCGTCGCCAACCAGAATGGTGCTCTCGGGGAAGGTGTCGGGCACCTGCGGCGTTTCCTCCTGCAGGTGGGCAAGCACGCGCCGGCCCAGGTCACGCACGTCGGCGGCTCGCTCGCGCAGGTAGTCGTCGTCGACCCGCTCCAGGTACTGCACATGGCGGCGCACCACGTCGGCCAGAGCCCCGGGCGCCCACTGCCCCTCGCGAATGCGCTTTTCCACCTCCTGGGAGAGCGCCGCCTCGCTGAGCATCTGCTGATAGACCTCGAACAGCGCCAGTTCCTGGGCCGAGATACGATTGACCAGACGCTCGCCCGCTGCACGAATCTCCTCGCGTACGCGCTCGATGGCTTCCTTGAGGCGCACGATTTCGTATTCGACATCGGTGGGAATCAGGTCGGGCACACTGTCCAGGTCGGCCAGCGGCGCCACCACCACCACTTCGCCGATGGCCATGCCGGGCGAGGCGGCCACGCCGGTGAACAGCGCCTGGCCGCCCGGCAAGGCGGGGCGACTGAGGCTACCGGTGGCCAGCGCATGAGCCAGCACTCCGGCAAGCTGTGCCCCCATGGTGATGAGGAAGGCTTCGTCTTCCTCGTCGTAGCGGCGCTTCTCGGCCTGCTGCACCACCAGCACGCCGAGCATGCGGCGCTGGTGAATGATCGGGACGCCGAGAAAGCTGGAATAGCGCTCCTCGCCGGTAGCCTCGAAGTAGCGGAAGCGGGGATGCGCGGGGGCATCCTCGAGATTGAGCGGCTCCTCGCGCTCGGCCACCAGGCCGACCAGCCCCTCCCCCACCCGTAGGCTCACGTGCCCCACCGCCTGGCTGTGCAGGCCGATGGTTTCCATCAACACGAGCTCCTGGATCTCGCTATCATAGAGATAGAAGGAGCACACGTCGGTATGCATGGCCTTGCGGATACGGCGCACCATGGTCGCCAGCGCCGCATCGAGGTTACGGGCACCGTTGACCTCTTGTATGACTCGGCGCAGCACCTCCAGCATCGGCGTCTTGCTTTCCATCGTTGTCATCCCTCGCCTGGCAGAGGAGTCAAGACCAAGCATCGCCACTCAAGAGCCACTCGAAGAAGAGTGGGCTGCCTACCGGGCCCCTGCGTTGCCCCTCGTGTCGTGCCCAACCGTCATTGTGTCAGATCAGCGGCCCTCGAGCGCCAGCCGCTGCGCGCGCGGGGAAAGCTCGCTCAGCGCACGGCGGTACACCTCGCGCTTGAACGGCACCACCTGGCCCAGCGGATACCAGTAGCTGACCCAGCGCCAGTTATCGAATTCGGGCTTTTCCGAACCGTCCATGCAAATGCGGTTCTCCTGACAGCGAATGCGCAGCAGGAACCACTTCTGCTTCTGGCCGATACAGACCGGCCTGGAATTCATGCGCACCATGCGTCGTGGCAAGCGATAACGCAGCCATCCCCGGGTACAGGCCAGTAGCTCGACGTCATCGGCGGTCAGGCCGATTTCCTCTTCCAGCTCACGGTAGAGCGCCTGTTGCGGTGTTTCGGTTGACTTGATGCCTCCCTGGGGAAACTGCCACGCATTCTGTCCTACCCGACGCGCCCAAAGCAGTTGCCCCCTGGCGTTGGCGATGATGATGCCAACGTTGGGGCGAAAGCCGTCAGCGTCGATCACGGACGTCACCTTGTGAAAATCGTCATTGAGAGCATTCTTCCACAAGGGCGCAAAGCGCATCAATACAACGATCAGGGAGTAGGCTCATACCCGTCGGAGCCCGGTGCGAGAAAAAGCGCGGCGGGGCTTAGCAGCGCGGGGTGTTGTCTGACATAATCGCCAGCTTTCGTGCCACGCAGCACGACTCACCAATCGCAACTCACCACATCGTAAGGGGTAAGCCGTGAGTCTGGCCATCTTCGATCTGGACAATACCCTGCTCTCCATCGACAGCGATCACGCCTGGGGCGAGTTCCTGCTCGAGCAGGGCGCCGTGGATGCCGAGGCCTATCGTGAAGCCAACGACCGTTTCATGGCCGACTACGAGGCAGGCACGTTGGATATCCACGCCTTTTTGGTCGTGGCTCTCAAGCCGCTCGCCGACAACAGTCCCGAGCAGCTTGCCGCCTGGCATCAGCAGTTCATGGCTAGCAAGATCGAGCCCAATATCCTGCCCAAGGGCGAGGAGCTCCTGGCGCGCCATCGCAGCCGTGGCGACACCCTGTTGATCGTCACCGCCACCAACCGCTTCATTACCGGCCCGATTGCCGAGCGGCTGGGCGTGGACCATCTGATCGCCGTGGAGCCGGAAGTCCGCGATGGCCGCTACACCGGTCAGGTGAGCGGTACGCCGAGCTACCGCGAAGGCAAGGTGAAGCGCCTGGAGAAGTGGCTGGCGGACAAGGACCTGACCCTGGACGACGCCTGGTTCTACAGCGACTCGCACAACGACCTGCCGCTGCTGGAACTGGTGGAGCACCCGGTGGCGGTGGACCCCGACGCCACCCTGCGTGAAGAAGCCGAAAAGCGCGGCTGGCGCATCATGAGCCTGCGCGACTGACACAGCGCCATCCTGCAAAATGCAAAAACCCGAAAGCCTGAGCTTTCGGGTTTTTACTTACCGGCTTAACACCGAGCAAATAGCCGAGCGAGATGAAGCGCAAGACGCGCGGCGCACAGGAACCCGAGCATATGGGGTATATGTGAGGATTCCGAGCACCGCGCAACACAGCGATTCGCTCGCGCAGGCATTTGCTAGCCCAGCAGATGCTCGACCGCGGCGCGCTCTTCTCTCAGCTCATCTTCGGTGGCCTTCATCTTGCCGCGGCTGAACTCGTCGATCTCGAGACCCTGCACGATCTCGTAGTCGCCGTTCTGGCAGCGCACTGGGTAGGAGTAGATGATGCCCTCGGCGATGCCGTAGCTGCCGTCGGATGGGATCGCCATGCTCACCACCTGGTCGGTGCCCAGCGCCCAGTCGCGCATGTGATCGATGGCGGAAGAAGCGGCGGAAGCGGCGGAAGAGGCACCGCGCGCCTTGATGATCGCCGCGCCGCGCTGCTGCACGGTGGGGATGAAGTCGTTCTCGTACCAGTCACGCTCGACCAGATCGAAGGCCGGCTTGCCGGCTACCTTGGTGTGGGCCAGGTCGGGATACTGGGTGGCGCTGTGGTTGCCCCAGATGATCATGCTGTCGACGTCGGTAACGCGCTTGCCGGTCTTCTGCGCTAGCTGGGTCAGCGCACGGTTGTGGTCGAGGCGGGTCATCGCGGTGAACTGACGCGGGTTCAGATCGGGCGCGTTGCAGGAAGCGATCAGCGCGTTAGTGTTGGCCGGGTTGCCCACCACCAGCACGCGCACGTTGCGGCTGGCGTTATCGTTCAGCGCCTTGCCCTGCACGGAGAAGATCGCAGCGTTGGCTTCCAGCAGGTCCTTGCGCTCCATGCCCGGGCCACGCGGACGGGCACCGACCAGCAGGGCAAAATCAGCGTCCTTGAAGGCGACGTTGGGATCGTCGGTGGCAACGATGTCCTGCACCAGCGGGAAGGCGCAATCGTTCACTTCCATGACCACGCCGTTCAGGGCGTCCATGGCCTGCGGAATTTCGAGCAGTTGGAGAATCACGGGCTGATCCGGACCCAGCATGTCGCCTGCCGCGATACGGAAGATAAGGGAGTAGCTGATCTGGCCAGCACCGCCGGTAATGGCAATACGTACGGGATCTTTCATCGTTGCTCCTTCGGTTGAGCCGCCGTGAGGATTAAGCCTGGCGGATGCATCTCCGCCCTGGCCGGAATCCGGACCGCCAAGATGTTATGCCTGCACCGCACAAAACTCAATCCGACCTCTGGTTTAGGGAAAAATCCAGTACTTTAGTTCTACGAGGCGACTGATACCCTTCGGCACATGCGCTATCATGCTGTGCCTAAATATGCTAATGCAGGCATTTACCCAGGGAAGGCCCCATGACGAGACGTCCCCCCATTTCCCCCCTGCTTGCCGCCCTGGTGCTGCTGGCACTACTGCTATGGTTGGCCCTCGGCGACTTCCAGCGCTTCCAGCAGCAGGCGCCGCCTGAGGAGACACCGGCCGAAGAGAGCCTGCCCCGGGTCGAATACCACGCCAGCACGGCCACTCCCTACCTGCCGCAGCGGATGGTGCAGGGCCAGTTGGAAGCCATCCGTGAAGTGGAGCTGCGCACCCGTTATGCCGGTCGGGTCGCCGGCCTGCCCGTGGCCCAGGGCGCCTCGGTGGAGGCCGGCACTCCCCTGCTGGCGCTCTCACGCGATGCCCTGGAGGCACAGCTCGAGCGCGCCGAGAGCCAGCTCGAGCTGGCCCGAGCCGAGCTAGCCGGGGCCAATGACCTGCGTCGCCGCAACCTGATCTCCCAGCCCGAACTGTTGCGCCTGCAAAGCAGCCTCAGCGTGGCAGCGGCGGAAGTCGCCGAGCTGCGTCAGTCCCTCGAGGAGACTCATCCCGCCGCCCCTTTCGACGGCGTACTCGACCGCCTCTACGTGGAGCTGGGTGAAGTGCTTCAGATTGGAGACCCCTACGCCCGCCTGGTGGATGACCGGCGCCTGAAGGCAAGCGCCTGGGTGGCCCAGCGCGATGCACACGACCTGAGATCCGGCCTGCCCGCCGAAGTGCGCCTGCTCGACGGCAGCCGCCTGAGCGGGGAGTTGACCCACGTGGCCAGCCGCGCCGATGAGTCCACGCGCTCTTTCTATATTGAAGCCGAGTTCGACAACCCGGAGCGACGTCGTCTGGCCGGCGCCAGCGCCACTCTGGCGATCACCCTGCCCGAGCGCGAGGTGCATCGCCTCTCTCCCGCACTGCTCGAACTGGACGAGCAGGGCCGGCTGCGCGTGAAGCATCTGGATGAGGAGGATCGCGTGATGAGCACCCCGATCGAGCTGATCGCTGCCGACGCCACCCAGGCCCATGTCGCCGGCCTGCCCGAGACGATCCGGCTGATTACCCTGGGCGCGGGCTTCGTCGCCCCCGGCAATCGCGTCATCGCGATGCCGGCCGCGAACGGCGACGACACGAGCGTAGAGCACCGGGAGTCGCCCTGACCATGCGCACCCTGATCGAGGCCGCCCTGGACCGGTCG
This sequence comes from Billgrantia zhangzhouensis, assembly GCF_021404465.1. GTDB lineage: Bacteria > Pseudomonadota > Gammaproteobacteria > Pseudomonadales > Halomonadaceae > Halomonas > Halomonas zhangzhouensis. The sequence continues at coordinate 37,723 of NZ_JABFTT010000007.1, read as the reverse complement.
CGTACCACGCTATTGCTGCTGTTCGCCCTACTGGTGGCGGGCCTCGCCGCCTGGCAGGCCGTTCCCAAGGAAGCCAATCCGGACGTTCCCATCCCCATCATCTACGTCTCGCTGGCATTGGAGGGCGTGAGCCCCGAGGACGGCGAGCGGCTGCTGGTGCGTCCCATGGAACAGGAGTTGCGCACCATCGAAGGGGTGCGCAAGATGACCGCCCTGTCCAGCGAAGGGCATGCCGCCGTCACCCTCGAATTCGACGCCGGCTTCGACCCACGCCAGGCACTGGCCGACGTGCGCGAGCGCGTCGACATCGCCAACGCCTCGCTGCCCGAAGAGGCCGAGGAGCCGCGCGTCTTCGAGGTCAACGTCGGACTGTTCCCCGTGCTGACCCTCGGCCTCTCGGGGCCGCTCGAGGAGACCCAGCGGCTGGCCATCGCCCGCCAGTTGCAGGATGCCTTCGAAGGCGTACCCGAGGTGCTCGAAGTCGAGATTGGCGGCGAACGCGAGGAACTGTTGGAGATCGTCATCGATCCGCTGGTACTCGACAGTTACGGCGTGGATTTCGACACCCTGTTCAACCTGGTCACCCGCAATAACCGCCTGGTGGCGGCCGGCAGCCTGGATACCGGCGCCGGTCGTACACCGGTGAAGGTGCCCGGTATCATCGAATCCCTCGACGACGTGCTCAGCATGCCGGTGAAGGTGGATGGCGACAGGGTGGTGACCTTCGCCGACGTGGGCTGGATCCACCCCACCTTCAAGGATCCCGAGGGCTTCGCCCGCATCGACGATGAACCGGCGCTGGTCCTGGAGATATCCAAGCGCGCCGGGGCCAACCTGATCGCCACCATCGAGGGCGTACGCAACATTCTCGCCGAAGCCGCCCCGCTGCTGCCCGACGAACTCTCCATCACCACGATCATGGATCAGTCGGTCACCGTCGAGCAGATGCTCTCGGAGCTGCTCAACAACGTGGTCACCGCCGTGGTACTGGTGTTGATCGTAATTCTGGCGGCGATGGGCGTGCGCTCGGCGTTGATGGTGGGGCTCACCATCCCCGGCGCCTTCCTCACCGGCATCCTGCTGATCTGGGCGATCGGCTACACCCTCAACATCGTGGTGCTGTTCGCCCTCATTCTAGTCGCCGGCATGCTGGTGGACGGCGCCATCGTGGTGAGCGAGCTGGCCGACCGCCACCTGCGCGAAGGCCAGCCGCCGCGCCAGGCCTGGGTCAACGCCGCCACCCGCATGAGCTGGCCGGTGATCGCCGCCACCGCCACCACCCTGGCGGTGTTCTTCCCACTGCTGTTCTGGCCCGGTGTAGTGGGCGAGTTCATGAAGTATCTGCCTGCCACGGTGATCCTGTGTCTGCTCGCCTCGCTGGCCATGGCGCTGGTCTTCCTGCCCACCCTCGGCGGCGTATTCAGCGTGCGTGCCGGCAGAGCCAGCCGCAGCGACGAGATGGTCACCGCCGGAGGGCGCCTGTATCGCGCCACGCTGGCGCGGCTGCTGGCCCACCCCGGCATGACGCTGCTGATCGCCCTGCTGCTGATGGCGCTGATCTTCGTCGGCTATGGCCGCTTCAATCACGGCGTGGAGTTCTTCCCCGAGGTCGAGCCGGAGAACGCCCAGGTGATGATCCGCTCCCGCGGCGACTTCTCCGCATTGGAAAAGGACGCCATCGTGCGCCGGGTCGAGTCGCGCCTGGCCGGCATGAGCGAAGTGCAGGCGCTCTACGCCCGCTCCTATGCCATCCCCAACGAACAGATCGGCAGCGACGTGATCGGCACGGTGCAATTCCAGTTGGTCGACTGGCAGGAGCGCCGCCCGGCCCAGGTGATCATGAACGAGATGGCCGAACGCACCGCCGACTTGCCCGGGGTGGTGTTGGAGTTCCGCGAGCAGGACATGGGGCCGGGAGCCGGCAAGCCCATCGTACTGGAAGTCAGCGCCCAGGAAGCCAGCGACAGCGAAGCAGCGGTCGAAGCCATTCGCCAGGAAATGGCACGACTCGGCGGTTTCCGCGACATTGAGGACAATCGCAGCCTGCCGGGAATCGAATGGAGGCTCAACGTGGACCGCGCCGCCGCCGCGCGCCTGGGAGCCGACGTGGCCGCGGTGGGCAGCGCCGTGCAGTTGGTCACCAATGGGCTGCTGGTGGCCACCTACCGTCCCGCTCACGCCCCGGACGAAGTCGACATTCGCGTGCGCTTCCCGCATTCATGGCGTCACATCGACCAGTTGGACCGGCTGACTCTCAACACCTCCCGCGGCCAGGTGCCGATTTCCCACTTCGCCAGCCTGGAGCCGGCTCCACGGGTGGGCACGCTACACCGTATCGACGGCCAGCGTGCAATCACCGTAGAGGCGGACGTGGCCCCAGGCTACCAACCCGACGAGCGCTTGCGCGCCCTGCTGGCGGCACTGGGTCCACCACCGGAAGGCGTGCGGGTCAACGTCGCCGGTGAGCAGGAGGACCAGGAGGAGGCCAGCCGCTTCCTGATTACTGCCTTCTTCGTCGCCATAGGGCTGATGCTGCTGATCCTCGTCACCCAGTTCAACAGCCTCTACCAGGCACTGCTGGTGCTATCGGCCATCGTGTTTTCCACCGCTGGGGTACTGATGGGTTTGCTGATCAACGGGCAGCCGTTCGGCATCGTCATGGTGGGCATGGGTATCATTGCCCTGGCGGGCATTGTGGTGAACAACAACATCGTGCTGATCGACACCTACAACGAGCTGCGCCGAGCGGGGCTGGCCCCCTACAACGCCGCCCTGGAGGCCGGCGGCCTGCGTCTGCGTCCGGTGCTGCTCACCGCCATCACCACCGTGCTTGGCCTGATGCCAATGGTGTTGGAAATCAACGTCAACCTGTTTGCCCCAAGCCTGGGTATCGGCGCGCCCTCCACTCAGTGGTGGACCCAGCTCTCCAGCGCCATTGCCGGTGGGCTGGTGTTCGCCACCGGGCTGACGCTACTGCTGACGCCGTGCATGCTGGTGCTGTGGCAGCGTCGGCCCAAGCAGGAAACCGCCGAATCCGGCGAAGAATGAGCTGCATCGCCAAATAAACGAAAGCGCCGCCACGGGCAAATACCCGGGGCGGCGTGATATCGGCTCGAGAAACAGGAACGAAGGTTATTCGGCCTGGACCTCCGCCTTGGGCGTGTGCGCCGCATGCAGGCGAGCGATCAGTTGATCTTCCAGTGCAAAGCGCTCGGTAAGCCCCTTGGCCAGGCGATCCAGCCAGGCGGGCAGGCGCGGCAGGAAATGCTGGCAGCGCACCGGCGTCGAATAATCGGAATCGAACGCCAGTACCAGTTCGGTGGAAAGCTCCAGCCGCTCCAACAGCTGGCTGGCAATTTCCAGCGCCTGGTGATCCTCGAAGGCGTTGGCCTCCTCGCGCAGCTGCGGGTAGATCTCGAAGTGGCCCGCGCTGATGTAGTCCATCAGCAGCTCACTGAAGCGATCGATCTGGGGCTTGCTCACGGCCTCCAGCTCGGAATCGCAGGCCTCCTTGAGTTCGATGAAACTGACCAGCAGTTCACGGCGCTCATCCAGCCATCGATCAATGAGCTGATGCACGCCTCCCCAGCGCTCCCTGGCCGTCTTGCACTGTTCCAGCATCGTAAGCCTCCTTCCCATGTGAAGCCTGTTGCAAGCTCGGCCCACCGAGCTTCGAGTTGGAAGCCCCAGACTCGCCGTTGCCACCCTGACTGTCAATCCTTGGATCAACGAAAATTTTACTTCAAGCCGATAAGTTTCAAGCTTGAAATTTTAAGCTTGAAGCAATTCGCGACAGCGTCTAGCCTGAACTTCATACAACAACGATACGGTTTCCAGCCATGAGAATCGCCTGCCTCGGCGGCGGCCCCGCCGGCCTCTACTTCGCCATCAGCATGAAGCGCCGCGATCCCTCCCACGAGATCGTGGTGATCGAGCGCAACCGCCCCGACGACACCTTCGGCTGGGGCGTGGTGCTCTCCGATGAGACGCTGGACAACCTCGCCGCCAACGACGCCGAGAGCGCCGCGCGCATCCGCGAGCATTTCGCCTACTGGGACGACATCGCCGTGATCCACGACGGCATGCGTACCGTCTCCACCGGCCACGGCTTCTGCGGCATCGGCCGCCATCGGCTGTTGCTCCTGCTGCAGGAGCGCGCCCGCGAACTCGGCGTCGAGCTGCGCTTCGAAACCGATATTCCCGAAGAGTGCATCGACGAGCTGCGCCGCGAATTCGACCTGGTGCTGGCCGCCGACGGCCTCAACTCGCGCACCCGCCAGCGCTATGCCGAGCACTTCGAACCCGACATCGAGGTGCGCGCCTGCAAGTTCGTCTGGCTCGGCACCCACCAGACCTTCGACGACGCCTTCACCTTCATCTTCGAGAAGACCGAGCACGGCTGGGTGTGGGCCCACGCCTACCAGTTCGATGCCGACACCGCGACCTTCATCGTCGAGTGCAGCGAGCCCACCTGGCGCGCCTTCGGCTTCGGCGAGATGAGCAAGGAGGAGTCGATCGCTACCTGCGAGCGGATCTTCGCCCGGCACCTCGGCGGCCATGCGCTGATGAGCAACGCCCACCACATTCGCGGCTCGGCGTGGATCAACTTCCCTCGCGTGCTGTGCGCGCGCTGGAGCTTCGACAACGTGGTGCTGATGGGCGACGCCGCCGCCACTGCGCACTTCTCCATCGGCTCCGGCACCAAGCTGGCGCTGGAGAGCGCCATCGCGCTGGCCGATTACCTGCACAGCGAACCCGACATGGCCAGCGCCTTCACCCGCTACGAGGAGGAGCGCCGCCTCGAGGTACTGCGCCTGCAATCGGCGGCGCGCAACTCCACTGAGTGGTTCGAGCAGGTGGAGCGCTACCTGGACCTCGACCCGGTGCAATTCAACTACTCGCTGCTGACCCGCTCCCAGCGTATCAGCCACGAAAACCTGCGCCTGCGCGATCCGGCGTGGCTCGCGAGCGCCGAGCGCTGGTTTCAGGCCCAGGCCGGCAACGAAGGCAGCGCGCGAGCGCCGATGTTCGCCCCCTACCGGCTGCGCGACATGCAGCTCGTCAATCGGGTGGTGGTCTCGCCCATGGCCCAATATAAGGCGGTGCACGGCAGCCCCACCGACTGGCACTTCGTGCACTACGCCGAGCGCGCCAAGGGCGGCGCCGGGCTGGTCTATACCGAGATGACCTGCGTCTCGCCAGAGGGGCACATCACCCCCGGTTGCCCGGGGCTCTACACCACCGAGCACGAGGCGGCGTGGAAGCGCCTGTGCGATTTCGTTCATGCCGAGACGCCAGCCAAGCTATGCGCCCAGATCGGCCACTCCGGGCCCAAGGGCTCGACCCAGCTCGGCTGGCAGGAAATGGACGCGCCGCTCGCCGAGGGCAACTGGCCGATTCTGGCAGCTTCCGCCGTGCCCTGGTCGGCGCGCAACCAGGTGCCCAAGGCCATGGATCGTGCCGACATGGACCGGGTGCGCGACCAGTTCGTCGCCGCCGCACGCATGGCCGAACGTGCCGGCTTCGACATGCTTGAGGTGCACGCCGCCCACGGCTACCTGCTCTCCTCCTTCATCACTCCGCTGACCAACCGTCGCGATGACGAATACGGCGGCTCGCTCGAGAATCGCATGCGCTATCCGCTGGAAGTGATCCGCGCGGTGCGTGCCGCCTGGCCGGCCCACAAGCCGCTCTCGGTGCGCATCTCGGCCAACGACTGGGTCGGCGACGAGGGCGTCACGCCCGACGAAGCCGTCGAGATCGCCCGCCTGCTCCAGGCCGCCGAGGTCGACATCGTCGACGTCTCCGCCGGGCAGACCTCGACCCGGGCACGACCGGTCTACGGACGCATGTTCCAGACCCCCTTCTCGGACCGCATCCGCAACGAGACCGGCATGGCCACCATGGCGGTGGGCAACATCTATCAAGCCGACCACGTCAACTCGATCCTGATGGCCGGCCGCGCCGACCTGGTATGCCTGGCCCGCCCGCACCTGGCCGATCCCTACTGGACGCTGCACGCCGCCGCCGGCATTCAGGACCGCGAGTGCGACTGGCCGGAGCCCTATCGTGCCGGCCGTGACCAGTTGCAGCGCCTGGCCGAGCGCGGCGAAGGGTGGGTGTGACCATGAATCAGTTGCATGGAAAGCGCGCGGTGATCACCGGCGGCGGCAGCGGCATCGGCGCCGACATGGCGCTGGCCTTCGCCGAGGCCGGCGCCGAGGTGGTCATCACCGGACGGCGCCGCGAGCCGCTGGAAGCCACTGCCGGCCGCCACCCGGCCATCGCCTTCGAGATTGCCGACGTGACCCGCGAGGCCGGCATGGTAGCCCTGTTCGAAGGCCTGGGCGAAGTCGATATCGTGATCGCCAACGCCGGGGCGGCGGAGAGCGCGCCGCTGGCCAGGACCGGGCTCGACCAGTGGCAGCGCATGCTCGACGTCAACCTGACCGGCACGTTCCTGACCCTGCGCGAGGGACTCAAGCGACTGCGCGACGGCGGGCGGCTGATCGCCGTCGCCTCCACCGCCGGGCTCAAGGGCTACCCCTACGTGGCGCCCTACTGTGCCGCCAAGCATGGAGTGGTGGGGCTGGTGCGCGCCCTGGCCCAGGAGGTGGCGGGGCGCGACATCACCGTCAATGCGCTGTGCCCCGGTTTCACCGAGACCCCGCTGCTGGAAGAGAGCATCGCCACCATCGTGGCCAAGACCGGCCAGAGCCCCGAACAGGCCCGTGCCCACCTGCAATCGACCAATCCCAGCGGCCGGCTCATACAGCCCGCCGAGGTCACTGCAACCGCGCTGTGGCTGTGCGGCCCACATAGCGGTGCCATCCACGGCCAGGCGATCTCCATCTCGGGAGGCGAGACATGACGGCGCCACAGTTGAAACCGGAAACCCTGAGCAAGGAGCGCCTGCGCCTGTGGCTGCGCATGCTGCGGGTCACGCGCCAGGTCGAGGCGGCGCTACGCGAGAAGCTGCGTCTGGAGTTCGACTCCACCCTGCCGCGCTTCGACGTCATGGCGGCGCTGTTCCGCGAACGCGAGGGGCTCAAGATGAACGAGCTCTCCAAGCGGCTGCGCGTCTCCAACGGCAACGTCACCGGCATCGTCGACCGCCTGGCCGAGGATGGCCTGGTCGAGCGCATCGCCATCGAGGGCGATCGTCGCGCCACCCGGGTGCGCCTCACCCCCGCCGGGTGCGACGCTTTCACCCTCATGGCGCAGGCTCACGAGGGTTGGGTCAACGAACTGCTGGATGGCGTCGATGCGGAGGACGCCCATCACATCGGCGAGCTGCTGCACGGCTTGCCGGCCGACACGGGAGCACGACCACGATGAAACTGGCCAACCTGACGCCCAGGCATTTCCTATGGCACATGGAGGGCGAGGTGGCGGTGATCCGCCTCGACCGCCCCGAGCGCAAGAACCCGCTCACCTTCGACAGTTATGCCGAGCTGCGCGACACCTTTCGCGACCTGGCCTACGCCGAGGATGTGAAAGCCGTGGTGTTTGCCGCCAACGGCGGCAACTTCTGCTCCGGCGGCGACGTCCACGAGATCATCGCCCCTCTGGTCGGGCGTGACATGAAGGGCCTGCTCGAATTCACCCGCATGACCGGTGACCTGGTCAAGGCGATGATCCACTGCGGCAAGCCGGTGATCAGCGCAGTGGACGGCGTCTGCGTCGGTGCCGGCGCGATCATCGCCATGGCCTCGGACATCCGCTTCGCCACGCCCCGTGCCAGCACCGCCTTCCTTTTCACCCGGGTGGGCCTGGCCGGCTGCGACATGGGCGCCTGCGCCATGCTACCGCGCATCATCGGCCAGGGCCGCGCCGCCGACCTTCTCTACAGCGGGCGCAGCATGAGCGCGGAAGAGGGCCATCAATGGGGCTTCTACAATCGTCTGGTACCGGAACCGGAGCTGGAAGCCGAAGCCATCGCCTACGCCACCCGCCTGGCCCAGGGGCCGACCTTCGCCCATGGCATCACCAAGACCCAACTCAACCAGGAGTGGTCGATGGGCCTGGAACAGGCCATCGAGGCCGAGGCCCAGGCTCAGGCGATCTGCATGCAGACCCGCGACTTCGAGCGTGCCTACCGCGCCTTCGCCGCCAAACAGAAGCCGGTCTTCGAGGGGGATTGATGAGCGACACCAGCTTTCTCGACTGGCCCTTTTTCGAGCCGCGCCATCGCGACCTGGCCAAGCGCCTGGAAGCGTGGTGCCAACGCGAGCTGCCCCGCGACCACGCCGACGTCGACGCCACCTGCATCCAACTGGTGCGCGACCTGGGCCGGGCGGGCTTCCTCGAGGGCACCGCGGGAGATGCCATCGACGTGCGCAGCCTGTGCCTGATCCGCGAGACCCTGGCCCGCCACGACGGCCTGGCCGACTTCGCCTTCGCCATGCAGGGCCTGGGCACCGGGGCGATCAGCCTGTTCGGCAGCGCTGGGCAGAAGCAATGGCTGGACAAGACCCGCCGCGGCGAGGCGCTGGCCGCCTTCGCCTTGACCGAGCCGCGCTCCGGCTCCGACGTGGCCCAGCTCGACACCGTGGCCGAACGCGACGGCGACGGCTATCGCATCAACGGCGAGAAGACCTGGATCTCCAACGGCGGCATCGCCGATCTCTACACCGTGTTTGCCCGCACCGGCGAAGGGCCCGGAGCCAAGGGACTCTCCTGCTTCCTGGTGCCGGCCGACACGCCAGGACTGACGATTCGTGAACGACTGGAGACGACCTCCCCGCACCCATTGGCACGGCTCGGCTTCGATGACATGCGCCTGCCGGCGAGCGCCATGATCGGCCAGCCCGGCCAAGGGTTTCGCATCGCCATGTCGGTACTCGACGTGTTTCGCTCCACGGTGGGTGCCGCCGCGCTGGGCTTCGCCCGCCGCGCGCTGGACGAGTCGCTCGAGCGTGCCAGGAATCGCGAGCTGTTCGGCGCCAGCCTGGCCGACCTGCAGATGGTGCAGGGGCATCTGGCGGAGATGGCGCTGGACGTGGATGCCGCCGCGTTGCTGGTCTATCGCGCCGCCTGGACCAAGGACATGGGCGCCGAACGGGTCACCCGCGAAGCGGCCATGGCCAAGCTCTATGCCACCGACCGCGCCCAGCAGGTGATCGACAAGGCGGTGCAACTGCACGGCGGCGACGGTGTGCGCAAGGGCCACATCGTCGAGAGCCTGTATCGCGAGATCCGCGCGCTGCGCATCTACGAAGGCGCCTCGGACGTGCAGAAGGTAGTGATCGCGCGCAGTTGCCTGGCACAACAGGAGACCGTCCGACACGAATAAAATGATCGGGGAAACGTTGAACAAATCGGCGAGCGAGATGAAGCGCAAGGCGCACGGAGCACAGGAACCGGAGCATATGGGGTATATGTGAGGATTCCGCGCACCGCGCAACGCAGCGATTCACTCGCGCAGGCATTTGTACAGCGTTTCCCAAGCGCCAGACCCGTATCCCCCTGTCGACGCTTCGGCGCCGAACAACAACAACGATGTACGGAGAATGGTCATGAACACACCGTCGGCCCATGCCGATACCTTCACGCGGGACCGCCTGCCGCCCGCCAACGAGTGGCCCGAGCTCTGGCTCGATGGCTTCGACTATCCCGAGCGACTCAACGCCGCGGTGGAACTCTGCGACCGTTGGGTCGAGCGCGGCCACGGCGAGCGCGTGGCCTTGGTAGGCAACGGGCGCCGACGAACCTATGGCGAACTGGCCGAATGGACCAACCGCCTGGCCCATGCGCTGGTCGACGACCTCGGCGTGCGCCCCGGCAACCGGGTGCTGATCCGCTCGGCCAACAACCCGGCCATGGTGGCCTGCTGGCTGGCTGCCACCAAGGCTGGCGCGGTGGTGGTCAATACCATGCCGATGCTGCGTGCCGGTGAGCTGGCCCAGATCGTCGATAAGGCCGAAATCGCCGTGGCCCTGTGCGATACCCGCCTGCTCGACGAACTCGAGGCCTGTGCCGCCGAAAGCGCCTTCCTGAAGCGAGTCGTGGGCTTCGACGGCACGGCCAACCACGATGCCGAACTCGACCGTCTGGCGCTCGACAAGCCCAGCCGTTTCGAGGCCGTGGCCACCGCCGCAGACGACGTCGCCCTGCTCGGCTTCACTTCCGGTACCACCGGCAAACCCAAGGCGACCATGCATTTCCATCGCGATCTGCTGATCATCGCCGACGGCTATGCCCGCGAAGTGCTACAGGTGAGGCCGGACGACGTCTTCGTCGGCTCGCCGCCACTGGCCTTCACCTTCGGCCTTGGCGGACTCGCCATCTTCCCCCTGCGCTTCGGCGCCAGCGCGGTGCTGCTGGAGAAGGCCACGCCACCCAGCATGATGGAGATCATCCGCGAGCATCGTGCCACCGTGGTATTTACCGCGCCCACCGCCTATCGCACCATGCTCGCCTCGCTCGAAAACGGCCAGGAACTCGATAGCCTGCGCGTGGCGGTATCCGCCGGCGAGACGCTGCCTGCCCCGATCTATCATGACTGGATCGCCAAGACGGGCAAGCCGATTCTCGACGGCATCGGGGCCACCGAGATGCTGCACATCTTCATCTCCAACCGCCTCGACGACCATCGCCCGGCCTGCACCGGCAAGCCGGTGACCGGCTACGAGGCGAAGATCGTCGATGCCGAGATGAACGAACTGCCCCGCGGTGAAGTGGGCCGCCTGGCAGTGCGCGGGCCAACAGGCTGCCGCTATCTCGACGACGTTCGTCAGCAAGGCTACGTGCGGGGAGGCTGGAACATCACCGGGGACGCCTTCGTTCAGGACGAGGCCGGCTATTTCCACTTTGCCGCACGCAACGACGATATGATCGTCTCGGCCGGCTACAACATTGCCGGCCCCGAAGTAGAGGCCGCCCTGCTCGCCCACGAAGCGGTGGCGGAGTGTGCCGTGATCGGCGCACCGAATGGAGAGCGTGGGCAGATCGTCGAAGCCTTCGTGGTACTGTCTCCTGGGGTCGAACCGGATTCGGGCTGTGTCGAGCGGCTGCAGGATTTCGTCAAGCAGCGTATCGCACCTTACAAGTACCCGCGCTCGATCCGCTTCGTCGAGGCACTGCCGAAGACCGCCACCGGCAAGGTGCAGCGTTTCCGGCTGCGCCAGGAGCACTATCCAAAAGGTATTGATCAGCCCGAAAGGTGTTGATCCGCCTGTCCGGGTGGCCTACCTGACGGCAGGGCTTGACGAGCAACAAGAGCACACGCGCTGGACACGGCGCCGAAACCACAACAAACGAGAACGAAGAGGGAAAAGCCATGAAGAAGCTAGCCAGCATTGGCCTTGGCCTGCTGATGACCACCGCCATGGCGGCGGCCCAGGCCCAGGAGGTCAAGATCGGCATGATCACCACCCTGTCGGGCGGTGGCTCGCACCTGGGCGTGGACGTACGCGACGGCTTCCTGCTGGCCATCGAGCGCTCCGGCCGCGACGACATCGAGGTGCTGGTGCAGGACGATGGCAACCGGCCGGACCTGGCGCGCAGCCTGTCCAACGAGTTCATGCAGCGCGACAACGTCGACATTCTCACCGGCATCATCTTCTCCAACCTGGCCATGGCGGTGGTACCGGCGGCGGTGCGCCAGGGCACCTTCTACGTCTCGCCCAATGCCGGGCCTTCCGACCTGGCCGGGCGCATGTGCCACGAGAACTACTTCAACGCTGCCTATCAGAACGACAACCTGCACGGCGCCATGGGCGCCTACATGCGTGAACAGGGCTACGAGCGACCGATCATCCTGGCGCCCAACTACCCTGCCGGCACCGATGCGCTGGCCGGCTTCAAGCACCTCTACGAAGGGGAAGTGGCCGACGAAATCTATACCCAGATGGGCCAGACCGACTACGCCGCCGAAATCGCCCAGATTCGCGCCAGCGACGCCGACAGCCTGTTCTTCTTCCTGCCCGGCGGCATGGGCATCTCGTTCATGAAGCAGTGGGAGAACTCAGGGGTCGACCTGCCGGTGTTCGGTGCCGCCTTCTCCTTCGACGAGATCATCATCAAGGCGGTGGGTAGCGCGGCCATCGGCGCCATGAACACCTCGCTGTGGGCCTACGATCTCGACAACGAGGCCAACCACGCCTTCGTCGAGGCCTTCCGCGACGCCTACGACCGTACCCCGACCCTTTACGCGGCCCAGGGCTACGACAGCGCCAACCTGATCCTGAGCGCTCTGGAGAAGGCCCACCCGGATGACAAGGACGCCTTCCGCGAGGCGCTGCGCGAAGCCGACTTCGACTCGGTACGTGGCAAGTTCCGCTTCGGCCCCAATCATCACCCGATCCAGGACATCTACGTCCGCGAGGTGATCGAGGGCGACGACGGCCAGCCGACCAACCGCCTGGCAGGCATCGCCGTGGAAGACATCCAGGACGTCTACCACGAGCAGTGCCAGATGTGAGCCTGCGCCGCCGGGCCGCCACCAGGCCCGGCGGAAACCTTCCAAGCACTGATCGTCCGACGAACTCATGACACTACTCATCGAACAGCTCATCAACGGCCTGCAGCTCGGCACCATGCTGTTTCTCATGGCCAGCGGCCTGACCCTGGTATTCGGGGTGATGGGGCTGATCAACCTGGCCCATGGCTCCTTCTACATGGTCGGCGCCTATGCCACGGCGCTGGTTACCGCCACCACCGGCTCTTTCTTCATTGGCCTGGTCGCCGGCCTGGCTGCCGCCGCCGCAGTCGGCGCGCTGGTAGAGCTGATCGTGATCCGCCGGCTCTACCATCGCCCCCACCTCGACCAGGTGCTGGCCACCTTCGCCTTGATCCTGATCTTCTCCGAGGGCACTCGCTGGCTGTTCGGCTCCTCGCCGCTATGGCTCAACCCTCCGGCACTGCTGTCAGGCTCGGTCACGCTGCCCGGCGGACTGCGCTATCCCATCTACCGCCTGATGCTCATCGCCGTGGGCGTGGCCGTGGCGGTCGGTATGTATTTCCTGATCACCCGCACGCGGCTCGGCATGCGCATCCGCGCCGGCGAGAGCGACCGTGAAATGATCGGCGCGCTGGGCGTCGACATCGCCCGCCTGTACACCCTGGTGTTCGCCATGGGCGCGGCGCTGGCCGGCCTCGCCGGGGCTCTGGTCGGCGCCCTGCAGTCGGTCCAGGTGGGCATGGGCGAGCCGGTGCTGATACTCGCCTTCGTGGTAATCGTGATCGGCGGTATCGGCTCGATCAAGGGCGCGCTGTACGGCGCCATCCTGGTCGGCGTGGTGGACACTCTGGGGCGGGTCTTCCTGCCGCTGTTCTTCCGCCAGTTCATGAGCCCCTCCGAGGCCGCCGGCGTCGGCTCGGCCATTGCCGCCATGCTGATCTACATCCTGATGGCCGTGATTCTCGCCTTCAAACCCAAGGGACTGTTTGCCGCCAATGAATAAGTCCGACACCCCGACCCTCGCTCCCCAGCCCGGCCTGCCGGCGCCTGCGGCCAGTTGGCATGACCGCAAGGGACTGGTGCAGATCGGCCTGCTCGCCGTGCTGCTGCTGGTCCCGCTGGCGGCCTATTTCCTGGGCCACGTCTACTACGTCAACCTGGCCTCGCGCATCACCCTGGTCGCCATGGCGGCGGTGGGCCTCAATCTGGCCATCGGCTACGGCGGCATGGTGAGCTTCGGGCACGCCGCCTACTTCGGCCTGGGCGGCTACGTGGCCGGCATCAGCGCCTATCACGCCTTCGACTTCACTCCGGTGATCGGCTGGCCGGTCGCCATCCCCGGCAGCGACAGCATGCTGGCGATCTGGCTCGCGGCGATCCTGCTGTGCGGCCTGCTGGCGCTGGTCATCGGTGCCATCTCGCTGCGCACCACCGGGGTCTACTTCATCATGATCACCCTGGCCTTCGCCCAGATGATCTACTATTTCGCCAACTCATGGCCCACCTACGGCGGCGAGGACGGTCTGCCGATCTACCTGCGCAATTCGTTGCCGGTAATCGATACCAACGATGCCCTGACCTTCTTCCTGATCTGCTTCGGCGGGCTCGTGCTGTCGCTCGCGCTCACCTCGCGCATCATGAAGTCGCGCTTCGGCGCCGCCCTGACCATGGCGCGGCTCAACGACACGCGCCTGGCCACCGCCGGCATCGCCCCCTACCCCATCCGCCTGGTCGCCTTCGTCATCTCGGCGATGATCACCGGGCTCGCCGGGGCGCTCTACGCCGATCTCAACGGTTTCGTCAGCCCCACCATGCTGAGCTGGCATATGTCCGGCGAGCTGATGGTGATCGTGATTCTCGGCGGCGTAGGGCGGCTCTACGGGCCGCTGGCCGGCGCCATCCTGTTCGTGATGATGGAGACCCTGTTGGGTGGACTGACCGAGTACTGGCAACTGTTCCTCGGCCTGGTACTGCTGTTCGTGGTGCTGTTCGCCAAGCATGGGGTGATGGGCTGGCTGGCCGGGAGGGAGCGCCATGAGTGACGCCGTGCTGAAGCTTGCCAACCTCAACAAGCGCTTCGGCGCCCTGCAGGCCACGCGCGACGTCTCGCTGGACCTGTACCCGGGCGAGATTCATGCGCTGATCGGCCCCAACGGCGCCGGCAAGTCGACCCTGATCGGCCAGATCGCCGGCAACCTGAAGCCCGACGCCGGCAGTATCGTGCTGGCCGGCCGCGACATCACCTCTCTCAGCGTGGCCCAGCGGGCCCGGCTGGGGCTGGGCCGCAGTTTCCAGGTCTCGTCGCTGGCCGAGCCGCTGACGGTGAAACGCAATGTGATGATCGCCGTGCAGGCACTGCAGGGGCACAGCTTCCGCTTCTGGAAGCCGGTGCACCGCGACGAGCGCCTGCTAGTGCCGGCCATGGAGGCGCTGGAGCGCATGGCGCTGACGCAGCGCGCCGACACGCCGGTGGCCGAACTCTCCCACGGCGAACGACGCCAGGTGGAGGTGGCCTGTGCCCTGGCACTCAAGCCGCGCGCACTGCTGCTCGATGAGCCCATGGCCGGGCTCGGCCCGGAAGGCTCGGCGCATCTCACCGAGCTGCTCGAAGCGCTCAAGCATGAGGTGCCGATCCTGTTGATCGAGCATGACATGGACGCCGTATTCCGCCTGGCCGATCGCATCTCGGTACTGGTGGCCGGCGGTGTGATCGCCCACGGCGACAGCGCGGCGATCCGCGCCAATCCGCAAGTCCGCGAAGCCTACCTGGGAGACTGAGATGCTCAACGTCACCGCCATCGAAACCTTCTACGGCCCCTCCCAGGCATTGTTCGGCGTCGACCTCAGTGTCCAAGCGGGCGAAATGGTGGCCCTGATGGGACGCAACGGTATGGGCAAGACCACCACCATCCGCTCCATCTTCGGCCTGACCCCGGCGAGTCGCGGCAGCATCACCTTCGAGTCCCACGATCTGCGCCGCCTGCCTTCGTACCGCATCGCCCAGGCCGGGCTCGGACTCGTCCCCGAGGGTCGCCGCTGCTTCCCCAACCTCACGGTACGCGAGAACCTGGTGGCCACTGCATGCCCCGGCCACTGGAGCCTCGAGCGCGTGGAGACGTTGCTCCCCCGCCTGGCCGAGCGGCGCAACCAGATGGCCAGCACCCTCTCCGGCGGCGAGCAGCAGATGCTCGCCATCGGTCGCGCGCTGATGACCAACCCGCGCTTGCTGGTGCTCGACGAGGCCACCGAGGGCCTCGCCCCGGTGATCCGCCAGGAGATCTGGGCCGCCATCCGCGAACTGAAGGCCCAGGGCCAGTCCACGCTGATCGTCGACAAGTCGCTGGCCGAGCTGCTGCCGGTGGCCGACCGCTGCACCATTCTGGAAAAGGGGCGCACGGTATGGACGGGCGAGCCCGATGCGCTCGACGACGCCCTGCGCGACCGTTATCTCGGTATTTAGAGGACCCGCCATGCCATTCACGACCCAGCGCAAAGTGCGCTTCCAGCACTGCGATCCGGCGGGGATCGTCTTCTACCCGCGCTACTACGAGATGCTCAACTCGGTGGTCGAGGATTATTTCGCGGGACGGGTCGGTCACGATTTCAACCGGCTCCACGTAGCAACCCGTACCGGCGTGCCCACGGCACATATCGAGACCGATTTCCACGCGCCCAGCCGGCTGGGTGAAACGCTCACCTTCGAGCTGACGCTACGCGACGTCGGCCGCACCAGCCTGACCTTGCGCACCACGGCCCACTGCAGCGGCGAGCCACGCCTGACCTGCGACTCGACCCTGGTCTATGTCGACCTGGAAAGCGGCCGCCCCCTGCCCTGGCCCGAGGCCATGCGCGCTCATTTCGCCAAGGACTGCCAACAAGGATAACCCGATGAATGACGCCATCTTGCACGAGCTTCTCCACCCCTCCCACTGGAAGACCGCCGTGGGCTACGCCAACGGCGTGCTCGCCTCCGGCCGCACGATCTTCGTCGGCGGCCAGATCGGCTGGAACGGCGCCCAGGTGTTCGAGAGCGACGACTTCGTCGCCCAGGTTCACCAGGCGCTGGCCAACATCTTAGAAGTACTCAACGAGGCCGGCGCCGGTCCTGAGCACGTAGTACGGCTGACCTGGTACGTCACCGACAAGCAGGAGTACCTGGCGCGACTCAAGGAGGTGGGCGCCGCCTATCGCGAAGTGATGGGCAAGCACTTTCCGGCGATGACCATGGTGCAGGTGGCCGACTTGATCGAGGATCGGGCGAAGGTGGAGATCGAGGCCACGGCGGTACTGCCGGACGCTTGATCAGTTGCTATGAAAGGCCGCGATACGCTGAACGAAGCGGCCGCCCAGCGCGTAGTGATCCAGGATCGAGAAGTGATCGTCGCCGGGCGTGAGTTCATGGCTGACCGCTACACCATGGGCCTCGAGGTGCTTGGCGTGAGCGCGCATCTGGCGGGCAAACTCGGTGGACTCCTCTTCGCCCGCCACCAGTTGCACCGCCGCGGGTACCCGGCAGGGCAGGAACAGCGGGCTGTAGTCGTTGACGTCGCGACCGGTGAGCCGCAGCTTGGGCTGCAGCCACGACCAGGGAAAAGGGCGCAGATCGTAGAGCCCGCTGATGCATAGCGCCCCCTCGATCATCTCGGCGGGCAGGCCGTACTCCCCCGCCCAGTCCGTGGCCAGCAGCATGGCAGCAAGATGACCGCCAGCGGAGTGGCCGGAGACGCTGAGCCGTGCCGGATCGACGCCTAGTGAGGCGCCGTTGCGGTACGACCATGCCACGGCGGCACGCGCCTGCCTCACCAGTTCGCCGAATGCCACCTTGGGGCACAGCGCGTAATTGACTACCGCCACGCTGATGCCCGCCGCCACCAGCCCCTCGGCGATGAAACCGAACTCACGGTGGCCCAGCGAGCGCCAGTAGCCCCCGTGGAAGAACAGGTGCAGCGGCGCCCCCCCGCCCTCGGCGTGGTAGACATCCATGCATTCGACGAGTGTCGGCCCATAGGCGACGTTCTGGGAGACACGCAAACGCTCCCGAACCGCCCCGCTGCGCGCCTGCCAGTCGGCTAGCAGCGCGGCCGGATCGCGACCGCGCATGGGGTCGTACTCACGGTCGATCGCTTCTTGGGTGGAGAAGTCGCGGTAGAGCATGCGTTTCCTTGTTGTTGTTTTGTCATTTCGCCCCGCTCACGCCGGGCGGTGGCTACCGTTCAGGCGCGAGCGGCGCTGGCGAAAGGCGCCCAGCAGGATGCCCAGCGGCGCCAAGGAAAGCACGACAAAGCCGATCAGGGTCCAGCCCGGCAACGAGATACCCAGCAGCAGGAAGTCGATCTCGGCGCACTCGCCGGAGCCGGATAGCACCATGCCCACCACGTCACGCATGGGCAGGATGTCCATCATGTAGTCAAGACCGGGACCGCAACTCGGCACCTGGTCCGGCGGCAACGACTGCAGCCACAAGTGACGCCAGGCCACACCGATGCCGCCCACCACCGCGGCTAGCGACAGCCCGCCGTAGAGCGCGGCCCCGACTCTCCCTCGGGGATTGTGGATGGCCGCGATGGCGAACACGGCCGCCGCGGCCAACACGGCGACCCGCTGGAAGATGCACAGCGGGCAGGGCTCGAGCCCGCCGATGTGCTCCAGGCCCAGGGCGACGGCCATCATCAGGGCGCAGAAGGCCAGTCCGGCCAGACTCCACTGGCGAACGGAGAGGCGTTGCAGTCTCGTTCCGCTCATCGGACGGCTCCCTGGCTGGCCATGGCGACCCGCGGCTCGCTGGCACTGGCAAAGTAGTGATCGAGGAACTCATCGAAGCGCTGGATATCGGCGGTCTCGATGTCGCGCTGCTGCTGATGCGAGGTCTCGACCATTTGCTCGAAGGTCGCCGCCCGCGCCGGATCGACGGCTTCCTGACGAAACCGCTCGGCATGCTCGCGCGCCATGGAGAGGATGGCCTCGAGGAACTCCTCGCCGGTCTCCTCGAGCCGCGCCAACAGCCGACCGGATGGCGTCAGCGATGGATCCTCGAGCCAGGGCTGGAAGGCCGCCACGGCGTCCGCATGGGGTGTCCCCTCCTCCAGGGAGTCGAGCAGATCGGCAACCTGGGCAATTTCGCCGAGGATTTCACCGCCCCAGTCGGCCACGGTGCGCTGCTGCCCGTCCTGAACCAGCCGGAGTTCGGGGTCGCGGCCGCGTTCGACGACCAGGCGTCGGTTGTCATCCAGCCGATCGCACTCTTCGTCGGGGATCCAGGGACTCTCGGAGAGCAGGCACCACATCATGAAGGCATCGATGAAGCGCAGGCGCGGCTCATCGATGCCCAGCGGCAGGAAGGGGTCGAGATCGAGACAGCGCACCTCGATGTACTCGACGCCGCGTGCCTCGAGCGCCTGGCTTGGTGTTTCGCTGTGCCGGGTGACTCGCTTGGGCCGGATATCGCTGTAGTACTCGTTCTCGATCTGCAGAATGTTGGCGTTGAGCTGCTGCCAGTCGCGGCCATCCGTAACCCCCAGCGCCTCGTAGGCGGGCCAGGGGGTGGAGATGGCATGGCGCAGGGTGCCCACATAGTTGGAGAGCGAGTTGAAACAGATCTTGAGCTGCGCCTGCACCTTGTTCTGATAGCCGAGGTCGGACATGCGCAGGCTGGTGGCGTAGGGCGACACCAAGGTATCGCGCCCGTGCGCATGCAGCTTGTCGGGAATGTTGCCCTCGGGCAGGAAGCTGCGGTCGAGCGCCGGCGAGGCGCCGAACAGGTAGAGCAGTAGCCAGCTGTGGCGACGGAAGTTACGGATCAGGCCGAAGTAGCGGCTCGAGCGATAGTCGTCGAGCGACATCTGTGTGGTACCGTCGCGCTCGCGCAGCACTTCCCACAGCTCGTCGGGCAGCGAGACGTTGTAGTGGATGCCGGCAATGGCCTGCATGATCCGGCCGTAGCGGACGTCCAGCCCCTTGCGGTAGACGTGCTTCATGGTACCGACGTTGGAGCTGCCGTAATCGGCGATGATCACACTGTCGTTGCCGTCGAGCCTGGCCGGCATGCTGGCCGGCCAGATCAGTTCCTCGCCGAGATGGCGATAGCTGAAGCGGTGCAGATCGGCGAGGAAGTCGAGGGCATCGCCGGGGCGGCAGTAGACCGGCGTGATGTATTCCAGCAGCGCCTCGGAGTAGTCGGTGGTGATGTGCGGGTGGGTCAGCTTGGAGCCCAGCGCATGGGGATGCGGCGTGGAGGCGATACGCCCCGCACGGTCGACGCGCAACCCTTCCTTCTCCAGGCCGCGGCGCAGGCGCCCGAAGCGCCCTCGGGCAGCCAGCCCGGCGAGATGTGAAATGGTGGCAGAGTATGAATCAGACAAGGCGTGGACCCCGTGTCTTGGAGGCCTTCATCAGGCCTTCCGGTCTAAATGTGCCGGTCGGAGGTCGCCGACGAACCCGCCGGCAACCTCATGCGAATGATGTCGAGAGTATGGCGAGTGCTATGCCCGGATCAAGATTTGCCCTTCCTGGCCTTGAGCAGGGCGGCCCCGAGGGCGCCCATCTGGTTCGGCTGGGACTGCTCGCGGGGCGTGCCCTTGCGCTGAGCCTTGCCCTGGCCAGCGCGCGACGATCTGCCGCCCTCAGCCTCGCCGGGCTGGTCGGTCAGGCGCATGGAGAGTCCGACCCGTGCGCGCTCGAGATCCACGCTCATTACCTTGACCTTGACGATGTCGCCGGCCTTGACCACCGAGCGCGGATCCTCGACGAACTTGTCGGAGAGCGCCGAGATATGCACCAGGCCGTCCTGGTGCACGCCGATGTCGACGAAAGCCCCGAAGTGGGTGACGTTGGTCACGCTGCCCTCGAGGATCATCCCCGGCTCCAGGTCCTTGAGCGTCTCCACACCCTCGCGGAACTCGGCGGCCTTGAATTCGGGGCGCGGGTCGCGGCCCGGCTTGTCGAGTTCCTTCAAGATGTCGCTGATGGTGGGTACGCCGAAGCGCTCGTCGGCGAATTCGGCTGGCTTGACCGCCTTCAGCGTGGCGCTGTCGCCGATCAGACTGGCCACCGGACGGCCGTTACGGCTGGCGATGCGCTCCACCACCGGGTAGGTCTCGGGGTGCACGGCGCTGGCATCGAGCGGGTTGTCGCCGTTCATGATGCGCAGGAAGCCCGCACACTGCTCGAAGGTCTTGGGGCCCAGTCGGCTGACCTCGAGCAACTGCTGGCGGCTACGAAAGGCGCCCTCGGCGTTGCGTCGCGCGACGATGTTTTCGGCCAGCGCCGGGTTGAGCCCGGCCACCCGCGACAACAGCGCGCTGGAGGCTGTGTTGAGATCGACCCCCACGGCGTTGACGCAGTCCTCGATCACCGCCTCCAGGCTCTTCGACAGCTGCAACTGCGAGACGTCGTGCTGGTACTGGCCTACGCCGATGGACTTGGGCTCGATCTTGACCAGCTCGGCCAGCGGGTCTTGCAGGCGCCGGGCGATGGAGACCGCCCCACGGATGGTGACGTCGAGCTCGGGCAGCTCGCGGGCAGCGTATTCGGAAGCCGAGTAGACCGAGGCACCGGCCTCGCTGACCATTACCTTGGAGAGCGCTTTGCGTCCGGCGAAGGCCTTGACCAGCTCGCCGGCCAGCTTGTCGGTCTCGCGGCTGGCGGTGCCGTTGCCCACGGCGATCAGCGCCACGTCGTGCTTTTCCACCAGCTTGGCGAGCTGGGCCAGGGACTCGTCCCAGGCGTTGCGGGGCGCATGGGGAAAGATCGTGGCATGCTCGAGGAACTGGCCGGTGGCATCCACCACCGCCACCTTGCAGCCGGTGCGCAGGCCCGGGTCGATGGCCAGCGTCGCCTTCTGTCCCGCCGGGGCGGCCAGCAGCAGGTCCTTGAGGTTGGCGGCGAAGACCTCGATGGCCTCGAGCTCGGCGCGTTCGCGCAGTCGTCCCATCAGCTCGGTCTCGAGATGGGTATAGAGCTTGACCCGCCAGGTCCAGCGCACTACGTCGGCCAGCCACTTGTCGGCGGCACGGCCTTCGTCGCGAATGTCAAAGTGCCGGGCGATGGCGAACTGAGCCGGATGGATCGGCGCTTCGTCCTCGCCGGGTAGCCGGATGGCCAGCGTCAGCACGCCCTCGTTACGGCCGCGAAACATTGCCAGCGCCCGATGTGAAGGCACCTTGGCCAGCGGCTCGTCGTGTTCGAAGTAATCGGAAAACTTGGCGCCTTCGCGCTCCTTGCCTTCGAGCATCCGTGCGCTGAGTTCGCCCTCGTTCCACAGCCGCTCGCGCAGTGCGCCGACCAGTTCGGGGTCCTCGGCGAAGCGCTCCATCAGGATCTGGCGCGCGCCGTCCAGCGCCGCCTTGGCATCCTCGATGGCCGGGATGTCGCCCTCGGCGGGGCGAAGATACTGGGCCGCTTCTAACTCGGGCTCGAGAGTGGGATCGGCCAGCAGCGCATCGGCCAACGGCTCGAGGCCCGCCTCGCGGGCAATCTGGGCCTTGGTGCGGCGTTTCTTCTTGTAGGGCAGGTAGAGATCTTCCAGGCGCTGCTTGGTATCGGCGGCCTGGAGCTGCCTCTCGAGCTCCGGGGTCAGCTTGCCCTGTTCGTCGATGGCGGCGAGCACGGCGGCACGGCGCTCTTCCAGCTCGCGCAGGTAGCGCAGGCGTTCGTCGAGGTTGCGCAGTTGGGTGTCGTCGAGCCCACCGGTGACCTCCTTGCGGTAGCGGGCGATGAAGGGCACGGTGGCGCCACCGTCGAGCAGTTCCACGGTGGCTGACACCTGCTGCGGGCGAACGGAGAGTTCCTCGGCGAGGCGCGAAATGATCCGGGTCGTGGCGTCCATGACTTCCTTGGTATTGCGACAACGAAAGATCGCGCCAAGGTACCACAAACGCCACGCCGTCGCCGCCGTGATCAGCGACGCCAGCCGATGGCGTCCCAGAATGTGGCGGCGGCTCTCACGCCGGGCCTGCGCATTCTCGACGAGGCGGACAGGTTCCCGCCGCTGCTGGCCAGCTCCATCGTGCTGCTGCGCTCACCCGAGACAACGTCCCCGCGGTGGATGGCCTGGCGCGGCACATCGTGGAGGGCTTCAGGCAGTAGCCGGCACGAACTTGAGCGCCAGGCCGTTGTTGCACCAGCGCAGGCCGGTGGGCTCAGGTCCGTCGTTGAAGACATGGCCCTGGTGGCCGCCGCAGCGGGCGCAGTGGTACTCACGCCGCGGCCAGATCAGGCTGAAGTCGAGCTGGCTGAGCAGGTGCCCTTCGACATGCTCGAAGTAACTCGGCCAACCGGTGCCCGAGTCATACTTCATGGCACTCTCGAACAGCAGCAGGTCGCAGCCGGCGCAACGGTACTCGCCTTCGCGCCATTCCTTGTCCAGCGGACTCGAGAACGGCGGCTCGGTGCCATGATCGCGCAGGATCTCGAACTGCTCAGGCGTAAGGCGCTCGCGCCACTCATCGCGTGACAGCTCGAGGCGATCGAGACCAGGTGCCGCCTCCAGCGACAGTCTAGGGAACCCCCAGCCCACGCTCGGCATCAGCCCGGCAGCACCAGCCGATCCCAGCAGGCCGAGAAAAAGACGGCGTTTCATTTTCTCCCCCCAAGCGCCGCAGCGCGGCGCCCAGTATTTGAGAAACGAGTCAATACCTTCTCTCCGTTCAGACCCGCTGTCCGTGGCGGGGTTCGGTATTGGCCCTGCTTCGCTTCTCGTCTAGAGTTGGACACTCTGCTCAAGCGCCATGGGCTCACCCGTGCACCGATTCACGACACGCTGGCACTCTCTGATGGCATGGCTCGGCCTGCTGGCCCTGACCCTTGCCCTCGGTGGGTCATTATTGAGCCAGACCCAACGCCTGCTGGGAGCGGCTCCAGCCACAGCGGGCGCGTCGCAGCATGTCGCTCACCACCCGGATCATCTTCACCAGCATAGGGCCGCCGGTGCGGAACATGCCGGGCCCCATCACCATGCACACCACCATGCATCCCCCGGCCAAGACGAGCTTGCAGCCTGCGACTACTGTACGCTCTTCCTGCACATGCCGGGATTGCTGGTAGCCACGAACCTCGTCCTCACCCCTCCCCCGCTCTCGCCCAGTCCCCTCGTCGCCGCCACCCGTCGGTCCGGCGAGGAAGAGCGCTATCGCCACTATCGCGGTCGCGCTCCACCACTGCGCTCCTGCGTCTGATGCTCGATCCTTCACGAGGCGATCCACCACGGACGGACTCGTGACGCTCATCCTCTGACCAGGAGCGTTTCCTCATGTCTCGACAACCGGCGACGACACGTCGCACCGGCAGGCTGTTGCTTGCCCTGATTACCCGACTGCACGCCTATATCGGCCTCCTCGTCGCCCCCTTCATGCTGGTGGCGGCACTCTCCGGTATCGCCTATGTGATGACGCCTTCGCTCGAGGCCTGGCTCTACCGCGATGCATTGAATGGTGCACAGGAAGGGACGGCTCACCCCCTCGCCATGCAGGTGGAAGCGGCGCAGCACGCGCTGAATGACAGCACCCTGCCGGCAGCCGTACGACCGGCACCGCACCCGGGCGGCACCACGCGGGTCATGTTCGCCGCCCCCGGGCTTGGCCCCTCGCAGCATCGCGCCCTCTTCGTCGATCCCGTCACTCTCGAGATCAAGGGCGACATGACCGTCTACGGCACCAGCGGCGTACTGCCCCTGCGCACGACTCTCGACCTATTGCACCGCGAGTTGCTGATGGGCGATGTGGGACGGTACTACAGCGAACTCGCCGCTTCCTGGCTGTGGGTCGCCGCCTTTGGTGGACTGGCGCTGTGGCTGCAGCGCCGTCGCGCACTGCGTGCCCAGCAGGGGCCGGCAGCCTTGCGCCGACGTCATGCCACCCTGGGCGTGCTGGCCGCCCTGGGGCTGGTGTTCTTCTCCGCCACGGGTCTTACCTGGTCGAAGTGGGCGGGTGGCAATTTCGCTGAACTACGCCACGCCTGGGGTTGGAGCACGCCGAGCGTATCGACGCTGCTTCCCGAGACGACGTCCCAAGCGCACGGTGAGCATGCCGGGCATGGCGAGCACGGTCAGGCCCAGGCACCGGATGCGAGCCGCCTGAGCCTGGTGGACTTCGATCTGGCCCTGAGCGCCGCCCGCAGCGCCGGCATCGATGCCGGACTGGTACAGATCGAGCCACCCCGCGATGCGGAACGGGCCTGGCGCGTGGCCGAGATCGACCGCAGTTGGCCCACCCAGGTAGACCAGGTCGCCCTGCATCCACAAACGATGGCGGTCATCGAGCGCACCGATTTCGCCACCTTTCCGCTGGTCGCCAAACTCACCCGCTGGGGTATCGACTTGCATATGGGAGTACTGTTCGGCCTACCCAACCAGTTACTCCTGGCGGCAATCGCTACCTGCCTGGTGGTGCTGGTGTGCTGGGGTTATACGATGTGGTGGCGCCGCATGCGTGCGACCCAGCACAGACCCCAAGAGACGTTGAGCGAGGTGTTCGTAGCCCTGCCATGGAGCGCACGGCTTGGCGTGGTGACGATCGCCGTGGCGCTGGGCCTGGCAATGCCGGTGCTGGGCACGAGCCTGCTGCTGTTCGTGGTGGTGGATGTACTGCGCTGGTGGGCGGCACGCCGACGTGCCCCGGCGCTCGCCTCGCGCCAATAATGCAACGGGGGAGAGGCCTACGCCCCTCCCCCGTCTTTACTTCTTTGCCAAGCGCGTGCGCATCAGGTCAGGCTGGGCCCGGCCTTGACGATGGCCTCGCTGACGCCTTCGAATTTCTTGAAGTTGTCGACGAACTTGGCCGCCAGGTCGCTGCGCTTGCGGTCGTAGGCAGCCTTGTCTTCCCAGGTCTCGCGCGGGTCGAGCAGGCTCGAATCGACGCCGGGCACCGATACCGGCACGTCCAGATTGAGCCCTTCGATGCGCTTGGTCTCGACCTCGCGCAGCACGCCGGACTGGATGGCGCTGATGATGGCGCGCGTGGTGGGAATGGAGAAGCGCGAACCGCCCTCGCCATAGGCGCCGCCGGTCCAGCCGGTGTTGACCAGGTAGACCTGGGCGTCCTTGGCCTCGACACGCTTGATCAGCAGGTCGGCGTAGACGCGAGCCGGACGCGGGAAGAACGGCGCGCCGAAGCAGGTGGAGAAGGTCGCCGAGAGGCCTTCGGAGGAGCCCATCTCGGTGGAGCCCACCTTGGCGGTGTAGCCGGAGAGGAAGTGGTAGGCAGCCGCTTCCTTGGACAGCACCGACACCGGCGGCAACACGCCCGACATGTCGCAGGTCAGGAAGATGATCGCGTTGGGCTCGCCGGCGCGGTTCTCCGGCACCCGCTTGTCAACGTGCTCCAGCGGATAGGCAGCGCGCGAGTTCTGGGTCAGGCTGTCGTCGGTGTAGTCGGGCTCGCGACGGTCGTCGAGCACCACGTTCTCGAGCACGGTACCGAACTTGATGGCGTTCCAGATCACCGGCTCGTTCTTCGCCGAGAGGTCGATGCACTTGGCGTAGCAGCCGCCCTCGATGTTGAACACGGTGCCGGGTCCCCAGCCGTGCTCATCGTCGCCGATCAGGTAGCGCGCCGGATCGGCGGAGAGCGTGGTCTTGCCGGTACCGGACAGGCCGAAGAACAGCGCGGTCTCGCCATCCTCGCCGACATTCGCGCTGCAGTGCATGGGCAGCACGTCGGAAGCCGGCAGCAGGAAGTTCTGTACCGAGAACATGGCCTTCTTCATCTCGCCGGCATAGCGCATACCGGCGATCAACACCTTCTTCTGGGCGAAGTTGAGGATCACGCAACCATCGGAGTTGGTGCCGTCACGATCCGGCTCGCAAACGAAGAACGGCGCATTGAGAATCGTCCACTCGGCCTTGGCCGAAGGATTGTAGCCTTCGGGACGTACGAACATGGTACGACCGAACAGGTTGTGCCAGGCCGTCTCGGTGGTGACCCGCACCGGCAGGTAGTGGGTCGGGTCGCTGCCCACGTGAAGTTCGGAAACGAAGCGCTCGCCGCTGTTCAGATAGTCCTCGACACGCGCCCAGAGAGTATCGAATTTGCCGGCATCGAACGGGCGGTTGACGCTGCCCCAATCGATCTCGTCGGTGGTAGAGGGCTCGTCGACGATGAAGCGATCCTTGGGCGAGCGGCCGGTGCGCGGGCCCGTGTTCACCACCAGAGCGCCGTTGGCAGCCAGGTGGCCTTCTCCGCGTGCCACGGCACGCTCGATGAGCTCGGCGCTGCTGAGATTGACGTGTGCTTGAGGAGCGGCTTGGGATGTGGTCATGTCGTTTCCTGGGCCTTGCGGCCGGTTCTCTCTCGTGTGCCAGGCGTCCGTACGCCGTTGCATTGCGTTTCCGATCGTCCGTGTGCGGATGCTTGCCGTCTTGTAATGTGGCGATCGGCCCTTAGGCGGGCGCATTATGGCAAAAAGGGAGCCGTCAGGAAACGGGAACTTTGACCGAAGTTCATGTAGTTTTACTACAACATCGAGACATATCGCCGCAGGTTGGAG
The DNA here is from genome assembly GCF_021404465.1 of Billgrantia zhangzhouensis. Classification (GTDB taxonomy): domain Bacteria; phylum Pseudomonadota; class Gammaproteobacteria; order Pseudomonadales; family Halomonadaceae; genus Halomonas; species Halomonas zhangzhouensis. The sequence continues at coordinate 10,842 of NZ_JABFTT010000007.1, read as the reverse complement.
TCCATCGGACTTGTGCATCGCAGCATTGCGCAACGATGGGCGAGACGACCCATCGCCTCGCCCGCCTTGTCAGTGGCGTTCAGTGCAGCACTGGCGGCGGCCCACCCTGGGCACGCAGCAGCGCCTCGATCTCGTTTTCCGAAAAACGATAGCGGGTGTGGCAGAAGTGGCACTGGGTCTCGATCTCGCCCTGTTCGGCCAACACGCCACGTAGTTCGTCGGCGCCCAGGGTGAGCAAGGCATCGCCGATGCGCTCCCGCGAGCAGGTGCAGCCAAAGCGCAGCGGTTTGGGCTCGAAGACCCGCACCGCCTCTTCGTGATAGAGCCGGTGCAGCAGCTCGCGCTGCTCGAGCCCCAGCAATTCCTCGGTGCGCAAGGTGCGGGCCAGTTGCACGGTGCGCTCCCAGGCATCCTCGTCCTGGTTCTGCGACTCATCCGGCAAACGCTGCAGCAGCAAGCCGCCGGCGCGCTCGTCATCGGCACGCAGCCACAGTTGGGTGGGCAGTTGTTCGGACTGCGAAAAGTAGGCCTCCAGGCAACCGGCCAGGCTATCCTGCTCGAGTGCCACGATGCCCTGGTAGCGATTGCCCTCGCGCGGGTCGAGCGTGATCACGATATGGCCGTCGCCGACGAGATCGCGGAAATTCGCCTCGCCTTCGGGCAACGTGGCATCTTCCGCCAGGCGGGCAATGGCACGCAGTTCGCCGCCGGGGTTGGACTCGGCCATCAGCAGCGAGAGCTCGCCCTGACCGCGCACCTCAATGCTGAGAATGCCGTCGAGCTTGACGGTATCGGTGAGCAGCGCCACCGCTGCCAGCAGTTCTCCCAGCAAGCGGTTGACGGCAGGCGGGTAGCCATGGCGGTCCAGTACCTCACCATAGGTACGCTGAAGGGTGACGATCTCGCCACGCACGTTGGTGCGCTCGAACAGAAAACGCTGGATCTGGTCGGTCATGAAATTTGTCTGTCCATAAATGAAGGCTTCGGGCTTCGGCAGGATGCCCCTACGACACTCTCGACGCCAAGGTTTTGGCTCGCGGCCCACAGTTGCCTGAAGCGTTACTCACCCTGGCGCTGGAAACGCTGGATGTCGCGTCGCTGCTTCTTGTCGGGACGCTTGAGCGGGTGCTGCATGGCCTGATTGGTCAGTCGCCGGCCTTCGGCCTCATGCGCCCGGCGCTCGGCACTTTCGGCCGTCTCACGATAGAGTTCTCGGGCCTCCGGTGCGCCACGGCGCTGGTCGGAGAGCGCCACGACCTCCACCTCCCACACGTCCCACCCCTGGGGTACGCGAATCAGCGCCCTCACTTCCACGTTCTTGCTGGTCTTGGCCCGAGCCCCGTTATAGTGCACCTTGCCGCCCTCGATGGCCTTCTTGGCCAGGGCGCGTGTCTTGAAGAAGCGGGCCGCCCATAGCCACTTGTCGAGTCGTACGCTATCCAATCTCGTTGCCCTCCTCGCCCTGCAGGCCTTTGTCGCTACGTATCATTTCGCCGTAACTTGTCGCCACGTAACTTGTCACCACGTACTTGGGAGGGTAGCTCCTCGGGCAGGATCGTGGCGAAGCGGTCGAGGGCGATGAACTCCTTGAGTTCCTTTTCCGGCTGCGTGCTGTCGGGCTGCTTGATACCCAATAGATGGCGTATGCCGAATTCCCGGGCGCTTTCCAGCACTTCGGGATTATCGTCGATGAACAGGGTTCGCTGCGGATCGAAAGGCTCGACGTCCTGCAACGCGAACCAGAACTCCTGGGCCTCCTTGGGTACGCCAAGGTCGGCCGAGGAGACGATGGCATCCAGATAACGCTCGAGTCCGGTGAGCGGCAGCTTGAGTTCGAGGCTTTCGCGGTCGGCGTTGGTCGCCAGCACTACCCTGGGATGGGCCTTGTGCAACCACTCAAGGAAGTCCAGCGCATCGCCGCGCAGGCCGATCAGATGCTGGATCTCTCGCTTGAGCGCCACGATGTCCACGCCCAGCTCGCGGCTCCAGTAGGCCAGGCTGTACCAGTTCAACGTGCCCCGCTCGCGCAGTATCCGCGTGCGGATCTGCTCTTGCGTGGCCTCGTCGAGACGATGCAGTTCCACGTAGCGTCGCGGCAGGTGCTCCAGCCAGAAGTGGCTGTCGAAATGCAGGTCGAGCAACGTGCCGTCCATGTCTAGCAGAACGGTATCGATGGCGCGCCAGTCGATCATGACGACTCCCGGTGGCGTCTGTGCGATGGAAGGCGTGATATTGTACTCAATGGATATCGCCAGCGCATTCCCGGCAGCCCGCCCGCACGCAACGGAGCCTTCATGTCCGACCAACGACCCTTGCAGCCCCCCCAGATACTGTCACGTCAGTCCGTGGCCCGCAGCCGTCTATTCCATATCGAATCGCTGGAACTTCGCTTCGCCAATGGCGCCGAACGCACCTTCGAGCGCTTGACCGGCAGCGACCAGGGCGCGGTGATGATCATCGCCATGCCCGATCCGGATCACGTGTTGCTGATTCGCGAGTACGCTGCGGGCTTCGAGGATTACGTGCTCACCCTGCCCAAGGGGCTGGTGGACCCGGGCGAGGATATCGTCACCGCGGCCAACCGCGAACTGATGGAGGAGTGCGGTTTCGGCGCCCGGCGCATCGAGCCGCTGGTGGAGCTGTCGCTGGCGCCCAACTACATGCGTCACCGCATGCAGGTACTGCTCGCCACGGACCTTTACCCCAAGCGCCTGCCCGGAGACGAGCCCGAACCGCTGGTAGTCGAAACTCACGCCCTGGAGGAGCTTCCGGCCCTGCTGATGCGCGACGACTTCCACGAGGCACGAGCCATCGCCGCACTATTCATCGCCCGAGATACGCTGCGCCAGCGCCGCCAGGGCAGCGCGCCCCTGGACTGGTGAGGGCGGCCCCCCTCCCATGGTCGTTCCACCATGAAGAGGGGCGCCGTTCCAGATGCTCGATCAGTCCAGCCGGGAGAGGTCGCGCACCGCGCCCTTGTCGGCCGAGGTGGCCAGCAATGCATAGGCCTTGAGCGCCGCCGAGACCTTGCGCATGCGCTGGATGCTCGGCTTCCAGGCATTGTCGCCGCGCGCTTCTTCGGCCTCGCGCCGCGCGGCCAGCTCGCTGTCGGAGAGTTTGACGTCGATGCGACGGTTGGGAATGTCGATGCGAATCATGTCGCCCGAGCGCACCAGACCGATGGCGCCGCCCGCCGCCGCCTCAGGCGAGACGTGACCGATGGAAAGGCCGGACGTACCGCCGGAGAAGCGCCCGTCGGTGAGCAGTGCACACGCCTTGCCCAGTCCTTTCGACTTCAAATAGGAGGTCGGGTAGAGCATCTCCTGCATGCCAGGTCCGCCCTTCGGCCCTTCATAGCGGATGACGACGACCTCGCCCTCCTTCACTTTGCCGGCCAGGATGTGCTCCACCGCCTGGTCCTGGGACTCGACCACATGAGCCGGCCCTTCGAACACCAGGATCGAGTCGTCGACGCCGGCGGTCTTCACCACGCAGCCGTCCACGGCAATGTTGCCGTGGAGCACCGCAAGCCCCCCCTCCTTCGAGAAGGCATGCTCGAGATCGCGAATACAGCCAGTGGCACGATCGCCATCGAGGCTCGGCCAACGAGCGCTCTGGGAGAACGCCACCTGGGTCGGCACGCCGCCGGGGCCGGCCTTGTAGAACTCCACCACCTCGGGGCTCGGGTTGCGCATGATGTCCCACTCGTCCAGGGCGTCCTTGAGGGTATCCCCATAGACCGTGGGCACGCGGGTATCGAGCACGCCGGCGCGGTCCAGCTCGCCGAGAATCGCCATGATGCCGCCGGCACGGTGCACGTCCTCGATGTGGTACTTCTGGGTATTGGGCGCCACCTTGCACAGCTGCGGCACCTCCCGCGAGAGGCGGTCGATGTCGGCCATGGTGAAATCGAGCTCGGCCTCCTGCGCGGCAGCCAGCAGGTGCAGGATGGTGTTGGTGGAGCCACCCATGGCGATGTCCAGCGTCATGGCGTTCTTGAACGCGGCCAGCGAACCGATGGCACGCGGCAGCAGGTGCGCCTCATCGCCTTCGTAGTAGCGCTTGGCCAGCTCGACGATGCGATGCCCGGCGGTTTCGAACAGCCGGCGGCGATCGGCGTGGGTGGCCACTACGGTGCCATTGCCCGGCAGGGCCAGGCCCAGCGCTTCGGTCAGGCAGTTCATCGAATTGGCGGTGAACATACCCGAGCAACTGCCGCAGGTGGGACAGGCGCTGCGCTCGACCTCGGCCAAGGTGGCGTCGTCCACCGAGTCGTCGGCAGCCATGACCATGGCGTCGACCAGGTCGAGCCCATGGTCGATCAGCTTGGTCTTGCCCGCCTCCATGGGCCCGCCGGAGACGAAGATGGTGGGGATGTTGAGCCGCATGGCGGCCATCAGCATTCCCGGGGTGATCTTGTCGCAGTTGGAGATGCACACCAAGGCGTCGGCGCAGTGGGCGTTGACCATGTACTCGACGCTGTCGGCGATGATGTCGCGGCTCGGCAGCGAGTAGAGCATGCCATCGTGGCCCATGGCGATACCGTCGTCCACGGCGATGGTGTTGAACTCCTTGGCCACCCCGCCGGCCTTCTCGATCTCCCTCGCCACCAGTTGGCCCATGTCCTTGAGATGCACGTGCCCAGGCACGAACTGGGTAAAGGAGTTGGCCACGGCGATGATCGGCTTGTGGAAGTCGTCATCCTTCATGCCGGTGGCACGCCACAGGGCGCGGGCACCGGCCATGTTGCGACCGGCGGTGGTGGTACGGGAACGATATTCGGGCATGGTGTCCTCTTCGCGGTTCTCGCCGTCTCGGGCACATCGTGACTGACGGTCTTGGTAAGGGGAGGCAACGAGCCGCCGCGCCTGGCCGGGCCTGCGCGCATGGCGCTCGTCACCACCCTCATGGTGTCCAGTGGGGAAAGGACGATTCTGTCACGTGCGGAAGCGTCATGCCAGCGGCGCGCAGCGGCCATGGGAAGCACTGCACTCGCTCATCGAGACCGCCCAATCACTCCTCCAGCGCTTCGATCCTGTTCGTGGCGGCGGAGAAGCCCATGAGGGAAACGGGCAGCTCGAGGGGCTGTCCGTTGACGTTCGAAGCCGACACGACGAGTTGGTTGCCGGCACGCATGGCGGCGAGGGTGTCGCTGCTCGCGTCGATCGGCACGACGCAGCCGGCGGGAAGACAGGTCGAGAAAGAGGCGTTGATCGGCTCGCCTTCGTCGATGGTGAGCGCGACGGGCTGCGTGACGGCAAGGCCGAAGGGCAGAACGATCGCGCCTTCGAGGCCCTCCGGAGAGGGCAGAAGCTCGATCGCAAGCACCTGCTGACCCTGTGCGTTGGCCTGGCGCTGGCTCATCGCGCAGATGCGCTCGGACGCCTCCTCCTGCGTGACCACCTGACAGCGGATCGTCCAGTCGCCATGGGTCTCGGTCAGCGAGGATGCGCCGCCGGGAAGCAGGCTCGGCATAGCCGACTCCTGCGCCATGAGCGGGGAGGAAAGCGGGAAAAGAACGCCTGCAATGCCGAGCGCCACAAGGGCGCTCGTCTGACGGGTGATGGAAGGTTTCATGATCACAAAAGTCGCTCGCTTCTTAGAATCGAATGGATAACGTCGCACTCACACCATGATCCTCCATGCCGGAGGCGAACTGCCCCTGATAGGACACACCCAGCGTGCTATTGGGGGTGAGGTCGAGTTCGAGTCCGGTATCGAGTACCAGTGCGTTGCGCCCGATGGGGCTGCCGGCGATGGTGAAGGCGTCGCTGCCCGCGAAGGCGTGGGTGCTTTCAGGCGTCACGTCGCCAAAGGCGTGCCGCCAGCCGACCGTGCCGTAGAGCCGGGCGCCGGTTTCCTCGCCTTCGCCCAGCCCAAGATCCAGGTCGGTTTCGGCGCGAATGCCCGGTGTCGCGAAGGTCGTGTCCATCGAGCCGCTGGCGCTGGAAAGCGCCGCCGCGCCGCCGCTTTCGCCGAAGCTGCCGGTACGGGTATGGACATGCGCCAGATTGACGAAGGGCTCGACGCGGGCGACGTCCGTCTCGATGCCGTAGCCCAGCTCCCCGAAGGCCTGGAAGGTGTTGGCGCGGTAATCGGCGGAGAGGCTGTCGCTGAATCCGCTGACGCCAATGAAGCGGCTGGTCTCGATATCGTGCCAGGTATGCGCGAGCCCGCCGCGCAGCGACAGGGTGCCGCCTTCCATGGCCCATTGCGTGCCGCCATAAAGGCCCAGATGGTAGCTGTCGACATCGGCCGATGAGGCGCGGCCATCGAGATCGACGCTGGAGCGGCTGTAGCCGGCCAGAACGCCGACCCGCCAGTCGCCCACGGAACGGTCGGTGCCGATCAGCAGGCCGCTGCTCGAACGGTCCACCGAGGCCGCATTGCCGTCGCCGTCGGTCTCGCCCCAGGCGCCGAAGCCGTGGCTCCAGAACACGGGGCCGGCATGGTCGGTCGCAACCGGCGTGGGGGCGCCGTCCGGACCATAGGCGAAGGCGGGCACAGCGGCCCCCGTGCCGCCGAAGGCCGCGCGAACACGGTCGTTGGCGGCGTTGCGCACGAAGCGGCTGTCCTCCACCAGCCCGGTCACGACCGAGGCGTGGACTTCGCCGGAGAGCTGATTCAGTGCCTGTTCCGCCTGCGCCTCGCTCAACCCCAGAACCCGGTCATAGACCGCATGACCTTCACCCAGCGTAAAGGCGGCGTCGCCGGTACCGCACTGGTTGCGGCTCATGCCCGCAAGGCAGAAGCTGTCGATCGGCTGGCCCGGCAGGTCCGGCTCCTCCGGCTGGCCCGGCTGCTCGGCCAGGCGGCTCAGCGCCGTCAGCCCGTTCGCATCCTGGGCGAAGGCGAAATCGAGATAGGCGAAGTCGTTGTCCAGCGCCAGTCCGCCCTCCAGCACCAGCCCGCCATCGGCGGTGAGGAGCGAATAAGCGGTATCCGCGCGATAGGTGGCGCCGTCATCCCGGCCATTTTCCGGCGTCAGATGCACCACGGCCCCATCGGCCAGCGTGGCCATGCCGGTGACATGGAGATGGTCGCTATTGACGCCGGCCCCCGCGCCGCCGTCGTTGAGCTCCACACGATAGACCGCGCCGCTGGCGAGGGTGAGATCCCCGTCTACCGTCAGCGTGCCAATGGAGTTGCCGGGTGACAGCGTGCCGCCTTGGCCAAGCGTCACCGTGGAGCCGGCGCCCGAGCCGACCGTGCCGGACCCGCCGAGCATGCCGCCATCGGCAATGGTGAGGCTGCCGCCAAGCACACCGTTCCCGGCCGCATCACCCACCAGAAGCGCGCCGCCCGAAACGGTCGTGGTACCGGCAAAGCCCGAGCTGTCGCCGGTCAGCAGCGTCGTGCCGGACAGATGCTCGATGGCGTGATCGCCCCCGCCAGCGCTGACGAGAGCGCTATCGAAGGTGTAATCGTCATCGGTATGGTTGAAGACCAGCCGGCCGTCGCCTTCTCTGAATTCGACCGTGGACGCATTCAGCACCCCTGCCGCCACGGGATCGTGCCATTGGCCGTTGTCATCGTCATATCCGGCCCCGATGGTCAGCACGCCCTCGGAGTTGGCCTGGTCCGCGATGATGACATTGCCGGTGACCGTCACTTCGCCCTTGTTCGCGATCGTCAGTGCGCCGGTGGCAAAGCTCAGATTGCCGACTGTGAGGTTTGCGTCATCGGTCACAGTCCAGCTTGAACCCGAACCGATGACCTCTACCGCCCCCCTGGAGCTGCCCGCGCGAATGCTCGCCTCCCCGATAACGCTGTTCCCACTGGTGACCGTGCCACCATCCGCTATGTTCAGCGTGCCGGTGCCAAGGAAACCGACGTAGAGGATATCGTTACTGGTCCAGTTCGCCCCCTCGGTCACCGTGACAGCGCCTTCAGCCTCGGGGAAGAGTCCGATATAACCGACGACACTCTCGACGGCGCCGTCCTCCTCGATGGTCAGCACACCGGTTCCTTCCTCGCCGATAAAGATGGCGCTACTGTTCCAGCTCGAATCTGGACCAGTCACCGAAACCCGACCCTCGGAGTTGGGCGCTTCCCCGATATAACCGTTCTGGTTGCTGACAGTGCCGCCATTCTCGATCCGCAATGTGGCGACATCGTCCGCCGCCTGGCCGACGGTCACATTGTTGCCGAATGCACTTGGATGGGTGATGCTGCCGCCATCCACGACAAGCGTGCCCGCCCTGACGGTCGTGCCGCTCTCATAGGTATTGGCGCCGCTGAGCGTCAACGTGCCCTCGCCCAGCTTGGTCAGGCCCCCCGTGCCGGTGATGTTGCCGGCAAGCAGAAGGGCCGTGTTTTCGGAAACGTCGAACCGGCCATTGCTGTTCAGTACCATCTCCCGATTGCTGGCAAAGCTCTCCGTGGTCGCCAACGTACCGCCATTGAAGGTCAGGGCGCCATTCTCATGGCCCAGACTGGCATCCGAGGAGACCGACAGCGTGCCTTGTGAAATCGTCCAGGGCGTCATCGCGGAGGTGGTGCCCATCAGCGTCCAGACGCTATCGCCCGTCTTTTCGAAGGCGTCGAAGCCCCGATACTGCGCGCTGCCACCGATCTGGCCAACGTCGAAATCGCTGTCCGTATCGCCGCCCAGGGCGAGGGCGCCGGTCGCGCCGCTCTGGACCACGACATTGCCGGTGAAGGAATAGCCCCCGCGCAGCTCCAGGCGGTTGGCTCCGCTGGTGAAGGTGATGGCATTGGCGCGCGTTGTGCCGTCTCCGCCCATACCGCCCGCGATGGTGCCGCTATTGATGACGGTCAGATCGCTGCCGACAATACCCGCGCCGCCGATGCCATCAGAAGCATCGACTGCTCCGGCACCCCCATCCCCACCCCCTATGATTGCACCCGCGCCTATCGTAAACGACGCGCCAGAGCCATCGCTGAAATACAAGCCGACACCGCCGGCACCGCCGTTTCCTCCGAATCCAGCTGCACCGGTTGTGGAGCCGCCTGCGCCTCCAGCACCACCTGCCACACTAAAGTTTAGCGTGCCAAGTTCACCGGACCCCGTCACGATCGCGCCGTAGCCCCCGGCGCCGCCACCGCCGCCGCCGCCGATACCGCCGTCTCCGCCTGTACCGCCATCTCCGCCACTGATTGTGGACGCGGGAAGATCGACACCCAATGCACCATGTGCGCCACCACCACCACCACCACCACCAACGCTGCCGGTACTACCGCTGGATCCGGACGCGCCGGGCGCAGACCCTCCCGTGCCTCCTGGGGCATCGCCATTGTTGCCGAATCCACCGTTACCCCCGGTGATACCCGCCCCGCCACCGCCGCCGCCTGCGCCGCCGCCGGTATTATGATTGCCACCCGCTTCGCCGGCTCCAACAATATTGGTAAGGCCGCCGCTGCCGCCCGCGTTTTCGCCTGGAAGGCTGGAGGAAGTACCGTCCCCGCCACTCCCGCCGTTCGCCAAAGCCGCCCCCGTGGCCAGCTGCAGCGCCAGCAGCGAGGCGCTGGCCAGCACAGGGGGCCTGCGCCGCTTTGCCGTGATCCCCGAGAATTTTCCCTGCCCCATCCCCGCCGGTAGCCCCTTATTCATCGCCCTCACCTCGATATACCCACCAGATCGAATCCCGACCTTCTATCATCCACATTTGGGCTTTGCGCCGAGTCCCAATATTTTGCAGAACGTCCCAATTTTCGATATTTCAGGAGGTATTGCGCGCGGGACACGCGTTTTCCCCCGAGGCGGGGCCGGGAAGCTGGCCCGGCGTGGCCGAAAGAGGGATACGTTTTTTAAAACCGAACGGACAACGTCGCACTCACACCATGATCCTCCATTCCGGAGGCGAACTGCCCCTGATAGGACACACCCAGCGTGCTATTGGGGGTGAGGTCGAGTTCGAGTCCGGTATCGAGTACCAGTGCGTTGCGGTCGAGCGGGCTGCCGGCAATGGTGAAGTCGTCGCTGCCCGCGAAGGCGTGGGTGCTTTCAGGCGTCACGTCGCCAAAGGCGTGCCGCCAGCCGACCGTGCCGTAGAGCCGGGCGCCGGTTTCCTCGTCCTCGCCTGCGCCCAGTCCAAGATCCAGGTCGGTTTCGGCGCGAATGCCCGGTGTCGCGAAGGTCGTGTCCATCGAGCCGCTGGCGCCGGAAAGCGCCGCCGCACCGCCGCTTTCGCTGAAGCTGCCGGTCCGGGTATGGACATGCGCCAGGTTGATGAAGGGTTCGACGCGGGCGACGTCCGTCTCGATGCCGTAGCCCAGCTCCCCGAACGCCTGGAAGGTGTTGCCGCGGTAATCGGCCGAGAGGCTGTCGCTGAATCCGCTGACGCCAATGAAGCGGCTGGTCTCGATATCGTGCCAGGAATGCGCGAGCCCGCCGCGCAGCGACAGGGTGTTGTCTTGCATGGCCCATTGCGTGCCGCCGTATAGGCCCAGGTGGTAGCTGTCGATATCAGCCGATGAGGCGCGGCCATCGAGATCGACGCTGGAGCGGCTGTAGCCGGCCAGCAGGCCGAGACGGACCCGGTCGGTGGCGAGGGCGTCGACGCCAAGGACAACCCCACGGGTATTGCGCTCGATGCCTGCGGCATTGCCGTCACCATCGGCCGAGCCCCATGAGCCATACGCCGTACTCCATACGCCGATGCCGTCATGCGCGTCGTCGGCCAGCATCTGCGGGGCGGACGCAGCGACATCGCCGAAGGCGGCACGGAGGCGATTGCCGGCCGCGTCACGGAGATGATGGCTGTCCTCCACCAGCCCGGTCACGACCGAGCCGTGAACCTCGCCCGAGAGCGCATCGAAGCTGGCGCGGATCAGATCGTCATCGTCGGCCAGTTGGGCGATGGCGTCATAAACCGCATG
>NZ_JABFTT010000006.1 GCF_021404465.1 Billgrantia zhangzhouensis | reverse complement strand
TAACCTCGGATGTGGCGATGATGGAAGTGCTCTAAAGCGTCTCGTTGGCCACTGAGAACGGCGTCATCGCCAGATACAGGTATAGGCGGCGGGTATTCGTGTTTTCACACAGCCTCGGTCGAAAGCCGCCATCTTATTCATCCAACCACCCCTCCCCCCACCAACTCCACCCGGCCCCAATCCCCACCCACCGAGTCGAGCAGTTGGCTCAGTGCCGGGCGGGCAACTGCTCATCAAGCGATTGACGGTACTTTATGCAACCTTTCATGAATTCCGGCCAATTCCGGTACCACGGGGACCAGGTCGATCTTGTCGGGCAGTAATGCCCACAGGGCCGGATGGTGCCAGCACAGGTCGTGCCCGCTGCAGGTATTGGTTAGTGTGCCGAGGCCTGCAATCGATGAAAGCGCACCGCCGCCGTCCCGGCAGCGGTGCGTTCCTGGTGGGAGGCGTGGCGTTATGCCGCTAGCGCGGGAATCCGTGCGATCACCTTGATTTCAAAATCGAAGCCCGCCAGCCAGTTGACACCGACGGCGGTCCAGTTGGGGTAGGGCGGTTCGCCGATCGCCTTCGTGCGAACCCTGTCGATCGCTTCCCACTGGGCGGCGGGGTCGGTGTGGAAGGTGGTCACGTCGACGATGTCGTCGAAGGTGCAACCGGCGGCCTCGAGAACGGCCGAGAGGTTGTCGAAGGCAAGCTGCACCTGGTTTTCGAAATCCGGCTCGGGGGAGCCATCCTCACGGCTGCCGACCTGGCCCGAGACGAACAGGAAGTCGCCCGAGCGGATGGCCGCCGAGTAGCGGTTGATCTCGTAGAGTGCCTGCCGTCCGGCAGGAAAAACTGCATCGCGTTTAGCCATCATGCTGCTCCGGTGGGTAAAATTGATATACGGACCGTATGTGACTATGCTGGCACATACGCGGCGTATGTCAATGCGCATACGATTCGTATGTGAAAAACTTTTGCAAGCGATGTCAGGAGAGGGTGTGGCGACGAAACGTGCGCAGATGATGGAGGAGACCCGGGCCAAGCTCATTCGGGCCGCCCGAGAGGCCTTCGCGACCTGAAAAACTTTTGCAAGCGATGTCAGGAGAGGGTGTGGCGACGAAACGTGCGCAGATGATGGAGGAGACCCGGGCCAAGCTCATTCGGGCCGCCCGAGAGGCCTTCGCGACCAAGGGCTATGCGGCAGCCTCAATGGACGACATCACCGCCGATGCGGGGCTGACGCGAGGGGCGCTGTATCACAATTTCGGCGGCAAGCAGGGACTGCTGCAGGCCGTGGTCGATCAGATCGATGCGGAGATGGTGGAACGGCTCATCGCGGCCCAGGAGCGGGCGCCAAGTCCGTGGGAAGGGCTGCTGGCGGAGGGCGTGACCTATATCGAAATGTCGCTGGAGCCGGAAGTCCAGCGCATCATGCTGCTGGATGGGCCGGCTGTGCTTGGCGACCCATCGCAATGGCCCAACCAGAATGCGTGCCTGTTGCGCACGGCTCAGACCATTCAGGTGCTCATTGACGAGGGTACGGTCAAGCCGGTGGATGCCGAAGCCGCTGCCCGCCTGATCAACGGCGCGGCGCTCAACGCCGCGCTGTGGATTGCCGCGACCGACGAGCCGCGTGCCGTGCTGCCGAAGGCCGTGGAGGCGTTCCGGCAGCTCGCGGCCGGCCTGTTGCAAACCGAGCGCTGAGCGGCGAATCTTCAGTATTCAGACGTCATATGCGGCAAGAGGGCGCTGTCAGGCCTCCACCGAAAGCTTGCAGGGTATGGCTTGGGCGAGAAAGTCCATCAGCGACATATACCCCGACCTGGCCGGGATCATGATTGGCAACTTGCACCCCGGGCCAGCCTGAGCCCTGTATCCACAGGGCTCAGGCCGTTCAGTTTCATCTTTTTCCCGCTACACTCCCGCGCCTCTCGTTCAGAACTGCAGTCCCAGCGCAAAGCCACCGAGCAAGTAGCAGAAGACGGTGATCAACACGATCCCAATGACGTTGAGCACGACCCCGCCTCGAGCCATCTGGGCGATGGTAACCGCTCCGGTGCCGAATACGATGGCGTTGGGTGGCGTGCCGACCGGCAGCATGAAAGCGCAGGTCGCGGCGAAGGCAGCTGGGATCAGCAGCGTCATCGAATCGGCGCCGATGCCCACTGCCACGCCCCCGAGCACGGGGATGAAGGTCGCGGCCGTGGCCGTGTTGCTGGTCACTTCCGTGAGGAAGAGCACTATTGTGGCCACGGCGGCCACCAGCAGCAGGATCGGGAGCACTCCCAGTCCGGTGATCTGCTGACCGAACCAGCTATCCAGGCCGGTGCCTGCGACGGCGCCTGCGAGGCTCAGGCCACCGCCAAACAGCAGCAACACCCCCCAGGGCAGTCCGTCCTCGGCATCCTGCCAATTCAGCACCATCTCGCTGCGACCTCTCGCGGGCAGAATGAACAAGGCAATGCCGGCGGCAATGGCGATGGCGGTGTCATCGAGATTGCCCAGCGGCCCCAGCCATTGGCCCACCCCGGGGATATTGCCAAGAATGCCGGGCACGACCCACAGGAACGCCGCCGAGCCGAAGACGAGCATCACCATCTTCTCGCCCTGGCTGAGTGGGCCGAGCTTGCTGATCTCGCCCTCGATCATCTCTTTTCCGCCGGGGATCTCCGCAACGTTGAAGCGGTAGAGTACCCGAGTCATCAGAACCCAGCCTACCAGGATGAAGGTGAAGGCCAGCGGTACGCCGAGCATCATCCAGTCGAGAAAGCCGATACTGCGGCCCAGCTCGTCGGCGGCATAGCCGGCAACGATGGCGTTCGGCGGGCTGCCGAGCAAGGTGCCGAGGCCGCCCATGCTGGCCGACCAGGCGATCGCCAGCAGCAGGCAGAGACCGAAGCGCTTGATGTTCTCGTCCTGGATGAAGTCGACGTGGCCGGCCCGGTGGTGGTCGTGGCCGGCGGCGGCCGTCTCGGTGGATTCACCGCTGCGCTCCGCGACCAGGGCCAGCACGGAGAGCCCGATCGGCAGCATCATCAGCGTCGTTGCGGTATTCGAAACCCACATCGACAGAAACCCCGTGGCGAGCATCATGCCGAGCACGATCCGGTGCGGCGAGACCCCGACCCGGGACAGCGTCAAAAGGGCGATGCGGCGGTGCAGGTTCCACTTCTCCATGGCAATGGCAATCAGGAAGCCGCCGAGGAACAGAAAGACGATGGAGCTGGCGTAAGGCGCCGTGGCCTGGGCGACGGTCCGCTCCGTCAGCATTGGGATCAGCACGATCGGCAGCAGAGCGGTGGCCGAGAGCGGGATCGCTTCCGTCATCCACCAGACCGCCATCAGGGTGGCGATCGTCGCGACCCAGCGCGCATCCGCAGAAAGTCCTTCGGCCTGGCCCATGGCGAGCCAGACAATCAGCGCCAGGAGCAACCCGAAGGCGCGCAGGCCCCATACCAGTCTGGCTGATCGTCCACCTGATTCCTTCTTCCCGGGCGTGCCCTCGTTTCCATCGCTTGGTTGAGGCTGATCAGCCATGCTAAGTCTCCTTTATTTCACTAATACAGCTCCCTTCATGGAGCGTAGCCAAGAGTACGGGATACGGCCTGGGCAGGTCGCGGCTCGCCATTGTGTTCGCCCCGATTTGCCCCAAGATGGAGAGAACCCCATGACACCAGGAGCTTCCCATGAGCGGCACTCTCTATCGCCTTGCGGCGTTTACCGACGATCCGAGCGGCGGCAACCCCGCCGGAGTGTGGCTTGGCGAGGCGTTGCCCGAGCCGGCGGAGATGCAACGTATCGCCGCCGAGGTGGGCTATTCCGAAACCGCATTCATCGCCCCGGCCGAGGGCGAGCGGCGCATTGTGCGTTATTACAGCCCCGAAGCGGAAGTGAGTTTTTGCGGCCATGCCACGGTGGCCAGCGGCGTGCAGATGGGACGGCTGAGCGGGGCGGGTACTTACATGCTGGATACGGCGGTGGGCGAGGTGATGGTCACCGTCAACCAGGTGGAAGGGGAGTGGCAGGCCTCGCTGGTGTCGGTGACGCCGGAGTTCCGCCCCGCCGAGCCGGAGCTGGTCGAGGAGGTGCGTGAACTGCTCGGCTGGCAGGCAGACGAACTCGATCTCGAGATTCCGCCTGCGCGGGCCTACGCCGGGGCCTGGCACCTGGTGCTGGCGTGCAAGACAGAGCAGCGCCTCGCGCGGCTCGAGTACGATTTCGAGCGGCTCAAGGCGCTAATGCTGCGCGAGGGCCTGACCACGCTGCAGCTGGTGTGGCGCAAGAGTGCAGAGCGCTTCCATGCGCGCGATCCGTTCCCGGTAGGCGGCGTGGTGGAAGACCCCGCCACCGGCGCGGCGGCCGCGGCGCTGGGCGGCTACCTGCGCGATGCGGGCCTGCTCCAGGCGCCCGCCCAACTGACGATCCTGCAAGGCGAGACGATGGGGCGGCCCAGCCGCCTGCAGGTCGACATTCCGCTGTCAGGCGGCATCGTGGTGACCGGGCAGGCGGTGAGCCTGGAGGGCTGAGTCGAGCCTGACCGTCGGCGGTCGGCTCAAGGCCTGAGCACCCAGTAGTCGTTCTGGATGTCGTGCGGCAGCTGATGGACCTCGATGCTGCCGAAGCCGGCCTTGCCGAAGTATTCCCGCGCCTTCTCGCGGCCCCACATCGTTCCCAACCCCTCGCCGCCCTGGGCGAGGGAGACACTCATGCAATGCATGATCGATACGGTATAGAGCAGCGTACCCATCGGGTGCTCGCGGTCGCCGTGGTGATGGCTCGAGGCGTGGATGTCCTGGGCCAGGTAGACGCCGTCTTCACGCAGTGTGCGGCGGATGCCCTTGAGCAGGTTCAGCGGGTGGGCCTGGTCGTGGATGGCATCGAAGGTGGTGACCAGATCGTAGTGCTGGGCCGGTGCCGTGCGGTCGAAGTCGCTCAGGTCACGCTGCTCGAAGTGCAGGTTGCCCAATCCCAGGCGCGCGGCACGCTGCGTCGCCCAGCCGATGGCCTCCTTGGAGAGGTCGTAGCCGGTAAAGCGGCTGGCAGGAAAGCGCTCGGCAAGCTTCATCAATGCCAGGCCGCGACCGCAGCCCAGATCGAGCACGTCGATGCCCTGAACCAGCCGTTCCGGGAGTTCCGGCGCCAGGGGCAGGATGGCATCGAACAGCACGGGCAGCACGGTCTGGCCGCTATCCTCGGCCATGACCTCGTGGAAACGGGTGTAGCGTGTGTACGGTACGCCACCGCCGTGGCGGAAGCATTCCAGCACATCGTCCTCCACCTGACCCATCAAGGGCAGGTACTGGGCGAATACGGCGAGATTGGCCTCGCCGCCGTCGGTCAACAGCGCGGCGTGCTCGGGCGGCAGCCGGTAGGTCATGGTTCGCGGATCATGCTCGACCAGTGCAGCGACCGTCGCGCCGCCCAGCCACTCGCGTACGTAGCGCTCGTCGAGTCCTGTCTTGACGGCAAGTTCACTGCTGGTCACCGGCTCGCCATCGGCCAATTGGGCAAGCAGGCCGCTGCGGTGGGCCAGCGAGATCAGTTGCAACATGGCACCTTCGTTGAGCGCATGCACGAAGCGGTTCTCGAAGTCGGCCGCGCGGTCAGTGTCGAAGGCAACGGAAGCGTTAGCGTGGGCTGTCATGGGGGTGTCTCCTTGGTTGTTATGGGTTGCTATGAGTTGTTATGGGTGCGTCGATGGGTGCTTCGGAGACTGCATTGTGGCGCTCCCGGCTGGGTTACACTGAAGTCCCTACGGACAGAAACCGGCGGTTCCCGCCATGTCGATGCACAAACCCACCATTGCGCTGCTGGCGATTCCCGAAGTGGCGGCTTCCACCCTCTACGGCGTTTACGACGTCTTCTCCTCGGCGGGGCGCGACTGGCCTGCCCTGATCGAGGGCAAGCCCGGCGAGTCGCTATTCGTACCCAGGGTGGTGGCACGTAGCGGTACGCATGAAATGACCGTCGCCAACGGGGTGCGCATCGTTCCTGATGCCGGCCTGGACTGGGTGCCCGACGTGGTGTGTATACCCGAGATCATGCTGCCGCCCGATGCGGTGCTCGAGGGCCGCTATAGCGAGGAGATTGCATGGATCAAGCGCTGTCATGCTGCTGGCGCCATCCTGGCGACCGCCTGCTCGGGTGCCCTGCTGCTGGCTGAGTCTGGGCTGCTGCGGGGCGAGGATGCCACCACGCATTGGGCCTACTGCGATGTGCTGGGGCGCTATCCGGGCGTGCGGGTGCATCCGCATCGCGCGCTGGTGATCGGCGGCATCGGGAGTCGCCTGGTCATGGCGGGGGGCGGTACTTCCTGGAACGACCTGGCGCTCTACCTCGTCGCCCGCCTGGCCGGTATCGACGAGGCGATGAATATCGCCAAGCTGTTCTTGATCGATTGGCATGCCGCCGGTCAGCTTCCCTTTGCCATGCTTGCGCGCACCCGCCAGTGCGAGGATGCCGTCATCGCTCGCTGCCAGACGTGGGTGGCCGAGCACTACGATGAGCCTTCTCCTGTGGCCTCGCTGATCGAGGTTTCGGGGCTGAGCGAGCGCAGCTTTCACCGCCGCTTCAGGAAGGCCACCGGCCTGACGCCCATGGAATACGTGCACACCCTGCGCCTGGAAGAGGCCAAGCAGATGCTGGAGACCGAGGCCACTCCCGTGGATGCCATTGCCGAGGCCGTGGGCTATGAAGACGGCGCCTTCTTCGGCCGGCTGTTCCGACGCAAGGTGGGACTGACGCCGGCCCAGTACCGGCGTCGCTTTGGCGGACTGAGAAAGGCGCTGTCGGGGTGACGGAAGCGAGCCGCTTACTTGGGCTGGTAGCTGCCGGCCTGCGCGGCAAAGCTGATCGACAGGCGGTTCCAGGCGTTGATGGTGCAGATCGCCAGGGTGAGGTCGGCCAGGCCCTTCGCGGAGAAGTGCTCGCGGGTGGCCTCGAACAGGGCGTCGTCGATGCCGTTCCCGGCGATCAGGGTATTGGCCTCGGCCCAGGCCAGGGCGGCGCGTTCGCGCGGGGAGTAGAAGGGCGTTTCGCGCCAGGCGCTCAGGGCGTAGAGCCGCTGCTCGGTTTCACCGGCCTTGCGTGCGTCCTTGGTATGCATGTCGATGCAGTAGGCACAGCCGTTGATCTGCGAGACGCGGGTGTAGACCAGTGCCAGCAGGCCATCGCCAAGTTCACCCGCTTCCGCTGCCTTGTGAACGTGGTTCTGCAGCTCGAGCATGGCCTTGAGGCCGTCGGGACTGGCGGAATAGTAGTTCATGCGCATGGGTGGGGCTCCGTAAGGGTTGGAAGCCCCCACCCTAGCGCGGTGGTTATCGCCTCGATTGTAGATTTTCGACCTCAGTGCAGCTTCATGCGGGGGCGGATGAAGCGGTTGAGCCCGTCCGAGAGCAGAATGAGCGCGGTCTTGGCGGTGCCGTGAATGGCGCGCTGGTGCATGCGATAGAGCGAGGCGTAGAAGAACTTGGCCAGGCGCCCCTCGATGAACAGGCTGCGCGCCGAGGCGCCGCGCATCAGGCTGCCGATCGCCTCGAAGTGAGCCAGCGAGATGAGCGAGCCGCGGTCGCGGTAGCGGAACGGCTTGAGCGTACCGTTGTCGATCCGGGCGAGTAGGTTCTTGTAGAGCCGCTGCGCCTGCTGATGGGCGGCCTGCGCTCGTGGCGGTACCACGCTGCCGTCCGGCTGCGGGCAGCTGGCGCAGTCGCCGAGCACGAAGATGTTGGGGTCGTCGATGCTTTGCAGGGTTGGCTCCACCTGAATACGCTGGTTGCGGTCCAGAGTCAGGCCCAGGTCGCGCAGCACGTTGGGTGCCTTTATTCCGGCAGCCCAGACGTTGAGGTCCGTGTCGATGCGCTCCTCGTCGGCGGTGACGATGGCGTTCTCCTCCACGCACACCACCCGGGTGTTGGTATGCACCCGTACGCCGAGGCGTTCCAGCTCGCTGCGCACGGCGCTGCGAATGCGCTCGGGCAGGGCTGGCAGCACGTCCGGTGCCGCTTCGATCAGGTGAACTTCCAGGTGGCGGCTGTCCATCTCGGTGAAGCCGTAGCTGTGCAGCATGCGCGAGGCGTCGTAGAGCTCCGCCGCCAGCTCCACCCCGGTGGCGCCGGCACCGACGATGCCCACCGTGAGGTGCGGATGCTCTCGCCGCTCGGGGTCGCTGTAGCGCAGGAAGGTATTGAGCATATCGCGCCGGAAGGCCTCGGCCTGGGCCGGGCTATCGAGGAAATGGCAGTGCTCGGCAACGCCGGGGGTGCCGAAATCGTTGCTCACACTGCCCAGCGCCAGCACCAGCAGGTCGTAGTCCAGGCTGCGGGCCGGCAGCACTTCCACACCGTGGTCGTCGAGCACCGGGGCCAGGCGCAACTGGCGGGCGTCGCGGTCGAGGCCCTCGAGCGTGCCGCGCTGGAAGCGGTATCCATTAAGCTGGGCATGGCTCTGATAGGAGATCTCGTCGATGCTGGAGTCGAGCGCGCCGGTGGCGACCTCATGCAGCAGTGGCTTCCAGATATGGGTCGGGTTGCGGTCGATCAGCGTGATCTCGGCCTTGCCGCGTCGCCCCAGGCGCCGGCCGAGGCGAGTGACCAGCTCCAGCCCGCCGGCACCACCGCCGACCACCACGATTCGTGTTCCGTCCATGTATGGCTCCGTTAAGATGAATGTGCAATTGAGAAAAGGGTGTCCCTACTGTACCGCTGGAATTTGAGAATCGTCGTATTTTTTCCGAGATGTGGTCCGTCGCGACTGGCCCGTCCGGATGGTTCTTCCTTGGTCGCTGAAAGGCTTCGAATATGAGTGAAGCTCCCCGGCCACGCCTGGCTGGCAAAACCGGTATTGGGAATCTTCGGTCTGCACCGCAGGCGTCGAGCGGCCTTGTGCTTCAGCAAGTCGCGCCCAGTGGGAAGCTGCGCCCCTACGTGCAGTGCTACTGGCAGGCGAGGGGGCAGAGTGCTGGCGAACCGACGGGGGTGGAGCTGTTGCATCCGGATGGCGGCATGGGGCTGCTGTTCAACTTCGGCGGCGCGCTGGAACGCGACGGCGAGCGACTGTGGGGCACCTGCTGGGCCGATGGCCCCAAACGCCGCACGGCACGACTGGCGGTAGATGGCACGCTCGATCTGCTCGGGGTGCACTTTCAGCCGGGCATGGCGTATCCGTTCATTGGCGAGGCGCTATCGAGCCTGGCGGGTGAAGCGCTCACGCCCGGCGAGGCCCTGCGCCGGCTCGAACTCGAGGCGCTGCACGAGCGGCTGCTTGAGACACCTGCTCTGGCGGGGCGTATTGTGCTGCTGGAGAATTATCTTGCTGAGAGATTGCAGCGGCACGGCGCACCGGAGGTGCCGGCCCTGAGGACATCGCTTGCCTGGCTACAACGCCACCAAGGCCAGGCCAGTATCGCCGCGCTGGTGGAGGAGCTGCCGTTTGGCCAGCGCCGCCTGGAGCGGTTGTTCCAGCACCATGTGGGTCTCTCGCCCAAGCGCTACGCCCGTCTGCTGCGTGTCGCCCACAGTCGCCAGCTGATCAAGCAGGGTGGGGCAACCGCTTTGCTGACAGATACCGCCTTCGTCGCCGGCTACTTCGACCAGGCCCACTTCATCCACGACTTCAAGGCCGTGACCGGCCTGACGCCGGGCGGCTATCTCGACCATGTGCGGCGGCGTTACGGTCGAGAGGGCCAACCGTAGGCCGGCGTAGCGCCTCAGCCGAGCAGGGCGCAGCGCTGATGAGGCTCACACTCTATCTCGCTGATTCGTACTCGTCGTGGCGTTTCACCCAGTCCATCAGGTTGTGGTGGGGACCCGTTTCGTTACGGCCCTTTGGCGTCATGTCGAGCAGCATATAGGTGCTGTCGACGAGTTCGTCGCCGCGCCCGTAGGTCGAATAGGTGTGGAAGATATCTCCGCTGGTATCGCGGTAGAACACGCTGAGGCCGCTCAGATCCTCGATCGAGACGTTGCTTGTGGCGTAGTTGTAAGTGACCTCGCCCTTGGCGATCTCTTCAGGCCGGAACGAGACATGGAAGTCGTAATTGAAGTCGCTGCCATATGAAGATACCCACTTTGCACGCCAGCCCATGCGCTGGCGGTAGGCCTCGATCTCGGCGAGTGGAGCACGAGAGACCCGTACCAGGCTCACATCGTGATGCTTGAGATGCACCAGCGTGCCTTCGATATGATCGGCAGCGAAGGAACAGCCGATGCAGCCCGCTTCCCAACCGGGGCCGAACATGAAGTGATGGACGATTAACTGGCTGCGCCCGTCGAACAGATCGGCGAGCGTCATGTGGCCACCGAGCGTATCGAAGACATATTCCTTCTCGATCTTCACCCACGGCAAGGCGCGACGTTTGGCGCTTAGGTCGTCGCGCAGGCGGGTGAGCTCCTTTTCCCTTGCCAACAGTTC
The DNA here is from genome assembly GCF_021404465.1 of Billgrantia zhangzhouensis. GTDB lineage: Bacteria > Pseudomonadota > Gammaproteobacteria > Pseudomonadales > Halomonadaceae > Halomonas > Halomonas zhangzhouensis. The sequence continues at coordinate 248,719 of NZ_JABFTT010000006.1, read as the reverse complement.
CTTGCGGGCGGTTAGCCATTTTTCGCGGGATACGACGGGGTGGGACATTTCATCATGCACTGACATGAGGATTCCTCCTGTGCTGACGTTGCACGAGGTAGTCGTCCTGCGGGGGCTGGATTCGACAGGTGGGCAGTGTTGCACTTGTTGACATGATTGCTAAAAGCAACTAATTATTTGCTTTAGGCAATCAAATAGAGAGTCTCCCATGAGCGCAGAGCAAGACCTAAACGAGCGGGCCGGGACCGTACGCAGCTTCAATCGTTTCTACACGCGGCAGATTGGGGTCTTGCACGAGCACCTTCTGGAGAGCCAGTTCTCGCTGACGGAAGTCCGCATCCTGTACGAGCTGGCGCACCGGCCGATGCTTACCAGCGCCGATATCTGCCGCGAGCTTGGTCTCAACGCCGGCTATGTGAGCCGGGTGCTGAAGGGCTTCGAAAAGCAGGGGCTCATTACCAAGACCCCCTCGCCCTCCGACAGACGGGCGGCGCAGCTACAGCTCACGGATCAGGGACTGGCGACATTCCGGCCGCTGGACGAGGCTTCGCAACGCGAGGTCGTCGGCATGCTGAAGCAGCTCACGGAGCCGGAGCAGCATCAGTTGATCGAAGCAATGAACCGGATCAGGCGGCTGCTCGGAGAAGCCGGCTCGAGTTATCTGCTGCGCGACCCACAGCCTGGCGACATGGGCTGGATCGTACACCGGCAGGCGGTGCTCTACGCGCAGGAGTACGGCTGGAACGAGGAGTACGAAGCGTTGATCGCGGAGATCGTAGCCAAGTACCTGCGCAATTTCGATCCGCGCTGGGAGCGGTGCTGGATCGCCGAAAAGGATGGGGTCGTCGTTGGGTCGGTGTTCGTCGTCCGGGAAGACGACGCGACCGCAAAGCTGCGGCTGCTCTACGTCGACCCCTCTGCCCGTGGGCATGGCATCGGCAGCCGCTTGGTGGATGAGTGTCTCAGGTTCGCCCGCCAGGTCGGCTACCGGAAGATGATGCTGTGGACCAACAGCGTACTGACCGATGCGCGCCGGCTCTATGAAAAAGCAGGATTCGAACTGGTGGAGGAAGAGCCCCATCACAGCTTCGGCAAGGATCTGGTAGGCCAGGTTTGGAGTCGTGAGCTGTAGTGTCCACACTCTCATCGCGAAGCATGCCCTGGCGATGGCCGAATTCCGAACAGCAGGGCGTAGAGCACCGGTACCGCGACCAGGGTGAGCAGCGTGGCGAAGGCGAGCCCGCCCATGATCGTCGCCGCCATGCTGGCGAAGAAGGCGTCGCCGAGCAGGGGCAGCATGCCGAGGATGGTGGTGCCGGCAGCCAGTACCACCGGCCGCAGACGGCTGACGCTGGCTTCCACCACGGCTGGGCAGCCGGGCTTGCCCTCGCGGATCTGGGCGTCGATCTCGTCGAGCAGCACGATACCGTTCTTCATCAGCATGCCGGAGAGGCTGAGCAGCCCGAGCAGCGCCGTGAAGGTGAACGGCATGCCGCTGGCCAGCAGCCCGATCACCACGCCGCAGATCGACATGGGTACCACCAGCCACAGGATCAGCGGCTGGCGCCACTTGCCGAACAGCAGCACGCTGATCACCAGCATGGCGAGAAAACCCAACGGCAACTGGGCACGCAGCGAGGCCCGCGAGCGGCCGGAGGCCTCGTACTCGCCGCCCCACTCCAGGCGGTAACCGAGGGGCAGGGGAATCGCTTCGATGGGCGCGCGAATGCGTGAAAGGCCCTCGCTGGCGGTAACGCCACTCACCGTACTGGCCTGAACCGTCAGGGTGCGCATGCGGTCGCGGCGGCGGATGACACTCTCTTCACTGGTGGTGTCGAAACGCTCGATGATCTGCCGCAGCGGGATAGGTACGTTGCCATTGGCGCTTTCCAGCTGCCTCTCATGCAGGCGCGTCACGTCCAGGCGCTCGTGCTCGGGTGGGCGCAGCACGATGGGAAGCAGGCGATCATTTTCGCGATAGAGGGCAGCCTGAATACCGGTGGTGGCGAACTGTAGTGCGCGCATGGCCGTGTCGCGCTGAACTCCCGCCATGCGAGCGCGCTCCTCGTCGAATACCGGCTCGAGCACCAGTTCGCGCTGGCGCCAGTCGTCGACGATGTCCGTCACCAAGGGCTCGCGCTCCATGATTGCCTTGGCCTGGTCGCCCAGGTAGCGCAGCATGACCGGATCGGGCCCTGAGAAGCGTGCTTCGATACTGACGACGTTGGGCCCGAACATGAGGCGCTCGATCCTGGCCTGCGCATCGGGGTGATGCACGTCGAGCCGCTGCCGCAGCCGTGCTGCCAGCGGTTCTATCTGGTCGCGCTCGGCCGTGCGGATCATGAACAGACCGTAGCTGGAGCTGGGCCGTTCCGGTGTATAGGTGAGCACGAAGCGACTGGCGCCGCGCCCCACGAACTGCGTTACCGACAGCACTTCCGGCTGCGCGCGCAGAAAATCATCGAGACCCTGCATGTGACGGTCCGTCGCGCGAATGTCGGTGCCTTGGGGCAGCTGGTAGTGCAGGAAGAAGATGGGCGTATTCGAGGCGGGGAAGAAGGCCTGCTTGACGAAACCGAAGGCGAAGATGCAGCCGGCGGTGAACAGGATGAGGCTCAGCAGTGTAAGCAGGCGCCAGCGCAGCACGCCCTCGAGCAGCCGGCGATAGCCTCGATAGAGCCTGCCCGTGTAGGGCGTCTTGGCTTCGTGCACCGTTCTCAGCAGATAGTGCCCCAGCAGGGGCGTGACGGTGATGGCCAGTACCCAACTCAGCAGCAGCGAAACGGCGATCACCGCGAACAGGGAGAAGAGCAGGTCGCCGGTGGTGTCGGGCGAGAGGCCGATGCCGGCAAACGCCATGATGCCGATGACCGTGGCGCCGAGCAGCGGTATCTGGGTGCGTTTGGCGGCGTCGCTGGCGGCGTCGCGGGCATTGGCTCCCCGCTGCATGCCGACCAGCATGCCTTCGGTCACCACGATGGCGTTGTCGACCAGCATGCCCATGGCGATGATCAGCGCGCCCAGCGAGATGCGCTCCATCTCGAGGCCGAGCATGCGCATGAACAGCAGCGTACCGAGTACCGTCAGCAGCAGAGTGGCACCCACCACCAGGCCGGCCCGCCAGCCCATGAACAGACACAGCACGCCGATGACGATCGCCACGGCCAGCGCCAAGTTGACGAGAAAGCTGCCGATGGCATCGTCGACCACCCGGTGCTGCTCGTAGATCGGATGGAGCTCGACGCCCAGCGGTATTCGTTCCTGTAGCTCGTGCAAGCGGGCGTCCACCGCCTGGCCAACCTCTACGATGTTGACGTCGGCCACCCCGGCCACGGCAAGCGTGAAGGCGGGCTCTCCATTGAAGCGGATCAGGTGGTCGGGCAGCTCGGTTGCGCTGCGCCGGATCGTGGCGATATCGCCCAGGCGGATCTGCTCGGTGGTGCCGGGGCGACCGATGCGCAGCTCCTCCAGGTGAGCGGGGCTAGCCAACTGTTGGGAGAAGGCGATGCGCAGGCGGCGCTCATCCAGGGTAATGGCACCGCTCTCGGCGATGGCGCTGGCAGCGCGCAGGGTTTCGATCACCTGCTCCAGCGGTACGCCGAGGCTGGCCAGGCGCTCGCTGTCGAGATCCAGGTACAAGGCCTCGCTGCGCTCGCCGGCGGTGGTGACCTTGGCCACGCCGTTCACCGTCAGCAGCTCCCGACGCAGGAACCTCGACAGATCGCGAATTTCCGCATCGCTCAGTTCCGGCGCCGTGATTGCGTAGTAGATACCGTAGACGTCGCCAAAGTCGTCGTTGACCAGGGAAGGGCCGGCGCCCGGGGGCAGGCTGGCCTGGGCATCGCCGATCTTGCGGCGCAGCTCGTCCCAGAGCTGCGGCATGTTGCGGCTGGGATAGGCGCGCTTGATTTCGACCTCGACCTCGGAGATGCCGGGGCGTGAGCGCGAACGAACGTAGTCGACGGCCGGCAGCTGCTGGATGGCCGATTCCAGCCTCTCGGTGACCTCCTGTTCGACCTGCTCGGCATTCGCCCCGGGGTAGGGTGTGGTGATGATGGCGGTCTTGAGGGTGAACGAGGGATCTTCCAGCCGGCCCAGGGTCAGCATTGCCCACAGGCCCCCCAACAAGCAGGCCAGAATGATCAGCCAGGTCTGGACGGGGCGGTCGATGGCGGTGCGGGCGATGTCCATGAACGTGTCCTAGTCGAGGCGCGCTTGGGGCCTGACCCGCATGCCGTCGCGCAGCAGGTGGGTGCCGGAAGTGACGATCGGCTCGCCTGCCGCCAGGCCGTCGAGCACCGTCACACGGTCAGGCAATGCAGCGCCGAGGGTAACGGGGCGCGGCGTTACCGTTTGCGACTCGGGATCGAACCGCCAGACGCGCATCTCGCCATCGTTGCCGGGGTCCAGCGCCGCAAGCGGTACCGTGACGCCGGATGGCTCGGAGTCGAGCCGAGTGACGACGAGATTCGCGGTCATGCCGGGCAACAGCTCGAGCGAGTCTGGACGAGGCAGGGCTACGCTGACCGGATAGCTTTGCCCTACCGGGTCGGCCTGGGGGCGGTGCTCCCGATAGCGGACCGGGAAGCGCCGTTCGGGAGCGGCCTCGAAGATGGCCTCCATTCGGTACGCCTCGGGGTGCTCGAGGAGGGCGCTGAGCCGCTCGGGCACATGAAAGCGCAGGCGAAGCTCGCTCATGTCCTGCACGCGCAATATCGGCGTGTTCGCGGCCACGGTGGCGAAAGGTTCGGCCAGCCTGCGGGTCACCAGAGCGTCGAAGGGAGCTTCGAGGCGGGCGTAGGCGAGCTGTCGGCGAGCCTGCTCGAGCGCCACGGTCTGGGTATGAAATTCGGCCTCTGCCTGCTCGAAACTCGCCGTCGAGGCGGCGTTCTGGGTATGCAGCCGGCGCAGGCGCTCGTACTCCCGCCGGGCCTGCTCATGCCGCGTCTCCACCTGGCGCAGCGCCAGTTCGAAGTCGGTGGTATCAAGCATCGCCAAGGTTTCGCCGTGTGGTACGAAGGCGCCTTCGCGTGGGCCTTGCTCGAGGAGTTGGCCGCCCACCTGGAAGGCCAGATCGACAGTGCTGACGGCTTCAACACGGGCAACGAAACGGTGGCTCGGCGCAGGGAGCGACATGGCGTTTTCCACCCGCACCGGGCGTATCACCTCCTCGCTGTCGGTGCTGGCGCCCTCGGTGCAGGCGGTAAGACCCAGCGCGACCGACAAGAAAAGCAGAATACGTGGCCATCTGGGCAGTGTGAGTAGGAGTTGAAACGCCATCGGGAGCATTTTGTTAACGCCGTTAATAGATCTGGCTTGAATGTATTGTTAACGCTGTTAATATGTCAAGCGACAAGTGACACGAAGCGAGAGTTTGCGTGACGGAAAACGACAGCGCGCCGAAGCGTAGGCGGCGGAAGAAGGAGAAGCTGAGCGTGCGGCAGATCGCCGAGGCGGCGCTGTTACTGGTGAACCGGGATGGCCTGGATGGACTGACGATGCGAGCCTTGGCCGATGCCATGGACGTGCAGGCGCCGGTGATCTACCGTCACGTGGCCGACAAGCAGCAATTGCTCGATGAAATGGCCGATGCCATCGTGGCTGCCGTTCCGCTGGGCGGGCTCGATGACGAGGATGCCTATGTCAATCTGGCCGAGTTCGTCCGGCGCCTACGGCGTACCTTGCTGAGGTATCGTGACGGTGCGCGTATCGTGGGTGGCAGCTACTCCGCCAAGCACAGCACCTTGCGCGGCGCCGAAACGCTGATGGAGCTGCTGGTGAAAGCCGGGCTCGACCGCGACCGGGCGCTCTGGGCGATGACTACGCTGCTCTCTTTCATTCTCGGCGAAACGTTGGAGCAGCAGGGGCTGCCCGACGAACCCGGCGAGGCCACGGCGACCATTACCGCTTCCCTCGGCGAGGTGCTGGCAAGTCCTGACTTCCGCCATCTCGATACGGAACTGATGGCGCGACGCTTCTTCGATTTCGACGGTCGCTTCGAATTCGGGCTCGCCATGATGCTGGCAGGAGTGCGTGAGCAGGCCGCCGGCACGGGGCGAGAGGAAATCGATCTGTCTTGACGCCTCGATCATCGAGGTATAGGTTTCCACCATGACCAAAGCGAAATCCGAAGCGGCCGCTGGTCGCCGGATCCCAGACTACAGCGACCCTTCCTACTGGCGCGGCACGATCAAGATGTCGCTGTCGAAGTTCTTCGTGCTTAGCGTGCTGCACCGCAAGCCGATGCACGGCTACGAGGTGGTGCAGGCGGTGGAGAAGAGCACCAACGGTTGTTGCAGCCCTTCGGAGGGCACGGTCTATCCGGTGCTCAACGAGTTCGAAGCGGGCGGCTACCTGAGCTCCACTGCGGAGGTGGTGCAGGGGCGCTCGCGTAAGGTCTACGCACTGACGGAGAAGGGGCGGGACGCCTTTCAGGTGGCGGTGGATGCTTGGCTGGAGGCCACGGACTGCATCGTCGAGAGCCGTCGCATGGCCGCTGGGGCAGTGAAAGGGGAGGAGCGGGAAGGATGAGCGTGAAGCGTTTTTTCAGGCCCCTATACCTCGATGATCGAGGTAGCCGATGAGCTCGCGTACCGGTGTGGTCGTCGCCCTGGGCGTCTCCCAGACGCTAGCCTGGGGCTCGACCTACTATCTTCCGGCCATCCTCGCCGTGCCCATGGCGCGAGACCTCGGCCTTGCCACGGGTACGGTATTCGCGGCCTTCTCCTCGGCGTTGGTGGTATCGGCCGTGCTAGGGCCGTCGGTGGGGCGGCGCATCGACCGATTTGGCGGACGCGACGTGCTGGCGGCCTCGAGCCTGGTGTTTGCCTTGGGTCTGGTGCTGCTGGGTCTGGCGGATGGAGCCAAGCTGCTGTGGGCGGGATGGCTGGTGATCGGCGTCGGCATGGGCATGGGGCTGTACGAATCGGCTTTCTCGACCCTGGCGGGGCTCTATGGCCGAGAAGCGCGTGGCCCCATTACCGGTATTACGCTACTGGCGGGCTTTGCCAGCACCGTGTGCTGGCCGATCACCGGCTGGCTCAACGCCGAATTCGGCTGGCAGAACGCCTGCTTCACCTGGGCGGCGGTGCATCTGCTGCTGGGTCTGCCGCTCAACCGGCTGCTGATTCCGTTCGGTATCCAGCCGCCCGCGCCTCACGCCGAGACGGCAGTCGCCGAGGCGAATTCGACCTGGCTGCCCATGGCGCTGCTGGCCTTCGTCTTCGCCGTGACTTGGTTCGTCAGTACCGCCATGGCGGCACACTTGCCGTGGCTGCTGCAGATCGCCGGCCTCTCGCCTGCTGCTGCCATCGCCGCCGCAGCGCTGGTGGGGCCGGCCCAGGTGGCGGCGCGACTGCTCGAGTTCTCGCTGCTGCAGCGCTTTCATCCATTGCTCTCGGCCAAGCTGGCGGTGGTGGCGCATCCCATTGGCGCGCTCGGCGTGATGACGCTGGGGGCACCGCTGGCCACGCTGTTCGTGCTGCTGCACGGCGCCGGCAACGGCATTCTCACCATCGCCAAGGGCACGTTGCCGCTGGCCATTTTCGGCCCGCACGGCTATGGCCTGCGCCAGGGCGTGCTGATGGTACCGGCACGCTTCGGCCAGGCGCTGGCGCCGCTGGCCTTCGCCCTGTTGATCGAGCGCTTCGGCACCCAGGCGCTGCTGTTCTCCTCGGCCCTGGGGCTTGCCGCCCTGGTGGCGCTGCTCGTCCTGCAAACCCACGCACTGAAGGAGGCGACATGAGGCTTCGCACGCTCAACGACCCCGATGTTCTACCGGCCCTCGACGAGCGCTTCGCTCTCCGGCAGCCCGGCCAGGGCTTGCCCGATCCGCTGGGCCATCCGCCACGCATCCTGCTGCTCTACGGCTCGCTGCGCGAACGCTCCTATTCGCGCCTGGCGGTGGAAGAGGCTGCGCGTCTGCTGCGCTATTTCGGCGCCGAGACGCGGATCTTCGACCCTTCCGATCTGCCGTTGCCGGACCAGGTGCCGGGCGACGATCACCCGGCGGTGCGGGAGCTGCGCGAGCTGGCGCTGTGGTCCGAAGGGCAGGTGTGGTGCAGCCCCGAGCGCCACGGCCAGATCACCGGCGTGATGAAAACCCAGATCGATCATCTGCCGCTGAGCATGGGAGCGGTGCGGCCCACCCAGGGGCGCACCCTGGCGGTGATGCAGGTCAGCGGCGGCTCGCAGTCGTTCAATGCGGTGAACACGCTGCGCCTGCTGGGGCGCTGGATGCGCATGTTTACCATTCCCAACCAGTCCAGCGTGCCCAAGGCGTACCAGGAGTTCGACGAGGCCGGGCGCATGCGACCCTCGCCGCTCTACGACCGCATCGCCGACGTGATGGAAGAACTGGTGCGCTTCACCCTGCTGCTAAGGCCTCATGCCGAAACGCTGGTGGACCGTTACTCGGAGCGCCGCGAAGCGGCCGGTGCCAAAGCCGATCCGGTGACCGACAAGGCAGCGATCAGTCAGGCTTCTTGATAGCTCAAAACTCGAGAGCCAACCGCAGCCTGTCCTTGTGCTGAATGCCGTTCTCGTAGATCGGTTCGTCGTAGTGGGCCAGGAAGTAGTCTCGCTCCACGGCGACGACCCGGAACCCCGCACGCTGGTAGTAGGTGAGCTGATAACCGAAGGTGCCGGTGCCAAGTTCAAGGCGCCGTGCCCCTGCCTCCCGAACCGTTGCGATGGCGTGATCCAGTAGCCGTGCGCCGATGCCCTTGCGCTGATGCGCCGGGGCGACGGCAATATTCATCAGCTCATGAACGTCATCGCCGAGGGGCTGGATGACATAGGTGCCCACGGTCTCCCCCTCGACTATCGCGACATGGCAGATCGAGCGTTCGAGGTAGTGTTTGATGGTGTCTAGCGAGGGATCGGCTTCTAGCAGGAGGTCGAAAGGTGCCTCGGTGCCGGGCACGCGTTTGATCAGCATGTTGATGTTCCTGCGATACTTATCAGGTAGTGGCCGTGTGACGACGCGCCGACTGCTGAGGCTACAGGGACGAGGCCGGGGCGCCAAGCGCCCCGGTGTTCGGCCATCGAAGGGCGCTATTAGGCCGGCTGCGGCTGGCGCTTGGCCGAAACTTCACTGTGCAATTGCTCGACCAGCCGGTCTATGCGCTCCAGGGCGCTTGTGGTCGAGGCCGCCAGCGCCTCGCCGCCCTCTTCCTGATGTTCAATGGCAATACTATGAAAGCCAGTGATGCCGATGAACTGCAGGGCGGTGCGTACGCTGGGCTCCATATGATTAAGTGCGGCCAGGCGGCCGCCCGGGTCGAAGCCGTGGTCGCCGCGGGAGGAGAGCAGCACCGCGTGGTGCGACCGGTCGGCCAGTAGCGGCAGGTAGTACTCCAGCGGCAGATGGGGGTGATGACCATATTTCGGATCGTAGTCGACGGTGCGGCCCAGGCGAATGATGTTGTCGATCCAGGCCTTGAAGGTGGCCGGCGGGCCGAAGTTGTACATCGGCACGCCGAGCACCAGGATATCGGCCCGCTCGACTTCGCTTGTCAGCGTGTCGCTCTCGGCGAGTACTGCCTGCATGGATTCGCTGCGATTTTCAGTGACCGTGAAGGCCGCTTCGATCCATTCGACGCTGGTAAGCTGTGGCGGGTTGGCGCCGATATCGCGATAGACGATCTCGGCATCCGGCTCCAGAGTGCGCCAGCGGGAAACGAAGTGATGGGTCAGCCGGCGGGTATGTGAGCCGTGGTCGTGGGTGCCGGCACGGCCGGGGCGTGGGCTGGCATCGAGGTGAAGTAAACGCGTCATGGGTTTTCTCCGTCACTGGGTGTAGGATCTATTGAATGAATTGTTCTCAGTCTTGCTTGTGGCTCGTTTTATATAAGCCTGAGGCCAGGTAGGGCGACAAGCGACGATTCTTTTTCGATTTCGGAAAATAAAATTCAGCCATGATGCCGCGACGACTCCCCTCTCTTTCCGCCCTGCGCGCCTTCGAGGCGGCGGCGCGTCACCTCAGTGCCAAGCGCGCCGCCGAGGAACTCTCGGTCACCCCGACGGCGATCAGCCATCAGATACGCCAGCTCGAGGAGAGCCTGGGCGTGGCCCTGTTCGTGCGTCGGCCGCGGCAGCTGGTACTGACGGCGCAGGGGCAGACACTACTTGGCGTGCTGAGCGACTCCTTCGATGCCATCGCCGAGACGGTAACCAAGCTGCGCCAGCCGCCGTCGCGCCAGGCCGTGACGCTCTCGACCACGCCGGCTGTCGCTGCACGCTGGCTGCTGCCCTGGGTCTGCCTGCTGCGCGATGCTCACCCGCAGATCGACCTGAGCATTCAGGTCTCCCACCAAGCGGTCGCCCTGGATGGTGTCGTTGCCGACATGGCGATTCGCTATGGCGAGGGGCCTTGGCCCGGGCTGGTCGCCGAGAAGCTGTTCGACAATGTCTTCGTACCCGTCTGCAGCCCCGTGCTGGAGCTGCGTGAACCGGCCGAACTGGTGCGCCATACGCTGCTCCACTTCTCTTCGCCCGCACCGTTGGACTGGGTGGCTTGGCAGCGCCAGGTCCAAGTGCCGGGGCTCGACGTCAGCGCCGGACTGATGTTCTCTGACGAGACCCATGGCATTGCCGCTGCCCTGGACGGCCAGGGCATAGCCCTGATGAGCCGGTATCTGATTGAGGAGGAGCTGCGGCAGGGGCGCCTGGTGCAGCCATTCGGCCCCGAGGTAAAGGCCGCGCCCTTCCAGCTCGTCTACCCGCCTGAGAGGCTCGAGGAGCCGGCCATCGCCGCCGTGCGCGAGTGGATCATCGGGTTGCTGGATACCCAAGCCAGAGAGAGCGGCTGCCGTGCGGTAGTCGGCCAGTCATGACGTCAGCCGTGCCAGCTTGTCGGGATTACGCACGATGAAGATATCTCTAGCCTGGCCTGAGCGGTCGTAGCCGAATGTCACCGTCGCGACGACATTTTCCTCTCTGCGCATCACGAAGCCACAGCCCCCGTTGATGTCGGCTTCACGCCACTCATAGTCGGTCCAGTACTGGCTCAACCGGCTGGCCAGGAAGTCGAGTACAGCCGACTTGCCGTGCAGCGGCTCGAGCAGGGTGGGCACCTTGCCGCCGCCGTCGGCGCTGAGGCGGACCTCGGCCGAGAGCAGGTTCGCGAGCCGTGCCGTGGCGCCTTCGGTGATGGCGAGTCGGAAGGCCTCCAGTAGTGCCTGCTGGCGTTCCCGCGGTGGGGTGTGCCGTTCCTCGGCGGTTTGGAGGTTGCTTCGTGCCCGGGACACCAGCTTGCGGCAGGCCGGCTCCTTGATCTCGAGCATGGCGGCGATCTCGGTGTAGGGCGTGTCGAAGATCTCATGCAGCAGGTAGGCGGCCCGCTCCTTGGGCGACAGGCGTTCCAGCAGCAGCAGAAAGGCGGTGGAAAGAGAGTCGGCCAGCTGCATGCTGCGTTCCGCATCGGATACCGCTGCGGTCGGGATGGGCTCTGGCAGCCAGGCGCCGACGTACTCGACCCGGGCCCGGTGGGCATTGCTCAGCAGATCGAGGCAGCGCCGAGTGCAGGTCGTGGTCAGCCAGGCGTGGGGCGTATCGATTGCCTCACGATCCGCTGCCTGCCACTTGAGAAAGGTGTCCTGCACCGCATCCTCGGCGTCGGCGCGCGAGCCGAGGATGCGATAAGCCAGCCCCAGCAGCATGGGGCGGGCCTCTTCGAAGCTATGCAGGTCGAAGTGAAGCAAATCGGCGGAAGGCATCAGGCTGTCTCGGAAACCGGAGCCGCCTTGTCCTTGGCCCAGGCCACGGTGGCAGCATGAATCTCGGGCGGATGAGCCAGCAGGGGCGTTACCGCAGCGACATAGGCTTCGTATGCCGGCCCCTGCATGAAGGCCTGTGCATCCGCACCATCGGCGTAGCGCTGGAAGACACGGATCGTGTTGGGGTCGCCACCATCGTAGCAGTAGAAGTAGGCGTCGTGGACCTGGCGCTCCTGGATGCTCGGCATCAGGTGAGTCTCCCACACGCGCCGTACCTCTTCGCGCTTGCCGGGCAGTGCCTTGTGCTTGATGAAAAGCATGCTCTGGTGCATGCATGGCTCCTGAATCGCTGGGGTGAAGATGAAGGCCGAGTGGCCGTCACTGACATGACGATTCAGGAGGGCATTATGTGACATCGCTTGGTCAGGCGATGCGCTTAATTGGTAGCGAGATCACTCGTGGTTATCGTGAAGCGAGGGCGCCGCCCGGCGGCCAAGGTGCGTACCTTCAGCGACTTGTTGGCCGGGCGGCTGAGAGAGGAAAGAGTGCTGCGCTAGGCGGCGGCCTGTTCTTCCTTCTCGTAGTTGAGCATCCAGGCAACGCCGAACCGATCCACCAGCATACCGAAGCGGTGCGCCCAGAAGGTTTCCTCTAGCGGCATCTGGACGGTGCCGTTGTCGGCCAGCGCATTGAAGAGCTTTTCGGCCTGCTCAACGGAGTCGACTCCCACCGCGATGCTGGCGCCCTTGATGCCTTCGTAGGGCGCGGGGCAACCGGGGGAATTATCTGATGCCATCAGCAGTTGATCGCCGATGCGCAGGCGGGCGTGCATGATCAGGTCGCGGGCTTCCTCGGGTATTTCCATGCCTTCACTGGCGGGCATTTCGGCGTAGGTGGACACGGCCTCGAGCTTGGCGTCGAAGCAGCGCTGATAGAACTCGAAGGCCTCGCGGCAGTTGCCGTCGAAGATCAGGTAGGTGGAAAGTTGCATGGTGGGTCTCCAAGGGTTGTCATTGTTGCTACCTCCCTACATCGATTCAACATAGTCGCTTTCGACAGGCACGCTCGTTTTCTAACAGCCAGTTGGCATGGCCAGGCGCTGGAGGCGAGCGGCCTGCTGGGCAAGAGCGTCGCAAAGCCCGGATGGGGCGAGGATTTCGAAGTCGAACGGCTGATGGGCGAGCTGGCGAGCGAACCAGCTCAGGCTGTCGGTGCGGGCGTGCAGCAGCACGGCGCTGCCGTCGGGAGTGAACATGCCGATATGGCGACCCAGCTCTTCGACGGCATGAGCGAGATCGGTGTGCAAGCGCACGCTGACGGCAATGGCGCGAGGCAGGCTGGCGATGCTGCGGGCCAGATGCTCGGCCGGGTCGAAGTCGGCCGGCCTATCGAAGCTGGCCTCGAGCGGTGTGGCCTCAATGATGCGATCGAGGCGGAAGCTGCGCAGGTCGCGGCGCAAATGGCACCAGCCGCTGACGTACCAGCGCCCGCCGCGGAAGACCAAGCCGTAGGGGTTGAGCACGCGCCGGGTGGCTTGGTTGCGGTCGTCCCGGTAGTCGAGCCGGACCCGCTGGCGGGCCTGGGTGGCGGTGGCGAACAATAGCAGCAGGCGCTCGTCGCCCGGCGCCCTTGCCGAGGGCAATTCCAGTCGGGCGTTCTCGCTCAGTGCCTGCGCCTGTTGCTTCAACTTGGCGGGCATGACTCGCTCCAGCTTGGCGCGTGCGGTTTCCAGCGCCGGGGCCGTTTCGGCAATGCCCAGCCCTTGGGCGGCGAGCAGGCCCAGCGAAACGGCCAACGCTTCTTCGCTGTTGAACATCAGCGGTGGCAGCTTGAAGCCCGGCATCAGGCGGTAGCCGCCGTGCCGTCCCCGCTCGGTGGTGACGGGAATACCGAGCTCTTCCAGCGCATGGATGTACCGCCTAAGCGTACGGCGGTCGACGCCCAGCCGTTCGGCCAGCTCCCGGCCGCTCATGTGACGGTGGGCCTGCAGCAACTCGAGCAGTGTCAGCACGCGAACGGTGGGATTGGCCACACTGAACATTCCTGTTTTCAATAGGACATGATTCGCCCTATTTAGCCATTACCTTGCTGACAAGGCCAAGCGCAGAGGGCGCTGGCTTTTCTCACTCACTTTTTTCACTTAACACGGAGCAAGACAATGGAACCCGTTCTCTTCTATGGCGTACCGCAAGGTTGTTCGTTCGGCTCTATCGTAGCGCTCGAGTGGCTGGGCAAGCCCTATCGCCTGTGCCGCATCGAGATGCTGGAGCACCCCTGGGATGCGCTTTATGCCAAGATCAATCCTCTTTTCAAAACACCGGCGCTGCTACTCGAAGACGGTGAGCCTCTTACCGAGAGCCAGGCGATTCTGCAGCATTTGGCGGCACGCGACCTCGAAACTCGGCTGGGTTTCGTGCAGGGCAGTCGGGAATTCGACCGCCTCAACCAGATGTTGGCCTACCTAAACACGGACTTCTTCGCCGCCTTCGGCCCACTCTGGACCCTTTATGACACGCAAGGAATGAGAGGTGTGGAGCAGGGAATGCTGCGCCGGCTGGGCCGCGAGTCTGTGGCAGAGAGCTGCGCTTATCTGGATAAACTGCTTGCAGAGCGGGCATGGCTGCTAGGTGACGAGCGCAGCATGGCGGATGCTTACTTCGTCGGTATCGCCCGCTGGGCCGAGTACCATCGCCTGTTCGACCTGAAGCAGGAGTATCCCAACCTGGCGCGGCATCTGGCGAAACTCAAGGACGACCCAGACGTGCGCTTCGCCGAGGCTATTGAGCGCGGCGAGCAGCCAGTGGGGCAGGGCCACTTCAAGGGGCACGTGAGCTTGCGTGAATTGGAGTCGCGATTGGTTGCCTAGTTGGGTCAGGGTTGAGGTGATCGGGCTGCCTCGCCAGGAATATGGACCCGCCCCGGTAAGTAAGGACTTACCGGGGCGATGTCCTTTTATCCGGAAGCAGAGGAAGAGTCATGGCACTCGCGGCTATCGGCAGGCGCCTGCTCGCGTTCGTGCATGCCGTAGTCTCGCATGACCGTGGCCACACGCAGGCGATAGTCGTCGAAGACGACATCGCGGCCCTGTGCCTGAGCCGCGCGGTGGCGCTCGAGCTGGCGCCACTGAGCGACGGCCTGCTCGTCGCGCCAGAAGGAGAGCGAGAGGATCTTGCCCGGCTGGGTGAGGCTCTCGAAGCGTTCGATGGAGATGAATCCGTCGATTTCATCGAGCAGCGGACGCAGGCTGGCGGCGATGTCGAGGTACTGGTCGCGACGGTTGGACTTGGGAATGACTTCGAAGATAACGGCGATCATATGAGCTCCTGCTTCAGGCAGTTGAGGATGGCGTTGCATAGGAAGAGCGAAACAGCGGGATGCGGGCATTGAGCGATTCGCGATACGTCACCTCGCCGGCCAGCGCCCCGAGCGAGACACCCGAGCGCAGCAGCTCTGCCACACCCGCCCTGGCGATGGCCAAGGCAAGCGTTTCGCCGGGGCATGCGTGGCGCCCCAGGCCAAAGGTAAAGCAGTGCTGCGGCTGGCGGGCCGGATCGAATCGCTCGGGGTCGGCATGACGGGCAGGATCGCGGTTGGCGGCAGCGAGCAGCACCAGGATCGTATCGCCTGCTTGCATCGGCTGGCCGGCGATGACCTCGTCGTAAGCGACGAAGCGTCGCGTGTTCTGAATCGGTGCGTCGTGGCGCAGCACCTCCCTGAGTACGGCAGGCAGGAGCGTTGGCTCATCGCGGACTCGATGAGGAAGATGCGGCTCGCGCCCCAGCGCTACCAGTGTATTGCCGATC
Organism: Billgrantia zhangzhouensis; assembly: GCF_021404465.1. Taxonomy (GTDB): domain Bacteria; phylum Pseudomonadota; class Gammaproteobacteria; order Pseudomonadales; family Halomonadaceae; genus Halomonas; species Halomonas zhangzhouensis. Next base: position 233,199 of record NZ_JABFTT010000006.1, on the reverse strand, counting down.
AGCCCCGCCGTGGCGTCATAGGCCTGCAGCAGGAAGCCGATGACGTTGGCCGCGATCACTGCACTGCCGATGCCTTGCGCTCTGGCTTGGGCAGTGAACTGTGTCAGGAGGCTGAGCGGTGCCGAGTACTGGGTTTCGAGGAGCCGTGTTGTCATTGCTTGTAGTTCGCGTGCGGCGTGTTGGCCCCTCTCCATCTGGGTGAATGTGGCACCAGGTGCGATGCAACGCGCCAGATCTCCCGTCCAGCGCGCCAGCGCAGGCCACTGATCGGACTGGAAGCCCAGCAGGGCCGCGACGCTGTATGCGGGCAGGCGCAGGGTGAACTCGGTCAGGCCAGCGGGCTCGAGAGGAGCGATTTCCTCGAGCAGATAGGACGCGCAGCCCCTGCTCAAGTTTGTTATGTGGTCCTCTTCGAGCGTGGCGAGCGTCGCTGTAACGACCTGCTTGAGCGGGCAGTGCGACTCGCCATCGGTCATTCTGACCAGACTGCCGAAGAGTTTGCCCACCGGCGTGCCCTGCAGTGCCATTGGTACCGGCTCGTTGGCTGGGCGCACGCGACAGCCGTGATGTTCCAGCACGGCGGCAACGTCCTTGGCGGACGAGGCGACCCACAGGTCGAGTTCTTTATCCCGGTAGAGGGGCTGCTGCTCCATTAGCCTAGCGTAATAGGGGTAAGGGTCATGATGCGTGACGGCCGTCAGTGGATTGTCTGGCGTAGTCATGGGTGGCTCCGGACCGTTGTTTGTTCGCTCGATTGTGCTGCGTTGGCCTATGCTTGTCAGACATAAACAGTTAGGTGGAGAGCTAACGATGGTTGAGCCGGACCTGTCACGCCTAGCCCGCACCATTGGCGATCCGACCCGAATGGGCATGCTCGCCTTGCTGATGGAGGGGCGTGCATTGACCGCCAAGGAGCTGGCCTATGGCTGCGGCGTACAGCCGGGTACGGCGACGGAGCATCTCAAGCGGCTTCAGCGCGATGGACTGATCGAGTCGGCGGCACAAGGGCGGCACAAGTACTACCGGCTGGCGACAGCCGAGGTGGCGCATGCCGTCGAGGCGCTGATGGTAGTGGCCAAACCGATGAAGGTAGTGTCGCCGTGCCGGCGACCGGCCGGCGCTCTGGGGGCTGCGCGATTCTGTTATGACCACTTGGCTGGGGAGTTGGGCACACGGCTGACGGCAGTACTGCTCGAAAGGGAGTACTTGATCAAAAATGGCGAGGCCATGGAGGTGACGGAGCGAGGCAAGGCCTGGTTTGACGACTTCGGCATCGATGTCGCTTCCCTACGCAGGCGTCGTCGGCGTTTTGCCTATCCCTGTCTCGACTGGAGCGAGCGGCGCGATCATCTCGGTGGTGCGCTGGGGGCCGCCATGGCCGAGCGCATGTTGGAACTCGGCTGGATCGGCCGGCAGAAGCACTCGCGGGTGGTGAGCATCAGTGAGCTGGGGCATCGAGCCCTGGCGCGCGAGTTCGGGTTCGTGATCGACTCGCCGGAGAACGATCAAGCGGTCGCGATCTCGTCGTAGCCGCGATTCAGGAACTGCACGAAGCAGAAGCCATGACCGAAAGGGTCGGCCATCAACGCCAGCTTGCCCCAGCGATCGGTGACGATGGGCTGCTCCGGGGTGGCTCCAGCGGCGATGGCCCGTTCCACTGCGGCGTCGATATCCTCCACCACCACGTCCAGATGCACCGGCGTCCAGTGGCGCGTGTAGTGGCGCTGCGCTCCGGGCTCGGGCTCCCCCGCGGCGTAAGCCGGCGATCCGGTGGTCTTGGCCAAGAGATAGATCGGTGCCGGGCCGCCGATCAGCTCGACACCGTCATCGCCGAAACGGCGACCGACTTCGAGGCCAAAGGCGTGGACATAGAAGTCGATGCCGCGCTCCAAATCGTCCACGTCCAGGTTGACGAGAAAATCCATGCTGTCTCCTGCCATGCCATTCCAGTCATTTAGATGGTAGGCGCTACCGATAAGTCGGTGCTTACTGCGTTTGCAAGGTAGCAACAAGGTAAGCCTGCGGCGCGCTCCATTCTTGTCATATATACTCTGTCCTAGGCCTGTGCCTAGGAAAAGAGGAGCAAGATGCGGATTTTACTAGCGACCTACGGTTCGCGTGGGGATGTCGAGCCCATGGTGGCCTTGGCGGTGGAGCTTCAGGCACTCGGAGTAGAGGTACGGCTTTGTGCGCCGCCGGACGAAGAGTTCAGGCTACTGCTGGACCGTGCTGGGGTGTCCCTCGTGCCCTTCGGCAGGTCGTGGCGTTCATGGGCGACAAGTTCGTCGACTGCGGAGGAGCGCGTCCCGAGCGTGGACGATTTCGTCGCCGAGTACATTGCTGCGACCTATGAAACACTGATTGAAGCAGCCGAGGGGTGCGACATGCTCGTGGCTAGCGGCATGCTGCACTTCACGGCGACTTCCGTGGCCGAAAAGTTGGCCATTCCTCATCGGTTCGTGGTGTTTTGTCCTACCTTGCTGCAAGCCCAAGGCTGGCATTCGCTTATTGGTAGGGCAATCAACCACCATCGGGCGTCGATCGGTCTGCCGGCGGTGATCGCCATGCGGGACTTCATGTTTACCGAACAGCCATGGGTAGCGGCGGACACGACCTTGAGCCAGGAGCCGGGACTGGTAGACCTCAACGTGGCGCAGACCGATGCATGGTTCTTGCCGGACGAGCGACCTCTGCCAGCGGAGCTGGTCGCATTCTTGGAGGCTGGGACTCCACCGGTATACGTGGGCTTCGGCAGCATGCGTGTCCCAGAAGAGAGCGCTCGGGTTGCCATCGAGGCCATTCGTGCGCAAGGCCATCGTGTACTCCTCGCCCGTGGCTGGGCCGAGCTGTCTTCGGTCGATGACCAAGACGATTGCTTGATGGTCGACGAGGTCAACCAGCAGGCTCTGTTTCGTCGAGTGGCCGCCGTGGTGCATCACGGTGGGGCGGGCACGACGACCACGGCTGCTCGAGCCGCTGCTCCCCAGGTGATTGTGCCCCAGGCCGCCGACCAGCCGCACTGGGCTAGCCGTGTGGCCGCACTTGGTATCGGCACGGTGCATGACGGATCGGTGCCAACCTTCGAGACGCTGTCAACTGCGCTCGGAAAGGTGCTGGCCCCCGACACGCGTAGAGCAGCAGCCAACCTGGCAGGTATGATGCGTGCCGATGGTGCAAGCGTGGCCGCAAGGCAGTTACTCGGTAAGTAAGTGCTTACCGGGGCGGTGGCTGTGCCTGAGTAGGGTAGCAGTGCGTTTGAGGAACTGCTGCGTCGGAAGCGGTACCGCCAAGGCTGGCAGTACCGCTTCTATGGCAATCAGGTGCGGCAGATGGAAACGCCACCGTCGGCCAGCATGGCCGTGCCGGTGATGAAGTTTGAGTCCTCGGAAACCAGGTAGAGCGCCGCCTGGGCGATTTCTTCCGGTGTGGCCATACGCTTGAGGGCGTGCAGGTTCTCGACGAAGGCCAGGACTTCTGGCCCGGCGTTGGGGGCGTTGGTGATGCTGGCGGGGGTATCGGTGCCACCGGGCAGCAAGGCGTTGACGCGTATTCCGTTGGGCCCAAGCTCAGCAGCCAGGCACTTCATCATGCCCAGAATACCGGCCTTGCTGGCGGCATAGGCAGACATGCCGGGCATGCCGACGGTATGGCCGACGAAGCTCGAGGTGAACAGCAGGCTGCCGCCACCACGCTGCAGCAGCGCTGGTATTTGATACTTGGCACCCAGAAAGGCTCCGTTCAGGTTGGTATGCAAGACATCGTGCCAGTCACTCGACTGCATGTCCTGCAGCGGCCCCATCGGCCCGACGATGCCAGCGTTGTTGAAGGCGATGTCGAGCCCGCCGAAGCGTTCCTGTGCCGTGGCAACCAGGTGCTGCGCCAAGCGTTCGTCGCATACATCCCCGGCGACGGCAATGGCACTGCCTCCCTCGCGTACGATGGCTTCGACCAAGGCGTCGAGTTCGTTCTGACGGCGAGCGCTCACAACCAATTGAGCGCCTTCACTGGCAAAAAGACGCGCTGCAGCATGGCCAATGCCCGAGCTGGCCCCGGTGATGATGGCAATCTTTCCGGCAAGTCGTTTCATAGCGGTATTCTCCATGGCATAGATAGGTAAACAGGGGATCGGCGCGATCCCTCGCTTACCTTGCCGATGCCTGGGTAAGCCCTCACTCCGCTTATTGCCGCCAAAAATCATGGTGCCTGAGGATGCTATGCTGCGAATGTTGCGAAATGCTTTGAAGAGTCGGGCCTGTTTTGACAGCAAGAGACGGAGTGTGCCAGGCGGCTACCGGGCTCATCCTGAACTTACGGAACACGCCGAGCCCACTGTGGAGGTCCGCCATGTTCGAGACAACTAGCGACTCACTTGCTCCCTTCAATTCCGATGAGGCGAAATGGACGGCGGTGCTGACCCGCGACACGACGGCGGATGGTGCTTTTGTCTACGCGGTGCGAACCACCGGCATCTATTGCCGTCCCACCTGCCCGTCGCGCCGGCCACGCCGCGAGAACGCCGAATTCCATGCCGATGCGACGGCGGCGGAGCGAGCCGGCTACCGGCCTTGCCAGCGCTGCCGCCCTCAGGATGTCTCGTTGGCTCAGCATCATGCCGAGAGCGTCGCCCGCGCGTGTCGGCTCATCGAAGCCGCTGAGGATCTGCCTTCTCTCGACGAACTGGCACAGGCCGCGGAGTTGAGCCGCTTCCATTTTCACCGTGTGTTCAAGTCGGTCACTGGACTCACGCCCAGGGCCTACGCCGTCGCCCGGCGGGCGGAGCGCGTGCGCGAAGAACTCGTCAGTTGCGAAACGGTCACCGAGGCGATGTACGAGGCGGGCTTCAACTCCAGCGGACGCTTCTATGCCGGTACCGACCGCATGCTCGGCATGACGCCCAAGCGTTACCGTTCAGGAGGGAAAGACATGGAGATCCGCTTCGCCCTGGGGGAGTGTTCATTGGGCACCATACTGGTGGCGAGCAGCGAGAAGGGCATTTGCGCCATTTCCCTAGGGAACGATCCGGAGCAGCTGCTGCAGGAGTTCCAGGATCGTTTCGCCAATGCCACTCTCATTCCCGGAGGGAAGGATTTCGATGCCTGGGTGGCCCAAGTGGTGGGTTTCGTCGAAGCGCCTGGTCTCGGGCTTTCGCTGCCGCTGGACATTCGTGGCACTGCCTTTCAGCAACGGGTCTGGCAGGCGCTGACCGAGATTCCCGTGGGCACCACAATCAGCTATGCCGAGCTGGCGGAGCGTATCGGTTCTCCCAAGTCGGTGCGTGCCGTGGCCAGGGCCTGCGCCTCCAACCCCGTTGCGCTTGCCATCCCCTGCCACCGGGTTGTGCGCAGCGACGGGGCGCTTTCCGGGTATCGTTGGGGGGTGGAGAGAAAACGCACGCTGCTCGAGCGAGAGGCAGCACTGGCAGATACCGCAATACGGGAGAAAGAGTGTGAGTGAAAAAGAGGCGGCAGTCCTGTCGGTGCGCCAGGCAACCGCAGCGGATGCCTCTCCCATGGGGGCGATACTCAACCCCATCATTGCCCCGGGCGGAACCACGGCCATCGAGCGGCACTTGAGCGATGCCGAGATCGCTGAGTGGTTCGTTACCGGTGAGCACTGCCTGGCTTGTAGCGTGGCCGAGGATGACACAGGCCGGATGCTGGGGTTCCAGGCCCTGGTGCACCAGGCGGAGCTGCCCGAGCACTGGGCCGATATTGCCACCTTCGCCTGTTCGCCGCCGAGGCCTTCGGGGGTGGGTGTCGCGCTGTTCGAGGCGACGCTTCAGCAGGCGGCAGATGCCGGCATTCAATGCATCAATGCCACGATTCGGGCAGACAACGCCAAGGGGCTGGCCTACTACACGCGGTTGGGCTTCGAGACCTACGATGTCTCGCCAGGCGTGCCGCTGAAGGACGGCACCCTGGTGGATCGTCTCCACAAGCGCTTCCTGCTCCAGCCCTGACTCAGCGCTGAACTTCGTCGTGATTCCCTTCTTCAATGCTAATCTCGAACCTCATATGGAGCGAGCCGTGATCTCTCGTCGCGTTCTCCTGCTGACCGCCGCCATTGCCGTCATCGGTGCCAATTCGCTGGCGCTGAGCCCTATCGCCGCCACGGTAGCGGCATCTTATCCGGGCCGCAGCGCCGCCGATGTGGTAACAGCTGCGGCTCTCTATGGTCTGGCCACTGCGTGTGGTGCACTGATGCTGGCTTCGCTGAGCGATCGTATCGGTGCCGAGCGTGCCCTGATGCGGGCGCTGGTGGTGCTGTCGGCATCTCTGGGCGTCGCTGCGCTCTCGCCGGCAGTGTGGATGCTGATTGCCGCCCAGGCACTGGCCGGCCTGGCGGCAGGCGTGGCGCTACCCGCGATCTATACCCTGACCGCGCAGGTAGCCGAGAAGGGGCGCGAAAGCCAAACGCTGAGTTTCGTGCTGACGGGATGGACGTTGAGCCTGGTGGTTGGGGTCGGCCTGGCGGCGCTATTGGCCGATCTGTTGCACTGGCGTGCCGTCTTCGCCCTCTTGGCGCTGGCTGCCGTGGGGCTGGCGCTGGGGATCTCGCGTTGCCGCGGCTGGGGTATGAGAACGATCGGTGAGACGCCGAGCTCCACCCTCAAGGCCCTGAGAATTCCCGGCATTCATCCGGTGCTGCTGAACGTCGCGGCCTACATGACGGCGTTCTACGGCTTGTACACCTATCTCGGCCCGCACCTGGGCGAGGTGCTGCAGCTTCCCACGTCCTTCGCTGGGCTGGTCATCGCCGTCTATGGCCTGGGTTTCGGCGCCGCCGCACCGCTGGGGCGGTTGGTTGACCGCTACGGTGCGGTCGTTGCCGCCTGTGTCACCTTTGCCAGCCTGATGCTGGTTTACCTGGGGTTGATGGCGGCGGCCGCTCTTCCATTGGTGCTGCTGGCGCTCTGTCTTGCCTGGGGCGTGGCCAATCATCTCGGCTTGAACCTGCTCATGCGTCAGCTTGCCGAGATCGACCCGGTGCAGCGGGGGGCCATCATGGGATTGTATAGCGCCGTCACCTATCTGTGCATGTTTGCCGGCGCGCTGCTCTATCGGCCGATCTTCACCCATTTCAGCTTTGCCGCCTGCGCCTGGACCTCGGCGATACTGGTATTGCCGGCCCTGGGCTGGGCGCTAGGGCAGTGGCGCAGAAAACAGGCGGCGTTGGAGTAGCGAAGTCATTGACCAAAAAGCGCGGCATGCCCCGTACTTTGAGTGGGAGGAAGGATAGCGCGGGCGCCGCAGGAGCCCTATAATGCTGGATATACAGCCAGTAAAGGTGCGCTGTGCAACGTCTCCAAGCCTTCAAATTCGAACTGATTCCCAACGGCGAGCAGGTGCGCAAGATGCGCCAGTTCGCCGGCATGGCTCGGTTTGTGTTCAATCGGGGACTGGCGTTGCAAAAGGAACGGTATGAAGCCGGCGAAAAGAAGCTCAGCTATGCCGCCTTGTGCAAGCAGCTCACCGGCTGGCGCAATAGCGCCGAGACACCCTGGCTCCGGGATGGCCCGACTCATCCCCTCCAGCAATCGCTGAAGGATCTAGAGCGCGCCTACGCCAACTTCTTCGCCAAGCGGGCTGACTTCCCGCGCTTCAAGAAGAAGGGCCAGCGCGATAGCTTCCGCTATCCCGATCCGCAACAGATCAAACTCGACCAGGGCAACAGTCGCCTCTATCTGCCCAAGCTGGGCTGGCTGCGTTTCCGCAAGAGCCGCGAGGTGCTGGGAACGGTCAAAAACGTCACCGTCAGCCAATCGGTGGGCCGATGGTTCGTCTCGATCCAGACCGAGCGCGAGGTCGTGGTACCGGCGCCGACCGGCGGCGCGGTGGGCATCGACATGGGCGTGGTGCGGTTTGCTACGCTCTCCGATGGCAGCTACCTGGCACCCCTCAACAGTATCAGGAAGCACCAGGCGGCGCTGCGCAAGGCGCAGCAGGCCATGAGTCGCAAGACCAAGTTCAGCAACAACTGGAAGAAGGCCAAGGCCCGCGTCCAGAAACTCCAGGCGCGCATCGCCAATGGCCGGCGCGACTATCTGCACAAAGCATCCGCCACGATCAGCCAAAACCACGCGCTCGTGGTGCTGGAAGACCTGCAGGTAGGCAACATGTCGCGCTCGGGCAGAGGCAGTGTCGAGCAGCCCGGCCGCCACATCCGGCAGAAGTCCGGCCTTAACCGTTCGATCCTCGACCAGGGCTGGTACGAGTTCCGGCGCCAGCTCGACTACAAGCTGGCCTGGCGTGGGGCGCATCTGGTTGTCGTGCCACCGCACAACACCAGCCGCAGCTGCCCCGAATGCGGGCATATAGCCGCCGAGAACCGGCTCAGCCAGGCCAGGTTTGTCTGCGTCGAATGTGGCTTCGAGGCCAATGCCGATCACGTCGGCGCCATCAATGTATTAAGGGCGGGGCACGCCCGGTTAGCCTGTGAAGTGAGTGGTGCGGTAAGGCCGCCAGCAGCAGGAACCCACCGAAGCGACTCAGGGAGGGCTCAATGCCGCGCCTGAGCGCCGTAGGAATCCCCTTCCTTTCCGCCGCAGGCGGCAGCTGCCTAAGCAGCTGAGGGAGGGGAGGACGTCAAGGAAAGGAGCTTGAATATGATTGCCTACACCATGGTCGGAACCAGGAACCTGGAGAAAGCGCTGACGTTCTACGATCCACTTTTTGCTGAAATGGGCTGGGATGTCTGCTGGAAAGACGATGCCTGCGTTTCCTACGGCAAAGAGACCGATCTCGACTTCCCCAGGTTCATTGTCGGCTATCCCTTCGATGGTCAGGAAGCCGGGGTAGGGAATGGCACCATGACGGCCTTCCAGTTCACCGAACCGGAGCAGGTCGATACGTTATACCGAGTCGCCATCGAGCACGGGGGCAGCGATGAAGGTGCCCCTGGCTATCGGCCTCAGTATGCCGAAGGCTTCTATGCGGCCTATGTGCGTGACAGCGATGGTAATAAGTTGGCGTTTGTCATCTATCCGGATGAGCCAGCAGGCGAGAAATAAACCACCATCCTGAGATGCCGGTGCTCGTCCACCAGCAGCGTGGTGTGGTCATACGTCTGTGTAACCGAGGCGGCATCGATGAGCGTGGCGATGCCGTAGCGATAGGCTTCATGATTGGGCTGCTCCCACCAGCGACGAAAGTCCGGCGACAGCTTAGCGAGCGCTTCGGTCAGCTCCTGCATGGCCGGGTCTTCGGGGGCGGCGGCCGAGTCGCAGCGGAACTGGGCCAGCAGGCGGGGGGCGTCCTGGCGCCAGTCGGGGAGACGCCTGCGCAGTGCCGGGTCGGCGAACAGCAGGCGCATCATGTTGCGCTCGCCGGGCTCCCTATCGCTGAAGCCGAGCAGGGCATCGGCGGCGGCGTTCCAGGCGATGACATCCCAGCGCAGGTTCATCACGTAGGCGGGCCTGGACATGTCGTCCATCAGCGTCTGTACCAAGGGCGGAATTTCCTGCCACTGGTAGGCTTCAACCGGCGGCGGGCGGCGATGGGCGAGCAGGAACAGGTGGCAGCACTCGGCGTCGTCGAGCTTGAGCGCCTTGGAAACTCGCAGCACAAAGCTCTCCGAGACATTGATATCGCGCCCCTGCTCGAACCAGGTGTACCAGGTCAGCCCCACGCCGGCGAGGGTCGCCACTTCTTCGCGCCGCAGCCCCGGGGTGCGCCGGCGCCCGGTGGAGGGCAAGCCGACGTCGGCTGGCGTCAGCTTGTTGCGGTGATGGGTCAGGAAGTCGGTGAGTTCGCTGCGGGTTCTGTCGAGGCTGCGCCCGGCCATGGCAGTGCTCCAGGGAGTTATCTGTAGTAATAGGATAATTGGCTATATTGTAACCCTATAAAAATACCCCAAGATTACCATGCCAACCCAATGGAAAGGAGGCATGGCATGGTTTCCCTCAATGAAAATTCACGTATCGCCCGGCAGAGTGCGGGCTTAAAGGAGTGGGCCGGCTTGGCGGTGTTGGCGTTGCCCACCGTGCTGCTCGGTCTCGATGTCACCATTCTTTATTTGGCCTTACCCGCCCTGGCGGGGGACCTGCAGCCAAGCAGTACCCAGGCGCTCTGGATCATGGATGCCTACGGCTTCATGATCGCCGGCTTTCTGATCACCATGGGCACCTTGGGCGACCGCATCGGCCGCCGCCGGCTGCTGATGATCGGCGCCGTGGCCTTCGGCGTCACCTCGGTGATCGCGGCCTATGCCACCAGTGCCGGCATGCTGATCGCCGCCCGTGCGGTGCTGGGCGTGGCCGGCGCGACCCTGATGCCCTCGACTCTGGCACTGATTAGCAACATGTTCGGCGACGTGCGCCAGCGCGCCCTGGCCATCGGCGTGTGGGCCACCATGTTCGCCCTGGGCATGGCGCTGGGGCCGGTAATCGGTGGGGTGTTGCTGGAGCGCTTCTGGTGGGGAGCGGCCTTTCTGGTGGCGGTGCCGGTGGTGGCCGTACTGCTGATTGCGGCGCCGACGCTGCTGCCTGAGTATCGCGCGAAACGCAGTGGCCGACTGGATCTCGCCAGCGTGGCGCTCTCGCTGGCTGCCGTGCTGCCGGCGGTCTACGGCATAAAGGAGCTCGCCAAGTTGGGGCTCGAGCCCGTTCCGCTGCTGGCACTAGCGCTGGGTGGCTTGATGGCGCTCGTGTTCGTGCGCCGCCAGCAGCGTCTGGACGACCCGCTGCTCGACATGCGGCTGTTCGGTAGCCGCACCTTCAGTGCCGCGCTGATCGTATTGCTGGTGGGGCTGGTCGGCGTGTCCGGCGTGATGCTGCTGGTGACCCAGTACCTGCAACTGGTGGCAGGGCTCACACCGCTGGCGGCGGGGCTGTGGATGGGGCCACCGGCGCTCGCGATGGTGCTGGCGGGCATCATGGCGCCGCTGATTGCTCGGCGCATTCGTCCCGGTTACGTGGTGGGCGCTGCCCTGACGCTCTCCACACTGGGCTACTGGCTGCTGGCCGCCGTCGAAGTGAACGCCAACGGAGTGGGTATGGCGATTGCCGGGTTCTCACTGGTCTATCTCGGCCTGGGCACCATCGCTGCTCTGGGCACCGACCTGGTGGTGGGTGCGGCGTCGGCGGAGAAGGCCGGCTCGGCCTCGGCCATGTCGGAAATGGTGCAGGAGCTGGGAGTGGCGCTGGGTGTGGCCCTGCTCGGTAGCCTGGCCACCTTCGTCTATCGCGCTCAGGTCAGCGCGACGATGGCCGATGGCGAAGCTGCCGAGGCAGCGGGCATCGTCGAGGAGAGCCTGTGGGCCACCGTTTCGGCCGGCGATAGCCTGCCTGCCGGCGTACTGCTGGAAGCCCAGCAGGCCTTTACCGCGGGGCTGAACGTGACTGCCACGGTGGGCGGCGTCGCCATCCTGGCGCTGGCGGTGGTTTCCATCGTCAGCCTGCGCCATGTCGGGGCGATAGGAGGAGAAGTACAGGAACTGCCGGAAGAGAAAGGCGAACCCTGCTCACCGGTTAGCTAGTCAGTGCGCTCCAGCTCGCCATGGCGCAGTCGGCAATGGCCTGCAGCGTTTCTCTTGAAGCGCCGTCACGGGCCTGAATCGACATGCCGTGCTGCACGGTGACGAAGTAGCTGGCCAGGGCGCGACAGTCCGTCGAGGCGGGTAGCTCGCCTTCCTCGACGGCACGCTTCAGGCGGCGCTCCAACAGGCAGCCGTTCGCTTGGCGGTGGGCCTTCAAGGCATCGCAGACCTGTGCATTGGCGCCCTGCATCTGCGGGGCGGCAAGGACGATCATGCAGCCGCGAGGCGTATCGCCGCGGGTGAATGCCTCGGCCGTGGCGCGCAGCACGTGGGCGATGGCGGCGCGTGCCGTCGGCGCCGTTTCCACCTGCTCCCAGATGCCGCTGCCTTCCGTGCGTACATAGAGCTCTACCGCTTCATGGAACAGTGCCTCCTTGCTGCCGAAAGTGGCGTAGAGGCTGGGAGCGTTGATGCCCATGGCCCGGGTCAGATCGGCGAGCGAGGCGTTGTCGTAGCCCTGAGTCCAGAACACCTCCATGGCCCGGCGCAGGGCTTCTTCTCTGTCGAAGCCGCGGGGTCTACCGCGCTGAGGCATGTCTTGCTCCTTTTTTGTATCGATAACTACAAAATATCTTGACAGCGGCTTGGCTGTCTAGCCATCTTGTTTATGTATCGATCACTACATAATTTTGTGAACGGAGGCGAGACATGCAGCAAATGAATGGCAAAGTCGCTTTGATCACCGGTGGCAGCCGCGGCATCGGTGCCGCCATTGCCCGGCGTCTGGCGGCGGAAGGGACAAGCGTGGCGGTGACCTACGTCAACGGCGAGGCTCAGGCGCAGTCGGTGGTGGACGAGATCGTGTCGACGGGTGGTCGCGCTATGGCCACTCGCGCCGACAATCGCGACGACACGGCGATCGAGGCCGCCGTCGAACGCACGGTGGCCGAGTTGGGCGGGCTCGATATCTTGATCAACAACGCAGGCATTTTCCCGACCGGGACGATCGAAGAAGCCACACTGGATGAGCTGGATCGCACCATCGCGATCAACTTGCGCGCGCCGGTGGTGGCGTCAATGGCAGCAGTGGGGCATATGCCGGAGGGTGGGCGCATCATTACCATCGGCAGCAACCTTGCCGTTCGGGTGCCCTGGTCCGGCATCAGCCTCTATGCCATGAGCAAGGCGGGCCTGGTGGGGCTGACCAAGGGGCTGGCGCGTGACCTTGGGCCAAGGGGTATCAACGTCAACATCGTACACCCAGGCTCCACCGATACCGACATGAACCCCGCCGACGGCGAGCTCTCCGACCCCCAGCGTAGCTTGATGGCCATCCCCCGTTACAACGAGGCCGACGACGTAGCCGGCCTGGTGACTTGGCTTGCGGGGCCGGAGGGTCGTTCGATCACCGGGGCGGAGTTCACCATCGATGGAGGTGCCAATATCTGATTCGGCCACGTTGGCGGTCGCCGAGAACGCTGGCTATTCGTACCACGTGAATTGCGCCGCCTGCGCTTGCTCGGTCATGGTTGAACACTTTCCCCGGCGGGTTGACGCTCGTATGTTGTCCTGAAGCTTGGGCGTGCGAGCAGGACGGCGGCGACCGAGACGAGCGCCAGAGCGACCGCTACGCTCGTCCAGCCGAGGCTTGCGGCCAGTGCACCCCCAGCGGCCGGACCGACCAGCATCCCGATATTGTTGCCCTGCATGGCGAGGCCCAGCGTCGCTCCCACAAGCTCGCGACGCGGCGCGAAGCGCGGCACGCTATCCATTAGGACGACCGGGATCAGGCCGGCCATGAAAGCGAACAGCACCGCGAAGACGGCGATCGCGATCCAGGAAAGATCGGCAGCCAGCACGCCGAAACCGAACAGCGTCATCACAAGGAAACCTGTCGCCAGCACATGAAATGGTTTGCGGCCCGAAGCAAGCAGGAAGCCGGCGACGAGATTGCCAACACCGCTTGCTGCGATGGCGATGGCTGAGACCGTGCTGGCCAGTTCCGGGCCGAGATCGAACCGCTCCGTGAGCAGTGAGGGCAGGAAGCCGAACACCACGAAGAAGGTAGCCGAGAAGGCAGCGAAGATTGTGGAGAGCGCCCATGGCCCAGGTGCGATAAGCGCCTGCTTCAGTTGCGAGCCGATGCGCTGGACGCTAGCAGTCGCCACCTTCTGAGTCGGTATGGCGAAGACGAAGAAGACAGCATAGGCGAACAGGATCGCTGAATTGAGCAGCCAGAAGCCACGCCATTCGAGCAGGGTCAGGAGTGGCGCGGCGAGCATCACCACGGTCATGCCTACCGGCATGACCGTGGCCCAGACCGCGATAGCGCGATGCTGTACCCTCCTGGCGACGATGGCGAAAATCATCGTGGGTCCGGCCACGAAAACTGCCATAAAGCCCAGTCCCTCGATGACACGAGAGAGCATCAGCAGTTCGACGCCGGTTGAAGCGCCGCCGAGCCCTGCGCCGAGCGCCTGAAGCGCCAGCCCGCCCACAACCATGCGCTTGGTGTCGATCCGGTCGGCCGCCAACCCCACAGGCGCCCCGACGATGGCACCGACGATCGCGAAGGCCGATATGAGCCACGAGACGACGACGAGGCTAAGGCCGAGATCGAGCTGGACGGTGCCGAGCGCCATCGGTGCCTTGCCAACCTGAAAGGCGGAGACCACGCCTGCGCCAGCGATGATGAAGACCGTGCTCCATCCCGCCTCCCGCGGCGGGTTCGATTGGGAGTATTGCGTAGCGGACATTCTCGTGCGCTCCGTCTGTTCGTACTGTGATTTCTCTCGGGAGCATGCGCGGATCGGCATGAGCGATTCGGAGCAGCGGCTTCCCTACCTTGCCTATTCCGAGACCGTGTAGGGCACGGCGTTGCGCGCCGTGCGCAGCGCCCTGGCCCACCATTTGAGTTGATGCAGCATCGTGTTTGCTGCTGCGGCACAGCCGGTCGGATTGCGTGGTTGGCCGTCCTCGTCGAATTGGTCCCACGGGTTCTGAAAGCTGACCGTGTCGCGTAGGGTAACGGCATGAAGCTCGGGCATGATGCCGCGCAGGTGCTCGACCGCGCGCACACCGGCCGCGAAACCGCCATAGGCTACGAAACCGACCGGCTTGGCCCGCCATTCTTCGTAGCCGAGGTCGATTGCCTGCTTCAGCGAAGCCGGATAGCTGTGGTTGTATTCCGGCACGACCATCACGAAGGCGTCGGCCGCGTCGAGCCGCGCGGTGTAAGCTTTGAGATCGTCATCCAGCTCTGCGGGAAGGATCGCAGGCAGGCTGATGTCGGCCAGATCGATATAATCGACCTCGAACTCTTGCCGGCCCTTTACCTGATTCAGAAACCACTTGCCGATCGTCGGCGCGAGGCGGCCTTCACGATTGCTGCCGACGATGATCGCGAGGCGGATGGGCGTGTTATTCATGGTCTTTTTTCCTTTGTTCGTTCTACCGCTGGGCAATGGAATGTCGTTCCCCCCGAAGCGAAGCTCTGGCGGGAGACATGTGGTCAATATCGTGATGAAGGAATCTGTGCGCTCAGGCGCGCGGTGCTTCCGTAGGAGTTTTATGCCACAGCTTTGTGATTCACGGGACTGACAAAAGATGGATCATCATGATCTATCCGATTGGACTGTAGCAGTCAGTCAACCAGGCGACCCTGGGCCGCAGCTATCGTGTCGATCTCCAACGAGCAGCTCGGTAGGGCGTCCAGCAGTGCTTTGCGGAAGGCGGCGCCCGCCGGACCGAGAGGGCGGTCGGTGCGGCGAGCAAGGTAGGTCTGCGTCGTTGATTCGCCGCCCTTGGTGAAGGCTGCGACCGGAAGCCGAACGAGATCACCTTCTTGCAACTCGCGTTCAATCATCCAGAGCGGGAGGCTACCCCAGCCGACTCCCGACAGGATCAGTGTCTTCTTCGTAAGGTTGTCCGCCACCCGCCAGCGTGACGGAGACACCACGCCATAGTCGCGCTTGCCAGTGAGCGCGGACGGATCTTCGCCAACTATCTGGATGTGATCGGCGAGCGTAGTCGTGCTGAGTGGTGCGTCGACCGCCTGCGCGAGCGGATGGCCTCGCGCGACAACGGCGGCACGTCGGACTGTCATCAGCGCTTCCAGCTCGATCGCCGGATTGATCAGGTCGATTCCGCTGATCGCCAGATCGCATTCACCCTCCAGCAACGCTTCAAACGATGCCCCAAGCGGCGTCGAGAGAATACGAAAGGTGACCGCGGGGTAGGTTTCGCAAAGCGTGTTGAGGGCGCGTCCCAAGACCGGCAACGGGAACTGCGGGTCGAGTGCCACGGTGATCTCCAGTTCCACGCCCTGGCCCAGCCCCCGCGCCCGCGCGCGCACCGCGTCGACCTTGATCAACAGCGCCCTGACATCCGCCAGAAGTGACGCCCCGACGGGGGTGAGCTGTGGCCTGTGACCGGAGCGGTCGAAGAGCTCCACTTCAAGCTGCGCTTCGAGATTGCCAATCGCATGGCTGATCGCCGACTGCACTCGCGACAGCCGCATCGACGCCGCGCGGAAGCTGCCGGTCTCGGCGACGGTGACGAAAACGCGCATCTGATCGAGCGTCAGGCCGTCCAACATGTGCGATTCCTCCGATCATTTTCTGCGGACTTAGCGCTCCCTTATATAGGCTAAACGACCGATAGGCAGCACCCGAAGCGAGCTAAATTGCCTGCTTACTTCGATACCGAGTGTGCTTTTTTATCGCCGTATCGGCCATTCATGTCTAGTGTTCGCTCCCATCCGGTACGAGTCGCAGGCCACGCAGTGCGAGGCCTGCTTTCCCTCAGACGTTTACCAGATCCTTCTCGTGTTTCTTGGCCAACGCCGCAACCAGGGCATCGATATCCTGTTCGGCCTGGGCCAGCGAGGCCTGCAGGCGCTCGCCGCCGAACTCGTCGTATTCCGCTGCGATGCCGTGCACGTCGTCGATGCCCAGATAACCGAACACGGTGCGAATGTGCGGTTCGACATGGTTGGCCTGGGCCATACGCTCGCCCGGTTCGTAGCCGTAGTCGCCGCGGGAACTCAGCACCACCAAGCGCTTGTGCATCTCGGTCAGCATCGGCCAGTAGGGTAGTCCCTGGCGCGCGCGGTCGAAGCCGAAGGTGCGTCCGACCCGCACGATGTTGTCGATATAGGCCTTGAAGCCGGCCGGGACGCCGAAGTTGTACATCGGCACGCCGGCAACGATCAGGTCCGCCTCCAGCAGCTCATCGACCAGGGTATCGCTCTCGGCCAGGGCGTCGTGCATCCAGGGCTCGCGCGCTTCCGGCTTGGTGAAAGCGGCGTGGATCCACTCGCCGGTCACGGGGCGTGGCGGATGTTGGCCCACGTCGCGATAGAGGATGCGATCTCCGGGGCGGGCTCTTTTCCATTGCTCGACGAAGTGCGCGCTGAGGCGGCGGGAATGGGAGCCATGAGGATCGATGCAGGAACGGCCGGGGCGGGCACTGGCGTCGAGGTGGAGTAGCGTGATCATGAACGTCTCCTGACAAGAAAAATTCAACTTGGATGATGCGTGGGAGACAGGATCGATTCATGATGCCAGGCTGACAAACGACCATTTCTTGCGCGATGGAATAGCTGAGCTTGTCCATGGACTGAGCCTTGGCCATCAGGAGATGCCGGTGAACCGACGCACGCTGCCGCTATCCCAACTGCGCGCCTTCGAAGCGGCGGCGCGCCAGCGCAGCTTCAAACGGGCCGCCGAGGAGCTGGCTGTCACGCCGGCGGCCGTCAGCCATCAGGTACGCGAGCTGGAGGCACTGCTGGGCGTGGCACTGTTCGAGCGCCGCGTACGGCAGGTGGTGCCGACACCGGCCGCCATGCAGCTTCTTCCCGTGCTGCAGCGCGGCTTCGACGCCTTCGGCGAAGCGCTGGAGGCGCTGCGAGAGCAGGGCGATAGCGGCAGTGTCACGCTCTCCTGCACGCCGGCCTTTGCCAGCCAGTGGCTGTTGCCGCGCCTGGCCGACTTCCATGCGCGGTGCCCCGATATCGATCTGCGCATTCACGCCAGCGAAGCGCCGCTGGATCTTTCACGCAGCGCATCGCTGGCGATTCGCTATGGCATGGGACCCTACCCGGAGCACGACGCCGAGGTGCTGGCCGAGGATACCTTTGCCCTGGTGGCCAGCCCACGGCTGGCGTTGACGGGGTATGGGGATCTGAAGGCGGTGCGGCATATCGTCTTCGACTGGTACAGCCCGACATTGGGATTGCCATCGTGGCAGCACTGGTGCCAGGCGGCCGACGTGGCCCAGGCCGATCTCGGTGCGAGCCTGACTTTCTCCGACGAGAGCCATGCCATCCAGGCCGCCATTGCCGGCCAGGGGGTAGCCTTGCTGAGTCTCACACTGGTGAAAGCGGAGCTCGAGCGCGGCGTGCTTCAGGTGCCCTTCGGGCCGAGGCTGCCGGGGCTGCGCTATCAGTTGGTCCGGCATCGGCGTTTTGCCGGACATGCCGAGCTGGAGCAGGTTGCGGCGTGGCTACGACGTGCTTTTGCAGGGGTGGCCAGCGATCAGAGCGATGCGGCAAAGAGGGGGCCTGCCTGTCATTGATTTTGGTGGCTCCAGACTCGCTCTAGGTGTTGGCAGCCCGGCGCACGCCTTCGGCCAATTCACGCACCAAGCCATGAACCGCCTCGATGGCGCCATGTCGAGTCTCCGCGTTCGCGATGGCCTCCACCAGGGCCGAGCCGACCACCACGGCGTCGCTGAATCGGCCAATCGCCGTGGCCTGTGCCGCATTGCGAATGCCGAAACCGACGGCAACAGGCAAGCGGCTACGCTCGCGCAGCTGGTCCACCATGCGCTCGACATCCTGTGCCACGGGAGCGCGTCCTCCCGTGACACCGTTCATCGAGACGCAATACAGAAAGCCCGAGGCATTATCCAGAACCCTGGGCAGCCGCTTGGCATCGGTGGTCGGCGTGGCGAGGCGGATGAAGTCAATACCGTGCTCCCTGGCGGGCAGGCATAGCTCGTCATCATGCTCGGGCGGTAGATCGACCACGATCAGGCCGTCGACACCGGCGCAGGCAGCATCCTCCAGGAAGCGCTCCACGCCGTAGCGGTGGATGGGGTTGTAGTAGCCCATCAGCCCCAGCGGCGTTTTCGTATCCTGTCGGCGGAAGTGATGCACCATCTCGAGCGTCCGGACCATCGTCTGCCCGCCCTCGAGGGCGCGTAGCGTTGCCTTCTGGATCGCAGGTCCGTCGGCCATGGGGTCGCTGAACGGCATGCCGAGCTCGATCACGTCTGCGCCTGCCGCCGGCAGCCCCTGGAGCAGTTCAAGCGAGGTCTCGAAGTCGGGGTCGCCGGCGGTGACGTAGGTTACCAGGGCCGGCCTTTTCTCCGCCTTGAGCGCGGCAAAGCATTCATCGAGGCGAGTGGCGGCGTTCATGGGGTTTTCCTTGGCAGCGTTCATTGGAAGTTCTCTCCCAGGTGTTGAGCGACGCTCATCATGTCCTTGTCGCCGCGCCCGCTCAGGTTGACCACCATGAGGTGGTCGCGGGGTAGCGTTGGTGCCCGCTTGGCGACCTCGGCCAGGGCGTGGGCCGATTCTAGGGCTGGAATGATCCCTTCCTGACGGCAGCAGCACTGGAACGCCGCCAGCGCTTCGTCGTCGCTGATCGAGACATATTCGACGCGGCCCTGCTCATGCAGCCAGGCATGCTCGGGGCCGATGCCGGGATAATCGAGCCCGGCCGATATCGAGTGGGCGTCGGCGATTTGGCCATCCTCGTCCTGCAACAGGTAGGTGCGATTGCCATGCAGAACGCCGGGTGCGCCGCCGCGGAGGCTTGCCGCGTGCAGGCCGGTGTCGATGCCCTTGCCGCCGGCCTCGACGCCGACCATCTTGACCGCTTCGTCGGCGAGAAAGGGATGGAACAGCCCCATGGCATTGGAACCGCCGCCGACGCAGGCGACGAGAGAGTCGGGTAGACGTCCTTCCTTCTCGAGAATCTGCGTGCGGGTCTCGCGTCCGATCACCGCCTGGAAATCACGCACCATGGCGGGGTAGGGGTGCGGTCCGGCCACGGTGCCGATGATGTAGAAGGTGTCATCGACGTTGGTCACCCAGTCGCGCAGCGCCTCGTTCATCGCATCCTTGAGCGTGCCGGTACCCGTCGTCACCGGAATGACCTCGGCGCCGAGCAGTTTCATGCGAAACACGTTGGGCTGCTGGCGTTCTATATCGGCCGAGCCCATGTAGACGACACAGGGCATGCCGAAGCGTGCCGCGACGGTGGCGGTGGCGACGCCATGCATGCCGGCGCCCGTTTCGGCGATGATGCGGGTCTTGCCCATCCGTTTGGCGAGCAGAATCTGGCCGATACAATTGTTGATCTTGTGAGCTCCAGTGTGGTTGAGCTCCTCGCGCTTGAGAAAGATCCTGGCACCGCCAAAGTGCTCGGTGAGACGCTCGGCAAAGTAGAGCGGGCTGGGCCGGCCAACGTAATCGCGCTGGAAGTAGGCGAGCTGGTGCTGGAATTCGCCGTCCTGACGGGCTGCATCGTATTCGCTCTGAAGCTCGCTAATCAGCGGCATCAACGTCTCGGGAACGAAGCGTCCGCCGAAGCGGCCGAACATGCCATGGGCATCGGGCTGCATCGAAAGGTCGGTCATGGAGTACCTCGAAGGGTCAGGGAGCTTGTGATGAAGCTAGCGCAGACAGGCGCGGCAAAAAATCGATAAGATGGCTGCTATATGTGAGCCAGGATCACAAATTGATGCACTCCATGCCTTCTCTTAGCGCACTGCGCGCTTTCGAGGCCACCGCGCGATTGGGTAGCGTCACGGCCGCGGCAAATGAACTCAGTGTGACTCACGGCGCGGTCAGCCGTCAGGTGCGAAGCCTGGAAGAGCATTTCGGCGTGGCCCTGTTCACCAAGGCGGGTCGCGGCCTGCAGCTCACGAGTCACGGGGAGCGGCTCCAGCACGGCGTTGGCGAGGCGTTCCTGCGCTTACGTGACAGCTGCACGCAGTTGAAGCGTGACGTCGAGGCGGCGCCGTTCATCCTGGCCTGTCCGGGTAGCCTCCTGGCACGCTGGCTCATTCCGCGCCTCGACCACCTTCATCGTGAGCTACCGGAACTCAAGCTGCATGTCGTCGCCAGCGAGAGCGAAGCTACCCCAGGAAGGGGCGAGGTCAGCGCAACGCTGACGTTTGCTGAACCGCCATGGCCGGCCGACCTGGAGGCGATCGAGTTGGCAGTGGAACACATCGGCGCGGTGGTGAGCCCACAGTTGGCCGCTCGGTTCGATCCTCAGCGACCGGCGACACTGTTTGACGCCAAGCTGCTCCATACCGCCTCTAGGCCTCAGGCCTGGCCGCACTGGGCGGGTGCTCGTGGGCTCGATTCGGCGCGTCTCGACCGGGCGTTGGCCGAAGGGCAGGGCTTCGATCATCTCTATTATCTGATCGAGGCGGCCGTGGCCGGATTGGGTGTGGCGATAGCGCCCCGGCTGTTGGTCGAGGACGAGCTGCGTCAGGGGCGGCTGATCGCACCGTGGGGCTTCGTCGAGACGCCCGCCCGGCTATGCCTGTGGCTTTCACCCGCGGACAATCGACGCTGCAGCGCTCGGCTCATCGAATGGCTCAGGGGTGAGTTGAACGCCATGCTCGAGCGCGCCGTGGCAGCCGGCCGGGAGCTCTCCTAGCCGGGGCAGCACCTCAGCCGTCTGTCACCTGGGCGCGTAGCCAGGCGATTTCCTCGGCCCAGATCTCGGGCTCGATGGTTTCCAGCACCAGCGGGATCTCGTCGATACGCGGGTCGCGCATGATGGTGGTGAAGGCGTCGAGGCCGATGTTGCCCTGGCCCAGGCTGTGGTGGCGGTCGACACGGCTGGCGTATTCGCTCTTGGCGTCGTTGAGGTGCATGCCGCGCAGGTACTCGAAGCCCACCACTTTGCCAAACTCATCGAGGGTGGCAGTGCAGGCCTCGGGCGTACGCAGGTCGTAACCGGCGGCAAAGGCGTGGCAGGTGTCGATACATACGCCGACCCGCGACTTGTCGTCGACCTGCTCGATGATCTCTGCCAGGTGCTCGAAGCGCCAGCCCAGGTTGGTACCCTGGCCGGCGGTGTTCTCGATCACCGCGACGACATTGCGGGTTTCGGCCAGGGCATGGTTGATCGAGTCGGCGATGCGGGTCAGGCACTCGCTCTCGCTGATCTTCTTGAGGTGACTGCCGGGGTGGAAATTGAGCAGGGTGAGGCCTAGCTGCTCGCAGCGTTGCATCTCGTCGAGAAAGGCGGCGCGTGACTTCTCGAGCCCCGCCTTGTCGGGGTGGCCCAGGTTGATCAGATAGCTGTCGTGGGGAAGGATCTGCCCGGGGCCGAAGCCATGTTTCCGGCAGGTGGTGCGGAAGGCCTCGATGGTGGCATCGTCGAGGGGCTTGGCCCGCCATTGGCGCTGGTTCTTGGTGAACAGGGCGAAGGCATCGGCACCGATCTCGACGGCACGCAGTACGGCCTGGTCGGGTCCGCCGGCGGCACTGACATGGGCTCCGAGGTATTTCATCTGGCCTCTCCATGGTTGGCAATGCCACAACGATAGCATGAGCGGCATCTCACCACCCGCCGCTGCCCTGCTAGGCTCAAGGAAGGAGACCAAGGAGAACCGTATGCTGCTGCTCGTTTTGGTTGCGATGAGCGCTCCCCTCGCCGAGGATCCGATTGCCGCATCGCTGGCACGCATCGACGCGCTGCAGGGGTATCGTCTGACGCTGCGCAGCCAGGGCAATGGTGGTGAGGAAGTCATTCGCTACAGCTACCAGCGGCCCGGTTATGTGCGCATGGACATGGAGACGCCCTATCGTGGCGCGGTACTGATCTACCGCCCCGATACTGGCAGGGTTCAGCTCTGGCCCTTCGGTTCGCCGGGCCGACGAGCGGGTCTGTCGCTACGACCTACCAATCGCCTGGTGCGCAGCTCACGCGGTCATCGTGTGGATCAGTCAGATGTGGGCACATTGCTGCGCAACGTGCAGCAAGTGCAACGGCATGACACGGCGCGCCTGCTCGAACCGACCGAGCTCGATGGACGCCCGGCACGGCACGTCGTGGTGGAGGCCGAGCCCGGGCGGGCCGTGCGCGAGGTAGCACGCTACGATCTCTGGCTCGATGACGAGACTCTGTTCCCGCTCAGGGTGGTGAGTTACGACCGGCGAGGTGAGCGCCTCGAAAGCGTGCGCCTGGAGAACATCGACCTCGACCCCGGTTTCCTGCCCGATCATTTTACTCCCTGACGTTCTTGGTGAAGAGTGCCCATGGCTCGCTTCGACTTCGACACCACCTGGCATATCGAGGCGTCGGTCGACGCGGTCTTCGATGCCTTGACCGATTCGCTGCACTGGCCCGACTGGTGGCCCGGTCTGGTGGTCGTGCAGCCACTCGTGAGCGGCAACGACCGGGGCATCGGACGCACCCAACGTTTCGTCTGGAAGAGCCGGTTGGGCTACCGCCTGTGCTTCGACATCCGCATCACCCAGGTTCGTGAGCCCCACCTGATCAAAGGAGAGGCAAGAGGAGACGTGGCCGGGGTTGGCCGCTGGTTGCTGGATGAGGAGCGCCAGGGTACCCGGGTTCGTTATACCTGGCACGTACGTACGGTGCGGCCATGGCTGAGCCTGTTCTCGCGAGTGGCATGGCCACTGGTGACCTGGAACCATCACGCCATGATGCGGGCAGGCGCGGTGGGCTTGTCGCACTACCTGAAGCATGTACCAAAGCCCGCCGAGAGAGCCGTGCAATGAGCATGAGCCGCCATCGTTCAAGTAACGTTGGTCGCCCTATGGGCAAGCGGTATTCTTAAGCTATTTCGAAACACTGCGGAGATGCCATGAAGGGCTCGCACGGCAGCATCGATCATGAGCGACTGTCCGGGGGCGCGGCCCTTCTGGAACACGCCGATGGGCTGGCCGATGCATTGAGTCTGGCGCTGGACGAGGCGTCGAGCCAGCCCTTGAGCACGCGCCTCTATCACTCCCTGCGTGAGTGGATTCAGGCCGGTCGGTTGGCTAGCGGCCAGCGCTTGCCCTCTACCCGGCAACTGGCCCATGAGTTGGGGCTGGGGCGCAATACGGTGCTCGCCGCCTTCGACCAACTGTTGGCCGAAGGCTTTCTCACGACCCGTCATGGTGCGGGTACCTTCGTCGCCGACCTGCCGTTCCAGCAGGCCCAGGTGAACGCTTCAAGCGACATCGCCGCGCCGCGGCCAGTGCGGGCCGTTGAACCGCTGCTTTCCTCGCGTGGCAGCGCGCTGCTGGCTTTCTGCCACGCCCGGCAGGAGCCCTTTTCCGCCTTCGTTCCCGGTGTGCCTGCGCTGGATCGCTTTCCCCACGGCCAGTGGCTGCGGCTGTTGCGTCGACATCAGCAGCGCATGCCGGCTGCCTGGTTGAGCTATCAGGCCCAGGGCGGTGTGCCGATGCTGCGCGAGGCACTGGCCGATTACCTGCAACTTTCGCGCTCGGTGCGCTGTCGTCCCGAGCAGATTCTCATCGTGCAGGGCGCCCAGCAGGGTTTCGAGCTGATCGTGCGGCTGTTGACCGACAGCGGCGATGAAGTCTGGCTCGAAGAGCCGGGCTATCACGGTGCCCAGGCCTGCTTCGCGGCGGCCGGGCTCGAGATGACTTCGGTTGCGGTGGACGGCGAGGGCATGAACGTCGAGGCGCTTGCGCGCCCTGGCTCCCCCCGGCTGATCTACGTAACGCCTTCGCACCAGTACCCCAGTGGCGTGACCATGAGCCTGGCCCGGCGCCTGGCGCTGCTGGAAGCCGCCGAGCGGCATGACGCCTGGGTCGTGGAAGACGACTACGACAGCGAATTCCGCTATGCCCAACGGCCTGTCGCCGCCCTACAGGGATTGGTCGAGAACTCCCGGGTAATCTACGTCGGCACTTTCAGCAAGGTCATGTACCCCGGCATGCGGCTGGGCTACCTGGTGTTGCCAGAGGTGCTGGTCGAGCCGTTCCGTCGGGCCAACGCCCGGCTTCATCGCGAAGGGCAATACGCGGTGCAGGCAGCACTTGCCGAGTTCATCACCCGTGGCCATTTCTCGCGCCATGTTCGCCGCATGCGCGATTGCTATTCATGGCGTCAGGCATTGCTGCGCAAGGCGCTGGCGCCGGCTGTCGCGCGGGGCCTGAGGCTCTCCGAAGGTCAGGCCGGCATGCACCTGGTGGCCTGGCTCGACGCGCCCGAGCATGAGCGGATTCTCGTTGAGCGAGCCAGAAGCGAGGGCATCTCGCTGTCGCCGCTGTCGGGCTATTACCTCTCCTCCCCCGGCCAACCTGGCCTGGTACTGGGCTACGCCGGCACCGTGGAGGCCGAAATCGGTCGCGCCGGGCGGTGGCTGGCCCAGGCGTGGTGTGACCTGGTGGAGGGCTAACCGGCCTGGCAGGCCTCGTACGTCAGCGCCGATAGCGAACTCAGCTGCTTTCCCTTCGCGTCGAAGTTCTCTGGCGCGAGCCAGCGCTCGAGGCGAGCCTCGACGGTTGGCCATTCACCGTCGAGCAGCGAAAACCAGGCGGTGTCGCGGCTACGCCCGTTTTCTACCCGGTGCTGACGGAAAATGCCCTCGAAGCGAAAGCCCAGGCGCTCGGCGGCACGCCGAGATGCGGCATTGAGCGCATTGCACTTCCACTCGTAGCGCCGGTAGCCCAGCGCGAAGGCGTGGCGCATCAGCAGCAGCATGGCTTCGGTGGCGGCCGGTGTGCGGCGGAGTGCGGGCGTGAAATGGATGTGGCCGACCTCGATGCTGCCATGTTCCGGCACGATGTTGAGATAGCTGGCCAGCCCCAGAGCACGATTGGAGTCTGCTTCGACGATGGCGTAGAAGAGTGGATCCTCGCTGCGCGCCCGGTCTGCCAGCCAGATACGGCACTGCTCGGCATCGGTGAACGGCATGCCACCGGAGTAGGTCCAGCGCGCCGCCGGGGCGTCGTGCGGGCTCTCGCCCGGCATCATGAAGGCGGCATGCAGCGAATCGGAATGGCGCTCGGCCGTGAGTGGTTCGAGGCGAACCCGGTCTCCCAGCAGGGGATTCCGCTGCGGCCGGCGTGCCGGCTGCCAGGTGGACTGGGGAGCCCCGACCGGCTGGCCGAAGTCGTTGCGGTGCATGTCGTCGGCAAGGGTCATGAGCCGCTCTCCACGTTGGTCAACTGCTGCATTTCGTGCCAAAGCTGGCGTGCCTGTGGGTCGCGGCTCTCGGCTAGTGCCGCCTCGACGCCCTCCTGATCGGCCAGGGAGCGCTGGCGGCCGAGCTTGGCCTTGCCCGTGAGGGTCTCGATGCGCAGGCGAAATCCGACCACGCCGGCCTGCATCTTTTCCAGATAGCCAGGCTCGCGGGACAGCGAATCGAGCAGAGTGGGCTCAAAGTGGGCCAGGCTGCGCTCGAGCAGTCTTCGCGTACTCTCGTCATCCAATAGTTCGACGCTGCCCGTGGCATGCACGGCCAGATAGTTCCAGGTGGGCACGGCGGGCCGGCTGGCGTACCAGGTTGGTGAGATGTAGGCGTGAGGACCACTGAATATGGCCAGTGCCCGGTTGCCGTTCAACGTGCGCCATTGCGGATTGGCCCGGGCGAAGTGACCGTACAAGGTGCCGAACTCGCCTTCGCTGCGTTTCAGAAGGAGGGGCAGGTGGGTAGCCTCGAGGTCGGGGCCGATCAGCACACCAAAGTCGTATCGTTCGACCAGATCCCAGGCCTGCTCGCGTGAGAGCCGCATTGATGGGGGAACGTACATGGCGCCTCCGGTCAGCCCTGGTCCGTTGTGGTATCGAACAGCAGCCCGTAATGATAGAAGGTAGTGTCGCGCTGCCAGCCGAGCGACTCGTAGAGCGCTTGGGCCGCGTAATTCTCGATCTGGGTGGTGAGCTTGAGGTGCCTGACGCCATGGCTTGCGGCCAGATCCCTGGCGGCTAGCATCAGCTCGCGTCCGACACCCTTGCGCCGTGCTTGGGTGGCGACGAACAGGTCGTTGAGCAGCCACAGCGGCGCCAGGCGCACGGTGGAAAGCAGCGGATAGAGCTGTACGAAGCCCTGCAGCTCTCCTTCGCTGCCTTCATGCACCAGAATGTGCGAGTCGCCGCCTTCCAGGCGTGCCTGCAGGAAGCGCCGGGCGCCTTCGAGGTCGGGTTCCTGGCGGTAGAAGCGGCGGTAGTCATCGAGCAGCTCACTGAGCGGGGAAAGATCGGCAAGAGTGGCATGGCGAATGGGCATCGTGGCTCTCCTCGTTGTTCCCTGACGGTGAGTGGTCCAGTCTGATGTCTGACTGGTCCCTTGCTAAGAGCCATTCTTGCGTTTTTTCGTAGAGCCACTTCGTGGCGTTGAGGATCGATGCCAAAAACGCCGGACAGGAGCGGCGCTCACGCTAGAATGGAGCCATGAACCACGTGAACGAGTCGATATTGCGCTTGCCCTACCGCCCGCCCTATGACTGGCAGGCGATACTGGCCTTCCTGTCCCGGCGGACGATTCCGGGGCTCGAACGCATCGACGGCGAAGGGTATCACCGAATCTTCCGTCTGGGCGGAGTGCTAGGCCGCGTCACGGTGCGCCACGCGCCTGACGAGAATGCGCTGCGGGCGTCGATCCGGCTCTCCTCGCGTGCGACCCTCCCGGAGGTGGACCTCCGACTGCGGCGGCTCTTCGATCTCGAGGCCGATCCTGTGGCGATAGGCCGTAAGCTCAGTCGCGACGCCACGCTGGCGCCGCTGGTCGCGCATCGTCCGGGGCTTCGCGTGCCGGGCGGATGGGATCCGTTCGAGGTCGCCGTGCGGGCCATCCTCGGCCAGCAGGTCAGCGTCGATGCGGCCACGCGGCTGGCCGGCAGGCTGGTCGAACGGCTGGGTGAACGCGTGGCAGGCCAGGAAGACACCGGCCTGGACCGGTTGTTTCCCGCCCCCGAGCGCTTTACCTTCGACGAGATCAGAGCGCTCGGCATGCCCGGGGCGCGCGCCAAGGCCCTAGTACGGCTGGCATCGGCCTATCTCGAGCAGCCCCGTCTGTTCGAGCGCGGCCAGAATCTCGATGAGAGTGTCGCTCACCTGTGCGCGCTGCCCGGCATCGGTGAGTGGACGGCGCACTATATCGCCATGCGCGGGCTACGCGAGAGCGATGCCTTCCTGCCCCGCGACGTGGCGCTGCAACGTGCATTGGTGGAGCAGGGCCGGCGCCCCACGCCGCGTGAGCTGCTTGCGCGCGCCGAGGCCTGGCGGCCTTGGCGCGCCTATGCCGTGCTGCACCTGTGGCATGCCGATGCGGCGACAATAGCGGCAAAACCGAAACAGGAGAAAGGCGATGCAACTCTGGCTTGATCTATTGCCATCCCCGGTGGGCGAACTGAGCCTGATCAGCGACGAGCAGGGAGCGTTGCGGGCACTGGAGTTCGACAGCAATGACGAGCGTCTGCATCGCATGCTGGGGCGTCACTATCGCGAGTACCGACTTGCCAAGGGCAGAGCGCCTGCGCCCGCCCGAGAGGCCTTGGAGGCTTACTTCTCTGGCGATCCGTCCCACCTCGATGCGGTGCCGGTGGCGACCGGTGGTACCGAGTTCCAGCGCCTGGTGTGGCAGGCGCTGCGGCGGATACCGGCGGGCACCACGATCAGCTACGGTGAGCTTGCCGCAAGAATAGGGCGGCCCGGTGCCAGCCGTGCCGTGGGCCTGGCCAACGGCGCCAACCCGGTGTCGATCGTGGTGCCGTGCCATCGGGTGATCGGTGCCAACGGAACCTTGACCGGCTATGGCGGCGGGCTGGCGCGCAAGCGCTGGCTGGTGGAGCATGAGCGAGGCCACGTGCAGGGCGAGCTGTTCACCCTCGCTTAGCGACTCAGGCCTGATCGGCCAACCCATCTAGCAATTTGCTCAACAGTTCGCCCAATGCCTTCTGCTCTTCACGGCTGAGAGCGGCGAGCATCCTGGCCTCGTTTTCCACGTGGCGAGGCACGATTCGGTTCATCAGGGCCAGGCCCTCTTCGGTCAGCGAGACCAGCGTTCCGCGCCGATCTTCGGGATTCGGCGAGCGCACGATCAGTCCCGCCTTCTCCAGGCGATCCAGTCGACTGGTCATGCCGCCCGACGAGACCATCAGCGTCTCGAACAGCTGTGTCGGCCCCAGGCGGTAAGGCGCCCCCGACCGCCGCAGCGTGGCCAGCACGTCGAACTCTCCCGCCTGCAGGCCGTACTCCTTGAAGAACGCCTGTAGCCGCTCCTGGGTAAGCAGCTGAGTGGTCTTCATATATCCCACTACCTCCATCGGCAGCAGGTCGAGCTCGGGCATTTCTCGTTGCCATTGGGCAATGGCTTGCTTGACACGGTTCATAGGTGCATTTATCTTTCCATCAAGATACTTTTCGTCGAGAATCTTCCCGGCGTACTTCCCGACGTACTTATAACTAGGAGGCGATCATGGCCAACTCAACCAAGGCGCGCAACCGTGCCGGCTGGTATGCCCTGGCTTGCCTGTTGCTGGTCGGTAGCCTGCTGGCGCTGTCTCTGGTCGTGGCCAAGCTCGCCGATGGAGCCGGCGCCCCGCGCCTGAGCTTCCTGATGGTGGCGGTGACCGTTGCCGGCGGACTGCTGCTGGTGCTTGCGGCTGGGCAACGTCAGTCGATGCGGCTTGACCGGCGTATCGTCGAGTACGCGCTGGTCTCGGGCGCGCTGTTCGCGCTGCCCAATGCGCTGGGTTTCCTGGCGGTGCGCCATGTGGGGGCGGGGTTCGTCTCGCTCAGCTTTGCCTTTCCGATACTCGTCACCTGGGTGCTGGCGGTAGGGCTTGGCATGGAGCGCATCAGAGCGCTGCGGCTTTCCGGCGTGCTGCTGGGGCTAGCTGGCGGGGTGCTGCTGGCCTCGGCCAAGGCGGGCGGCATGCAGGGCGCCCAGGGCTGGGTCGCGCTGGTGCTGGCGATTCCATTGATCATTGCGCTGGGCAATGTCTATCGCACCCTGCGCTGGCCGGGCGAGGCAGGGCCGGTCTATCTCGCCGCGCTGATGCTACTGGGGGGCGCGCTGGCGCTCGCCCCCTTCGTGCTGATCTTCGAAATGCGCCAAGTGCCGCAGCTGTTCGGCCCGGAAGTGATTAGCCTGTTGCTGGTCGAAGTGATGGTCTTCACGGTGCTCTATGTCTTCTATTTCGTGCTGCAGAAAATTGCCGGTCCCGTCTATCTCAGCCAGATCGGCATGGTAGCTGCCCTGGTGGGCACGCTGATTGCCGTCTCGTTGCTGGGTGAGGCGGTGCCGCCCTACCTGGGCCTGGCGGGGGCATTGGTGGCCCTCGGCGCGGTCCTCTTCCACCGTGGCGCCTCGCGCCGCGAAACGACTCCGCTTGCCACGGCGGAACCCTGACCCAGGAGAAGCCCATGCCTCTCATGGAAGCCCTGCAGTGGCGTTACGCCGCCAAGCGCATGAATGGAACAGAAGTGCCGCAGGCCACGCTCGATACCATCCTCGGGGCAGCGAGTTTGGCGCCGTCCTCCTATGGCCTTCAGCCCTACAGTGTGCTGGTGGTACAAGACCCAGCGCTGCGTGAGCGAATCCGACACGCTGCCTGCGACCAGCCTCAGGTCAGCGAATGCTCCCACCTGCTGATTTTCGCCACCTGGAACGAAGTGGATGGCCGGCATGTGGACGAGCTGATCGCCCTGACTGCTGCAGCGCGCGGTCTCGACCCAGGGGAACTGGAAGGGTATCGACAGTCGCTCCATGCTGCCGTGGCCGGCTTCACCACGCCGGAGGCGCGGCAGCAGTGGGCGGCTCGGCAGGCCTATATCGCCTTGGGCATGGCCTTGACCGCCGCAGCAGCGGAGCGGGTCGACGCCTCGCCGATGGAAGGGTTCGACCCGCCGGCATTGGACGCCCTATTGGGACTCGAAGAGCGGGGCTTGCGCAGCGTGGTGCTGCTGGCGCTTGGCTATCGCGATACGCAACAAGATCGCCTGGCCGGGCAGGCCAAGGTGCGCTGGCCCAGGGAGCGCTTCGTGGTGGAGTGGAGCGAGGCCTAGACGCTGCCTTCCTTCTCGACGACCAGCACCCGTGCCTCGCCGATCGGGCAAGCGATATGCTCGGTACCCACCGAGGCGAAGAAGATGTCGCCCACTTCCAGCAGCTGCGAGCGCTCGCCTTCTGGGCTGCGATAGCGCATCTCCACCTGGCCATCGAGCACCACGAAGACCTCCTCACCGTCATTGACGTGCCAGCGGTAGGGCTGGTCGGTCCAATGCAGGCGGGTGGTGATGCCGTTCATGTTGGCGATGCCCTTGGCGCCCCAGGCGCGCTCGGCGGTGAAGTCCCGGCTGCGGGTGATTTCCATGCGGCTGTGTCCTTCGCGCTACGATAGGGTTTTCCGGGCGAAACACCCGAAGTCATTATGCTCGGCGAATCGGTCGTTTCGCCATCCTTGCCGCAGTTGGAGTTCAGGATGGGATTCGAGCCGCCTGGTGGGAGAGTGCCAGACGCTCTGCGAGTTGCTCCGCCTGCAGGCAGGCGTGTCGGCGCGCTTCGCCGTCGATCTCGCTGCCAAAGAGAGTCTTTTCCACGATCACCGATTCGATATCGGTAATGCCGACAAACTTCAGCCACATCTCGAAGTATACTTTCTGATAATCGTATTCTTGCGAAGGGGTAAACGAATCGTTGGCGTAGCTCAGCCCCCTGGCATAAACCACGATGGCTTTCTTGCCGGTGAGCAGGCCACTGAATCCGAACTCGGGGTCGAAGGAAAACAGGATGTCTTTCTGCGATACCAGGTCGATGAAGTGCTTGAGTTTATAGGGAATGCTGAAATTCCACAGCGGCATCGAGAACAGCAGAAGGTCGGCCTCGTGCAGGTGGGAAGCGAGCTGACGCAGGCGATCCCAGGCCTGTTGCTGAGCTGGCGTCAGCGGTGTGCCGGCTAGCCCGGCGTATTTCGCGGCCATGGCGCTCTTATCGAATTCGGGGAGCTCGATGTCCCATAGATCCAAATGTTTCACTTGGGTGTCCGGCATATGTCCGTGGTAGTTCGTGATGAAGCTGTGAGCGGCTTCCAACGACGCGGAACGTTGCCGGCGGGGAGAAGACGAGACATGCAGGATGATTGTCATGATACAAATCTCGGTGATTGTTCGTTCTTATATGCCAGCACTTTTGGATCGGAAATATAAATTAAATCATGTGATGGTATTTATAATGAACCGAGATGATGTTTTTTTCGTAACTCTGCTACGCTGTTCGAGGGGGTAAGGCAGCACGGCAGGGCAGAAGAAATCATCAGGCGGCGTTGTTACGACGAGCTGCCGAGTGATACATAAAAACTGCAAGCCATACTTATCATGGACAGATATGCTTATGCTCGATCTGCTTCTCTTGAGGAGTTTCGTCGCTGTCATCGATGAAGGTAGCTTCACTCGGGCTGCCAGTCGCCTACACCTGACCCAGCCTGCTATCAGTGGGCACCTGCGTCGTCTGGAGACGCAGGTTGGCAAGCCTTTGCTTCGCCGTACGACACGGGCCTTCGAAGTGACACCGGACGGAGAGTGCCTGGCAGCGTATGCCAGGGCCATCTTGGCGCTCAACCGCGATGCCATGACCCAGCTTTCTCGCTCCTCCTATCAAGGCAATGTGCGCTTGGGAGTTGCCGAGGATTGCGTCACCGTCCCGCTGATGCGCGCGCTCAGGGAGTTCGTGGAAGACAACCCACAAGTCGGACTCGGCGTGCGGGTGGGTATCCCCGGTGACATGATCGTGGCCATGAAGCGAGGCGATGTGGACCTGATACTGGGAGCACAGTGTGGCTCGCAGGAGCCGGGACGCCTGCTATGGCACGAACCGCTGGTTTGGGCCTGGACCGACCGCTGCCCTGTACGCTTGCCCTCTCCACTACCCCTGGCCCTGTTTCCGGAGGCTTGTCCCTACCGCGAAGCTGCCTTGACCCAACTGGCGCTGGCCGGCATTCCGCAGCGCATGGCCATGCTGTGCACCAGCGGAGCCAGCCTGCGAGCGGCAGTGGAGGGCGGGTTTGCGCTGGCACCGATGCCGGAGAGTCAGCTCGGCCCTGGGCTGATTGCCCTGTCGGAAGAGCATGGCTTGCCTCTGCTGCCTGAGGCCGAGCTCATGCTGATGACCAGCCCGACGGGAGACCAGACCGTGCTCTCGGCCTTGGCCGACCGAATCGTCGAACATCTTTGCCCCACCCCGGTAGCGGAGCCGGCCTAGGAGCCCGGACATGTCATTGGCATGAAGGACGGCCAAGCCGTCGTCAGGGAGGAGAACAATAATGCGACTGAGCAGCGTCATGCGATTGGCCGCCAGGGCCTCGACCGGGGGCGACTCGATCTTTGCCAAGGCTCTTGTCAGGGCAGCGGCCAAGCCGCGCCCGCCCAGCCAGCCACAGTTCACCCCACAGCAGACCGTTACGACACCGCAATGGAACGCTGGCACGACCTTCCATCCGGTTCAGGCCACGAACAGCGCGCCTTTCCCAGGCTATGGCGTCTATTCACCCGCATACCTGGAATCGTTGGCTCTACTTCCGGACCTCAACCAGGACGATCCATACCCGTTACCGGACTTGGTGCCTGAGGACTATATCCCCGAGGGAGGCGAGGGCCCGTTTCAGAACGTGCACACGGTCGAGCCGGTGGACAATGTCGAGACCGATGAGAATGCCGCCGTGGCAGCAGCAGGGGAGATCGTCGACGATGTGGCGTCGGGCAAGAACCTCGAGCTGATCGCTGAGGAACAGGGGCTGAGCCGAGAGAAACTGATTGAACAGCTGGAAGCCGCTGGGTTGGAAGTCGGGACGACGGAGCCCGAGGGCGAAACGGGGCGTACCACTGCCATCACCGATCCGGAGACGAATGACACCCTGGCCGAGTATGAAGAAGTCGAGTTGGCAAGTGGTGACACAGTCGAAACTTTCACTGACGAGAATGGTGACATTGTCAGGGTCGTCGTCGATGAGGCGGGGAACCGCACGGCGCTGGAAGAGAATCAGGAAACGACCCGTGAGGGCATCGATGACATCGCCGAGGAGGTCTCCGAGGGCAAGAGCATCGACCAGGTTGCCGAGGAGCGGGGGTTGACACCTGAACAGGTGATCGCCCAGCTCGCGGTAGCCGGATATGTGGTCGAGTCCGAGACCGATGAGCTGGCCAATGGAGGGGAGCAATACACCACCAAGATCGTCGATGCAGAAGATGACGAGAAGGTAATCGCGAGTTACAGCTCCGGGCGAGGTGCCGAAACCTCTTCCGTTTTAATCGACGCTGAGGGTAACGAAACACACCGGACCGAATATCGAAACGGTACGGTGATAGAAACCGAGATCGACGCTGACGGGCGTGAAACCAAGACGACCACGGTGGCAGAGAACGATGGAGAGGTCATCGAATATGAGGTGCAGGATGGCGACTATCTGATCGCCATTGCCGAACGCTATGGCGTGACGCTGGAGGAACTCGAGGCGAGCAACCCAGAACTGTTCGATTCGCCGCGCGATCCCGATGTCATTCATGAAGGTGACACTGTGGTCATCGAGGGCGCCACGCAGACGACGGTCGAGGTGACCGACAATGGCTATACCCTAACCACCTCGCCGGATGGGAGCAAGACGCTGCGGCGTGACGAGGATGGCCTGGAAATCGACATCGAATCCGCGACAAAGGAAGAATCTCTCGCTGAGCTGTTGATGGGGCTGGACGGTGACTCGGACGAGGAACAGGCACTCCAAGGAATCATTGAGAGGATCCTGCTGGGAGATGAAGAGTTGGCTCACATCGAGGAGTTGGAGGAGGAACTCGAGAGCCTGGAGAAAGAGACGCAGGACGCCATCGAAGAAATCATCGGGGAAGATGGTGACGAAGATGATGTGATTAAGCCTGCCACTAATGCCTCCGGCGATGACCCCGGGGAGCCACCTGAAGAAGATGCCCCCTCTGGCGGCGACTGGGAGGCCGTGCGCAGAAACGGCGCTTGGGTGTGGGTGGACGCCGAGCTTGCCGAGGCCGTCCGGGAGCAGGAAGCCGCGCGCCGTGCCCTGGACGATGCAATGGCGCCTGTCATACAGCGGCAGGCACAGCTGGATATCTACGCCTTGGATCCAGAGTACAAGGACGCCTGGAACAATGCTCTTGAGCGCCTCAACGCCGCGGGTGAGGCTCATGGTGTCTACTGGGAGCTGCCGGATCCGGATAGCACCCTGAAAGAGGCACAAGAACGACTGGAAGAGATTACTACCTGGATCGAATATCTCGATGCGGAGCGCGAATGGCAGGAATTGCAAGAGGAAGCGGAGGATATCGAGGAACGCCTTCTCGCGCTCTACGAGGAAGACGAGGAATACTCACGGTATTTCGATGAGGATGGCTATGAATATACCGTGAGTCGTGGGCGGGCAGGCTCGAAGACGGAGCATACGGGTGAGCTGCTGGAACAGGAGGTCATCGAGCGGGACGGCCAGCTATGGCTAGTCAATACCTACGAGAATCTGGATGAGACGAAAGAGAAACTGCTCACCTACGCTCCGGGTGATGCGCCAAGGGGGCGGCAGGAGGCCGCGCGGGATCTCGACCAGGAGTGGGAAAACCTGATGCGCGGAGGCGACTCCCTGGAGTTGGCCGATATCAGGCAGGACGCGCTCGCTGCCGAACGTGAAGAGAACCCGCACTATTTCGAGGCGGAGGGATACGAATATGAAGTGACGTCCCGTGGGCGGGGGGGGCGAACCACCCGAGACAGGCATACCGGGGAGTTAGTGGCGCAGGACGTCGTCGAGCGGGATGGGCAGCTCTTCCTGGTGAACACCTATGCCCACGAGGAGGTTGAGATCCAACTGACCCATGCCCCTGAGGAGGACGGTCGTACTGATGTACAACAGCAGATCGATGAGGACTGGGCGCGCTGGAAAGCGGCGCGGGGTGCCTCGGCAGACGGCTTGGTCGATGTTACGGAGAGCTATAACGAGGCGAAGGAAGCCTATCAGGAGATGCTCGCCGAGCAGTTCGCGGAACAGCGGGCGGGGCTCGAGGGCGAGGATGGTGAGATTGCCACTGCCCAGCAGACCCTCGATGACGCTGAGGAACGGCTCGGGGAAGGCTCGCTGGTGCCTGATGGCGAGGCTACGGTATCGATCGAGCGAGACGGTGAGACTTGGTATGTGCACCCTGAGGTGGCCGCGGCCCACGAGGTATTGAACGACGCCGAGGAGCGACTCGCGGAGTATGAACGCCTAGAGGACGAGGTGCTCGAGGCCTATCGGGAGCAGCACCCGGATCGCTTCGGCGATAACTACCGCTACTATGATGCGAGCCGCGACCCTCGGGGAGAGGGTCGCATGCGGTCTGCCGGGCGGTTCAGTGAGAACGACGTCAATGTCACGGTGGAAGATGGCCAGCTCCATCTGACGATCATCTATGAAAACCACACTCTGGAAACCCCGCTGACCTATACGCCGGGTGACGCGCCCGAGTGGATGGAACGTAGCGAGACGCAGCAACGGCTTGACCAGGAGTGGGCGGACTGGATCGACGAAGGCAGTCTGGAGGAGGCCAGGACGGCCGTGGAGGAGGCCCAGACATCCTATGACGATACCGTCGAGGAGTATGGCCTTGGCGGGACGGAGGAACTCACCGGCTCCCTGCCTGATGACGTAGATCCGGTGCTAGTGCCGATCATCGATGAAGAGATGGGAGAAGGGATGCGCTGGGTGCACCCCGAAGTGGCGGCGGCGCAGGAGGAGTTGGTGCTGCTCGAGGAGCAGCGTGATTCTCTCGAGGCGGGTGAGTGGCACGCACGAATGGAAGCCTATCGTGCCGCCCAGCCGTCGACCTGGCAACTGCTCGACGGCGGGACCTCGGCCGGGCCGGTACAGGAAGGGCCAGGGCCCGCAGAATCCTGGCAGTGGGAAGATGACTACCTTGGGCTGGAGGGAGGGTATCTCGAGGCCCAGCAACATCTCTCCGACAGTCGCGAGGCGCGTATCCGCACTCAGTTGGGCATCATGCGGGCCGGTATCTCGTTCATGGAGAAGGCGCCGGAAGAGTGGAAGGAACAGTATCCAGAGTTGAATCTAGCTGATGAATTCGCCCTCCTGAATGATGAGGCAAAAGTCCTGCGAGAAGGCTTGGATGAGAACGCTAACCATCGACTGAACATTGACAGGGCCAGTCGGTTCAACGCGTATCTGTTGGAACAGGAGGAGGCGCATCGCCTCGATCCGGACAGCGCGGAGGAGATCGTCACTGCATTCAGGGATGACGAGGCCGATGAGGCGCGTGTCGAGGCAGGGTTGGGCAACCTGCCGGAGGAGCGTGTCATCACCATCGACGAGGAGCTGGACGACAACCTGAGCGAGGTGTTCGGTACGGACGAGGCGGAGTTGATCGACCCCGTGGCCGACCAAATCCGTGAGCTTG
Organism: Billgrantia zhangzhouensis; assembly: GCF_021404465.1. Classification (GTDB taxonomy): domain Bacteria; phylum Pseudomonadota; class Gammaproteobacteria; order Pseudomonadales; family Halomonadaceae; genus Halomonas; species Halomonas zhangzhouensis. Next base: position 196,309 of record NZ_JABFTT010000006.1, on the reverse strand, counting down.
GCGATGAGGGCGACGAAGTAGAGATTATCCCGATTCTCTATCGGGAGAGTGGCTCTACCTACGACACAGCCCTGTTCCGCATGGGGGAAGACGATACCCACCCCTGGCTCATCGACGACAGTGGCAGCCGCTATCGCAACTTTGCGGATTTCCAGTACAACAATTACCTGTCCGCAGATGGCCAGGTCTATGTACCGGAGAACTTCGCCGAGATCGCTGATATCAGCGGCGACATTCAGTATGAGTGGCAGCAGGCCCGCGAGAAGAGCTTCACCGAAGAGTGGCTCGACCCGGTAATAAGCATCGGTACCGGAGTTGCCACTCTGCTGTCCTTTACCCCAGCGGCGCCCATAGCGGCTCCTCTTGCGTACGCAGGAGGGGTCTACTTTACCGCGCGTAGCATTGACAACCTGGCCAATATGAAACGCCATGGCCGGTCCTGGGCCAGCGCGGAAGGCCTGATGCAAGGCGCCATGCTGGCGACGTCCGTGCTGCCGATGGCATCGAGCGGTCTGCGTTTCGCTGGAATGACAGCACGCGGAGTGGAGGGAACGGTGGCGGCACGCACCAGCATTGGAGCGTTCAATGCCCGCCGACTGAAACCGACACATCCGCACTATTCACCGGACTACGCTCATGCGTCGCAGATGCTCTCGCAGCCGGGTGGTGTCTTTGCGGCGGCCCGCTGGTCAGACGTGGGCGCCATGGGAATCGGCGCACCGCTACTGGGCCACTCCGGCTACAACCTCGTAATGCACTGGGACGAGATGTCAGGTCTCGAACTGACCGAGGCGGTGACGGGGGTTGCCAGCGGTATCTTCGGGACCGGCATGGGGTACCTGGGGCTGCGGGCCTCGTGGCCGAAGCAGGGGGAGGCAAGGAAGCAAGCGCCTCCCGCCTTACAGGAACTCAACCGCACTTCTATCCCTTGGAGTACATCCGGGGAGTTGTCCACGACGACGCGGCTCTACCCGACGGCGTACATGCGTGCTGGCTCGGAGGCCATCGATACTGCAGCGTTGCGGGCCAGTTTAGGAGGGGAGTCCCCCACGCCTGCCGCGGCCAACCATTCCCCTCGTGCGCGCGATAGTCAAGCTGGCCCTTTCCCTGGGAACATGCCAGAAGCTGTCTTCCCGCGAATCTCTCGCCAAGAGTTGGCAGTCGCGTCGACCGATCCACAGAGTGTGGCTCGGTTGACGTCGAGGCAATTTTCAGAGCTTTCACTTTTCCAGCTGGAGCGATTTACCCTTGCACAGATGAGGTCTATTCGTGCCTCACAACTGAACGCTTTGTCGAATGATCAGCTCGCAGCGTTTACGCCCGAACAAGTCGCAGCGCTGGATCCCCAAGTGCTTGGCAAGCTAGCGCCGGAGAAATTCGCCTCGTTGACGACAAGGCAACTGAGCAATCTCACCGAAGACCAAAGAGAGGCGCTGCGCTCCTGGCAACTGGAGACGCTGTCCAGCGAACAGCGGGCCTTGCTCACACTCACGACACGCTCATCTTCACAAGGGGAGGAAATATCTGCTTCTTACCAGATTAACCATGATACTGGTGCAAGAAAAAGCGGCCTTACACGGTTCCGGGATTTCGTTTGGAATTTCGTCCAGCAGAATTCCGGGCGAGGGGATGAGGGGGCCGTGCGCCTCGGTCTTCTAATTCCGTGGCTGGGTGGCTCGCCGACGTCGCGTACTAGTCAAATGGTTCCATCAACAGAAGGTCGTGCGAGGCTTTATCATCCTAGGCATTCGAGCCAGAATCACATCGAGGCGCTGAGCCGGGCAATCACCAATGGGGATATACCAGCAGGATATCATGTTCATTTTATCCGCTCTCAGAGGAAGTCTGATTCACTTGTTCTGACTGATGGGACGATACCGTTAAGCGGGATAATACGAGACGATGGGAAAATTAGGTGGCCAGCCCACCGCACTGGGTCAATTGAAAATGTCACCGTCACTAGTAACAATAAAAACCAGGCAGTGATTAGGGTCGAGAGCGTAAAGAGTGACGGAAGTTACCATGCGAAAGATATAAAGTATAACGAAGATGTTTACATTGTCGTGTCCGAGTTGTCAGCGAGTGCCATACGAGATCGTTTCAGGAATAATCAGGGGCAGTTACATGTTGCCGAGTACGATAGTGATCATGTTAGTGGCTGGAATGTGCCCGCGCGTCCAGAGGCAACGACTCTCGATATCGGACAATTACAAGGGGAGGCAGTCGCATTCATTCCCCCCTCACATCTGGCACAGGTGGATAATCTGTTTGGAATGCTTAGGCCCGAACAGGTGCCACATCTGACGAAAGATCAAGTTGGGGCTTTAAGTGATGCTCAACTCGAGTCATTGACCAATGGCCATATTCAGGCATTGACTGAGAATCAGATCCGGGCGCTGGAAGGGCGGATCCAGGTATTGACGGCCGATCAGATCGAAGCAATGAGCGACAGCCAACAAAAGACATTTACAGATCCCCAATGGAACGCTCTCCGGAGACCTCAGCTTGATCGGATCCGAACCTCACTGTTGCAGCAGCATGCGACTCTCTCGGCTCTGGAGAATGCGGCCCGCCAGGGCACAATTTCCTTAGTAAGGGACGATTTTGGCAACCCCAAGGTCGTCTTGGTTCACGGTATAGATGATGGGAATAGAAAGAATATTGATACACGTCCAGTGTTAGGGAGAGCTAGTAGTGAGTTCTTCGTACTGAAGGCGTCTAGATTTTCGGCATACAATAGAGCTGCTAAACAAGGCAGCGCAGAGGTGTTGAACAGTATACCTCTTGACAAAAATATTCATCATGCCTTGTCAAGAGCGATATCTCTTGAAGCCCGTAGTATTCTTCCTGCGGCCGATCCACAACAGGTGCGGGTACAGATGGTGCGTGACCCATCAACGACTCAGGGTACAACACCCCGAACCCGGGTTGATAATGCACAGGCTGAGCCAAAGCCACCAAACTGGTTGTCCCGGCTAGTGTCACCGACGTCGCCATCCCAGCGCCAGGGAAGTTGGGCTGCGGGTATTTCCTCCGCTTTGTTCCTAGGTGCAGCTGAGCTTCACCGGCACATACCTTTGATAGCAGATCCTTTGAACCGCCTGGATGTATTGGCACCAGCCGTGGTGCTTTCCAGTTTGGCGGCTGCGACTCGCGGTATAGGCATCTTCAGTGATTCCAGTTACAAGATGAGGTTTGAGACAAAGAAAGGAAGAATAGAGAGAGGTGAGAATGTAACTGCGGAGCTTCTTAATTGGGGGCTAAGTCGAATTTATGCGGCTAGAAAAGCCTTCAGCTTGAGTAACGATAGTTTATTGAAGGCCAGCAATGCAACCGAGGAGTTCTGGCTTGGCTACCAACTCCTGAACAACCTCCCTGTTCAAGAGAGTGCAGCACATCAGGGCTGGACTAGATCTGAACAGGAATTTACTATTCGCGAGGCCGCCAACGAGTATCAAGAAGGTCTTAAGGCAGCAGTCGGGGAAGAGGCATTGTTCTTGAAAGTACTCGACCCTCGCCTGGGCGTGGGGCGTGCATTTCTGGGCGGGATATCGTTAACCCATTTGATCAATGTTGCCGTGTCTTGGCAGTTTCTCACTACTGGAGGAGTTTTTCCCAGACTTTTGTCGAATGATTCAACGTGGTTGATGATTGCCGATAATGCCGGGCTTATGGGTTTTATGCTGGCCAACTTGACGCTAGGAATGAGTGCGGCGGCTAAACTAGGGGCTGGCCTACGCAATATTGATCCTACATCGAGCCCCTTGCGAAAAGCGTGGATTCAGAGTGCTACGGCCAATGGCTCATACTTCTATGGGATTCTTACTCCCTCTTGGGCCGGTAGTGCCACTGCGGTGATGGCAGCGAATGCCCTTGCCAGTGGCAATCCTTGGCTTTCCACGTCTTATGCTATCGCGACCGTCCCTCAGGTGCTTCTTGGCTATTATGGAATGAAGGGGCTTCGTGACGACTCGATCGCTATGCGTGAAGTCTGGCGAAATGTCATTGCCTCAAAGTGGCCAGATAATATAGCTCCTTTCGCTCCTGAAAGAAGCAAGACTTCCCTGAATCGCGATCCAGATAGGGCTTGGTTCAGTCCAAAGGGAAAGACGTGGCTTGCACAGCATTTGGCGGGCTTGCCTGTTGGGGCCTTGGCTTCGTTGACTGGTATAGAAGCGGGCAACCAATTCCTTTCTCAAGCTGGCTCGCCTTTGCTGGGAAGCACCTTGATAGCGGCTACTGCCATGCAGCTTGGCTTCCTTGCATACATCTATGGAATTAAGTTCCCTGGGCTGAATGTACGCATGCATGGCTTCGATTGGCTGACAGAGGGCAACCGCACTGACTGGCGTGGCAGGATTCATACGGAGGACACGGACCCTGTATGGGTGGCGAACGATGGCCAGAAAATCTGGAGGGGAGTCGGCGGCACTCTGTTCCTAAGTATGGCAATCCCCGCCGCGATAGATATCTGGCTACGTAACCAACTCTCGGCGGACGAGGAAGAGAGGGAGGAACCGGAGAGGGAGCCTACTGAAACTCCGTCTCCCTCGATGTCGCCGAATCCCTCGCCATCGTCGGAGCCTTCGCCTTCACCATCGTCGGAGCCTTCGCCTTCACCATCGTCGGAGCCTTCGCCTTCGCCATCGTTGGAGCCTTCGCCATCGTCGGAGCCTACGTCATCGCCGATACCCGCTTCATCACGGCAGGACACCATGGCCGACAACAGGCGCACCAACCCCGATCTCGAAGGGCAGGGGCATGACTGGATCGAGGTCGAGTCACCGCTGTCCCTGGGGGGCATCGCCATCAGCCAGGGGCACGATGTTGCAGAAGTGGTAGAGCTCAACTTGGGCCATATCGCCGATCCCAGTGCTCTGCAACCGGGGGACCGGGTCTATCTGCCAAAGCGGGAGATGGCTTAGGGAAACACTGATTTATTGCTGCGCTCGTTAACCTGGCCGTCGGCGGTGCTCTTAACACCGCGTAAACTCCGGTTCTTGCGCTCCGGCGGCGACCAGCATCTCTTCGCTCGCGACATAAATCAGCGCTTCCTTAGCGCTATTTGAGAACGACGGGAAGCTTTGCTAATGCATTCTTCTATTGCCAAGAATGAAGCGAATCCATATCCGGCGCTGGGATTGCGGCTCGACCCTCGGTTTGTCAGTGCGCTGGTCGAATACGTCAGGGCGAGGGGAAGCATTCCCTTTGCCGAGTTCATGGAATGCTCTCTCTATGGGGTCCATGGGGAGGGTGGGTATTATAACTCTGGGATCGTTTCTATCGGCAATACGAGGAACGATGACTTCCTGACGGCACCGGAGCGAAGTCGTTATTTTGGCCGTACGCTTGCGAAAGTGTTGGTCGACATGCATGTGGCGATGGGGCGTCCTGGGCATTTCGATGTGGTCGAGATGGGGGCGGGCAATGGGACACTGGCGCGCGACATCCTCCAGACCTTGCAGGATGAGCATAACGTGCTTCATGGCGCCCTTCGCTACACGATCTTGGAGCGCAGCCGAGCCCTGATCTTGCGGCAGCGGAACGCCTTGGCGAGATGGCCACGGGTCCGCTGGGTTCATGCAAACGCAGACAGGCTACCGTTGCGGAAGATACGTGGCGTGTTTTTGTCCAACGAGCTTCCCGATGCCTTTCCGGTACATCGTGCCGTGGTTCGGCATGGGGAGCTCAAGGAAGTTTATGTCACCCTCAATTCACACGGTAACTTTAGCGAGGAGGAGCGATCGCCGAGTGTGGCTCTTGCCGCCGTGCTTATGGACCTGAACAAGGTGTTCCCGATCGCGGCACAGCCTGAAGGCGAGCAGTTGACGGTCAACGTGAGGGCCATGCATTGGATGCGTGAACTCGGAATGGCTCTCGATGAAGGCTATGTATTGACTTTCGATTACGGAGGGCCGGGCGTCATCAGGAAAGCGCCTTACACCGTATTTGACTGGGAGCAGTATCCTTTGGATATAGCGTACCGATATCCCGGTACGGTCGACATGACATCTCATGTCGACCCGATCATCCTCGCCAAGATCGGAGCTGGCGAGGGGCTGGTGCCCATAGCCACTGCTAAAGCTCCTCAGGGGGTCTACACTCAGCCTGCATTTCTGAAGGCGTATGGACTAAGGGAAAGCCTGCGTAGGGAGAAAGATTCCATTCTGCGGAATAGTGGCTTGAGGCTATTGGGAAAAGATTATTCCAATTTCTTTGCCCTGGTTCAGAGAAAATCTCGCCAGCATTCAAGAGGCCCTGACAAAAGCACCAGCCGGAAGGGTCCACCTTCTAGGGCGGCACCCGTCCGCCTGGAAGGATGTACTCATGTCTATCGCCTTGGTGATATCCCCGCGCTGAACGGCGTATCACGCCGCGGAGGCTTACCGGCTGGATACTATGTTCACTTCATGCAGCTCCCCAACATGGATGTCAGCTTTTCTTCGTTTTGCCGGGGCAAGGTGATATGCAGTGGGCGCATCGGAATGGATGGTCGCATCTGCTGGCCTGATACTCTTAGAGTACGTGCTACTCACGACACATATATCGTTGTTACTTGCTTGCCGGCGTCAGAGGTGGATGATCTCTTGGTGCAAGGTGAAAGGCTTGCCGGCTCTGCTTCGCGGTGCGCTCACGGTTGTCTGTTTGGCGAGGCCGAACCATAGCATAAGGCCGCCTGTAGTAGGTGCGGTTGGCATGCTGCCGCCATGGGCGAGGATGGAGGTGCCAGGATTTTTCCGAATTTCTTCTCTTTCTTGGAGTTATTTTCTGCATGCCGTGTTTTTCTGAAATCATAGATGCTGACTCAAGGAAATATCTTTGTTTCAAAGCGTGGGGAAAAACTCAACCAAATTGTAATTTTTATGTGATATGAGGATGGTTTTTGACTATTTATAGAGGATCGTTATTGTGCTTTTCGGCATATTTTATATGTTTTTATTGGGCTTTATGATAAATGGTTTTTAGTCGTTTTTTTCTCCTTTCTTGCATTGCGCTGGCCGTTTGTTTGTCTATGATCTGATGGAGCGGTATCCCATTTTATCTGGTTCTGCTTGCGCGGTGCGTTGATGTGTGCAGAACGGGTGACCGCTAGTATTTTCTTCCCCAAAGGAGACATGGCATGGCGATCTTCAAGCTCAAGGAAAAGAAAGAGAATAATGAAGCCGCTTCTAGCGTCGGTGGTTCCGGCGGCGGCGGTATTGACATTGCGAAGCTAGAACAGGTCTTTGAAACTGCTGCTGAAAAGTCGATGGCCGTCAGCAAGGCCAAGACCGAAGGCAACACCGAGATCGATACGGCTAGAGCCGCACGTCCCAACAATTGACGTGGCTACGGCGGACGCTGGCGGGGCACCGGTGTCCGTGCGTGTCTGATTGAGGGGCCAGTCTGAGCATTGGCCGTCGTCATGCTCCGGGGTGGGGCCCGGGGCATGGCGACTTTCATGACAGGTGACATCCATGGCTTCCGTGACCGCGTTCCTGTTGCCGACGACCGAGACGTTCTCCACGCTCGAGGTCAGAAGCGGTTTCCACCGCGGCGTGGCGGTTTCCCTCGAGCGATCCGTTTGTCGCCTCGGCTCCGCCGCCAGCAGCGATGTCATGTTGAGCGACGATGGTATTGCCGCTGAACATGTTATCTTGCGCTTCCACGGGCGTATGGTGGCCATCGAGGCGGTCGGCGGTGTCGTCGAAGCCAATGGCAAACCGTTGGCGCAAGGTACCGGTTGGCGAACTCCTCTGCCGGTCACTCTCACCATTGGTGAGGCGACACTCACCCTCTCCCGGCCGGAGCTGACGTTGCCGCCTGCCTTGCAGAGCGCCCGCCAGGCCGCTGGTACGTTCAAGGGGCGTGTGCAGGTCGGCGTTCCCGCCGTATCGGTCGCCCTGGGACGTCGGCTGGCTCCGCTGAAGGCGGGCTTGCGTCGCGTCGCGCTACCCATCGGATCGGTCCTGCAAGGCAGGCTGGTGAGCTTCTGGCTGCGCATCGAGCGGTTCATGGCGCCGGTGAACCGACGCCTGGGTGGCTGGCTGGCGCCGCTGGGAGATTTCATGGTCCGCCAGTGGCAGCGGGCACCGATACCAGCGTCCTGGCGCCAACGGCTGGCCCGGGTGGGGCGGGCCACGCCTCATGCGTTGGCCGGGCGCGGTGCCGCCGTGATGGCCTTCTGCTCCTCCCTCGCGCTCGTTGGGGCTTATCAGATGATTGGTGTCGGCAAGGCAGGAGCCGACATTTCCGCCAGCGCACTTTACTCCACGGGCATGTTGCATCCACAGGCGGCCGAGGCGGCTCGTGCGCTGATGGATAGCGAGACGCCACCCGAGGAGGCACTGGCGCAGCGCCTCGCCGAGGCCGGGCTGGAGGGGCTGCAAGTACGCGATGCCGGCAATCATCTGATCGTGGCCGGTGAATTCCCGCCCGAGCGATATGAGGAATGGCGCGACGTACAGCACTGGTTCGACCAGCACTACGGTAGTCGCCAACTGTTGATCAGCGAGGCCCGGCCGCGGCTATCGGTCGACTCTCCCGTGCTCCAGTTCCAGGCCGTGTGGTTTGGGGACAATCCCTACGTCGTCGATGCCCGGGGCGGGCGCCTCTACCCCGGCGCTCCCTTGCAGGAAGGGTGGGTGCTGGCCGAGATCGCCGAGGGCCGTGTCACGGTACGCCGTGATGGTACCGAATTCTCCTTGACCCTCTGAGGGGGCTGCACCATGAGAGTCACTTCCGAGCGGCCCCATGACGACACCCGGCTTCGCTCGGGCACGGTGAACCACGCTGGTGAGCGTGTTGGTGGGCATGTCGGCGAGATAGAGGGTGGCAAGCCCGTCGACCCGGAGCGTCAGGCCGATTTCGCCAGGGCGGTGGAGGATAGCCAAGCCAGGCGCCAACAGGGAGGCACGTTGCGCGAGCGGGTCGAACGCTTAGCGCAGCCGTCGCCAAGCGATCCATCGCTCTACGGCAACGAGCGCAGCATCGAGCTGCTCCAGCACGTGACCGAGGTGGTGCTGCCCGGGATGGACGTATCGCCCGAGATCGCCGATCTGGCCGCGCAGTTGATCAATGAAGAGGTTACGCAGCGCCTGGAGTGGGCAGCGCGCCGTGCCGAGGCCGAGGAGTACGAGCCATGAGAGATGGCAACCAGGGATCGGCGGAGCTGCTGCACATGATGGGACACCTCTACCTCAAGAGCGGCGAGAAGAAGCGTGGCCTGGTACTGCTGCTGATCGCCGCGCATGCGGCGCCGGCGCATGCCGGGATCCTGCATTCCCTGTCCCGGGCCTTCATCGCGGTGGGCGATGCGCCGCGTGCGCTCGAGGCGCTCGATCGCATCGAGCAGCTTCAGGGAGCTTCTCCGGCGCTGGTATTGCTGCAAAGCCGTGCGCTGTGGGCGGACGGTCAAAGGGACGAGGCCCGACGCCGCTTTCACGATTACCTGCAGCTGCGGGGGAGCGCATGAGCGCGGTCCTGGCGAAGCTCAATCTCGTTGCCCAGCGGGCGGCTCAGCGCAGCGACATCGTCATTGCGCTGTTCACCGTGCTGGCGGTGATCATGATGATCATCCCGCTGCCGACGGCGCTCGTGGATGCCTTGATCGGCATCAACATCGGTTTCAGCCTGCTGATCCTCGTCGTGGCGTTCTATATCTCGCACCCGGTCGAGTATTCGTCGCTGCCGCCGATCATCCTGCTGGCCACCCTGTTTCGCCTGGCGCTGTCGATCACTACTACGCGCTTGATCCTGCTCGAAGGCGATGCCGGGCAGATCGTCTCGGCCTTCGGCCATTTCGTCATCGCCGGGGAGGTGGTGATCGGCCTGGTGGTGTTCCTGATCATCACCGTGGCGCAGTTCCTGGTGATCACCAAGGGGGCCGAGCGGGTCGCGGAGGTCGCGGCCCGCTTTATCCTCGATGCCATGCCGGGCAAGCAGATGAGCATCGACAACGACCTGCGCAATGGCGACATCGACCAGGAGGAGGCGCGTGGCAGGCGCCGACGCCTGGAGCAGGAGAGCCAGCTCTATGGGGCGATGGACGGTGCAATGAAGTTCGTCAAGGGCGATGCCATCGCCGGCCTGGTGATCTTGTGCGTGAACCTGATCGGTGGGTTGTCGCTGGGCATGGTCAAGCGGGGCATGTCGTTCGGTGAGGCAGTGAACACCTATTCGCTGTTGACGGTCGGCGACGGTCTCGTGGCCCAGATCCCGGCGCTGCTGATCGCCGTGGGTGCCGGCACCGTGGTGACGCGGGTCAGTTCGAACACCGGGCACAGCGGTGACCTGGGCAGCGAGATCGTCGGTCAGCTCGGCAGGAACTCCCGAGCGTTGGGGTTGACGGCCGTCATCCTGTTCTTCGTCGCTTTCATCCCAGGGTTCGCTTCCGGCGTGTTTCTCGCCCTGGCGGCCGGTTTGGGCTTTGCGGCCTTCGTGATCCGGCGGCGGGAACGCCAGCTCGTGGCCCAGGCCGGCGGCAACGCGTCGCCCGCCTTGGCCATGCCGGCTGGTGCCACGCCGGTTGGTAGTAGCGCCGCTCCACAGCCCGAAGTATCGCCGCCACCGGCTCCTCACGAGCCTGAAGCCTCTGCGCCGACACCGGGAACGGATGGCGTGCACCGGGTGAGGCTCAGCCTGGCGGCTCCCCTGGCCGACGAGCTGCCTCAGGAAACCCTGCGCTGGGAACTCGACGCTGCGCGCCGCCGGGCCGGCGAGACCCTGGGAGTCGAGATGCCCGGCGTCGGTTTGCGTGTCGATCCGGCATTGGAAGCCCAGCACTTTGCCATCGAACTCGACGAAGTCCCGATCATGCAGGGAGAGCTTCCAGCCGGGCGGGTACTGCTCGATGACGATCCCGTACATCTGGAGCTACTGGAGGTGGAGGCTGCAGAGCATCCGTTGCCGCTGAACCGGCAACCGGGGCAGTGGGTGGCCGTGGGGGAGTGTGAGCGCCTGGATGAGGCCGGAATTGGTTACCTCAAGGCCGACCAAGTGCTGTGCCGCTGCCTGGAGCGCACCCTGACGCGCTATGCCGGTGAGTTCGTCGGTATCCAGGAAACCCGTGCCCTGCTGTCGCGCATGGAGCAGGACTATGCCGAGTTGGTGAGCGAGGCGGTGCGCGTGGTGTCGCTACAGAAGATCGCGGATATCCTGCGCCGCTTGGTGGACGAGGGCATTCCACTGCGCGCCCTGCGCACCATCCTCGAGGCGATAGTGACCTGGGGGCCTCAGGAGGCAAGCGTGACGCGGCTAACCGAGCGGATTCGGGCGGCGCTGTCGCGTCAGATCTGTCATCGCTTCGCTCGAGCCGACCGAGTGCTGCCGGCCTGGGTGGTATCGCGCCAGGTCGAGGAAGCCATCCGTGCGACCCAGCGCAACAGCGACGGCGCTCCCAGAAGCGGTAGCGTGCCGGCCACGCTGTCGCGCTCCCTGAATCGTTGGTTCCAGCAGCGTCTCGAGGCGTTGGACAGGGATGTGTCACCTGTGGTGGTGGTGTCCGCCGATGTGAGGTCGGTGCTGCAACAGTGGGTGAGGCGACATGAGCTGGACCTGCCGGTCATCGCCTGGACCGAGATTGCGTCGGAGTTCAGTCTCCAGTCGCTTGCCCAGGTCAGGCTGTCGCAAGAGCACTCGCGGGGCGACGGCGCCGCTGCGACCGGCACGCCCAAGGGCGAAACGGAATGAGTATCTCAACGACAACTTCTCTTCCCATGGACATGGAGCGATGACCGCAATGGCAGCCAGACCCTCGATCTTTTCCTTTGTCCTTGGCTCGGTGCCGATTCATGGCCTGGCGTTCTTGCTGTCATGGCTCGTGCTGGTGATGCCTTCACTTGCCCAGAACGTCGACGGCGGAGAGGGACAGGGGCTCACACTGGAAACCGGCCAGGGACGTATCCTGCGCTTCGGTGAGCCGGCCGTTTCGGTGTTCGTGGCCGATCCCGAGATTGCCGACGTGCAAGTCGTCTCACCTGGAGTGCTCTACCTCTTCGGTAAGACCCAAGGGGACACCAACCTGATCGTGCTGGGCTCGGACGAGCGCACCCAGGCCTCGATGCGCATCCAGGTGCGCGACGGCGCCCAGGCGGCCAACCAGGCGCTGCAGGGCGCGGGAGGCGGAGCGCCGATCACGCTGCGCATGGCCGGCAACCAGTTGGTAGCGCAAGGCGAGAGCGTGGATGTCGATGGGACAATCGCCATCCAGTCCACACTGCAGAGCCACGCGCCGGAAGAGGGACGGGCGCTGGATGCCACCACCTATCGAGGCGGCACTCAGATTAACCTGCGCGTCCGTTTCGCCGAGGTATCGCGTGAGGAACTGCTGCAGTACGGCGTCAGTTGGAGCGCGCTGATCAACAATGGCTCCTTGTCGCTGGGTATACTGCCTGGCTCCCAGGCCGGCATGACCTTCGGCACTCTGGGTGCCGGTGGCGACAGCGTCGACGGGCTGTTGCAGGCTTTGCAGGAGAACGGACTGCTGCAGATCCTGGCGGAACCCAACATCACCGCGGTGACCGGAGAAACCGCAAGCTTCCTGGCCGGTGGAGAGATCCCGATTCCGGTGCCGGTCAATCGCGACCTGGTCGGTATCGAGTACAAGCAGTTTGGCGTCTCGCTGCTGTTCACCCCGGTATTGCTGCCCAACGATCGCATTTCGCTGCAGGTGCGCCCGGAGGTGAGCAGCCTGACCGACAGCAGTGTGCAAGTCGGGGGCATCAGCGTGCCGGGGCTGCAGGTCCGCCGCGCCGACACCCTGGTGGAGGTCGGCAGTGGGCAAACCTTCGCCATCGCCGGGCTGTTCCAACGCGACACCTTCAACAACGTCGAGCGCGTTCCCGTGCTCGGCGACCTTCCGATCCTCGGCAACCTGTTCCGCTCGCGGCGCTTCCAGCGCAACGAAACCGAGCTGGTGATCCTGATTACTCCCTACATCGTCGAACCCGTCTCTTCGCCGGCCTCGGTGCGCATGCCAATGGAGCATGCCCGGGTCGTGGACGACGGCGGGACGGTCGACACGGGCAGCGCCTATCGGGTCGCGAGCAACGATCCCTTCGGCTTCCACCTGCAGTGAAGGAGAAAGGATATGCGACATCACTCATGCCGTCCCTGGTGCCTGCTTCCCTTGGCACTGCTGCTGAGCGGCTGTGTCTCGTCGATGGGGCCGATCTCGTGGGATACCGGCTATCGGCAGGTGGGCGATCCCGAGGGGCAGGATACCGAGGCGCTGCGGCGTACCATCGCGCCCAACACCTGCCGGGCGGCACCGGGGCAGACCGGTATTGTGCCGTTGCCGCCTGGCTGCGCCAATGATCTCAACCTGCAGGCCATGGTCGAGCGTCCCAGTGATCTGCTGCACGGGCGCGAAATGGGGCCTGCGCGGGGAGCCCCCGTGGCGGCGGCGGCTCGCGAACGCTTGGAGGACCGCGAGCGCGCCAACAGCCGCCGCGTCGTGCTCGAGGCGGAAGCGCGCAGCTCCACCAGCCGCAGTGTCACCACGGGGGACCTATGAGCGTGCGCTTGCCAGCGTTGCTTGGCTTGGGCGCATGGCGCCCAGACGGGCCTTACCGCGTCATGGCCAGCCCCATGGCACGGGCTCGGCTGGCCGGGTCGGCGATCTCGCCGATGCGAGCAGCCTGTTCGATCAGCGACTGGCGCTCGTTGGCCGGCATCTCCGGAATGGCAATGCTGCGGGCGAGTTCCGTTTCCCGGGCCAGCACCAGTACCAGGACCAGGTTACGGAAGTGGCGCGCTTCCGCCAGCGGCGAGTCGCTCACTTGGTGCATCAGTTCGACCGCTTCGGCACTCTCGCCGGCCAGCGAGTATGCCAAGGCCAGGTTGGTGAGGGCGTCCGGGTCATGCGGCCTAAGGGCGGCCGCTCGCGAAAACGCGTGGGTCGCCGATTCTCCCTGGCCGACCAGCGCATGGGCGGCACCCAGGCGGCTCCAGGCCACGGGCGTGTCGATTTCCGGCGCCGCCTTGCTCAGGTTGCGTACTGCGCTTTCCGCCTCGCCGAGCTGCAATTGGGCCGTACCCAGCCCCAGCAGCGCTTCGGCGTTTTCGATATCGAGTCGAAGGGCGGTGCGGAAGGAGGCCTTGGCCGCTTCCGCGTTACCGGCCGCGAGACGCGCATTGCCGAGCCGGACATGCAGGCGCGGATCCTCGGGCGTCAACTCTGCTGCCCGCTCGTACATGGCCGCGGCGGTGGCGTGGTCGCCGCGCTGGTTGATGTCGTCCGCCAGGCTGAGCAAGCGGGCCTGCTCGCCGCTTGGGCCGACGGCGGTAGTCGTACAGGCACTGAGTGTCATGCAGGCAAGCAACAGGGCGGTCGTTCTCAGGCTGGCAGTCATCAAGGATCAAGCCTCCTTTTGTGTGACCCGGAATGGTGACGTCTTGAGGATGTTACTGCACCGTTTTCTCACTTGGTATATGCAAACGTCAGTTAGTGAAAGAAGTTTTGCGCCGGAATTCATCTGGCATGAGCAGCGGTTGAAGAGGCGGCATGTTTTATCCCGATAGCAAGAGGAAGCGTATTGAGAATGACGAGCCGGCGCCATGGAAAACGCGTTTTTGTGGTCGCGCATCATGCGTCGATATGTGGGCTTATGGCGATCCTTTGCTCTACGACCCTGGCCCAAGAAGGTGAGGCCGAATGGCCGGCGGATGCCTGGAAGGAGAGGGAGTATCGCTACGTCATCATCGATCAGGACGTGCGCGACGTGCTGCGTGAAATGGGTCACAACCTCTCCTTGCCGGTGGAAATATCGCGTGAAGTGAGAGGACGCATAAGAGGCGACGTGAGGGCCGAAACCGCAGAGGAATTTCTGGAGAAGATAAGCACGGCCAATGGCTTGGCCTGGTACTTCGATGGAGGGGTGCTGCACGTCGCCACACGGGGGGAGATGAGCCAGCGTCGCTTCGAGCTCGAGGGCCTCGAGCAGCAGCGCTTATTGAACGAGATCGAGAGAACTCGCATCGGCTCGCCCTTAAGAATGAGGCTGGTAAATGGTGGTTCGACGCTGCAGGTCTGGGGACCTCCAGCATGGATAGAAAACGTGGCCGGGCAGGTGGAACGCATGCGTGAGCCGGCTCGTCATGGCCCTGCCAGGGTCAGGGTGTTTCGCGGTGGTACGACCGAAACGACCGTCAATGAATGACGGCGACACGAGAGGAGAAAGTCCAGATGAACGGTATCGAACCCACAGGTGCAACAGGTGGAAACGACGTAGCCGGTACGGACCAGCAGGCATTCGACGAGGCCGTCGAAACCGCCCAGGTCAACGCCATTGTTGGCCAGGCCGTAGGCTCCCTGGCGACGATGCATGTGATGGATTACGCCGGTGAAATGCTCAAGGACGAGGGCTGATCCCGGCCCATGGCAGGGCGCGGACGGCCCATTAGCGGGCCGAACGCATAGGCCCAGTTGTGAGGTGCCAGTTGTGAGGTGCCAGTTTGAGATGAATGTACGGTGGCGAGGTGAACGTGATGATAGCGACGACCACGGGAGCGACTCAGATGCCCGGGCTGGAAGGGGCTTCCGGCTCCACAGCCCTGGCGGACCAGAATCTCTTCGAGCATATGGCACGCACGTCTGGCTCGAACCAGAGCGCCATGACACCGGCCGAGCTGGGCGAGAGCCTGTTCGACCGCATGTCGGGTTCCATCGAGCAGTTGCTCCACCCCCTGCAGGGGGCGGGTGATAGTGATGCCTCGCGCTCCGTGGCGAGCCGTGAGGCCACTCAGGGCGAGAGCAGCGCGCAAGTTGAGGGCGCGGAGGCGCTGGGCGATGTGCAGTTCGAGCGCATGCTGGAGGGACTGCGCGAGGTATTCGACCATGCGTGCAACGCCAAGCTGCTGGCGACTGGCGCGGGCCAAGTGTCGGGCATGTGCTCGACGGTACTGCGAGGATAGCCGCTTGCGAGTTGCCCAACGAAGCCGGGGCCTGCTGCAGGTGCTCGCAATCCTGATCGTGGCGCTTGGCCTGCAGGCCTGTGATGCCGAACTTTACACCGACCTCAGCGAGCGCGAGGCCAACGTCATGGTGGCAACGCTGGCACGGCATGGCATCTCCGCCAAGCGGGTCGCGGCGGATGATGGCCGCATGACGGTGACCGTCGACAAGGATCGTTTCGCCGAGGCGGTCGAGATCCTGGACCGCCTCGGGTTGCCGCAGGAGCGTTACTCCAACCTCGGCGAGGTGTTCCAGAGCAACAGCCTGGTCTCTTCGCCACTCCAGGAGCGTGCACAGATGCTCTATGCGCTCAGCGAGGAGCTGTCGCACACGGTATCGCAGATCGACGGCGTGCTCACGGCGCGGGTGCATGTGGTGCTGCCGGAAAACGACCTGATGCGGCAGAACAGTACACCCTCGTCGGCCTCGGTCTTCATTCGCCATGCGCCCGATCTCGATGTGGGGCCGCTGATCCCGCGCGTCAAGACACTGGTAGCCAACGGCATCGCAGGGCTCTCCTACGACAAGGTGTCGGTGGTGCCGGTGGTGGCGGTGAGACTGGAGCCAAGGGGAGACATAGCTCCCCCGACGAGCGCCTTCCTCGGCATTGCCATGCCGGCGAATAGCGTCGGTCGAATCAGTTGGCTGTTCGGTGGCTTCGTCGTCCTGCTGTTGAGCCTTGCCGGGGCGCTGGGCTGGATGGCCTGGCAGCGGCGCCGGCGCGATCCCTATGACCTGGAGCCGCCGACATGAGCGGGTTGCAGGCCACCGCATGGCGTGCCTTCGTCGAGGCGCCAACGCATTACATTGCGCGCCCTTGGCTGGACGACTGCCTGGGCGGCGTGGCCGATGGAGCGACGCTGGAGGATGTCGTCGGCCATCCCCGTTTCCAGCGCCGCCTGGCACACCGCTTGGTTGAGCGCCATGGCCTGGTGCCACCCGAAGCGCTGCCGACCCCCGCGCAAGAAGATGCACCCTGGCTGACGCTACCGCCTCATGCGGGCGCGACGCTGGTCCGGTATTGCGGCGCGATCTGCCACGCCATGGCTTTCGTGCGGGAGATTCGTGCGCCTCGTGTCGTAGCGCTCCAGCAGCGTTTCGGTGAGTCCGCCTATGCCGCTGCCGTGGCCAACCGTGAGCTGGCCGTGGCGAGTGCGTCCAGCGAGGACATCGAGACCCTGGAGCGGGAGGTATGGCGCGATGGAGAGGCTTGCGTGCTGGCCTGGCTGGCACTGCTGACATCCGAGTGGGTCGCCTGGCTGAGGTTGGGGCTGGCCGATGGCTTGCCACAAGCGGCAGCGGCGGATGCCATTCCGCAAGCGCGGAGCAAGGGGCCGGGCATCGTGCGGCGTGCCGCCGCCATCATCGCCGCCGAGATCAAGGAGACAGAGCATGCACGAACTGCCGGCGGGGCCGGGCAAGGTCATTCTGCGTAGCGCCGAGGCCAAGGCCTGGATCGACGGTTACGCCTTTCTCGAACGTGCCCGGGTGCGGGCTCGGGAGATGGAAGCCAGGACGCGCCATGTTGCCGCCAGCGGCTATGCCGATGGTTTCGAGGAAGGGCGTCGGGAAGGCGAAGCCCAGGCGGCCGAGCTGCTGGCGCAAACCACCCAGCGGGTAGAGCGTTACCTGTCAGGGCTCGACCAGTCGCTGACGGAGCTTTGCCTGCGCATGTTGCAGCGCATCCTGGGTGAGTTCGACGCCGCCGAGCTGGTGGGCCGCTGCGCGCGTCAGGCCCTGCGCGAGTTTCGCCACGACATGCGGGTCAGCGTGCGCGTCGCTCCTGAGAACGTAGCGAATGTCGAGGCGCTGCTGTCCGCTGGGGCAACGGCCGGTGGCCCTGCATGGCGTGTCGAGGGCGATGAGCAGTTAGGTGCGGGGCAATGCCTGCTGGTCAGTCCGGTGGCCATTGTCGATGTCGGCCTCGATGCCCAACTGAGTGCCCTGCGGCGTGCGCTGACGAACGACAAGGAGACGCGGTGATGAACCTGCCGCAAGCCGAACTCGAAGCGCTGCTGCCACGGCTGGGCGAACGCCTGGAGGAAGCCGAGCTGCGCCCGGTGCATGGACGGGTGCGTCGCATTCGTGGCCTGTTGGTGCATGCCAGCGTCGACGGTACCGGAATCGGTGAACTGTGCTATCTGCGTGACCCGCTGAGCGGCCGTCATGTCGCCGCCGAGGTGATCGGCTTTGAGGAGGAGCATGCCATTCTCTCGCCGATCGGCGATCTACAGGGCATGTCGACCCGAGCCGAAGTAATCACGACCGGGGGGCCGCAGGGGGTACCGGTGGGAGAGGCGCTGCTGGGGCGGGTGATCAGCCCGCTGGGCACCTTCCTCGATAGCAGGCCCGAGCGTGGCGATAAGCGGCTGTCGCTGTATCCCGTCCATGCCGAGCCGCCACCGCCGCTAACGCGCCAATTGATCCAGCATCCGCTGGCGCTGGGCATCCGTGCCATCGACGGCCTGCTGACCGTGGCACGCGGCCAGCGCGTTGGCATCTTCGGCGAGCCCGGCGTAGGTAAGTCCTCCCTTCTGTCGACCATTGTCGGGGGCAGCGAGGCGGAGGTCATCGTGTTGGGGCTGATCGGCGAGCGCGGCCGTGAGGTGCGCGAGCTGCTCGAGATGCGCTTGAATGCCGAGGCGAGGCGACGCACCGTCTGCGTGGTGGCCACCTCCGATCGCCCGGCCATCGAGCGGGCCCGTGCCGCCATGGTGGCCACCACCGTGGCGGAGTACTTTCGCGACCTGGGCCGCGACGTCCTGCTACTGGTCGACAGCATCACCCGCTTCGCCCGGGCCCAGCGCGAGATCGGCCTGGCCGCCGGGGAGCCGCCTACACGGCGGGGTTATCCGCCCTCGTTCTTTGCCGCCTTGCCGCGCTTGCTGGAACGGGCGGGGCCGGGAGCCAGCGGTAGCATCACCGCGCTCTATACCGTGCTGACCGAAGGCGACGGCAGCCTCGATCCGGTCGCCGAGGAGACGCGGGCCATCCTCGACGGCCACATCGTGCTCAGCGCCGACCTGGCCAAACGCGACCACTTCCCGGCGATCGATGTCCTCGCCAGCCGCAGCCGTCTGATGGATGCCGTCGCCTCCCGCGAGCAGCGACGCAATGCCAGCCGGCTGCGCGACCTGCTGGCACGCTACCGCGACGTCGAACTGCTGCTGCAGGTCGGCGAGTATCGTGAAGGCAGCGATCCTGCCACCGACGAGGCGGTTGCCCGGCATGCTGCCATCGAGGCCTTCCTGCGTCAGAGCGAGACCGAGTACAGCGGATTCGAGGACACCATGCAGCGCATGAGCGAGGTGCTGTCATGAGCGACCGGTGCCGTCTCGAGCACCTCAAAGCGCTGCGCGAACGGCGCGAACGCCAAGCGGCATTCGTTCTGCAGGAGCAACGGCGCCGTTACCGTCAAGAGGCGGACCGTCTCGATGCACTCGACCTGTCGCTCGAGCGTGAACGCGGCGAGTTCGACCGCCTCGAGCAGGGGTGGTTCGAGGCGGCGGAAGGGGAAACCTTGTCGCCAGCGGAACTGGAGCAGGCCCGCCAAGCTCTCGACGATCATTATCACCGTCAGGCCGAATTGGTCAGAGTGCGTGCGGCGGTCGAGCGGGAGCGTAGCCGCTTGCTCGATGAGTGCGAGCGGCATGCCGAAACCTGGAAGCGGCGCGCCCATGCCAGGGAGGCGCTGGAAAAGCTGCTTGCACGGCGCCAGCAGACGGGCCGGATCAAAGCAGAGAGCCGCCTCGAAGCCGATCTCGAGGATGGTCCGGTGCAAGGAGGGCCGCTGGATGAAACTTGAACAGGAGCGGCGGCACCGTGCCACGCCCGAACGTATCAGGCAAGCCATGGGAGTGGTCGCGGCAAGCGAGCCCGCCCGCTTGCCGCGCTTCGAACCCGAGTATGTCGCCGTGCTCAATGCGCTGCATCGGCCACGACCGCCATTCACTCTCGCGTTGGGGGAGCGTTCGCTACGCCTGAGCGTCGCTCAGGACAGCGACCCCGCCCTACCCATGACGGTAGGCATCAGCATGGGTGAGGCCGTGGCGACCCTGCACCTCTCGCCACGGAGCCTGGCGGCCCTGACGCGTCATCTGGCGCTGCGATTACCGCTGGAGCAATGCGCAGGCGACCTCCTGGCGCTGTGGCTGGAATACGCCCTGCTGGGATGGATCGAGCCGCTGGAGGCGCGCCTCGGCTGTGCCATTCAGCTCCACGCGGCGACCCTCGAGCCTGTCGATGCGACAGCGCTGCGCATCGTACTGCGTGTGGAGGATGAAGCGCCGGCAGGCGACTTGGCGCTGTCGTTGAGCGCTGCCGCCCTGCGCCGCTTGGCGCCGTTGCTGAAATCTCTGCCGCCTCCACTGGCGAAACCCTGCTCGGCGCTGCCGATGACCGTGCAATGGATCGCCGGTCGCCAGCAGCTTCGATTGGGCGAACTGCGCAGCCTGGTACCGGGAGACGTGGTATTGCTCGAGCCGCCGGCCAAGACGCTCATGATCGCGGGTCAACTGCTGGCCGAGGCAGTGGAGAAGGACGATGGCCTGCACCTGCTGGCCCCGGTGTCCCCGACCGTAGCGCGCAGCGCACCGGAGCCCGCCCCGTTCGATGACGATTCCCGCTGGAAGCAAAGGAGGCATGACGACATGGCAGAGAATACGCAAGACCCGCAGGCCGCTCCGGAAGCGGCCCTGGACGAGCTGCCGGTGCAACTTGCCTGTGAGTTCGGTCGCCTGGAACTGACCCTGGGTGAGCTGCGCACCCTGGATGCGGGGAGTGTGCTGCCGTTGAAGAAACCGGCACAGGAGGCTGTCGACATCCTGGTCAACGGCCGGCGCATGGGACGGGGGCGGCTGGTGGAGATCGGCGACAGCCTGGGCGTGCAGATCGTGAGGCTGCAGATCGATGGATGAGGTGCAGCCCAACCTGGTAGGCATGATCATCGTCATCGCCGGCCTGGGGCTGCTGCCCCTGGCGGTGGTGACCATGACCTCGTTTCTCAAGATCGCCGTGGTACTGTTCCTGATCCGCAACGCCCTCGGCATCCAGCAGACACCTCCCAATCTGGTGCTCTATGGCATCGCCCTGGTACTGACGGTCTATATCACCACGCCACTGGTCGGGGAAATCACTTATCGGCTCGAGGCTCAGGGCGGCTCGTTCGATAGCATCGAGGACATACGCGCGACCGGTGCGTTGCTGCGCGAGCCGTTGCAGGAATATCTGTCGCTCTATGCCAACGAGAGAGAGCGCGCCTTCTTCCTCGACGCCACTCGCAACATCTGGTCGGAGCAGGCCCGCGAGAACCTGCAGGAGGACGATCTGGTGGTGCTGATCCCAGCCTTCGTCACCTCCGAACTGGTGCGTGCCTTCCAGATCGGTTTTCTGATCTACATTCCGTTCCTGGTCATCGACCTGGTGGTGGCCAACGTGTTGATGGCCATGGGCATGGTCATGGTGGCCCCGCCGCTGATCTCGGTGCCGCTGAAGATCTTCCTGTTCGTTGCCGTGGATGGCTGGTCGCGCCTGATGCACGGCCTGATTCTCAGCTACGGAGGCTGACCGACGTGACCGGCGACATCTTCCTCTCGCTGATGAGCAATGCCCTGTGGACCGTATTGCTGCTGTCGGCACCGGCGCTGCTGGCCGCCATCGTGATCGGCTTCGGCATCGGCCTGCTGCAAGCGCTGACCCAGATCCAGGATCAATCGCTGCCCCAGGCGGTGAAGGTCATCGTGATCATGCTGGTGCTGATCGTGGGAGGGCCGCTACTGGTAGGCCAGCTCGTCAACCTGACCGACCAGGTGCTGGACAACTTCGCCGTCTGGTCGCGTTGAGATCCCATGACGTTCGATGACTTCATCCCCTTCCTCACCGAGCTGGTCTATCCGATGCTCATGGCCGCGTCCGTGGGCATGGCCCGGGCCCTGGGCGTGATCGTGGTCAGCCCGGTGTTCAACCGGCTCGGCCTGACCGGCCTCCTCCGTTCCGCCGTGGCCGTGACCATTGCGCTGCCGATGATGCCGTTCATCTTCTCGACCCTGCCTGCCCTGGAAGCCATGTCGACCTTCGGCCTGGCCGCGTTGCTGGTCAAGGAGCTGCTGATCGGCATGGTCATCGGCGTGGTGTTCGGCATCCCCTTCTGGGCGGCGGAAGTGGCCGGGGAGCTGGTCGACCTGCAGCGTGCCTCGACCATGGGGCAACTGCTCGACCCGATGGCCAGCACCGAGTCCGGGGTCACCAGCACGCTGCTGGTGGTAACACTGGTCGCGCTGTTCTTCGTCTCGGGCGGTTTCATGGTCATGCTCGAAGGCTTCTACGCCAGCTACGGCCTGTGGCCGGTGGAGAGCTTCGTACCGGTGCTGGAGACGCGGGCTGCCTTGCTGATGCTGGACATGCTGGATCAGGTGATGCGGGTTGGGGTGCTGATGATCGCGCCGCTGGTGGTGGCCATGCTGCTTGCCGACCTGATGCTTGCCTATCTGGCGCGCATGGCGCCCAGCCTGCATGTGTTCTCGCTGTCGTTGCCGATCAAGAACCTGTTGTTCACCTTCATGATGCTGCTCTACATCGTCTTCCTGATACCGCTGCTGGTAGAGGAGCTCGGGGCACTGGGAGAAGGATACCGGCGTCTCGAAATGCTGCTGGGAGGGCCGCATGGGTCGCCGGGGGGCGCGGAGGAAACATGAGCCAGAAGCCCAGCGAAGAACGATCGCTACCGCCTTCCGAGAAGAAACTGCGCGACGCGCGCAAGAAGGGCCAGGTAAGCAAGAGTTCGGACATGGTGACCGCCATGGTGATGCTGGGAGGTTCGCTCTATCTGGTCATGGCCGCCAATGGCATCGAACAACGGGTGCGCAACCTGTTTAGCACGGTGACGCGCCTCTACCACGAGCCCTTTGACACCTTGTGGCCACGCCTGCTGGCGCTGGGAGTGGAAATCATCGTACGGGCGGTCCTGCCGATCATCGTCATTGCCGTCGTGGCGGCCGTGCTGACCAACCTCCTCATCATGCGTGGGCCGGTATTCTCGGTGGACCCCATCAAGCCGAAGTTCGAACGCATCAATCCCGCCGAAGGGCTCAAACGCATCTTTTCGGTCCGGGGCATGACGGAGTTCGCCAAGGCACTGATCAAGATGGCGGCTCTGGCCACGGCATTCGTGATCGTCTTTCGGCTGGGGCTGCAGGCCCTGATGGATGCACCGCGCTGCGGTTTCGGTTGTCTTGAGGGCGTCTTCATGGCGCTGCTCAAGCCACTGGCCGTTACCGCGCTGATCGCATTTTTCATCGTCGGGCTGATCGACGTGCAGGTGCAGAGCTGGCTGTTTCGCCGCGACCAGCGCATGACGAAGACGGAGCAGAAACGCGAACGCAAGGATCAGGAGGGAGATCCGGAAATCCGGCGTGCCCGCCAGCGCGATCGGCGTGACATGTATGCCCACACCGCGAGAACCGGTCTGGAGAATGCCTCGCTGTTGCTGGGGGAGGCCGGCGGTTGGCTGGTGGGGGTGCGCTACGTCAAGGGCGAGACGCCGGTACCGGTCGTGGTATGCAAGGCATCTCCCGAGCAGTCCTCGGGAATGCTCGGGATGGCGACAGCCAAGGGAGTTCCCTTGGCCAGGCAGCCGGACCTGGCGGCCCGTATCGCCAGGCGGACGCCCAATGGCGGGCCGATTCCCCAGGAAACGTTCCAGGCGGTAGCCGATGAATTGGTGGCAGCCGGGATCATCTAGCTCGGAGCCCGCTATTCGCGAGGTGACGCGATGTCGATTTCGGCGGTGCTCGTACGAAACATGAGTACTGGCCAGTGAGCTAATCTAAGGAATCACCCAGGAGAGACCACCATGCAATACATGTTGATGTGCTGTATCGACGAGGCGCTGTGGAACGGCTTGCCGGATGTCGAACGCGAAGCGGTCCTGGATGACTACCATGCCTTGATCCAGGAGATGGTCACCAGCGGACACTACCGCGGCGGTGCCAGGTTGCAGTCGGTGGCGTCCGCCACCACGCTGCGCGAGCAGAATGGCAAGACGGTGATGCTGGACGGCCCCTTTGCCGAGAGCCGCGAGCAACTGGGTGGCTTCCACGTAGTGGAGTGCCGTGATCTGGACGAAGCCTTGGGGCTGGCCCGGCGCATCCCGCCGCTGCGGGTCGGCGGCTCGGTCGAGGTTAGACCGGTGGACCCTGCCTATCGCCTATGAGGGAGCGACGTGTCGCTTGACGAGCTCTACCGCCGCGAATATGGCCGCGTGCTGGCCAGCCTGATTCGCCGCTTCGGCCACTTCGAACTGGCCGAGGATGCCGTGCAGGCGGCTTTCGAGGCGGCGATGGTGCAGTGGCCGACACAAGGCTGGCCGCCTAACCCGACCTCGTGGCTGATCTCCACCGCGCGCCACAAGGTGGTCGACCAGTTGCGCCACCAGCAGATGCGCGAGCGCAAGGGCGATGAGCTGCGCCAGCACCTGGAGCTGCTGCTCGACAACGACCTCGAGGCCGAGCCTCTCGACAGCCTGCGTCTGATCTTTGCTTGCTGTCACCCGGCCCTGGCCCGGCCCGCCCAGGTGGCGCTGACGCTGCACACCCTGGGCGGGCTGCGCACCGAGGAGATCGCCCGTGCCTTCATGGTGCCGGTGCCGACCCTGGCTCAGCGCCTGGTGCGGGCCAAGGCCAAGATTCGCGATGCAGGAATCCCGTTCGAGGTGCCCGATGACACGGCCTTGGGCGAGCGCCTGGAAGCGGTGCTGGCGGTGATCTACCTGATCTTCAACGAGGGCTACGCGGCCAGCTTCGGCGATGACTGGGTACGCACCGACCTTTGCCGTGAGGCGATTCGCCTGGGGCGGATGCTGGTACGGCTGCTGCCGGCCGAGCGCGAAGCGCGAGGCCTGCTGGCGCTGATGCAGCTGCACCACGCCCGGCGCGATACACGTACCGACGAGGCTGGCGACATCGTGCTGTTGGAAGAACAGGATCGTACGCGCTGGCATGTCGACGAGATCGAGGAGGGGGGCGCTCACGTCGAGATAGCGCTGCGTGGCGGTATGCCCGGAGGGTATACGGTGCAGGCCGCGATTGCCTCGTTGCACGTTCGGGCGTCGAGCCCGGAAGAGACCGACTGGCGCCGCATCGCCGCGCTCTACAGCCTGCTGTACGCCATTCTGCCCACGCCGGTGGTAGCGCTCAACCGGGCCGTGGCGGTGGCCATGGCCGATGGGCTAGAAACGGGCCTCGAGCTGCTCGACAAGATCCATCTGCCTGGCTATCACCTGTTGCCCGCCACTCGCGCCGATCTGCTGCGCCGGTTGGAGCGACACGCAGAGGCGGCCGCGCATTATCGTCAGGCGCTGGCGCTGGTGACCCAGGGGGCCGAGCGGCGTTTTCTGAAACGTCGCCTGAAGGAAGTGACGGCACGGCGGCACGATGTCGATTTTGCCGCTGCCGGTTCGAAGGAGACATGAGCCCTTTGGCTCAGCCCCAACTCACAGGAGACAAGACCATGAGCTATATCGATGGATTCGTGCTGCCGGTTCCCGAAGGCAATATGGATGTCTATCTGGAAATGGCCCGGAAGGCCGGGGAAGTCTGGCACGATCACGGCGCGCTGGAGTACGTGGAATGCGTGGCCGATGACGTCAAGCCGGGAGAGCATACCTCTTTCCCCCAGAGCGTCAAGCTCGAGCCGGGGGAAACGGTGATCTTCGCCTGGATCCGCTACGCCTCGCGGGAGGAGCGCGACCGCATCAACGCCAAAGTGATGGAAGATCCGCGCATGGCGGACATGATGGACCCGGCCAATCACCCGTTCGACGGCAAGCGCATGATTTGGGGTGGTTTTCGTGAGGTGCTGAGACTTCCCTAGATCCTAGGCCAGCCACGCTACGCCGAGACCCACGACTGCCGACGCCAGCATGGGGCCGACGATACTGCGGGTGAGGCGGCCGGTGCCCGCGGCCAGGGTCAGTACCACCTTGAACAGGTTGTTCATCGAGGCCGCCAGCACGATGCCCAGCACGGCGGTGGAGAGTTCGATGGTGGTCGTGGCCATGCGGCTCAGCGACAGGGCAACCGCATGTACGTCGGCCATGCCCGAGACGGCGGCCAATAGGTAGACCCCGGCATCGCCGAGCCAGGCTCGCAGCCACTCGCCCAGCACCATGACCACCGCCAGCAGGGCGCCGAGCAGTAGTGCAGCGCGCAGTTCCAGGGGGTTCTGGGTCATCGGACGGTCGGCCCGGAGAGTACGGCGATGTCGACGCCATAGCCACAGTGCCGGCAGGTAGAGCGTCACGCCCATGGCCGCAACCGGCGCCGCCAGGCGCGGCAACAGCGCGGGGCCGAGCAGGGCGGCATACAGCAGCAGGCGCGGCAACATGGTGCCGCAGGCCAGCAGAATACCGGCGGCGAGCATCGGCGCCAACTGCGGTTCGCGACGCGCCTGTCGGGCGTACTGCAGGGTCAGCGCGGTGGAGGAGGTGAGACCGGCGAACAGTCCGGTGAACAGAATGCCCTTCTCGGTGCCGCCCAGGCGTACGGCAAAGTAGCCGACGAATGAGATCGAGGCGATCAGTACCACCAGCCACCATATCTCGTAGGGGTTGAGCACGCCGCCGGGGCCCATATCCTCGTTGGGCAGCAGTGGCAGCATCACCACGCTGATCAACAGCAGCTTGAGGCCGGCATCGAGTTCATTGGCCTGTAGCTTGTTGAGTAGGCCGTGTATCTCGCGTTTGTTGTCGAGAATCAACGCCGTGATCACGGCGCAGGCCGTGGCCAGGGCGATATCCACAGCCACGGCCAGGGCACCGAAGCAGAACGTCAGCAACAGCCCAATCAGGCCGGTGATACTGTAATCGCCGCTTTGCTCCATACGGGCGCGATAGCCGACCAGCGCGATGATCGCCACGGCGACGAAGATCAACGGGAAGGCCCAGCGCGTGAAGGCATCCGCCAGCAGGGCCGAAACACCGCCGAACAGTCCCACCAGCGCATGGGTACGCACCCCGGCCACCCGCTCGCCCCACTCCCGCTCGCGGGCGACCCAGCCGCGCTCGATACCGATCAGGGCGCCCAGCAGCAGCGCTACGGCAAGGCGTATGAGTACGGTGTTGTCGGCGAGAAAATCGCTGGCAAGGTCATCCATGCCATTTCCTTGTTCCTGGAAAGCAGTCTTCCTAGCGTGGAAGGCGCTGCGATTTCCTTCAACTGGTGCGACCGTCTCGAGTGTCGGGGGGCGCTGGGGCAACTCGCCCGGCCTTCACCTATTTCGTGCGTGCTGAATGCGATTCGCTGCAGGGCGACGGCATCCCAGCCTATCCCCATTCGCTGATATCCATATCGCGTAAAATCACTTAGGGGAATAAAAAAATGAATTTATATTCCTGAATAATATTTTCAGCTGCGGTAAAGGGGCCATGAACTTTCAACAATTGCGTATCGTTCGCGAAACGGTGCGCCGAGGCTTCAATCTCACGGAAGCCTCCAATGCGCTCTACACCTCTCAATCCGGTGCCAGCAAGCATATCCGCGACCTGGAAGAGGAGCTCGGCGTCGAACTCTTCGAGCGTCGCGGCAAGCGCATCCTTGGGCTGACCCAAGGAGGAGCCGCCCTGGTAGAAATCATTGAGCGCATCCTGCTGGATGCCGAGAATCTCAAGCGCTCGGCTCACCAGCTCACCCATGAGGACCAGGGTAGCCTGGCCATCGCCACGACCCATACCCAGGCCCGTTATGCATTGCCGCCGATCGTTGCCCGCTTCAAGCAGGTCTTTCCCAAGGTGCATCTCGAACTGCACCAATGCGGGCCCGATGAGATCGTCTCACTGCTCAAGGCCGGCAAGGTGGACATAGGGATCGCCACCGAGGCACTCCATGAGGAGGGGCAGTTGTTCGCCTGCTTCCCCTTCTATCATTGGTATCACGGCGTGATCGTGCCCCAGGGGCACCCCCTGGACGACGGTAAGCCATTGACTCTCGAGCGTATCGCCGAGCATCCCATCGTGACTTACCATGAGGGCTTCACCGGACGGGCGCGCATCGACCGGGCCTTCTGCGCGGCCGAGGTGGTGCCCGACATCGTGCTCACGGCACTGGATGCCGACGTGATCAAGACTTACGTGGAGCTTGGGCTCGGTGTCGGGCTGATCGCCTCGATGGCTTATCACGAGGAGCGCGACCGGGGCCTGACCCTGCTCGATGCCAGCGACCTACTGCCGCGCAACACCACCTACCTGGCCTTGCGTCGCGGCCATTTCCTGCGCACCTATGCCTATCGCTTCCTGCAACTGTGCCGGGAAGACCTGGATGAATTGACCGTGCAGCAGGTGTTGGCCGGCAAGGCGGAATAAGCACAAATTACGATAAGTAATCCAGTTTTTATTCGTTAATGGGATATGTGAGCGGCGTTAGTCTGAGGCACATCACCACATCAATGCTTCAGGAGTAACGTCATGATCCACCAGGCGAATCGCCCGCAACGCCGCCTTCTCCCTTTGACCGCTGCCGTGCTGCTGGGCGGCGCCCTGCTCACCGCCGCCGTGCCCCAGACCGTGGCGCAGGAGAGGGTGGAGATCCTCAACGTCTCCTACGATCCCACCCGCGAGTTCTACCGCGAATACAACGCGCTGTTCGCCGAGCACTGGCTGGAGGAAGCGGACCAGCAGGTCAACGTGCGCCAGTCCCACGGCGGCTCCGGTTCCCAGGGCCGGGCAGTGCTGGATGGGCTGGATGCCGATGTGGTGACCCTGGCGCTAGGCTACGACGTGGACGCCCTGCGCCAGCGCGAGCTGATTCCGGACGACTGGCAGAGCCGCCTGCCCAACAATAGCTCGCCCTACACCTCCACCATCGTGATCGTGGTGCGCGAGGGCAATCCGAAGAACATCCAGGACTGGGACGATCTGGTGCGCGACGACGTGGAAGTGATCACCCCCAACCCCAAGACCTCCGGCGGCGCGCGCTGGAACTACCTGGCGCTGTGGGGGTACGGCCTGGACAAGTTCGACGGCGACGAGGAGCGCACGTTTGAGTTCGTGCGCCAGGTCTACGACAACGTGCCGGTGCTCGACCCGGCGGCCCGCGGCGCCACCAACACCTTCGTGCAGCGGCGCCTAGGCGACGCCTTCATCGCCTGGGAAAACGAGGCGATCCTCTCGGTGGAGGAGCTGGGCCGCGGCGAATACGAGATCATCGTGCCTTCATTGAGCATCCTCGCCGAGCCGCCGGTCACCGTGGTGGACGCCAACGTGGAGCGCAAAGGCACCCGCGAGGTCGCCGAAGCGTACCTGGAGTTCCTCTATACCGACGAGGCGCAACACCTCGCCGCCAAACACTTCTATCGTCCGAGCGACCCGACGATCCTCGCCGAGTACACCGACCTGTTCCCGGAACTCGATCTGTTCACCGTGGATGAGGTGTTCGAGAGCTGGCAGAACGCCCAGGAGACGCACTTCAACGACGGCGGCGTGTTCGATCGCATCCTGGAAGAGATCAACTGATGGCTGGCGTCGCCGCATCCCGAGGCCGGGTGATCCCCGGCTTCGGCCTGACCATGGGCTTTACGCTGCTCTACCTGGGGCTGGTGTTCCTGGTGCCGGTGGGCGCCTTCCTGCTCTACACCACGACCTTGAGCTGGGAAACCTTCTGGAACGCCGTGACCCACCGCCAGGTCATCGCCTCCTACAAGCTCTCCTTCGGCAGCTCGCTGATCGCCGCAACGATCAACCTGGTGTTCGGCGCCCTGGTGGCCTGGGTGCTGGTGCGCTACCGCTTTCCCGGCAAGAAGCTGGTCGACGCTCTGGTAGACCTGCCCTTCGCCCTGCCCACGGCGGTGGCCGGCATCGCCCTGGTAACGCTCTACGCCAGCACCGGCTGGGTGGGACAGTACCTCGACGTCTTCGGTATCCGCGTCGCTTACACCCAGCTCGGCGTGATCGTGGCGCTGACCTATATCGGCCTGCCCTTCGTGGTGCGCACCGTGCAGCCGGTGCTGGAGGATCTCGACGCCGAGTGGGAGGAAGCCTCCGCCAGCCTCGGCGCCGGCCGCCTCACCACCCTGCGCCGGGTGATTCTGCCGGCGCTGCTGCCGGCACTGCTCACCGGCTATGCGCTGGCCTTCGCCCGCGCGCTGGGCGAATACGGCTCGGTGGTATTCATCTCGGGCAATCTGCCGTTCCGCACCGAGATCACCCCGCTGCTGATCGTCGCCCGGGCCGAACAGTACGACTACCAGGGCGCCGCCGCCATCGGCACGGTGATGCTGGTCGCCGCCTTCCTGATGCTGCTGGTGATCAATGGTCTGCAGTGGTGGACCTCCCGCCGCTACGGTTAACGAGGAGTGATACGTGAGTGACAAACTGGCCAAACGCGTTGGCCTGAGCAGCGTGACGGTGGCACAGGCCCACCCGCGCCAAGGTCCAGCACCGCTGTGGCGCCGCGCCACCGAGGAACCCGCCTGGGTGCGCGTCGCGCTGATCGGCACGGCGCTGACCTTCCTCGCGCTGTTTCTCATGCTGCCGCTGGCGGTGGTGCTCTACAGCGCCTTCGAGCGCGGCCTCGGGGTCTGGTACTCGGCGATTACCGAGCCGGACGCCCTGGCCGCCATTCGCCTCACCCTGCTGGTGGTGGCGATCGTGGTGCCGCTCAACACTCTGTTCGGCATCGCCGCCGCCTGGGCCATCGCCAAGTTCGAGTTTCGCGGCAAGCCGATCCTGATCTCGCTGATTGACATGCCCTTCGCCATCTCGCCGGTGGTGGTGGGGCTGATCTTCGTGATCCTGTTCGGTTCCCAGGGCTGGTTGGGGCCGTGGCTCTCGGCCTACGACCTGCGCATCATCTTCGCCGTGCCCGGCATTGTCATCGTCATTGCCTTCGGTACCCTGCCGTTCATCGCCCGGGAACTGATCCCGCTGATGCAGCAGCAGGGCAAGGAGGAGGAGGAAGCCTCGCTGACCCTGGGCGCGAGCGGCTGGAAAACCTTCTGGCATGTCACCCTGCCTAATATCAAGTGGGGGCTGATCTACGGGATCATCCTGTGCAACGCCCGCGCCATGGGCGAGTTCGGCGCCGTGGCGGTGGTTTCCGGGCGCATCCGCGGCGAGACCAACACCATGCCGCTGCATATCGAGGTGCTCTACAACGAGTACATGTTCACCGCCGCCTTCGCCGTCTCCTCGCTGCTGACCGGGCTCGCCCTGGTGACCATCGCCATCAAGAGCGTGGTCGAGTGGCAGGAAGAGAGGCGCCAGAAACTGGCGGAAGCCTGACATCCCGCTAGCCCCCCCCGCCCTGGAGAACGTATCAAATGAGCATCGAGATCGATCACGTCAACAAGCATTTCCGCGACTTCATCGCCGTGGACAACGTCAGCCTCACCTTCCGCGAAGGCGAGCTGACCGCCCTGCTAGGCCCCTCCGGCTCGGGCAAGACCACTCTGCTGCGTATCATCGCCGGGCTGGAGCAACCCGACACCGGGCGCATCCGCTTCCACGGCGAGGACACCACCGAGTTGCATGTCAGCCAGCGCGGCGTCGGCTTCGTGTTTCAACACTACGCGCTGTTCAAGCACATGACGGTGTTCCAGAACGTCGCCTACGGCCTGACCGTGCGCCCGCGCCGCACCCGGCCCGGCAAGGCCGAGATCCGCGATAAGGTGATGCGCCTGCTGGAGCTGGTGCAGCTCGACTGGACCGCCCACCGCTATCCGCACCAACTCTCCGGCGGCCAACGCCAGCGTATCGCCCTGGCCCGCGCCCTGGCGGTGGAACCCAAGGTGCTGCTGCTCGACGAGCCCTTCGGGGCGTTGGACGCCAAAGTACGCGCCGAGCTGCGCCGCTGGCTTCGCCGGCTGCACGACGAGATCCACGTCACCAGCGTGTTCGTCACCCATGACCAGGAAGAGGCACTGGAGGTCTCCGACCGGGTGGTGGTGATGAACAAGGGCAAGGTAGAGCAGGACGGCTCGCCTGAGGAGGTCTACGACAACCCCGCCAACCCCTTCGTCTACCAGTTCCTGGGCAACGTCAACCGCTTCCGCGCCGGTATCCACGCCGGCGAGGCACGTATCGGCGATATCCGGCTCCCCGCACCGGAGTTCCACGACCGTCGCAACGAGAGCGGACTCGCCTATGTGCGCCCGCATGAGATCGAGGTCTACGCCGAGGCGGTCGCCAGCGACACCCTGCCCGCCAGGATCGAGTTGATCTCGGTAGTCGGCCCCACCGTGCGCCTGGAGTTGCGCACCGACGCTGCCGACGACCTAGTACACGCCGAGCTGCCCAAGCACCGCTTCCACGCCCTCGGCCTGACCCAGGGCAACGACGCCTGGATTCGCCCGGTACAGAGCCGGGTCTTCCTGCCCGACTCGCAAGTGAGCAATGGATAAGCGCAATGGATAAGCAAGGGCGCCGTCGCAGCGTTGTCTATGCCCTTTGGCATGGATGCCTGCGCTGGTGGCGAGCGCCTGGTGGGAGCCAGTGCGGCGGCAAGCCGTGGTTCGGCCCGCCGGATATTCGCGATTGGGTCGATGGACCCTGAAACTGAGCGTCAGGCGTGTTGGTTAACAGCCCCCGCCCCCCCTCCTAGCATCTCGCCCACTAGGTTGCCGCTGACCAGGGTCGGTTCCAGAGGCGTCACGATACCGAGATCTCCTGGGTTGTCGACCATCGGCCACCAAACCGTCAAGCCCGCTGTACGCGCCTCGCGATTCCACTGCGTGAGCCTTGCCCAGTGCTGGCGCCCCTGGCGGGCCAGGCTCATGGCATGGGGTTCGGGCGTGACCCACTCAACACCAGCGTCCAATAGCTGGCGCCAGGCCGAGGGCTCGGTATCCAGCGGTACTCTATGAGCCAGCAGGTGGTAGCCATGTGCGTGAAAGCTTCGGCTTGCATCATGCGCGTGAGCGTCCGTCAACAACCGTAGTGCGCTCAGGCGCAGCACGACCTGGCGTGGGTATAACCCCAGGCGAGCCAACAGCGCCTCGAAGACCGTCCCATGGGAGGCTTCCACGGCTTGGAGATGGCGCCAATGAACGTCGACGATCAGCGGGGCGGCATCGACCCCATGGCGCGAGAGGTGGTGCAAGGCATGTAATACGCGCAGGAAACGGTCCAGAAAGATCACATCCTCCCTATCCCAGCTCAGGAAATAGAGCGGGTCGGTCGTCTGTTGGGCACTATGGTGGTCAAGCAGTTGGATATGGCTGTCGTGGGCCACCGCCGAGAGACCGGCAAGCTCGAAGATAGGCTGCTGGCCTGGCTGTACGCGCTTGCCCGCCAGTTCGGCAGACACCCTGCCGTTCTCATAGAGAAAGCGGGCATGTCGACGCAGGCTGGCTTGGGGGTTGAAGGCCTCTAGATGGGCATTGAAGTAATCGATCACTTGGGTGAGGGGCATGTCGGCTCTCCTTGTCAGATGACGATCAGGGTGGGCGTGCCGCGGTCAGAAAAGAGCGCGCCCGCCGCTCAGTGCACCATGCCCCAGCGCTTGACGGTGATGCGTTCCAGGCTATTGAAGATAAGGTTCTCCACCAGCAGGCCGATCAGGATCACTACCACCAGCCCGGCAAAGACGTTGTCGGTATAGAGCTCGTTACGGTTCTGGAAGATGTACCAGCCGAGCCCGCCTTTCCCAGAGGAGGCGCCGAACACCAGCTCGGCGGCGATCAGGGTGCGCCAGGCGAAGGCCCAGCCGATGCGTAGCCCGGCCAGCAGGGCCGGCAGCGCGGCGGGGATCAGGATATACGCCACATAGCGCAGCCCGCGCAGCCCATAGTTGCGGCCGGCCATGCGCAGCGTCTCGGAGACACCCTGAAAGCCCTGGTGGATATTGACCGCCATCGGCCACAGCACCGAGTGCACCAGCACGAAAACCAGGCTGGCCTCGCCAAGGCCGAACCACAGCAGCGCCAGGGGCAGCAAAGCGATGGCCGGCAGTGGACTGAACATGGATGTCAGACTGCTGAGCAGGTCGCGCCCCAGGCGGGTGGAGACCGCCAGCGTGGTGAGTGCAAGGGCCAGCACGGCGCCCAGGGCGTAGCCCTTGAGCAGCACCGAGAGCGACACCGCACTGCGTTGGATCAAGGTGCCGGAGACCAGCCCCTGCCAGAGAGCCGTTGCGGTATCGCTGGCACCGGGAAGCAGCAGAGGGTTGGCCTGATAGCGGGCGGCCAGCTCCCACAGGAGCACGAGTGCCAGCAGGATCATCCCTTTGCGCACGGCGCTCAGATCCCAGAGGCGTTGCCAGAGGGGGCGAGCCACCGCCAGCTCGCCGGGCTCGACAGGGGGCAGGTCGTGTATTCGGTCGGGCCGGTTGTCGCGACCGAGGCTCAGGGTATGTAGGCTCATGACGGCCTCCTCGTCGTAGACTCGGGGATGGGAAGCGCCTCATCGGCGGCCAGTCGTGGCACCCCGAGGTCGCGGTCATCCGGATACTTGATGCCGGCGCCGGTGTTGAGGGCGACGACCCTCGCATCGGCGGGAATCTCCCCCAGGGTGCTCAACTCCCGAGCGGCGGCCAGTACGGCAGCCCCCTCAGGGCAGACGAAGGTGCCCTCGAGCTGTGCGGCGCGACGCTGCTCCCAGTCGATGGCGGCTTCGCTGACGGCGATGGCCCGACCGTCGGTCGCGTAGAGGGCTTCCAGCACCAGGAAGTCGCCCAGCGCCTTGGGTACATTGATGCCGAAGGCCCGCGTTCTGCTCTGATCCCAGAAGCGCGACTCGCGAGCGCCCTCCTGCCAGGCACGCACGATGGGTGCGTAACCCTTTGCCTGGACGGCGACCAGTCGTGGCAAGGGCCCCTTCACCCAGCCGATGGCCTGGAGCTCCTGCAGCGCCTTGTAGATGCCGATCAGGCCTACGCCGCCCCCGGTGGGGTAGAGAATCACATCGGGCAGCTGCCAGCCGAGCTGCTCGGCCAGCTCCAGTCCCATGGTCTTCTTGCCTTCGATGCGATAGGGCTCCTTGAGTGTGGAGGCATCGAAGACGCCGGTGGCTGCGACGAAGCCTGCCACCTGACGACCGGCATCGCTGATCAGGCCATCGACCAGCGACAGGTGGGCGCCAGCCAAGGAACACTCTTGCCGCGTAATGTATGGAGCATCCTCGGGCATGGCGATGGTGGCCTGGATGCCCGCACGGGCGGCATAGAGGGCCCAGGCGGCCCCGGCATTGCCGTTGGTGGGCATGGCCAGATGAGTGACGCCCAACTCCCGTGCGCGGGAGATGCCGACCGCCGCGCCACGGGCCTTGAAAGAGCCGGTAGGGAGCAACCCTTCGTCCTTCATGACAAGCCTCGGTAGCCGCATGTCGTCGCCCAGTCGAGGCAGCTCGACCAGCGGGGTCACCACCTCGCCCAGGCTGACGATCGCCTCGGGCTGGGCCAGCGGCAGCAGCTCGTGATAGCGCCACAGGCTCCAGGGGCGCTCGGCTAGCTGCTCAGGCCGCCAGGTCGCCGCCAGGCGCGTCAGGTCGTAGCGCACCAGCAGCGGTGAGCCGCAGGCGCAGAGCTGTCGCAGGCTGTCCAGCGCGTAGTCAGCCTCGCAGCGTGGGCAGGCCAGGTGGCTGGCATAGCGATAGGGACGGGATTCGCTCATGACGGCCTCTCGTGCTCGAACAACAGCCGGTGAATCTGCTGGGTGCGCGCCTTAGTGGCGGCGCTGCCGAGGCTCGTCAGGTTATCCATTTCGCAGCCCAACTCGGCGCGGACGCGTCCGGGGTGAGGTGAGAGCAGCAGCATCCGGTTGCCGATGATCTGCGCCTCCTCGATGGAGTGGGTGACGAACAGCAGGGTGAAACGGACTTCCTCCCATAGGGCCAGCAGCTCTTCCTGCATCTTGCGTCGGGTCAGCGCATCCAGCGCGGCGAAGGGCTCGTCCATCAGCAGGATACGCGGCTGCATGGCCAGCGCCCGGGCGATGGCGACCCGCTGCTTCATGCCGCCGGAGAGAGTGTGGGGATAAGCATCGGCGAAGGCGGCGAGCCCCACCTTTTCAAGCGTTGCCAGGGCTCTTTGTTCCGCTTCGCGGCGCCCCAGGGTGCGCGAGGCCAGCAGGGGGAACATCACGTTCTGCTTGACCGTCTTCCAGGGCGGCAACTGGTCGAACTCCTGGAATACCACCACTCGGTCGGGCCCCGCTCCGGCGACCCGCTGGCCATCGAGCCGGATCTCTCCCTCTACCGGTGAGAGAAAACCGGCCACTGCCTTGAGCAGGGTCGATTTGCCACATCCCGAGGGACCCAGCAACACGTAGCGGTCTCCTTCCTGCACATCGAAGCTGACCCGCTGGGTGGCCTTCACCACCTGGCGGGGCGTGCGGTACTCCAGGGTGACGCCATCCACCGCCAGGCGCGGCGTGCCGGTGTGTGGGTGCGGTGTGGTGCTGGCTTGCCGCCTGGCCAGGGAAGTTGCCGTAGCTGCCGTCATCAGCTTCCCTCCCAGGCATGAGCCTCGTCGAAGAAGTACTCTTGCCAGCTTTGCGGCAAGTGGCCAATCGCCTCTACCTGGTGCAGAAACTCCGCCAGGGGATAGGTGTTGCGCGGCACCAGCGAGAAGCTCACCTGTTCGTCGGTGATCAGGGACGTTAGAAAGCCATTGTCCAACTGGCTACCGGTGACGCGGCGGTAAGTCTCTGCGGCGCTGGCCGGGTCTTGCTCAATGTAGTCTCGGGCCTCGGCCAGGGCCTCGAGAAAGACGGCATATACCTCTGGGTTCTGCTCGCGGTAGCGTTCGGTGGCATAAAGCAAGGTGGGGGAGATAGGGCCGCCGAAGATCTCGTAGGAGTCGGTCACCTTGTGGATGCCTTCTTGCTCCAGCGCCTGGTACTGGAAGGGAATGGCCGAGAAGTGAGCGCTGATCTCGGTGCCGTTGGAGAGCAGGGCGGCAGTGGCATCCGGGTGCGGCAGTGCGACGGTATTGACTTCCAACTGATCGTAGGATTCGAGGCCGAAGGTGTCGGCCACCGCCTTCTGCAGGAAGCGCGACTGCACCGACACCCCGACGGCGGGTACGGCGATGCGGTGTTCCGGGCCGAAGTCCTCGAGCGAGGACACCGCGGGATCGTTGGTCAGCAGAAAGTTGGGAAATTCGCCCAGAGAGGCCACGCCCTTGACGTTGGCACTTCCTCGGGTGCGATCCCATACCGTGAGCAGCGGGCCCACGCCGGCACTGGCAATATCGATCGCGCCTGAGAGCAGTGCGTCGTTGACCGCCGCGCCGCCGGAGAGCTGGCGCCACTCCACCTCGATATCGAGGCCCCGCTCGGCCCCGAGCATCTCGATCAGTGCCTGGTCGCGGACTACGTGCAGCAGCAGGTAGGTAATGCCGAACTGCTCGGCGATGCGAATGCGCTCGTTGGCTTCTACGGGCTGTCCGCCGACGGTAGTGGCCAAGGCCAACAGGGCGATTCCGGTGACACGAGAGTGCTGTATTGGCATGGATGGCTCCCAGTTCCAGGATGAGTCAAGGAACTGTCACCTTGCCGACGTTGGAAAGTGCTCGCCAATGAGTTGTCCTGCTGTGCAAATCACTTAACCAGCGAAATATTTTTCAGCTCTTGTCGAATCTGCTTATCGTGATGTGTTAAGCGGGAATTGCCATTGGGAAGCTGCCATGGCCACTGCTTGTATAGGGCAACCCAATCCCTGCAGATAATGGAGAACTCCCATGCCTGAACAAGCGCCCAAGGTGAGAAAACTAAGCGGCCATATCGGTGCCGAGATCAGTGGCCTGGATCTGGCTAGACTGGACGACCGGGGGTTTAAACGACTGCATGACCTGTTTCTGGAGCATCAGGTTCTTGTACTGCGCGACCAGATGCTGACTCGCGACCAGCATATCGCCCTTGGGAAGCGCTTCGGTGAACTCCATGTCCACCCCATGGCCAAAGGACCGGAAGGCTATCCGGAAATATTCCCTATCGAGGCGGGGGCCAACTCCTCCAACGATCCCAAGGCGATCCGCGCAGGCAAGAAAGCCGTCAATGGCGGGCATTGGCACTCGGATGTCTCCTGCGACCCGGAGCCGCCTTTGGGCAGTATTCTCTACCTGCGCGAGGTACCCGAGTTTGGTGGCGACACCCTGTTCTCCAGCGGTTATGCCGCCTATGAGGCGCTGTCGCCCGCCATGCAGATCTTTCTTGAGGGGCTGACCGCCGTGCACTCGGGGGAGGCCACCTACCGGCTCCACTATGGTAACCAGGCTGCCCAAGATCGCAGCTGCTTCGGCATCAAGAGTGACACGCCCTATCCTGAGGCGGTGCACCCGGTGGTGCGACGTCACTCGGAGACTGGCCGCAAGAGCCTGTTTGTCAATCGGGGGTTCACCCGCGAGATCGTTGAGCTGGGGCATGCGGAGAGCCAGGGCCTTCTGGAGTTTCTCTATCGCCACCAGGAGACACCGGAGTTCCAGGTGCGCGTGCAATGGACAGCCAACACGGTGACCCTCTGGGACAACCGCTGCACCCAGCACCGCGCCGTGTTCGATTATGCCGGGAAGGCCCGGCGAGGGGAGCGGGTCACGATCAAGGGCGATCGCCCTCATGCCGTGGTGCGACATGAGTCGCTGCAGAGCACCTTGGCCGGGGCCTGAGCTAAGCACTCGGCCAAGTAATGCACGTAAGTCATGGCCAAGCACGCCCTCTCCAGATACTCCATAGCCAGGTATTTCATGACCATCGCTAGGCGCCTTGCCGTTTTCGACATGGCAGGGGTGCGCCACGGGTGCCATGCTGAAAGCCTACCGCTTGCATGCTGGAGAGATTCATGTCACTGCCGTTTCGCTGGCATCGCCTGCTATCGCTGTTGTGCGGTGCCATGTTGTTGACAGGCTCGATGGGAGTCGGTGCGCGGGAACTGGCCGCCGATATCGACGAAATGGTCGAGGTGGAAGTCGCCACGGTCGGGCTGGCGGGCTTCGGTGGGCCGCCGGTGGTGCTGCTGCGCGAGCCGGGGGAACGTGAGGTGATCCCGATCTTCATCGGCATCAACGAGGCCGGTGCCATCCTGCGCGGACTGTCCGGTGAGAGCTCGCCGCGTCCCATGACCCACGAGCTGCTGGGCAGCATGCTTGACGAGTTCGACGCCATCCTCGAACGGGTCTTCGTCGATGCTATCGTCGACCATACGTTCCTCGGCATGCTCGAGCTGCGCCTGCAGGGGCGCGAGGAGATGCTGCTCATCGACAGCCGGCCCAGCGATGCCATTGCCCTGGCCATTCACGCCGGGGCGAGCATCCACGTGGCACCGCAGGTGCTCGAGGCGGCCCGGAACATTCAATACGAAGGGTTGGACGATCAAGTGGTCGTGGCACTGGGCATTACCGTTGCGCCGGTCACCGATGACCTGCGTGAAGCGCTGGGCCTGCCCGGTCGGCCTGGCGTGCTGGTCAGCGATGTGCATGGCCCGGCCGCCGAGGCCGGCCTCGAGCCTGGTGCACTGGTGCTCGAAGTGAATGGCGAGGTGCCTGATACGCCCCTGCGCTATCTCGAGCTGGTGCGCGATACCGCTGTGGATGAGGATGCCCGGCTGCGCTACTGGCAGGATGGCGAGGAGAACGAGATGGAGATCACCACCGACGTGCCTCCGCGCCAGCCCATGCCGAGGCCTCGGCAGGACGTACCCGGTATTCGCACCTGAGCAGAGCGCCTCGCGCGGAGAAGGGACTAGGGGCGAGCCTCATGCAGTCGCGTCAGCCCCTCCTGTGCCGTCGAGGCCACCAGCCGCCCGCTGCGGTCGTAAATGCTGCCGCGGGCGAAGCCGCGGGCGCCGCCGGCCCAGGGGCTGTCCATGTCGTAGAGCAGCCAATCATTGACCTTGGAATCGTGGTGGAACCATAGCGCATGATCGAGGCTGGCGATCTGCAGCTTGGGGTCGCGGAAGGTGATGCCATGCGGCACCAACGAGGTGGTCAGCAGGTTGAAGTCAGAGCTGTAGGCGAGCAGGTAGCGGTGCAAGGCCGGGTCGTCAGGCAACTCGCCGGTGAGGCGGAACCATAGTCGCTTGCGCGAGGGCTGGCCCGGTTCGGCCTCGTCGCCTAGGTGCAGGAACTCGATGGGGTGGCCGGGGAAACGCTCCAGGCGCGCATGCGGCACCCCTTCCAGCGCATCGGGTGGTATGACGTCGGGCATCGCCATCTGATGGGCCATGCTCTCTTCGCGACCATGAAAGGAGGCGCTGCAGAAGAAGATGGGGCGCCCCTTCTGGATGGCGGTGACGCGCCGGGTAGTGAAGCTGCCGCCGTCGCGCACGGCGTCGACCTGATAGACTACCGGGCGATGAGGGTCGCCGGGACGCAGAAAATAGCCATGCAGCGAGTGCGCCCGACGTGAAGCATCCACCGTGTGGGTGGCGGCCGAGAGCGCCTGGCCGAGTACCTGCCCGCCGAACAGCTGCGGCAGGCCAAGGTCCTGGCTGCGGCCGCGAAACAGGTTCTCCTCGATCTCTTCCAGGCCGAGCAGGTCGACGAGCTCATTCAGGGCGTCGGTCATGGGGCATCCTCAGGGCGACTCATACGGTTGTTTCAGGCATCAGCATAACGGAGTCGACGCCGATGCGCAGTGACGAATTCTACATGCACCGGGCGCTGGATCAGGCCCGCGAGGGGTTGGCCGTCGGCGAGGTGCCGGTGGGAGCCGTGGTGGTGGATCCTGCGGGAGAGATCGTCGGTGCCGGCTATAATGCGCCGATCTCGGGCCACGACCCCAGTGCTCATGCCGAGATTCGTGCGCTGCGCGCGGCGGCCGAGCGGTTGGGCAACTACCGTCTCGATGGCTGCACCCTCTATGTCACCCTGGAGCCTTGCCTGATGTGCACCGGGGCGATCATTCACGCACGCATCGCGCGTGTGGTGTATGGCGCCGCCGAACCGCGTACCGGCATGGTGGAATCCAAGGCCAATCTCTTTGCCCAGCCTTGGCATAATCACCGGGTTGCGGTGGAAGGGGGCGTGCTGGCGGCACGCGCTTCCCGTCTGCTCAAGGCCTTCTTCGAAGCCAGGCGCGAGGGTGGCGAAGCGGCATCAGGCACGCTCGATGGTGGTTAACGACGGAGCGCCCCTGACCCGATTGCGTCCTTCGGCCTTGGCGCGGTAGAGCGCATCGTCGGCGGCCTGCATGATGGCCGCTACGTCCAATGGCCCTTCGACCAGCGTGACCGCGCCCTGCCGGCCGAGGAGCGCCTAGTGAGCGGCACGAAGGCCAGGCAAGTGAAGAAGACGGCACGACGATACATGGTCACGTTCTTCTAGAGCAGAGGGGAAATGATGTCGAACAGAGGCGCTTCATCGTCCTCGCCGTTTGCCAGTTCGTTGAGCTGCAGGTACTGCTGCTGGCTGCGATCGACGTAGGTCAGGATCTCGTAGTAGCGCCGAATGTTGCGCACGTAAATGACCGGCTCGCCACCACGGGCATAGCCGTGACGGGTCTTGCTGTGCCACTCGTGCTGCTGCAGCAAGGGCAGGGCCTCGCGGACGTCTTCCCAACTGTCGGGGTCGCCCCCCATTTCCTCGGTGATAGTGCGTGCGTCGTACAAATGGCCGAGCCCTACGTTGTAGGCTGCCATGGCCATGTAGAGGCGATCGTCGCCTTGGATCGACTCGGGCAGACGCTCCTTGAGCTGGCGCAGGTAACGCGAGCCCCCATTGATGCTCTGGGCCGGGTCGAGACGATCCTCCACCCCCACCTCTCCGGCGGTGGGCAGCGTCAGCATCATCAGGCCCCGCACACCGGTAGGGGAGGTGGCTTCGGGATCCCAGTGCGACTCCTGGTAGCCCAGCGCTGCCAGCAGTTTCCAGTCGAAGCCGGTGTTGCGGGCCGCCTCGCGGAACAGTTCGGCATAGGTGGGCAAGCGCTCGTTGAGGTGATCGATGAAGACCCTGGCGCCGACGTACTCCAGATAATCGTCATGGCCGAAGTGGCGGGCGACCAGTTCGTCGAGCCACCCTTCGCGCTGCAGCTCGGCGAGGAAACGGTTGGCCTCCTGCTGGAGTCCGAGGCCGCCCCGGGCGGGAAAGGCCCAGGCCATGGTCAGCGGTTTGCCCAGCGGGAAACCGCGCTCCACCCCGGGAAAGAAAATGCGGTTGATACGGAATTGGTGCTCGAAAAGCACGGCGGCATCCAGGCTGCCGTTCTCTACACGACCGAGCAGTTCAGCTACTTCCAGGTCCGATGATTCCTGCCAGCCCAGCTCCGGGTGCTCGGCCTGCAGCTCGCGCAGTACGCGGTCGGTACCCGAGCCGCGAATGGTGCCGATGGTCAGGCCCGCAAGGCCTTCGGGGGAGTTGACCGGCGGCAGGCCGCGGCGATAGACCAATAGCGGTTGCAGGTCGAGGATCGGACGGCTATAGATGAGATCCTGCTGGGTCAAATCGAGAGGCAGGGAGGCGGCGGCCAGGTCGCCTTCCTCGCGCACCGTGTCCAGCGCGCTCTGAATGTGATGGCGGGCATCCAGCGTCAGGCTGACGCCGAGGAACTCGGCGAAACGGCGCATCAGCTCATACTCGAAGCCCGTCGGGCCGTGACGTCCCTCGTAATAGGTGGTTGGCGTGTTGCGCGTGTGGATGCTGATGAAGTCGCGCTCGCGTACCTCTTCCAGCAGGCCGCCGGCGGGCTTGAAGTGGCGATAGGGTGTCAGGCACAGCACGACCCCCAGCAGCAACAGGGCGGCCAGGCGCAAGCGGCTCAGCAGGATACGGTTATCAAGCTCGGGCATTCAGGTGACGATCGGCGATGAGAGCTTCACCATAACGGCACGAGCCGCGGCTGTCACCCGCTGCATTTCGTATGCCCACTGCTTTCCAGTATCATAGCGCCTTTCTGCGCCGCCTTGCGGCCCCTTCCTCCGCTTGCTTCAGAGGCTTCAAGACATGCTCGAACTTCGAGGCGCGCCTGCCCTTTCCGCTTTCCGTCACGACAAGCTGCTGGCTGCCCTGCGCGCACGGGTTCCCGAGGTCGAGTCCCTGCACGCCAATTACGTGCATTTCGTGGATCACGACGATCAACTGTCCGACGATGAACGGGCTCTCCTCGGCCGACTGCTCGACTACGGCAGCAGGAGCGCGGGCGATGACTCCCAGGATGCGGACCATGCCGAAGGCCAGTTGTTCCTGGTGGTGCCGCGAATCGGCACCCAGTCGCCATGGTCGTCCAAGGCCACTGACATTGCCCACAACTGTGGTCTGGCCCGGGTACGCCGACTCGAGCGCGGCATCGCCTATCGGGTGGCGCTCAAGGCGCCGATGTCCGAGGCGGCTTTCACCGCAATGGTCGAGATCCTCCACGACCGCATGACCGAGAGCGTACTGACCGACGCCTCCGATGCCGCTCGGCTGTTTGCCCATCACGAGCCGGCTCCGCTGGGGCGGGTGGATATCCTGGAAGGCGGTCGCGCAGCGCTGGAGGAGGCCAACGTCGCGCTGGGCCTGGCGCTGGCCGAGGACGAGATCGACTATCTGGTCGGGGCGTTCCGCGAACTTCAGCGCAACCCTACCGACGTCGAGCTGATGATGTTCGCCCAGGCCAACTCCGAGCACTGTCGGCACAAGATCTTCAACGCCGACTGGATAATCGACGGCGAGGCGCAGAGCCACTCGCTGTTCAAGATGATCAAGAACACTTACCAGGCCTCGCCCGCGGACATCCTTTCGGCCTACAGCGACAACGCTGCCGTGATCAAGGGCACCGAGGCAGGTCGTTTCTTCGCCGCGCCGCTGACCGGCAAGGCTGCGGAGCGCGCGGTGTACGCCGCGCATCGCGAGCCGATCCATATCCTGATGAAGGTGGAGACCCACAACCATCCCACTGCCATTGCCCCCTTCCCGGGTGCGGCCACGGGCGCCGGCGGCGAGATCCGCGACGAAGGGGCGA
The DNA here is from genome assembly GCF_021404465.1 of Billgrantia zhangzhouensis. Taxonomy (GTDB): domain Bacteria; phylum Pseudomonadota; class Gammaproteobacteria; order Pseudomonadales; family Halomonadaceae; genus Halomonas; species Halomonas zhangzhouensis. Next base: position 152,517 of record NZ_JABFTT010000006.1, on the reverse strand, counting down.
CGGGTATCGGCGGCAAGCCCAAGGCGGGCCTGACCGGCTTTACCGTTTCCAACCTGCGTATTCCCGAGTTCGTTCAGCCCTGGGAGGCGTTCGATTACGGCAAGCCCGAGCGCATGCAGTCGGCGCTTTCGATCATGCTCGAAGGACCGATCGGTGGGGCCTCGTTCAACAATGAGTTCGGTCGTCCCAACCTGACTGGCTACTTCCGTACCTACGAACAGGACACCCTGGGAGCCGGCGGCATCGAGCGTCGCGGCTACCACAAGCCGATCATGATCGCCGGCGGCTACGGCAACATCCGCGAGGGCCACGTCCAGAAGGGCGAGATCCCGGTGGGCGGCAAGCTGATCGTGATGGGCGGGCCCGCCATGCTGATCGGCCTGGGCGGCGGTGCGGCCTCGTCGATGGCCTCCGGTGCCTCCAGCGCCGACCTCGACTTCGCCTCGGTGCAGCGCGAGAACGCCGAGATCGAGCGGCGTGCCCAAGAGGTGATCGACCGCTGCTGGGCGTTGGGCGAGGCCAACCCCATCCGCTTCATCCATGATGTCGGCGCCGGCGGTCTCTCCAACGCCCTGCCTGAGCTGGTCAAGGACGGCGAGCGCGGTGGCCGCTTCGAGCTGCGTGCGGTGCCCAACGCCGAGCCCGGCATGAGCCCGCTGGAGATCTGGTGCAACGAGGCCCAGGAGCGCTACGTGCTGGCGGTGGCGCCGGAGGATCTCGATACCTTCGATGCGCTGTGCGAGCGTGAACGTTGCCCCTACGCGGTGGTGGGCGAGGCCGTCGAGTCGCATCATCTCGAAGTGCGCGACGGCCATTTCACGACGAAACCGGTCGACCTACCGATGAGCGTGCTGTTCGGCAAGCCGCCCAAGATGCAGCGCGAGTTCCAGCGCGAGTCGCTGGAGCTGCCCGGCGTAATGCTCGACAACCTCGATCTGCGCGAGGCGATGGAGCGTGTGCTGCGCCTGCCTACGGTGGCCTCGAAGAGCTTCCTGATCACCATCGGCGACCGCTCCATCACCGGCATGGTGGCCCGCGACCAGATGGTCGGTCCGTGGCAGGTGCCGGTGGCCGACGTTGCCGTGACCACCGCAAGCTTCGATACCCATGCCGGTGAGGCGATGGCCATGGGCGAGCGCCCGCCGGTGGCATTGATCGACCCGGCCGCGAGCGCCCGGCTGGCAGTGGCCGAGACCATTACCAACCTGGCGGCAGCGCCCATCGCTAAGCTCGGCGACATCAAGCTCTCCGCCAACTGGATGAGCGCCGCGGATCATGTCGGCGAGAACCAGGCGCTGTACGATGCCGTTCACGCCGTGGGCATGGAACTCTGCCCGAAGCTCGGCATCGCCATTCCGGTGGGCAAGGACTCCATGTCCATGCGCACCGCCTGGCAGGCCGGGGAGGGTGACGAGGCTGAGGAAAAGAGCATCACCGCGCCGCTGTCGCTGGTGGTCACCGGCTTCGCCCCGGTCACCGATGCGCTGAAGACCCTCACGCCGCAGATCAACCTCGACCAGGACGAGTCAGACCTGATCCTGATCGACCTGGGCGGTGGCAAGAACCGCCTGGGCGGCTCTGCGCTGGCGCAGGTCTACGGTCAGCTCGGCGACGAGTGCCCCGACCTCGACGACCCTGACGACCTCAAGGCCTTCTTCGCCGTGATCCAGGGGCTCAACGCCGATGGCAAGCTGCTGGCCTATCACGACCGCAGCGACGGCGGCCTGCTGGTCACGTTGCTGGAGATGGCCTTTGCTGCCCATGCCGGTCTCGAGATCAAGCTCGACTGGCTGATCGATGAGCCGACCCAGGCGGTGGATGCGCTGTTTGCCGAGGAGCTTGGCGCAGTGATCCAGGTCAATCGGCAACATACCGAGGAAGTGCTGGCCCAGTTTGCCGCCGCCGGTATCGAGACCTGCGGTGTCATTGCCCGGCCACGCTACGATGACCAAGTGCGCGTGACCCTGTTCGAGGAGCCGCTGCTCGAGACCACCCGGCTGCTGGCCCAGCGTACCTGGGCCGAGACCAGCTATCGCATGCAGGCGCTGCGCGATAACCCCGACTGCGCCAAGAACGAGTTCGACGGCCTGCTCGATGGCCGCGACCCGGGCCTCTCGGTCAGTGCTACCTTCGAGGTCGACGAGGACGTTGCGGCCCCCTTCGTCAACACGGCGCGCCCGGCGGTGGCCATCCTGCGTGAACAGGGCGTCAACGGCCACCTGGAGATGGCTTGGGCCTTCGACCATGCCGGCTTCGAGGCGGTGGACGTGCACATGAGCGATATCCTTGAAGGGCGGGTCTCCCTCGAAGCGTTCAAGGGGTTGGTCGCCTGCGGCGGCTTCTCCTACGGCGACGTGCTGGGTGCCGGTGGCGGCTGGGCCAAGTCGGTGTTGTTCAACCCGCGCGCACGGGAGCAGTTCGCGGCGTTCTTCGAGCGCGACGACAGCTTCGGCCTCGGCGTGTGCAACGGCTGCCAGATGCTTGCCCAGTTGAAGGAGTTGATTCCCGGCGCCGAGAACTGGCCGCGCTTCGTGCGCAACGAGTCCGAGCAGTTCGAGGCGCGGGTGGCCATGGTGCAGGTGGAGCAGAGCCCATCGATTCTGCTGGCTGGCATGGAGGGCTCGAGGCTGCCTATCGCCGTGGCCCATGGCGAGGGGCGCGCCGAGTTCCGCAACAGCGCTCATCTGCGCAGCATGCAGGGCAGTGCGCAGGTCGCCCTGCGCTATATCGACAACTACGGCCAAGTGACCACCCATTACCCGGCCAACCCCAACGGTTCGCCTTCCGGCATCACCGGCCTGACCACTCCGGACGGTCGTGTCACCATCATGATGCCGCATCCCGAGCGCGTGGTGCGGGCGGTAACCAATTCCTGGCGCCCCGCGGAATGGACCCGCGACGGGGCCTGGATGCGTCTGTTCCGCAACGCTCGCGTATGGCTGGGCTGAGTTCGCTCCCGGCAAAATGAATGAGGCGGCCCCGGGCCGCCTCTTCGTTCCACGCTGTTCTGGCTCGTCCCAGCCGTGATGCTGTGAATCCGACAGGCGCTGCCTAGCCTCAGGCGCGCTGTTCCATCTGAGCAAACTCGTTACGGGAGGCGAGAAACCCCTCCAGCACGGCCTGTTCCGCCTGTTTCTGCTTGATTACCGAGGTCAGGGCGGGATAGAGAGCCGGAACGGTACTGGCTTCACGCAGATGCTTGTGGAAGCGCAGCGAGGTTTCGGCATCGTTCACCGCCTGGGTCAAGGTCTCGAAGGCCAGGAAAGGCGTATCGATGAAGAAGGGAGGAGGCACGGTGGCCTGAGAAGGCTGAATCGCATGGGGTTCCGATAGGTCCAGTTGGCGCGAGAGGCGGCGCAGTTCCTCGACGCGCATTTCGCACTGGATACCCAGCGAGGCCATCAAGCGGCTCACGGCGGTATCGAAGGGTAGGAAACTGAAGGCGAGGCGTCGGTAGCGTGCCACCTCGGCGCGCTCGTGTGCCTCTGCGAGTGTCAAGAACTCATCCAGTACCAGGGCGAGCCTAGCGTTCGTGGTTGGTCTTTCTGGCATGGCAGTGTCCTCTTGTCGAAGGTCGAGCAACAGTCACTCCCACCGCAAATCCTGCGGTTGACATGGTGCTCTAGAAATACCCCCGGTTTGCATGACCTTCATCAAGTTTCGCGACGTCTAGGTCTGATGAAGCAGTGATTCCATCCACTGGTATGACGTAAGCCACATGCATCACCTATGCCCTCTCGTGGCCTCGTCCGACACAGCACTGAATCTTTACTATAGACGAACCGGCGAACAACCATTGAAGGAAATTGAAACGAATGTTTGACAACTGTAGCCGTCGCGCCAGACTGCCTGGGTGGACGACACGAGGCAGCAGGCATGACACGACAAGTTTTCCATGAACGGGTGACACTGGCGTTTCAAGACCACGTCGCCGAGGTTACCCTGGCACGGCCGCGCGAGCACAATGGTCTCGACTGGGCAATGATCGACGCGCTGCTGGCGGCACAGCAGCACCTGTGCGAACTCGAAGGGCTGCGTGCCGTGGTGCTCGAAGGTGAGGGAGAGAGTTTCTGTGCTGGACTCGACATGGCCGCGATCATGTCCCGCCCGGAGCGGCTGCCCTCGCTGCTGGCTCCCGACGAGCAGGGCATCAACCCGGTGCAGCGCCTGGCGCTGGGTTGGCGCGACGCCGGCGTACCGGTGATTGCCGCCTTGCATGGGCATGTCTATGGCGGTGGGTTGCAGATCGCCCTGGGCGCTGATGTTCGTGTCGTACATCCCGAGGCCCGGTTGGCGTTGCTGGAGATCGTCTGGGGCATCATTCCCGACATGGGCATCAGCGTGACAGGAGAGAGTATTCGCAGCGACGTGTTGCGCGAGCTGGCCTGGACCGGGCGCAAAGTGGACGGTCGCGAAGCCGTTTCGCTCGGCCTGGCCACTCGTCTGGCCGACGACCCCCATCGTATCGCACGCGATATCGCCACGTCGGTGGCGGCCCGCTCGCCCAAGGCAGTGGCTGCGGCGCGTGAACTCTTCGCCCGCTCGGCCGGCATGTCCGAGCGCGAGCGCCTGGCGCTGGAGGCCAGTCTGCAGCGCGGCCTGCTCGGCGGCGAGGAACAACTGGAAGCGGTGGCGGCCCGGATGGCCGGTCGTGAGCCGCGCTTCAAGGGTTCGTAGTGACCGCGCCATCGCTGCGGCCCTACCAGCACGAGGCCGTGCACCGCGTCGTAACACACTTTCGCAACTCCGACGAGCCGGCGGTGGTGGTGTTGCCCACCGGCAGCGGCAAGTCGCTGGTGATCGCCGAGTTGGCGCGACTTGCTCGCGGGCGGGTACTGGTGCTGGCCCATGTGCGCGAGCTGGTGGAGCAGAACCATGCCAAGTTCCTGGCCTATGGGCTCGAGGCGGATATCTTCAGCGCCGGGCTGGGGCGCAAGGAGAGTGCCCGTCAAGTGGTGTTCGGCTCGGTACAGTCGGTGGTGCGCAACATCGAGTACTTCGATGCGTCCGCTCAGGAACAGGGCCAATTCACCTTGTTGGTGATCGATGAATGCCACCGGGTCTCGCCGGACAAGGATGCCAGCTACCGTCGTGTGATCGAACGCCTGCGCCGGGCCAATCCCCGGCTGAAGGTGCTGGGGCTGACCGCCACGCCTTATCGCCTGGGGCAGGGCTTCATCTACCATCGCCATCATCACGGTATGGTGCGCGGTGACGAGGATTGCTTCTTTCGCGATTGCGTGTTCGAGCAGCCGCTGCGGCTGATGGTCAAGCAGGGTTACCTTGCGCCGCCGAGACGTATCGATGCGGCGGTCGAACGCTACGATTTCTCGGCGCTGGCGCCAAGCGCGAACGGCCTGTTCCGGGAAGAGGAACTCAACCGGGTGACGGCGGGCAACCGCGCCACGCCGGGCATCGTCGCCGAGATCGTCGAGCGCGCCGCCAAGCGTCGTGGTGTGATGCTGTTCGCTGCCACCGTGGCTCATGCCGAGGAGGTGCTCGGCTACCTGCCGGCCGCCGAGGCGGCGCTGATCACCGGCGAGACGCCATCGCGCGAGCGAGAACGCATCATTGCCGCCTTCAAGGCCTGCGAACTCAAGTACCTGGTCAACGTGGCGGTGCTCACCACCGGCTTCGACGCGCCTCATGTCGATCTGATCGCCATTTTGCGGCCTACCGAGTCGGTGAGTCTCTACCAGCAGATCGTCGGTCGCGGCCTGCGCCTGGCCCCGGGCAAGGGCGACTGCCTGATCCTCGACTACGCCGGCAATCCCTGGGACCTCTACGCGCCGGAAGTGGGCAGCCCGCGCCCGGCCTCGGACACCGAGCCGGTACAGGTCGAGTGCCCCGCCTGCGGCCACGCCAACCTGTTCTGGGGTCGCAAGGAGGGCGAGATCGTCATCGAACACTTCGGCCGCCGCTGTCAGGGGCTGGTCGAGGACGAATCGGGCAAGCGCGGCCAGTGCGATTTTCGCTTTCGCTTCAAGGTGTGTGGCGACTGCGGCGCCGAGAACGATATCGCCGCGCGGCGCTGCCACGGCTGCCAAACCCTGCTGGTCGATGCCGACGACAAGCTCAAGGAGGCGCTGCGCCTCAGAGATGCCCGCGTGCTGCGGGTAGCCGGCATGCAGCTCGAAGCCACCGTCAATGGGCGTGGGCTGCCACGGCTCAAGGTCACCTATCATGACGAGGATGGGGCGAGCCTGAGTGAGTGGTTTGCCCTGGAAACCCCCGCCCAGCGTGCCGCCTTCGGTGCCGTGTTCCTACGCGACCACCTGCGCGCACCGGGAGCGCGCTGGCAGCCAATGAGCGCGGAGGAAGTCATCGCCGAGCGTCGGCGTCTGCGCCACCCCGACTTCGTCGTGGGGCGCAAGGTGGGGCGCCACTGGCAGGTGCGCGAGAAACTCTTCGACTACACCGGCCGCTTTCGCAAGGCCGAGACGGCGGAGTAGGCGAATCGGGTCAGGTCGAATCTTCCGCCTGCCGGGGCTCGCTATCTTGCCTAGGTTCGGTGAAGGGCTCGCCGGAGCCATCCTTCTCGGTGTCGCCATCCTCGAACGGCGAGAAGGAGGGGGCTTGTCTGCTGGCGGCAAGCTCTCCGAAAGCCTCCTTGAGAAGGGCATTCTCGGGATCCATGTCGATATTGCCATGGAAAGCGCTGCCATCCTCGAGCATCAGGCACGGTGTCACGATCGTTCCCCTGACATTGGCGCTCTTGTGAATCGTGGCCCGGTGCGATGCCACCAGGTTACCTTCGACCTCACCAGAAACATGCAGGGTATGGGCGTAGACATCGCCGAGAATACGGCTCCCATCCCCCAGGGTGACGGTATTCTGCTTGCAGGTGATCGTTCCCTCGACGTGTCCTTCGACGGTCAGGTCCTCACCGGCATCGATGGTCCCGTGTACGCTAGTGTGGCTGCCGATCACCGAAACGCTGGATCGTGGCGCGGACATCTCCTGGCGGAGCGGAGTCCGGTCGGTATCGGTGGTGACGACGCTGGTCGCCGTTGCCTCCGGTTGACGATGCTTTGCCTTGTGGAACATGCAGCCCTCCAAGATCGACGAGTAGCCAAGCAGCCTAGCTCGCTTGTGGTGATATCAAAGCGTTGAGCTATGCAGTATCCAGCAGCCTTTTCTCGACACCGTGCGCGAGACCTGACACCTATAAGGAATGATACGAGGACATGGAGTAGGAACGTGGGCATTCAGACATGGCTTATCTTTCTTGGCGTGGCCACCATGACGCTGATCGTCTGGGATGGCGGACGGCGCAAGAAACAACGCCTGGCGGCGGACCTGCCGCCGAGCGCGGCGCCGGAAGTGGCGGCTGCCCGAGCGCATCCGCTTCCGGCCGAGCCAATGAGCGAGCAGGTTGTCGAGACGGCAAGTGTCGAGACGTCGCCCACCGCCCATTTTCCCGAAGGCAGCCGTATCGGCTTGGCGACGCACGTGTCGGGCAACCTGGTTGCGCGTGAACCGGTAGTGGTCAAGGGTCGCATCGAAGGCGCCATCATTGCCCAGGACCATCCTGTCATGGTGACGATGAGCGGTAGGGTATCGTCGTATCTGGAAGGCCATAAGGTCAGCGTAGATGGGCAAGTGGCAGGCATGGTCAAGGCCGGCGACAAGATCACGCTGCTATCGCAGGCGCGCGTTGAGGGCTCCCTGGAGGCCAGGCGGCTGGAATGCGTCGCCGGCGCCCGCATTCGCGGGGAGGTGGCATCGGTGGAGCCGCTCGGCGGGATCCCGATGGACGCTGGTACGAAGGCTGAATCGGGCTTACCCTGACCCTTGCGCTCTTGCTAGACTGTGCGATCGACCTTCAGACGAGCCCTGCCGGGAGGCCAGGCCCCGCGTGAGCGAGATGCCCCAGATGGACACGCCGGAGCGGCACGAGACGTCCGATGCCGCGGTGCAGACGGAGGCACTGGCGCGTCTGTTCGACGAGCCGATCACCGAGCTGCCCGAGGATCTCTACATTCCGCCGGAAGCGCTGCGAATCTTTCTCGAAGCCTTCGAGGGGCCGCTCGACCTGCTGCTTTATCTGATTCGTCGCCAGAACCTGGATATCCTGGCCATCGACGTGGCCGCCATCACTCGCCAGTACATCGAATACGTGGAGCTGATGAAGGCCATGGAGATCGAGCTGGCCGGCGAGTATCTGCTGATGGCAGCGATGCTGGCCGAGATCAAGTCGCGTACGCTGCTGCCGCGCCCGCCCAAGGAGGCGGGCGATGACGAGGAGGAGGATCCGCGCGCCGAGCTGATCCGCCGCCTGCAGGAGTACGAGCAGCTCAAGAGCGCTGCCGAGGCGTTGGCCGAGCTGCCGCGGGTGGGCCGCGACTGGTTTCCGGCGCGGGCGGCGCTGCCGCCGTTGCAGGCAAGGGTGATCCACCCCGACGTGGAGCTCGACGAGTTGCTCGGGGCCCTGGCCGGCATCCTGCGCCGTGCCGAACTCAACCAGGCCCACCAGGTGGGACGCGAGGTACTATCGACCCGCGAGCGCATGCTGGCGATCATGGACCGGCTCAATCACGAGCACTACACGCCGTTCGAGGCGCTGTTCACCCTGGAGGAGGGACGCGCCGGTGTTATCGTCACCTTCATGGCCATTCTCGAACTAGCCAAGGAGGCGATGATCGAAATCGTGCAGAACGCCCCGCTATCGCCGATCCATGTGCGTGCCCGGGCGCCGCGAGAGCAAGCCGAGGAGGAGGTCTACGACGACGGTACCGATGTCGAGAGCCCTTTTGCCGTAGAATCCTTGGTCGAAGCAGAGGAGAGGATGTCCGGGGAGGGCGATACCGCATGACGGCCATGGAGCTGCCTGACAGCCTCGACGAGATCCTCGAGGCGGCCCTGCTTGCTGCCGCCGAGCCGCTGTCGCTGGAGCGCCTCGAAGGGTTGTTCGACGACCACGAGAGGCCGCAACGGCGCAGTCTGCGTGAGGCGCTGGAGCAAGTTGCGGCGCGCCACGACCGTGGTGCCATGGAGCTGATCGAGACGGCTTCGGGCTACCAACTGCGTATTCGTCCACGTCTTTCGCCTTGGGTGTCGCGCTTGTGGGACGAGCGTCCACAGCGCTACTCCCGGGCTTTGCTGGAAACCCTGGCGTTGATTGCCTATCGCCAGCCGGTGACTCGCGGCGACATCGAGGAGGTGCGCGGGGTAGCGGTGAGCAGTTCGATCATGCGCACACTGGCCGAACGCGGCTGGATTCGGGTGGTCGGACATCGTGACGTACCGGGCCGCCCGGCGGTTTATGCCACCACTCGCCAGTTCCTTGACGACTTCGGGCTCAAGACGCTGGACGAACTGCCGCCCATGCATGAGCTGAAGGGGATGGCGGAGCCGATATTCGAGGATGAGGCGCCGCCGCCGCCCAGCACTCTGCTGGCGCAGGCCGATGAGGCATCGAGCGGAAGCGAGGAAGACGTCGGTGACGGCGGTGACGACTTCGAAGACGAAGACGGCGAAGATAGCGAAGATGGGAATGAGCGTATCGCCACAGAGGATACGCTTGCCGAAGCGACGGCCGGGACGGCCGACGTAGCACACGCCGGGAAGGCGTCCGACAGGCCAGGGCTGAGCTTTGCCGATCTCGAGGCACGCCTGGCCGAACGTGCCCGCACCAGCGTCGATGATGACGGCGGAGCGGGGGCGGAATCCACCGTAGACGAGAAGTCAGACGACACATGACCAGCAACACCGAAAAACTGCAGAAGGTCCTGGCCCGCGCCGGCCTGGGCTCGCGCCGCGAGATGGAAGCGGCCATCGAGGCCGGGCGCGTCAAGGTCAACGGCAAGGTTGCCTCCCTCGGCGACCGCATCGAGATGCGCGACCGGGTCGCCTTCGACGACCGCCCGGTGACCCTGCGTGGGGCCGAGGAAACGCCGCGCCGGGTGATCATGTACAACAAACCGGAAGGCGAGTTGTGCACGCGCAAGGATCCGGAAGGCCGGCGAACCGTGTTCGAACGCCTGCCGCGCCTGAAGGGCGAGCGTTGGATCGCCATTGGCCGCCTGGACATCAATACCAGCGGTCTGCTGCTGTTCACCACCGACGGCGAGCTGGCCAACCGGCTGATGCATCCTTCCACCCAGATCGAGCGCGAGTACGCCGTGAGGGTGATGGGAGAAGTGCGCAAGGAGCACGTGGTGGCCATGGTCGAGGGCGTCATGCTCGAGGACGGGCCGGCGCGCTTCACCGACGTGCAGGAATTCGGCGGCGAGGGCATCAACACCTGGTTTCACGTGGTGATCATGGAAGGGCGCAACCGCGAGGTTCGCCGCCTATGGGAGTCCCAGGGGCTGACGGTCAGCCGCCTGAAGCGGGTACGCTATGGCAATATCTTCCTCGACAAGCGGGCCAAGGCCGGTGAGTGGGTGGAACTCTCCCAGGACGAAATCGACGACCTGGCCCTGGCGGCCGGCCTGGCGCCACGCAAGGTGCCCGAGCTGACGCCGGACGAGAAGAACCGCTGGAGCCGTGACAAGCACAAGCGCCGCCCGGTGCAGGCGATGCGTAAGCCCAGGAGCCCCAAGGGCAGATAGCGAACGCAGGCAGGACGAAAGTCAAAAAAAGTCCTTGCCAGCCAAGGGTGTGATCAGTAATATCTGCACCCGTTCGGAAGGGTCGTTAGCTCAGTTGGTAGAGCAGTTGGCTTTTAACCAATTGGTCGTAGGTTCGAATCCTACACGACCCACCACTTCCGGGCCTGGAAGCTTGCTACAAGTGCTGGGTCGTTAGCTCAGTTGGTAGAGCAGTTGGCTTTTAACCAATTGGTCGTAGGTTCGAATCCTACACGACCCACCAGATTGCCGACGCCCCCGTCTCGCTTGCGAGGCGGGGGCGTGTCCGTTTTACGCGCCGGTGAGCGGCGCGACGCCAGCGAAGGCCAGCATATCCCGATAGCGGCATAGAGTCGGGGTATGCAGGGTGAGTGTGGTGCAGCTCGATGCGAAGCGCCGGTAACGCTCTACGAGATGGCGTTCCAGTTCGGCATGGCTGGCCACGCTGAGCGCGCGAGTACGATAGGCGAGCGTGATATGGAAACGGTAGGCGTCGTCTCCGCTGCGCCGATGACGCAGACGGTGGTGCAGGGTATGGCGCGCCGTGGCGAGGGCCCGTTCGGTGGCCGCGTCCTTCCCGCGCAGGATCAGTTGGATCTCACCGCTGGCATTGAGCGTCAGTGCGCAGGGGCGCATGGGGAAGCGTTCCGGTAGCCGGACCCCGGCCAGGCGTTGCAGAAAGATGTCCGTCACGCTGTCCAGGGGGGTGTCGAGGTCGATGTCCTCCGGCCATTCCCGGGGATCGCGCAACCGGTCGTTGACACCGCGAAAGAGCGTCATGTGGAAGCTGTCGCAGGGCAGGAAGGTGTGGGCCCGAGTGCCAGGGGCGGTGCGTAGCTCCCGCGACAGTTCAACCAGGGCGGCGAAGTCGGCCCCGTGGGGGGCCAGGTGCGTGACGATGGTGTTGCCGGGATAGGGCCGTGCGCGGCCGTCGGCGAAGAACTTGGCGCGGGTGGCGGCCGCTACCGGCAGCATCTCTTGAGGGTCTCGTGGCATCTCGAAGCGTCTCGCGTTGCGTTACCTGGGGGCTGCCTCGCTCCGTGGCCTGGCTTCAGGCCGCCGGTTCGATGGTGACGGCGATGAGTTCATGGTCGGAGAGGGGCGTGTCACCGTCGAGAGCCGGCACGATGCGAGGGGCCGTGCCGACCAGCCCCCGGGCGAAGAACCAGTCGTAATGAGCGTCGGCCTGCTGGGCAGCGTTGGGTACGAGGCTGTGGCGTGAGGTCGGCGCGGACAGATTGAAGTCTTCCCAGGCATAACCGTGGTCGCGGGCGATATCGAACAGCGGCTCGTCGCGATGATCTCGGTGGGGATGGCGGGCGCCGGCATTGAAGTCGCCGCCGATCAGCACGGGGTCGCCAGCGGCGAAGGCATCGACGGCCTCGAGCAGATGGGCCATCTGACGCCCCCGCCCCGCCGGGCCGGTGTCGCTCTCGAGGTGCACCGAAACCACGACGATGCTGCCGCCCGCTCGCGCGAAGCGTGCCGCTAGCGCCATGCGTCCGCCCAGGCGGTGCTGGCCGCGGCGCGGTGCGCTGAACCAGTCCGCCTCGCTGGGGAGATGGATCAAGCCGACGGCGGAGGGCTGTGCCGCTGCGGTGAGGCCGTTGCCATGGAAACCGTGCAGGTTGGCCTCGACGCTCCGCGTCGGGTGGAAGGGGCTGGCGGGGGCGGTCAGTTCGAGAAATTCAAGCCCGAAGGCGTGACCATGGCGCTGGGCTTCGGCCAGCAGGCGAATCGAGTCGTGCTGGCCGGTACGGCGCATGCCCACGTCGAGTTCGCTCAATAGCACGATGTCGAAGCCATGGGCGGCGAGCAGTCTGCCGCTGCGCAGGGGAAAGTGGCACTGCTGCACGTTCCAGGCGGCGACCCGCAGCGGGCCCGGTGGCAGGGGGCGCTCGGGAAAGCCCGCCAGGGCGACCTCGCCGAACGCCGCGACTTGCGCATGCAGATGGGCATGTTCGGCGCTGTTGCCGGCGGCGGCCAACATGGCGCGCCGCCGCTTGGGGGCAACGGGAGTGAGGGAGGTGACCGGACGAGTGGCGCTCATGGGCGGGCTCCACGGAGGATGCCGGCCCGCTTGAGCCGTGGCAGGAACAGGATTAGGGCGATGAGGGCGAGCATGCCGAGCAGAATCGGGCTCTGGAAGAAGACCCACTGGTCGCCCCGCGCCAGCTTGACGGCCAGGCGATAGTTATCCTCGAGCATGGCGCCGAGGATCAGACCCAGCACCAGGGGCACGAGGGGATAGCCGGCTTTCTTGATCGCGTAGCCGATCAGGCCCATCGCCAGGGCGACGCCCATGTTGTAGGTGGCCTTGGTCACGGCTTGGCCGTCCACCGCGAAGGTGCCGACGAGGGAGAGTAGCAGTACCAGGGGGATCAGCAAGGAGAGTGGCACGCGCAGAATGTGCGGGAACAGCCTCACGCCGATGAGCTGGAAGGCGAACATGGCGACCAGGGCGAAGGCCATGCCGATGAAGATGGCGTAGACCAGTGGCATGTTGTGCATGAACAGCTCATTGCCCGGCACCACCCCCTGGATCATCAGCGCGCCCAGTACCACGGCGGTGGCCGCGTCGCCAGGGATGCCCAGGGTGAGAACGGGGACCATGGCGCCGCCGGTCACCGCATTGTTGGCCGATTCCGGTGCCATGACGCCCTCGACGCTGCCGCTACCGGTGCTTTCCAGGCCCGAGTCCGGCGTGTGGGTCAGCGCCCGGGCCCTGTCGTAGGCGAGGAACACGGCAATGCTGGCGCCCGCGCCGGGCAGCATGCCGACGAGGGTACCGATGCCACTCGATTCGAGCAGGACGCGCCACATCCGCTTCAGCCGCGCGGCGGAAGGAAACAGGTTGCGCAGGCGCAGGGCGGGGACCGCCGGCCTGGGGGCCTTGAGGCGTTCGAGATCGACCAAGGCCTGGGAGACGCCGAACAGGCCGATCAGGGCGGGAATGAGTTCGATGCCGTTGTGCAGGGGCGTGCGTGCGAAGATCTCGGGGAAGGGCATGCGCGGCGCGTTGGTATAAGGGTCGGAACCAAGCAGGGCCAGGAGGATGCCGAAGGCCGCCATGGCCATGCCGCGCACGACCTGACCGCCGGAGATGGAGGCGATGAGCGTTAGGCCAAGCAGGGCCAGGCCGAACTTCTCCACCGGCCCGAACAGCAAGGTCGCCCGCGCCAGTAACGGAGCGAAGCTCATCAGCACGATGAGGCTGAACAGGCCGCCGATCAGCGAGGCCAGGGCCGCGCTGCCTAGCGCCAGTCCGGCGCGGCCCTGCTTGGCCATCTTCAAGCCGTCGGCGATGGTGGCGATGGCGTTGGGGTTGCCCGGGGTGCCGAGCAGGATCGCCGGTATGGAGGCGCCGGCCACGGCGCCGGCGTAGACCGCGAGCAGCATTGCCACACCGGTGGCGGTGGGCAGGTGGAAGCTGACCGGCAGCATCAGCGCGACGCCCATGGTGGCGGAGAGCCCGGGCAGGGCGCCCAGCACGATGCCGAGGATGGAGCCGGCGGCGATCCACAGCAGGGTCTCGATGCTCAGTATGAGCTGCAACCCGGCGGCCAAATCATGCATGGAAATACCTTTGAGGATGGGGGCCCGCCATCACCAGCTCAGCAGGCCGGCGGGCAGTTGGACGAGGAACAGCAGACGGAAGACGACATAGACGGCCATGGTCGCGCCGACCGACACCTGGATCAGCAGGCGCCGCTGTGGGTCGGCGATCAGCCGGCGCAGCGCCTGCCCGGCCAGGAGCATGGCCAGGGCGAGCGCGAGGGCGACACACAATGCCTGGGCGTTGGGCTCCCGGGCCAGGGTCGCGCCATGCTCCCGGGCCAGCCAGAAGCCGGCGCGGATCGTCCCGCGCGCCAGTGAGTAGAGGGCGGTGGCATAGGCCAGGGCGACGGCCAGCCCGGCCAGCCCGGCGAGGCCGCCGAGCATGCCGATGCGATGCGTCACGTGGCGCAGGTTGAGCAGGGTCAGGCCATAGAGCAGCAGGGTGGAGGCGAGAATGAAGCCCAGGGGCCGAAACAGTACGACGAAGGCGACCGCCAGGGCGACATGGAGTGCCAACAGTCTCGGTGCCGGCTCCACTCCCGCCTCGCCGCCGTGCTCCGCCGAAGCCGTCGCCCCATGGCGTGCCTTGAGTGCCTCCCACAGCATGGTGACGGCCAGGATCAGGGCCACCGTGAGCGGCACGATCCGGCTGCCCGGATCGTAACCCGCGTCATCGCCGATCATGCGCTCCACATCGAGGCTCAGGGTGAAGGCGATGTAACCCAGCGCGAACAGGAACAGGGAAAGGGGGAGCGCCAGCGCAAGGGGAGGCCGAACAGGCATCGCCATCACTCGCGATAGAGGCCGGCTTCACGCACGACCGGCTCGTAGCCCGCCACCAACTCGTCGAAATAGGCCTGGGCCTCGTCGAGCACGGAGAAGGTGGAGATGATGCCCTGCTCCTGCATGAAGCGCTGGTAGGCGTCGGATTCGTAAGCCGCGCCGATCGCCTCGGCCAGCGCCTGCTTGGCTTCGTCCGGCGTGCCCGCGCGCACGGCGATGGAGCGGAAGGAGCCGCCGGGCACCTCGAGATTGTCGAAACCCGCCTCGGCCAGTGTGGGAACCTCGCGGAATGCCTCCAGGGTGCTGCGCTCGTCGGTCAGGATAGCCAGCGGCTGGAAGTCGTCGAGATTGGAGAGCAGTTCCGACTGGGAGAAGATGCCCGCTTCGCAGCGCCCCCCGAGGACGTCCGTGCGCAGATTTTGCCCGCCGTCGAAGGGTGTGACGTTGAAGGCGTGGTCGAAAGCGAGGTTGATGGCGACCGAGGCGATCCCCGTCGCGCCGCCCATGCCGGCGTTGCCGAGGCAGAGGGTGCCGGGTTCCTCCTGGGCCGCTTCCACCAACTCGGCGAAGGTGGTGTAGGGGCGGTCGGCGAGCACGGCGACGATGAAGGCGTCCCAGTTGAGCGCGGCGACCTGCTCGAGTTCATGGTAGCCCTCGGTCAGACCCTGCATGGTGGCCCCGATGGTGTGGGTGCCGGCAATGAGCAGGGAGTAACCGTCGGCGGGCCGGCTCAGCAACTCGTCGGTGCCCTGGGCGCTGCCGGCACCGCCGATGTTGGCCACCTGCAGGCGCGCCGGCAGATGCTGGCGCATCTCCTCGACCAGTGGCCGTATGGCGGAGTCGGTGCCGCCGCCCGCGGCGTGCGGCACGATCACGCTGATCACCAGTTCTTCGTTGGGCCAGTCCTGGGCCAGGGCCGGCATGTTGGGTGCGGCCACCAGCAGCGTGGCCGCCAGCAGGGTCGCTTGGGTCTTGCTCGGACGCATATCGCCTCTCCCGGTTCTGTGCAGTGGCGCAGCCCGTGCAGGTGCCGGGGCCGCGTGGCAACGGAGCGCTCAGGGGCGCCGTTCGTCTGGGCATGATATTAAATTGACGGTGTCAATTTAATGACACCATGACAGTGCCGGGCGTGGTGGCGTCAGCCGCGGGGTGAGGGGGACTGACCCAGGCGTGGAGAGGAGGTGCGATAGATCGGCAGGAAGGCCGCGCCGAGCGCCGAGGCAAGAGGCCCGAGAGGCGAGACG
The DNA here is from genome assembly GCF_021404465.1 of Billgrantia zhangzhouensis. Taxonomy (GTDB): domain Bacteria; phylum Pseudomonadota; class Gammaproteobacteria; order Pseudomonadales; family Halomonadaceae; genus Halomonas; species Halomonas zhangzhouensis. Next base: position 136,358 of record NZ_JABFTT010000006.1, on the reverse strand, counting down.
CGAAAGCGGGTGTCGCGACCTTGCTGGGCGCGCAGATGGGAAACCGCGTCGCCGAGCCTGGCGGCGAGGGGAGCGGGAATCTGGCCGCCGAGGACAATTTCGTCGGGTGCGAGCGTGCAGTCGAGCAGAGAGATGGCATGATGCAGTTGGTCGCCGGCGCGTTCGATCCAGGCGTCGAGGCGGGGATCGGCGCGTTCCAGGGCGGCATCGATGTCGGCCCCGCCCGCGATCCGCGTGCCGCTCGCGCGGAGGGTCTCGACCAAGTCCAGCGCCGAGGGGCGCGGCGTGCCACGGGGATAGAGGCGGCCGATCTCTCCGGCGTTGCCGTGGCGGCCGCGATAGAGTTTGCCGTCGATCACGAAGCCGGCGCTGAAGCCATAGCCGACGTTGACCAGGGCGAGGTGGCGTACCCGGTGATCGGTGCGGCTGTAGTACTCGGCCAGCGCGGCGGCGGTGGAGTTGTTCTCCACCCAGGTCGGGCGCTCGAAGGCGGAGAGAAAGATGTCGAGGTCGACCCCGGCGAGCTCGACCAGGGCGTCGAAGGTCTCCATGACGATGGGCCTGCCGGGGCGGAAATAGCCGGGCAGGGCGATACCGACGCCGATCACCGGTCACCGCGGCAGCATGCCCTCCAGTTCGCGCACCATGGCGCTGCACTGCCGGGTCAGCGCCGTGGCGCCGTGGCAGCGCAGCGGGCGGCTCAACCGAGCGACACGAATGCCGCGGAAATCGATGCCGACGACCTCTATTTCATGCAGGGAGAAGGCCAGGCCGATGGAGTAGGCCGCCTCGGGGCGCAGCGAGAGCGGCAGGGCGGGCTGGCCGCGCAGCCCGGAGCGCCGGGCGCCCTCCATGACCAGGCCGAGATCCAGCAGTTCCTTGATCTGGCGCGTCAGGGCCGCGGGCGAGAGGCCGGCGAGCACCGCCAGCTCGGCGCGGGATGAGCCCTCGTGGTTGCGCAGCAGATCCAGGATCGTGCGCTGGCTGGGCGAGAGCTCCTGGAGTCGACGTTTGACCGGCACGAGTCCGTTCCGTTGTTGGCAGGCTGGGCAAGATAGCATTCGCCCACGGTCCGTTCCAGGCGGGGAGGGTTGAACTTCTCGGGTATGGCTCCATCTCAAGGGCAGAGCGTCCCGCGGAGTGTCACTTCGCCGCGGAATCTGGTGTAAGATGACGTGACGGGCCCGGTGGCGAGAGACGCTGCCGGCCCAAGGCGTATCGCCCGTACGGAGCGTACGACTCGCGATATACCCGGTACACGCAGGGGGAGCCCCTGCCAGTCACAGTGGTAGACACGATGACGATCATGACTTCCCGCGTCGAGGTGCGTGAGCATCTCGCCCGCGCCTACTGCCCCACCCGCATTCCCGCCGAAGACGAGGCTCGCATCGAGGAGATCAAGCGTCTGCTCGTTCAGCACAATGCGGTGCTCGTCGCCCATTACTACACCGACGATGCCATCCAGCAGCTGGCCGAGGAGACTGGTGGCTGCGTGGCCGACTCGTTGGAAATGGCCCGCTTCGGTGCACGCCACGATGCCGATACCCTGGTAGTGGCCGGAGTGCGTTTCATGGGCGAGACGGCCAAGATCCTGTCGCCCGAGAAGCGTGTGCTGATGCCTACGCTGGAGGCGACCTGTTCGCTCGACATCGGCTGCCCGGCCGAGGAGTTCAGTGCCTTCTGCGATCAGCATCCCGACCGTACCGTGGTGGTCTATGCCAACACATCGGCGGCGGTCAAGGCGCGCGCCGACTGGGTGGTGACCTCTTCCATCGCGGTGGACGTCATCGAGCACCTGCAAGCCCGCGGCGAAAAGATCCTGTGGGCGCCGGACAAGCATCTGGGCAGCTACATCCAGCAAAAGACCGGTGCCGACATGCTGCTGTGGGACGGTGCCTGTATCGTCCACGAGGAGTTCAAGGCCAAGGGAATCGAGGACCTGAAAAGGCTCTATCCCGAGGCAGCCGTGTTGGTGCACCCGGAGTCGCCGGCCTCGGTGGTGGCGCTGGCCGACGTGGCCGGCTCCACCTCGCAGTTGATCAAGGCGGCCAAGGAGCTGCCTCACGACAAGCTGATCGTTGCCACCGACCGTGGCATCTTCTTCAAGATGCAGCAGATGGTGCCCGAGAAGACCCTGTTCGAGGCGCCCACCGCCGGCAATGGCGCGACCTGCAGGAGCTGCGCTCACTGCCCGTGGATGGCGATGAATGCGCTGGACAACCTGGCCGGCGCCTTGCGCGAAGGCAGTGGCGAAATCTTCGTCGACGCCGAGCTGCGTCGGGCCGCGCTCAAGCCGCTGGAGCGGATGCTCAATTTCAATTCCTGAGCTTCGGGCTTCGGGCTTTTTTACCCTAAACTGCTCGTGGCTCGCGGCTCGCGGCTCGCGGCTCAGAACTTCTCCATCGTCTCGCGATAGCCGACGAAGTCCTCGCGCCGCTGCTCGATGCGCGCCCGGGCGTTGGTGTCGCCGCTCTGCTCGGCGACCTGGCGGGCCACGTCGAGCTGACGAATCGCGCGTTGAATGTCGCCGGTGAGCTGCATCTGCTCGGCCCGGGCCAGGTGGCCCCAGGCCTCGCGGCCGCTGCGGCCCGCAGCTTCGGCGAGCAAAGTGAAGACCTGCGGGTCCTCGGGACGGCGGTCGGACAGCTCGCGCAGGATGCGGTAAGCCTCGTTAGGATCGCGTTGCAGCAGGGCCTCGCCCAGGATGCGGGTGGCCGGCATATGGCCAGGCATCAGGCGCAGGATGCGTCGGCTGCGTTCGATGGCATCGTCGTAGCGGCCGGCATCGAACGCCACTTCGGCGGCACTCACCGGCATGATGGCCAGGTCGGGCAGCTCCTGGGCCAGGGAGTCGAGCTGAGTCAGCGCGGTATCGGTCTGCCCCTGATGGGCAGCGATCAGGGCGTCCAGATAGCGCCTGGCAACTTCCGGGGCGTTGTCTTGGGCCAGACGCGTTGCTGCTTGCTGCGGATCGCGCTGATGAACCGTCAGCAATGCCCGGGCGCGGACCAAGTGATAGCTCGGGTCACCCTCGCGGGGGCGCACGGCGGTGAGCTGAGAGGCACGGGATTCGGCATCGCTGATACGCGACTCGGTGAGCGGGTGAGTGAGAAGGAACTCCGGTGGGTTCCCCCCCTGCAGGCTCACCTGGCGCTGCATGGCGCGGAACATCCTGACCATGGCGTCGGGGTCGAAGCCGGCCTGGGCCATGGTCTGCATGCCCAGGCGGTCGGCTTCCTGCTCGAAGCGCCGCGAGTAGGCGAGCTGATCCTGAATGAAGGCCGCCTGGGAACCCATGGCGGCAGCGATGCCGGCGTCACCTCCGCCGCTGGCAGCAATCAACATACCGGCCAGCATCGCGGCCATGGCGGGTAGCTGGGTTTGTTCGGCCCGCGCCTGCCCCCGGGCAAAGTGGCGCTGGGAAAGGTGGCCCAGTTCGTGGGCCAGCACCGAAGCGACGGCATCCTCCTCGTTGGCGAAGGCGAACAGGCCGGTATTGACACCTATCACCCCACCCGGCACGGCAAAGGCGTTGAGGGCGCGGTTGTCCACCAGCGTGACCACGGTGCGAGTGTCGGAGAGACCGCTGTAAGGAATCAGGCGCGATACCAGCGATTCCATGTACTCCTGTGCGATAGGGTCCTGCCAGAGTGGAGCCCGGGCGCGAAACTGGCGCAGCCAGGCTCGGCCCAGGCGGAACTCCTCGCCGTGCATGGCCTGGCTGCTGCCGGTCAGGCTGGGTAGTCTATAGTCCTCCGTGGCGACCGTCGGGGCGGGGGCCGCCAGGGCCAGGGCCAGGGCCGTGGCAGCGGTGGTCAGGCTGAGTCGGGAGTTGCGCAGCATGTGCCTATCTCGTTCGAAGCGGCGGAGGATAAACCATCCGACATTGATTCGGCCCGCAAAGTGCCTTTAAATCTCAAGGGTTTTGCACTTTCCTGCAAGGGCCGCTGCCTAACTTGCAGGAACGTTCGATATTTTCCCGGGAGACGACATGGCTGTGCAACCAGATGATGTACTCGATGCCTGCGGCCTGCCCTGCCCGCTGCCATTGTTGAAGGCCAAGCAGGCGCTGGCCCGGCTCAAGGCTGGCCAGGTACTCGAGATCATGGCGACCGATGCTGGCTCCTGGCGTGACTTCGAAACCTTCGCCGAGAACAGCATTCATGTGCTGGTGGGACGAGAGGAGCGCGGCGAGATCTACCATTACTGGCTGCGCAAGGGCGAGGAGCCTGTCGCATGACCTTGCGCGCGGTTTTCAAGGGCTGGATCGAGCACTACTTCTCCGACGAGGAAGCGGTCATCCTGCTGGTGCTGCTGGTGTTCGGCTTCGCCGTGGTGATTCTCTTCGGCCGCATGCTGGCGCCGTTCCTCACCGCCCTGGTCATCGCTTTCCTGTTGCAAGGCGGTGTCAACGCCCTGACGCGGCGCGGCGTGCCGCACCTGATGGCGGTGACGTTGGTCTTTCTTGCCTTCATCGGCGTATTCCTGGCCCTGGCTTTCATTCTGATGCCACTGATATGGAACCAGCTCGTGGGGCTGGTGCAGGAAACGCCACGAATCGTCGCCAGCGGCCAGCGCTGGCTGGACGACGTGCAGGAGCGTTACCCCAACCTGGTCACACCGGACCAGGTCCAGGAGTGGATCGCCGTGGCGGGACGCGAGCTGACCCAGTTCGGTCAGCGCGCCCTGACCCTTTCACTGGCCTCGCTGGGTAACATCCTGGCCCTGATCATTTACCTGGTGCTGGTGCCGATCCTGGTCTTCTTCCTGCTCAAGGACCGCGAGCAGTTGGTGAATTTTACGCTATCGCTCCTGCCCCAGCAGCGTTCGCTGATGACGCGAATCTGGCAGGAGATGGATACCCAGATCGCCAATTACGTACGCGGCAAGTTCGTCGAGATCATCATCGTCGGCACGGTATCGTTCTTCACCTTCGCCTTCTTCGGGCTGCCCTATTCGGCGCTTCTCGCCGTGCTGGTGGGGTTCTCGGTGCTGGTTCCCTACATCGGAGCCGCCGTGGCGACCCTGCCGGTGGCCGCCGTGGCTGGTTTCCATTTCGGCATGAGCGAGCAGTTCCTCTACGTACTGATCGCCTATGGCGTGATCCAGGCGCTCGATGGCAACGTGCTGGTGCCGATCCTGTTCTCCGAGGCGGTCAACCTGCACCCGGTATCGATCATCGTGGCCGTGCTGTTCTTCGGCGGCGTCTGGGGGTTCTGGGGCATCTTCTTCGCCATCCCCCTGGCAACGCTGCTCAAGGCGCTGGTCTATGCCTGGCCAAGAGGCATCCGGCAATACCATGACGAGCAACAGCCCGATGAACTGGAGCACCAGGCAGAGGAATGAGGAAGCGCTTCGTCAGCGTGCCTGACGAAGCGCCTTCGGGCCTCAGCCGGCGGCGTGAAGCGCCTGGGCGGCTTCCAGTACCTCCTGGGCATGCCCCTTGACCTTGACGCCGCGCCACTCACGGGCGAGCTTGCCTTCGGCATCGATCAGGAAAGTGCTGCGTTCGATGCCAAGATGCTCCTTGCCATACAACTTCTTCAGCTTGATGACGTCGAACAGCTTGCAGACTTCCTCGTCCTTGTCGGAAATCAGTTCGAAGTTGAAGGCCTGCTTGGCCTTGAAGTTCTCCTGGGCGCGAATGCCGTCCCGGGAGACTCCGAGGATGACCGTATTGGCCGCCTCGAAATCGGCCTTGCGGTCGCGGAAGTCGCCGCCTTCGGTGGTGCAGCCGGGAGTGCTGGCCTTGGGGTAGAAGTAGACCACCACCTGGCGTCCCTTGAGCGCGGAGAGCGAGACGGTGGTATCGCCGGTGGCGGCGGCGGTGAAATCCGGTATGGGTTGGCCGATGGCAAGCGTCATGCGAGGCTCCTTGGTCGTAGTGAAGGCGTTTCATTACACGCAGGCCGGGGCGCGCTGTCAAAGCGAGTGGCAAGAGCGCGTCGGCCGTGCTGTACAGGCTTGTGCGGCCTGAGTACCATTTACCCTTTGCTCGTGGCTCTTTCGATGAACGATGTCGATGTGCAACGCCCGAGCGCGGCATGAGCGGATATGGCGTAGAGGACAAGAGGATGATCACTGGCAGTATCGTCGCCCTGGCGACGCCGATGAAGGCCAATGGCGATATCGACTGGGAGGCGTTGCGCCGCTTGGTGAACTTCCACCTGGACAACGGTACCGACGGTATCGTGGCGGCCGGTACCACCGGCGAGCCGACCACCATGTCCTTCGCCGAGCACTTCGATGTGATTCGTGCGGTGGTGGAGGAGGTCGACGGACGCATTCCGGTGATCGCCGGCACGGGGGCCAATGCCACCTCCGAGGCCGTGGAGCTGGCACGCTACGCCAGCGAAGTGGGGGCCGACTACTGCCTGTCGGTATGTCCCTACTACAACAAGCCCACCCAGGAAGGGCTCTATCGTCACTTCAAGGCGGTGGCCGAGGGCAGCCGCTTGCCGGTGATCCTCTACAACGTGCCCGGCCGGACCTGCTCCGATCTCTACAACGAGACCGTGATGCGTCTCGCCGAGGTCGACAACATCATTGGTCTCAAGGATGCCACCGGCAACCTGGAACGCGCCGAAGACCTCATCGCGCGGCTCAAGGGTAGCGGTTTCATGCTCTACTCCGGTGACGATTCCACCGCCTGCGAGTTCATGCTGATGGGCGGCAATGGCGATATCTCGGTCACCGCCAACGTTGCGCCCAGGGCCATGCATGAGCTGTGCGTCGCCGCGGTCGCAAGTGACGCCGACCGAGCTCACCAGATCAACACCCGGCTGATGCCGTTGCATACCAACCTGGGCATCGAGTCCAACCCGATTCCGGTCAAGTGGGCCCTGCATCGCATGGGTATGATCGAACAGGGTATCCGTCTGCCGCTCACCTGGTTGTCCGGCAAGTACCATGCGACGGTGGACGAGGCCCTGCAACTGGCTGGTGTAATCGACGATTGAGGCGGCGTGGAACGCTCCCGCCGCCCCGATACTCTGACTGCAAGGTGAATGCATGAACTCTGCGCTGAAATGGATGCCGCTGGTGGCCCTCGCTGCCCTGGCCACTGCTGGCTGCGCCCGCGAAGGCTTCTACGACGATCGCAACATCGACTACGTGAAGGCTCAGCGCAGCGCACCCTTGGTGCTGCCGGAGGGGCGCAATGAGCAGCGTTATCGGGACGTCATGCCGGTGCCGGAGGCTCAGGGCAGCCTGCGTACCGGCGACGGGCGCTTCCGGGCACCGACGCCGGAGCGCCTGCCGGCGGGCCGCGAGGTGGAGCGCGATTTCGTCGAACGGCGCGAGGTCGGCAGCGACCACTGGCTGGTAGTCGGGGCCGACCCTGGCATGGTGTGGCCGCAACTGCAGGATTTCGCTCGCGCTCGCGGTCTGCAGGTACAGGCTAGCGACGATGTGCGCGGCATGCTGGAAACGGCCCAGGGACGACTGAGCGTGCGCCAGGGACTGCGTGCCGGTGACAGCGAGGTGCGTTGCGACCAGAACGGTCGTCCCGTGTCGGCCTGTCTCGATGCCCTGGAGCAACACTTCAGCGCGCGGACTGCCACCGCCAGTGCCGCGTCGCTGGCCGGCCAGCAGATCGCCCGCGAGGATCGCCTGAGGCTCGAGCAGCTCGATAGTGGTGAGTGGGTGGTACGCATCCCGCTCGATATCGACCGTGTCTGGGCTGAGTTGAGCCACCAACTGGAAGCCGATTTCAGCGTGGAGGATCGGCGCGAGCTGCTCGAGCAGAATCCTCAGCAGCATGACTTCCTGGTTAATTACATGACTCTCTCCGAGCAGGGTCGTAACCCTCTTCAAATCGTTTTTAGTCCTGATGTGCGTCGGATGCCCCAGGAGATCCGCCTGGTTCTCGAGTCCAACGGTCCCGAGCGCACCACGCTGAGGGCGGTCAACGAGAGCGAGCGACGTTTTAGCGAAGAAGACACTCGCGAGCTGCTCGACCGGGTGTCGGGTCTGCTGCGCTGATGCCTCTCGAGGGGGGCATCGAGCCGCTGTCGGTCGCAGGCAAGCTTCGCTTTGCCTCTCTCGGCAGCGGTAGCAAGGGCAACGCCACGCTAGTCAGCGATGGCGAGACCATGGTGCTGATCGATTGCGGCTTCGGCCTACGCGATGCCGAACGTCGCCTGGCACGCTTCGGTGTTCATCCTCGTCAGCTCGATGCCGTGCTGGTGACCCACGAACACGGCGACCATCTGCGTGGCGTGGGTCCCCTGGCACGGCGCCATGCCGTGCCGGTCTACATCACGCCGGGGACCTGGCTGTCCGGGCGGCTGGGCGAGGTGCCCCAACGCCACTGGATCACGCCGCAGTCGCGTTTTGCCGTGAAGAGCCTCACCATAGACCCCATCACGGTACCCCACGATGCCCGCGAGCCGGTGCAGTTTCGCTTCGAGTCCCGCGACTGTCGGTTGGGGGTGCTGACCGACCTGGGGCACCCCACCGAACATGTCACGGCTGCCTTTCGTGGCTGCGATGCGTTGATTCTCGAATGCAATCACGATCGTCACATGCTCGAGGTCGGGCCTTATCCGCCGCGACTCAAGCGCCGGGTGGGGGGCAACTGGGGACATCTGGCCAACGTCCAGGCGGCGGCGCTGCTCCAGTGCCTGGGACTCGATCGCCTGCAGCGTATCGTCTGCTCCCATCTTTCGGAACACAACAATCGCCCCGAGCTCGCCCTCGAGGCCTTGACGCCGCTGCTCGACGGCGACGCGTCTCGCCTGACGATTGCCGCCCAGGACAGCGGGCTGCATTGGCAGGCGATCCACTGAACGGCCATCCTTATCGTCACGCGTCATCTTTCTGGAGACTCCCATGGAAAAGCGCCAAGAACTCTATGCCGGCAAGGCAAAATCGGTGTATGCCACCGACGATCCCGATCTGCTCGTCCTGCATTTCCGTGACGACACCAGTGCCTTCGACGGCGAGCGCATGGAGTCGTTGGCGCGCAAGGGCATGGTCAACAACCGCTTCAATGCCTTCATCATGGAGAAGCTGGCTGCGGCGGGCATTCCCACCCACTTCGAGAAGCGTCTCTCCGATACCGAGAGCCTGGTCAAGAAACTCGAGATGATTCCGGTGGAGTGCGTGGTGCGCAACATCGCCGCCGGTGGCCTGGTCAAGCGCCTGGGCGTGGAGGAGGGACGCGAGCTCACTCCACCCACCTTCGAGCTGTTCCTCAAGAACGATGCGCTGCACGACCCGATGATCAACGAGTCGCTGGCCGAGACCTTCGGCTGGGCCACGCCCGAACAGCTCGCCGAAATGAAGTCGCTGACCTATAAGGTCAATGAGGTGCTCAAACAGCTGTTCGCCGACGGTGACCTGTTGCTGGTGGACTACAAGCTGGAATTCGGCCTGTTCAAGGGGCGCATCGTGCTGGGCGATGAGTTCTCGCCGGACGGTTGTCGCCTGTGGGACGCGAAGACCCGCAACAAGATGGACAAGGATCGCTTCCGTCAGGGGCTCGGCGGTGTAATCGAGGCCTATGAAGAGGTGGGACGTCGTATCGGTGTGGAATTTGCCTGATCGTGACCAACGCGCTTGTCGCTTCCGGAGGGCCCTACGGGGCCCTTCGTCGTTTCAGGCGGTAACGATTTCCACCACTTCCATCACCGGCGCGCCGTCCTCGTCAGTGCTGCGAAAGCGCACGTCGACGTCGCGCAGGCGCACACCATATACCCTCTCTTCCGCTCCCTTGCGATAGGCCGGACGCGGATCCTGGGCCAGCACCTGGCGGATCAGTTCGCGCAGCGAAGCGGCGTCCTCACGTGCGGCCAGCGCCGCTCTGGCCTCGTCGCTGAAGCGCACCGCCAACTGTGGAGGCGGTTCGGGCGCATAGCCGGCGCGCGCTTCTGGATGCGACTCGGCCCAAGGCAGGTAGGGTTTGATGTCAAGCACTGGAGTGCCGCTGATCAGATCGCAGCCTGCCAGTACCAGGCGTATCCCTGCGCGGGTATCGACTGCACTTAGTTGCACCAGCGACTGTCCCAGACGGTTGGGTCGATGAGTGCTGCGGCTGGCGAAGACGCCGACCTTGGCATTGCCGCCAAGCCGTGGTGGGCGCACCAGCGGTGTCCATCGCGGTGGACTCTGATGAAAGACGAAGGTCAGCCACAGATGGCTGAAGGCCTCGAGGCCGCGCACGGCAAGCGGGTCGTCATAGGGCGGGACGAGGACAAGGCTGGCGCATGCTGCCTTTGCCAGTCCGGGCTGGCGCGGTACGCCGAACTTGTCGGGGAAATCGCTCTCGATGTAGCCGATGGGCTGTACCGAATAGCGTTCCATGGGGAGAGGCGGGTTGCTCATGCCAAGGATTATGCCTGCCATTGGCCGCAGCGGCGAGCTTGTGTACTCTGCTTGCCGTGATGGTTCACGTGAGACATGAGCAGAGACGATGGGAACGATGACGACGAACGATTCGCCGAACTCGGCGGCGCGCTCGCTACGGATTCTTTACCGCCAAGCCAGAGCCCGCGACGGCGCCGATCAGGCCGAGGTCTTCCATCACGCCGTGATGCAGGGCGCGGCTGCTCACTACAGCGTGGAGGAACGTGAGTCATGGGTTGCCACGATGCCCCGGGAAGCCAGCGTATGGGCGGCACGCCAAACGCTCTACACGACGCTGGTGGCCACCTGCGATGGGCGCTGCGTCGGCTTCTTGGAGCTAGACGTGCCCGGCGCCCACGTCCATACCCTCTACGTCTGGCCTTCGCTGGTGCGGCGCGGAATCGGCAGTACGCTACTGCTGCATGCCGAGCGGTTGCTGCTCGAGCATGGTCATGGTCGTGCCACCCTCGATGCCAGCCGCATGCTGGCCGAGAGCCTGCTGCGCCACGGCTGGCAGGATCTCGGCGTCGAGTGGGTCACACGTGGCGGAGTGAAGCTCGAGCGAAGGCGCCTGGAAAAGCGCCTCTCGGCAATAGAGACGTAACGCCACCCGTGCGGGGCTCGTTCAGGTGTTGCGTAGCTCAGTGATACGCATCGACAAGTCGATCGCCTTGACGTCCTTGGTCAGGGCGCCGCTGGAGATGCAGTCGACGCCGGTCTCGGCAATCTGGCGCAGAGTGGTCTCGTCTACGTTGCCGGAGGCTTCCAGCGTGGCCTGGCCGGCGTTGCGCTTCACTGCCTCACGCATATCATCGAGGCTGAAGTTGTCCAGCATGACGATGTCGGCTCCCGCTGCCAGTGCCTGATCGAGTTCCTCGAAGCTCTCCACTTCCACCTCCACCGGCAGGTCGCGGGCGATGCTGCGCGCCTCCTTGACAGCGGCTGCAATGCTGCCGCAGGCGGCGATGTGGTTTTCCTTGATCAGGAAAGCGTCGTAGAGCCCAATGCGGTGGTTGTGACCGCCGCCGCAGGTGACGGCGTACTTCTGCGCCAGTCGCAGACCGGGCAAGGTCTTGCGGGTGTCGAGCAGACGCACCCCGGTACCCTCGAGCAGGTCGACGTAGTGCCGAGTGCGGGTGGCGGTGGCGGAAAGCGTCTGCAGCAGGTTGAGGATGGCGCGTTCGCCGGTGAGCAGGATTCTTGCGGGCCCCTCGAGTTCGAGGAAGCACTGGTCGGCTTCCAGGCGGTCACCGTCGGCAGCGCTCCAGCGCAGGCGAACGCTGGGGTCGAGGCGTCGAAAGATCTCCTCGACCCAGGCCACGCCGCACAGGACCGCTGGCTCGCGAGTGATGACCCGGGCCGTGGCCCACTGCGTTTCCGGAATCAACTGCGCGGTGATGTCACCCGGCCCGACATCCTCGGACAGTAGGTGAGCGGCGGCTTCACGGATCGCTTCGACAAGGGCGTCCTGATAATGCATGGCGTGCCTTTTCATGTTCATGGAGCGTCGGGACCGTCATTATAGGGAATCCATGTCCGTGACGTCAGGGGAGCAAGATGAGAATCGAGAAAGGCTGGCTTGAAGGCGTCCGACGCGTGCCGTCGCCGAATCAGGACGCGCGTCCGGAAGGCGAGGTGTCGGCAGTGGTGTTGCACTCGATCAGCCTGCCACCCGGCGAATTCGGCGGCGAGCACATCGAGCGGTTGTTCACCAATACGCTCGATGCCGATGCTCACCCATTCTTTTCCGGTATCGCGCAGCTGCGCGTTTCCGCTCACCTGTTGATTCGGCGCGACGGTGAATGCGTGCAATTCGTGTCCTTCGACCGGCGTGCCTGGCACGCCGGCCGTTCCTGTTGGATCGATGGGGGACGGGCGCGGCGGGCGCTGAACGACTTCACCGTAGGCATAGAACTGGAAGGTGACGAGGTTCATGCCTATCGCGACGTTCAGTACCGCGCTCTTACCACAGTCACGAAGGCTCTCAAGGTAAACTACCCTGACATGAACTTGGCGCGCATCACCAGCCATGCGCGAGTGGCGCCGCTGCGCAAGACCGATCCCGGTGCGGCCTTCGATTGGGCCTATTTTCGCCAGTGTCTCAAGACGTTGGGTTGATCGATGCGGAGGTGGTCGAGACAGGGCTCAAAGTGATCATACGGTAGTTTTATTACATTCGAACATTTTCGGATGAAACTATTGGCAGGACTGCGTAACAGCTTGTGTTGCAATGCAATATTGCGAATGTGGAAAAAAATTCCACTCTTGTTCGATTGGCAGGAAGGCCACTTTACGGTATGTTCTACGCCATTCGTTGTATGCGCCGCTGTAAAATGACTACAACAGCCGCGTCGCGGCCTGACATTCCCCTGATCGTCAGTAGTGCAACCTGCCTCGGCGCCTGCCGCATGGGGCCACCTGACATCACATTGTCACTCGGAGAGACGTCTATGAGTCTGGAGGCAAGAGAGGATTTCGATCCGGTCGAAACCACGGAATGGCTGGATTCCCTGGAGTCGGTCCTGGATCGTGAGGGCGAGGAACGCGCCCGGTTCCTGCTGTCACGCTTGGCCGATCGGCTGCGCCGCGACGGCATGCAGGCACCCTTCTCGGTGACGACGCCGCATCGCAACACCATTCCGGTGCACCGTGAAGCGCCGATGCCGGGCGACCTGTTCATGGAGCGTCGCATCCGTTCGCTGATCCGCTACAACGCCATCGCCCAGGTAATCCGCAACAACCGCGCCAACCCGGGCCTGGGCGGACACATCGCTAGTTTCATGTCTGCCGCCACGCTCTACGACGTCGGCTTCAATCACTTCTTCCGCGCGCCCAACGGCGACTTCGAGGGCGACCTGGTCTACATCCAGGGCCACGTGGCGCCTGGCGTGTATGCCCGCGCCTACCTGGAAGGGCGCCTCACCGAGGCGCAGATGGACAAGTATCGCCAGGAAGTCGACGGCGATGGCCTCTCTTCATATCCGCACCCCTGGCTGATGCCGGACTTCTGGCAGTTCCCCACCGTTTCCATGGGGTTGGGGCCGATCCAGGCGATCTACCAGGCCCACGTGATGAAGTATCTCGATTCGCGTGAGCTGAAGAACATGCACGATCGCAAGATCTGGTGCTTCATGGGCGACGGCGAGTGCGACGAGCCGGAATCGCTGGGTGCCATTCACCTGGCCTGCCGCGAGAAGCTCGATAACCTGATCTTCGTCATCAACTGCAACCTGCAGCGCCTGGATGGTCCGGTGCGCGGCAACGGTCGCATCATCGACGAGCTCGAGGGCGTCTTCCGTGGTGCCGGCTGGAACGTGCTCAAGGTGGTCTGGGGCCGGCTGTGGGATCCGCTGTTCGAAAAGGACAAGAAGGGTATTCTGCAGAAGCGCATGGACGAGGCGGTCGACGGTGAATACCAGAACTACAAGGCCATCGACGGCGGCTACACCCGCGAGCACTTCTTCGGCAAGTACCCGGAAACCGCCGAGATGGTCAAGGACATGTCCGACGAGGACATCTGGCGTCTGAACCGCGGCGGCCATGATCCGTTCAAGGTATATGCGGCCTATCACGAGGCGGTGAACAATGCCAACGGCCGTCCCACCGTGATCCTGGCGCATACCGTCAAGGGCTACGGCATGGGTAGCGGCGAGGGCGAGGCTTCCATGGAAGCCCACCAGGTCAAGACCATGGAGTACGAGGCGCTGAAGAAATTCCGCGACCGCTTCGGCATTCCGCTGACCGACGAGCAGCTCAAGGAGGTGCCGTACTACAAGCCGGACGACGACTCGCCCGAGCTCAAGTACATGCATCTGCAGCGCGAGCGCCTGGGCGGCTACCTGCCACAGCGCCGCAGCGACTTCCAGGCGCTGACGATCCCCACCCTCGAGGACAAGACCTTCGCCACCCAATTGGCTGGTTCCAAGGGGCGCGAGATCTCCACTACCATGGCCTTCGTGCGCATCCTCAACGGCCTGGTGAAGGACAAGAAGATCGGCCAGCAGGTGGTACCGATCATCCCTGATGAGGCGCGTACCTTCGGCATGGAGGGCATGTTCCGCCAGCTCGGTATCTATACCTCCGAAGGCCAGAAGTACGAGCCCGTCGACAAGGGTCAGATCATGTTCTACCGCGAGGATCAGAAAGGTCAGATCCTCGAGGAAGGCATTACCGAGGCGGGAGCCATGTCGGCCTGGATGGCGGCGGCGACCTCCTACAGCAACCACAACTTGCCGCTGCTGCCGTTCTACATCTACTACTCGATGTTCGGCTTCCAGCGTATCGGCGACCTGGCCTGGGCCGCCGGCGACCTGCAGGCACGGGGTTTCCTGGTCGGCGGTACCGCCGGACGCACCACGCTCAACGGTGAGGGTCTGCAGCACCAGGATGGCCACAGCCACCTGCAGGCGGCGATGATCCCCAATTGCCGCAGCTACGACCCCACCTATGCCCATGAGGTCGCGGTAATCGTCCAGGATGGCCTGAAGCGCATGTTCGCCGACAAGGAGAACTGCTTCTACTACCTGACGGTGATGAACGAGAACTACGAGCACCCCGAGCTAGAGAACGTTCCGGTCGATGACATCATCAAGGGCATGTATCTGCTGCGCGAGCAGCAGGGCGACAAGGGCCACGTGCAGTTGCTCGGCTCCGGCACCATCCTGCGTGAGGTGGAAGCCGCTGCCCAGATGCTGGCCGACGAATGGGGAGTGGGTTCAGAGGTGTGGAGCGTGACCAGCTTCAATGAGCTGCGCCGCGAGGCTCTGCTACTCGAGCGCGAAGCATTCCTCAATGCTGCCGACGAGCCGGTCAAGCCGCACGTCACCCGCTGCCTGGAAGGGCGCAAGGGGCCGGTCATCGCCTCCACCGATTACATGCGTCTGTTCGCCGACCAGGTACGTGCCTGGGTGCCGACCGACTACCATGTATTGGGAACCGACGGCTACGGCCGCTCCGATACCCGCGAGAAGCTGCGCCACTTCTTCGAGGTCGATCGCTACTTCGTGACCGTGGCGGCGCTCAAGGCGTTGGCCGACCGCAGCGAGCTGGATCGCAAGGTCGTTGCCGAGGCGATCAAGAAGTATGGCATCGATCCCAACAAGCCCAACCCGCTGACGAGCTGATCCGGTGCCAGGCGGGCTCGGGCCCGCCTGTTCCAGGCACGATTTGGAAGGAGCGCGACCTTGAGTAGCGAAATCATAAAAGTTCCCGATATCGGCGGCAGCGAAGACGTCGAGATCATCGAAATCGCGGTATCCGAAGGGGATGTCATCCAGCCTGAGGACACCCTGATTACACTGGAATCGGACAAGGCCAGCATGGACGTGCCGTCACCCAAGGGCGGCAAGGTGGTGCGCGTGCTGGTGAAGGAGGGCGACACCGTCTCCGAGGGCGACGACATCGTCGAACTCGAGGTGGAAGGCGACGGCACAGACGATGCCGGCTCTCAGGGCGATACCGGTTCTCAGGGCAGGGAGGAGAAGTCCGAGGCCGAGGCTCCCAGGCAACAGGCACAGGCCGCCGAAGACAAGCCGGCAGCCAAGTCAACTAGTGGCGGCAAGCGTACCGTCGAGATCAAGGTGCCCGACCTGGGCGGCTCCGAGAACGTCGAGATCATCGAAGTGGCGGTCGCCGAAGGCGATGAGATCAGTGAGGAAGACACGCTTATCACCCTCGAGTCGGACAAGGCCTCCATGGACGTGCCCAGCCCCTACTCCGGAAAGCTGGTTTCCCTCACCGTCAAGGAGGGCGATACCGTCTCCGAGGGCGACGTGATCGGTACCATGGAGATTGCCGGCGAAGGCGGCGAAGTGGTCGAGTCGGAAGCCGTCGAGACCACGACCGAGCCCGCCGAACAGGCTGAGGCCCCGGCCGAGGAAGAGGCGGTCAGCGGCGAGCCCGAGCGCAAGGAGATTCGCGTTCCCGACCTCTCTGGCTCGAGCGACGTGCCGATCATTGAGATCGCCGTCAGCGTCGGCGACGAGATCGACGAGGAGGATCCGCTGGTCACTCTGGAATCCGACAAGGCCTCCATGGACGTGCCGAGCCCCTACAAGGGCAAGCTGATCGAACTGACCGTCAAAGAAGGCGATAGCGTCTCCGAGGGCGATCTGATCGGCTATATCGAGGTGGCCGGTGCCAAGCCGCGGGCGGCGACGCCCAAGTCCAGCAAGGCGCCGAGCGAGCCGAGCGAAAAGCCGGCATCGCCCACCCAGGCCAAGCCGACTCCATCCGGCACGCCGAGCCCCGAGGCCCAGATGGCGGCCCACAAGCCGCGCGACGGCAAGTTGGTCCACGCCGGCCCCGCCGTGCGCATGCTGGCCCGCGAGCTGGGCGTCGACCTGGGGCTGGTCAAGCCGAGTGGCCCCAAGGAGCGCGTGCTCAAGGAGGACGTGCACGCCTACGTCAAGCAGGTGATGGCGGGGCAGGCCAAGACGCCGGCCGCCGCACCGGCGGCTGGTGGGGCTGGCATTCCGCCGGTGCCGGATCAGGACTTCAGCCAGTTCGGTGAAGTGGAAGAGAAGCCGATGGGCCGCCTGCTCAAGATGGGCGCGACCAACCTGCACCGCAGTTGGCTCAACATCCCCCACGTGACCCAGTTCGACGAGGCTGACATCACCGAGCTGGAAGCCTTCCGCAAGTCGATGAAGGCCGAAGCCGAGGCCCAGGGTGCCAAGCTCACGCCGCTGCCGTTCCTGATCAAGGCGTGTGCCTTTGCTCTGCGCAAGTTCCCACAGTTCAACGTCAGCTTGAAGAGCGACGGCGAGACGCTGGTGTGGAAGAAGTTCGTCCACATCGGTATCGCGGTCGACACTCCCGACGGGTTGATGGTGCCGGTGATCCGCGATGCCGACAAGAAGTCGCTGATCGAGCTGGCCAAGGAGAGCGTGGAACTGGCCGGCAAGGCGCAGTCGAAGAAGCTCAAGCGCGAGGAGATGACCGGCGGCTGCTTCACCATCTCCAGCCTGGGCTCCATCGGCGGCACCGCCTTCACGCCGATCGTCAACGCCCCCGAGGTCGCCATCCTCGGCGTTTCCAAGGCACAGATGAAACCGGTGTGGAACGGCGCTGACTTCGAGCCGAGGCTGATGATGCCGCTGTCGCTCTCCTACGATCACCGGGCCGTCAATGGCGCCGATGCGGCACGCTTCACCGCCTTCCTGGCGGCGGCGCTGGGTGACATCCGACGCCTACTGATGTAATCATTGCCGGAAGCTGTACCGACGGCGCCCTGCAGGGCGCCGTCGGTGTCTGGGGGCCTCCACTTTCGGGTGGGGATACCAAAGTGCAACCCCGCCGTAATTGGCTGATAATACAGCGGCTTTGATCATACAAGCAGAGCTCGTCCGGCAGCGAGCGGTTGTCTGGTGCCTCCGCCGCGGTTATCGTTCATGACATTCCGTTTACGCACAAGAATTTTCACTCTCTCAAGGAGCAGCTAGATGCGTTTGATCCTGTTGGGTGCCCCGGGTGCCGGCAAGGGCACCCAGGCCCAGTTCATCTGCGAACGCTATAACATCCCGCAGATTTCCACCGGCGACATGCTGCGTGCTGCCGTCAAGGAGGGCAGCGAACTGGGCCTGAAGGTCAAGGAGATCATGACCAACGGTGGTTTGGTGTCCGACGACCTGATCATCTCACTGGTCAAGGAGCGCATCGCACAATCCGACTGCGAGAACGGCTTCCTGTTCGATGGTTTTCCGCGCACCATCCCCCAGGCCGATGCCATGAAGGAGGCCGGGGTCAAGATCGACCACGTACTCGAGATTGCCGTGGCGGATGAAGAAATCGTCAAGCGATTGGCGGGGCGCCGGGTGCATCCAAGCTCCGGTCGTGTCTACCACGTCGAGTACAATCCGCCCAAGGAAGAAGGCAAGGACGACCTCACCGGCGAGGCACTGATCCAGCGTGACGACGACCGCGAATCCACCGTGCGCAACCGCCTGGCGGTCTACCACGAACAGACCGCTCCGCTGGTCGACTACTACCAGCAGTGGGCCCAGGAGGAGCCTGACGTTGCGCCTGCCTATCACCGTGTGGAAGGCATCGGCAGCGTCGACGAGATCACGCGCAAGGTAACCGAGGCGCTGGACGGCTAACGTTTGCCACCAGCTCTCTTCTGCAGTGGCCCGCCTCGGCGGGCCACTGTCGTTATGCGCCATCGTCGTTACGGGCCATCGTCCCGCACTGCGCGGCGGCGTATAATGGTCTGCCCATGCTCTGACGCGATATTCCCTATGCCGATCCTGCTGGCCCTCGATGCCTCCTCCAGCGCCTGTTCCGCCGCCCTGCTGCAGCGTGACGATGCCGGGGAGCGACTCGTTTCCCGCTTTGCCCTGACGCCCCGTGAGCATACCCGCCGGCTGCTGCCGATGATCGATGAAGTCCTGGCCGAGGCTGGTGTGACCGCCGCCGAGCTGGATGGCATCGCCTACGGGCGTGGCCCCGGATCCTTCACCGGGTTACGTATCGCTGCCGGTACGGCCCAAGGGCTGGCTTATGGTTTGGGTCTCCCGCTACTCGGCGTGTCGACGCTCGAGGCATTGGCCCTGGCCGCGCATCGGCGTCATGGCGTCGAGCACGTCGTCACTGCCATGGACGCACGCATGGGCGAGATTTACGTCGCTGCCTGGCGCTGTCGTGACGGTGCGATAGAGGCGCTGCTCGCGGAGGCCGTGATGCCGCCCGAACACCTGAGGCTGCCGCCTCTGGGTGAGGACGATGGCTGGTACGCCATCGGCTCCGGCTGGTCGCTGTGGGAGGCGATACCGGCTGAGGTACAGGCACGCCTCGGTCGGCACGACGCCGAGTCGGAACCGGCGGCCGAGGAGATGGTCTTGCTGGCCGCCCGAGACTATGCGCAGGGTGCTCGCCCTGCCGCCCATGAGAGCCAGCCGATCTATCTGCGCGACCAGGTGGCGTGGCAGAAGGGCAAATGAACCGTCGCGACCGGCTGCGAGACACTGAGTCAGAAAGTGGCGGGCTGACGTTGCGCCGCGAAGGTGACGCCCTGGTGCTGGCCGGTGATCCGGCCCTCTACGGCAAACCGCTAAGGGTGGACTTCGCCGAAGGGCGGGCGGCCCATCGGCGCCGCTTCGGCGGTGGCCGCGGCCAGCTCATCGCCCGTGCCTGCGGCCTTGCTTCAGGCATCACGCCTAGCGTGATAGACGCCACCGCCGGCCTGGGGCGCGACGCCTTCGTGCTGGCGAGCCTCGGCGCCGAGGTGCTGCTGATCGAACGCGTGGCGGCGATCCATGCCCTGTTGGAGGATGGCTTGGCGCGCGCCGCCCGGGACCCCGAGGCGTCGGCGATCGTCGCCCGCATGCACCTAGCACATGGCGATGCCATTCGCGATCTCGCCGCGCTGGTCACTGCCAGCACGGTGGCGCCCCAGGTGATTCACCTCGACCCCATGTTTCCCCACCGCGAGAAGTCGGCGCTGGTGAAGAAGGAGATGCGCCTGTTCCGCGAACTCGCTGGCGACGATGCCGATGCGCCGCGCCTGCTCGAGGCGGCGCTGGATGTGGCCACCCACCGCGTGGTGGTCAAGCGCCCGCGCAAGGCGCCACCCATCGCGGGCCCGGCGCCACAGCACGTCATCGAAGGCAAGACCAGCCGCTACGACCTCTACGTTCACCGCTCGCTCAAGGCCTGATGCCGTGCTGCTCCGATCCGTTCACCGGTCTCACTTCACCACCTGGGGCGAGGGATGCCGGGGGTAGGCCGAATCTACCCGTGGCTGACGAGCTGGAGCCTGTGCCGCAGCGCCGGATCGAACAACTCGCCGGTTTGCTGCGCGGCGCGGCGCAGCCGTTCGTCGTACCGCAGCAGCCCGTCCTCCTCCCAGATCCAGCCTTCGGTTTCCAGGCTCTCGATCAGGCTGGCGAACAGCTTGCGATCGAAGAACTCCGGTGCGTCGCGCCCGGAGAGCAGCGCCAGTCGCTCGGCCAGTTGCTGGCTGCGCTCGGCCAGGGCTTCGCGTCCCAGCTTGCCGGGCGCCTGGTCGAGCAAGATGGCCAGCAGCAGGTAGCCGCGTTCCAGCGAAGGTTGCATCAGGCGTCCCAATAGGTGCAGTTGCTCGCCGGCTTCCAGCGCCTCGGCACGCTGCCAGCCGCTCTCCCGGCGTTCGAGCAACCCTTCCGCGCATAGCGCGTCGAGCATCTTGGGCAGGGCTTGGGACAGGTTGCTCGGTTCGAGGAACAGTTCACGCGCCAGAATCGGCCAGGGCGGGGCGAGCCGGGCCAGCAACGTATCGTGATCGTGACGCGGAACATGGCGAAAGGCGAAGGCGGCGAGGCCGGCCAGGGCGAAGAGATGCAGTACGTTGTTGCGATACCACACCAGCAGGCTGGCTTGCTCCGCCGTTGCCGTGAGAATGCCGCCGAGCGGATGCGGCCGGCGCTCGATCATGCCCAGGGCGACGACATGATCGATCCATTGCTCGGGTTCGTCCTGGGGCAGGCTGATGTGCTCGCCTCCCGGACAGTGGCGCTGCAGAGCCGCCAGCAGTGCCAACTGACGCGACATCAGGCTGGCCTCGATGGCATGGTGGGGCGTGGCCAGTAGTACCAGTGCCACCAGGTTGACCGGGTTGAGCGCTGCGGCGGCATTGATTCGCCGGGACAGCTCGTCGCCGACCCGGGGCACGGCCTGGCTGAGCCAGGCCGGCTTCGCCTGGGCGATGTCGTCACGCCAGCCTGGCGTGCCGGCATCGAGATAAGGACCCAGCAGCAACGGCTCGCCGACATTGACGGCGACCTTGCCGAAGGGCTGACGCAGCTGACCGACGACCCGCAGCAGCGCCCAAGGTGTCTCCTTGCGCTTCTTGCCGCCGCGCATTTCGCGCTGATAGCTGGCGTTCTCGATGATACGTTCGTAACCGATATAGACCGGGATGAAAGCCAGCCGGGTCGGGTTGCCGCTGCCGGCGCTGCGGTAAAACGAACGCAGCGTCATCGACAGCATGCCGGGGCGGGGGGCGAGCATGCGTCCGCTGCGTGAGCGTCCGCCTTCGATGAAATACTCCAGCGGATGGCCGCGTTCCAGTAGCCGGTGCAGGTACTCGTTGAAGACCGCCGCATAGAGCGGCTTGTCGCGGAAGCTGCGGCGCATGAAGAACGCACCGCCGCGGCGCAGCAGCGGACCGATCAGCGGCATGTCGAGGTTGCGTCCGGCGGCAATGTGCGGCGGCATCAGGCCGTCGCGATAAAGCACGTAGGAGAGCAGCAGATAGTCGATATGGCTGCGATGGCAGGGTACGTAGACCAGCGTATGGTCGCCGGCCAATGCCTTGACTCGTTCGAGGCCGTGTACCTCGACACCGTCGTACAGCCGGTTCCACAGCCGGCGCAGCAAGCCGTCCATGAAGCGCAGTACCGGGTAGGTCATGTTCGAGGCGATTTCGCGACCGTAGCGCAAAGCACGCCGCTGTAAACGCTCTGGCGAGCGCTTTTCGGCAGGTGCGAGTTCGCCGATCACCCGGCGCACCTCGGGGCTGGCCGCCACGCCCTCTATCAGGGTGCGGCGGTGGGAAAGGTCGGGGCCGAGCACGCGCGTACGCATGCGCCGGAAGTGGATACGCAGCAGCCGTGCGCTCTTACGGTTGGCCACGGCGGGGCCACGCTCGTCGAGCAGGTCGCGCAGGCGTAGCGGGGCGCCGAAGTGGACTTCGACGCTCTTGCCGTTGACCAGTACCGATAACGCCCGGCGTAACCGTCCGGCCAATTGCCAGCTGTCGGCGGCCAGCAGGCGCCAGAAGCCGAAGCGTTTGCCGGGAGCACGTCCCCAGAACACGCTTATCGGGATGAGTTGGATATCGGCCTGGGGATGGGTGGCCAAGTGTTCCAGCGCCTGGCGAAAGGGAGCTTCGAGCGCCCGCGCCCGCTGCCATAGCCGGCGCTGCCTGATGGGGAGTGCGACGCTGGTCGGCAGTTCGATACCATTGAGGTCGATGCTTCCACGCGCTGGGGGCAGCCCATGGCGTTTACACAGCACATCGAGCAGCAGGGCGTCGGAGAGTGCTGGGTGAGGCAGTACGTAGAGCGTGGGCAACCCAGGATCGATATCCAGGTCGCTGGGATCGGGCTCGATGAGCCGGGTCTCGACCCAAGCCTTGATCATTCCTTTCAGTGGGGCACGAAGTAATGTGAGCAGTGTCTGGGCCAGGGCCATCCGATTGCCTCGAGGTCGAACCAGGGGCCAGTATAGCGATGGTGTCAAGTTGGGTCAGGTGCTTTCCTGATCGAGTAAATGGTGTGTCAATCACATGGATTAGCGAATGGGGAGCATGCCATGCATGACGTGTGGCGAGACGGCAATCGGTTCGAACTGCTGGCGGAGGCTTCGTGTTTTCTGCCGGTGATGTCTGCTGCCATCAAGGAGGCACGCCACTCGATCCTTATCGAACTCTACCTGATGCAGTCGGGCCGACTGGCGACGGCATTGATTGATGCGCTGTGCCGTGCGGCGGGGCGAGGCGTCACGGTTGCCTTGATGCTGGATGCCTACGGGGCCATGGGACTTGGCAGTGAGGACCGTCGGCGCCTGGAGGAGGCTGGTGTGGCGCTGAGGCTGTTCAATCCGCTGGGGTTGCGTTCGCTGACCCGCAATCTGACCCGGGATCACCGCAAACTGATGGTGATCGACGGTCGCATTGCCTTCACTGGCGGCTTCGGCGTGGTCGACGAATTCCTCGACGCCTGGTATGAGGTTGCGGTGTGCATCGAAGGGCCGGTGGTCGCCGACTGGGTATGGCTGTTCTCGCGACTGTGGGACTCGCCGCTGACGCGTGGCACGGGGGCGGCAGCTCTGGTTCGACACCTGCGGCTCGAGCGCAATCCGCAGGAGAATGGCCGCGGCATGCGTGGCCGGGTGGTATGGGGCCAAGGCTATCGCTACCAGGCAATTCGTCACTCGCTCTATGGGCGGGTGTCGTCGGCCCAGCGCCGCATCTGGCTGTGCACGCCTTATTTCGTGCCCACCTTCAGCCTGCGCATGCGGCTGGCGCGGGCCGCCCGCCGTGGGGTCGACGTGCGCCTGCTGCTGCCCGGCCATGACCATGACCACCCCTGGGTACGCTATGCCGGCCAACGCTTCTACCGGCGCCTGCTGCGTGCTGGCGTGCGGATCTTCGAGTTCCAGCCGGCCTTCATCCACGCCAAGTTCTCATTGGTCGACCAGTGGTCGAGCCTGGGGTCGTGCAATTTCGACCATTGGAGCTTGCATTGGAACCTGGAGGCCAACCAGGAAGTGGACGACGTCCGCTTTGCCAATGAGGTGGCGGCTCTGTTCGAGCGAAATTTCGCCGCCAGCCGCGAGATCACCCACCAAGCCTGGGTGCAGCGGCCGCGCTGGCAGCGCTTCAAGGAGTGGTTATTCGGCAGCTTCGACGCTTGGTTGACGCGGCTGCGGTGACGGGCTATTGCACTTGGCTGGCGACCCTACCGCTTGCCCCTGCCGGGACCGCGCCCGGCGGGCTTCTTCTTGCGCGGCATGGGCTTGGGCGTCTCCGGCGGTACGCGGTAGTGCAGGTAGAGGTCCAGCACCAGGTCGGGCAGTTGACCGGCCAGCGACTCCAGGCGCGCAGTGTCCGCTGTCATGTCGGCCATGTCCGGCTCGTCGTCGAACAGGCCGGAAAGCGCCATGAACGGTATCAGCAGGGTGGCGACCGTCTCTTCGTCCTGTTCGAACCAGGCGGCTTCGTCGAGGAATACACCCTCCATGAAGCCGGCACACCAGTCGCCGATGGGCGTCTCCTCCGGTGGCAGACCGTCCAGGGTGAGCTCGAAGGGCAACTCGGGCAGACCGCCCTGTTCCAGGGTATCGATGGCGTTGCCGCGCAGCTTCTCCAGCAATCCCAGGATCACGCTGCGTTCGCTATCGTCGGTAAAGGCCGGCTCGCCGTGGAACAGTTCGGCCACCCAGGCGGCGGGCTCTACCTCACGCGGCGCCACGGCCAGGGCGACGAGGAAGCCATGGGCCGAGATCAGGTCCAGGGCATCGGGATCGACGCGTTCGGAGTCGAGAAAATCGTCGAGGCGTTCGAGTTCTTCGTCCTCGAGCAGAGGGTGGGGCAGGGGCGTATCGGACATCAGGCTCTCGCATGTCATCGGAAAGGCGAATCGTGGCCGCGCTGGGCTGGACAGCGGCGTGGCGGGACGTCATTTTAGCACCCATGAAACGACCCGTGCTTCCCGATCCTTGCCCCGAGTGGCTGGCAAGCCTCGACGAGGCTGCGCTTCACCAAGCCCTGTTGGACAGGGTAGAGGCAGCCTGGCAGCTGTGCCGCCATTACCATCCCGAGCTGCCCCGGCCCATGGTCTGGTGCGACCTGCGCGGCAAATGCGCCGGCCAGGCTCACTACGGCCGCGGCGGGCTTCGTTTCAACCGGGTGCTGTATCGTGAGAATCGCCAGGCCTTTCTCACCGAGGTGGTGCCGCACGAAATGGCCCACTGGCTGGTGCGGCACTTGAGCGACGGCCACCGGGCCAGGCCCCACGGGCGCGAGTGGCGTACCGTGATGGAGCGGCTGTTCGGGCTCGAGCCGCGGGTGACCCATCGCTTCGATGTTGGACGCGCGAGCCCGACGCCGTATCGCTATCATTGTGGCTGCCAGGAGCACTTTTTCACTTCACGTCGTCACTCGCTGGCGCGCAATGGACGCCGCTACCGCTGTTTGTCGTGTGCTCAGACCTTGGTCTATCAGCCCTTTGTAGAGCATGGATGTGTTGTTGCAAGCACATGATTGCAAAGGAAAAAATCCTGATACCAAGGTCTAAGAGTTAGGCCCGCTTCGACGGTATATGCTGAAGGGCGAATCTGATGCCGGCGCAACCAATAACAAGGCAGCCGGTAACATCCACCGAGAGGGTGCATCTCCTGGAAGAGGCTAGCCAATGACCGATCAGAAAGTCTATCCGGTACGCGACGACATCGCCGCCAACACCTGGATCGATCATGAGAAGTATCAGGCCCTGTACAAGCAGTCCGTCGACGACCCCGAGGGTTTCTGGGCCGAACAGGCCAAGCGCATCGAATGGTTCAAGGTGCCGACGAAGATCAAGCATACCTCCTACGATCCGCACAACGTCGACATTCGCTGGTTCGAGGATGGCACCCTGAACGCCAGCGTGAGCTGCCTCGACAGGCACCTGGCGGCACGTGGCGACCAGACAGCGATCATCTGGGAAGGCGACGATCCCAAGGACTCCAAGCACGTCAGCTACCGCGAGCTGCATGCCAAGACCTGCCAGTTGGCCAACGCGCTCAAGGAACTTGGCATTCGCAAGGGCGACGTGGTCACTCTCTACATGCCGATGATTCCCGAAGCGGCCGTGGCCATGCTGGCCTGCGCCCGCATCGGTGCCGTGCACTCGGTGGTCTTCGGCGGCTTCTCTCCCGATGCCCTGGCCCAGCGCATCATCGGCGCCGACTCGAAGCTGGTGATCACCGCCGACGAGTCGGTACGCGGCGGCAAGCAAGTGCCGCTCAAGGACAACGTCGACGCCGCCCTGACCCGCAAGGGTACCGAGGTTTGCGAGAACGTGCTGGTGGTCAAGCGCACCGGTGGCGAGATCGAATGGAAGGAAGGCCGCGACCTCTGGTACCACGATCTGGTCGATAAGCAGGCGACCGACTGCCCGGCCGAGGAGATGAACGCCGAGGATCCGCTGTTCATCCTCTACACCTCCGGCTCCACCGGTGCTCCCAAGGGGCTCAAGCATACCACCGGCGGCTACCTGGTCTATGCCAGCCTGACCCACCAGTACATCTTCGACTACCAGGATGGGGAGGTCTATTGGTGTACCGCCGATGTGGGCTGGGTCACCGGCCATAGCTACATCGTCTACGGTCCGCTGGCCAACGGCGCCATTACCCTGATGTTCGAGGGCGTGCCGAGTTATCCAACCCACGGCCGCATGGGCGAGATCGTCGACAAGCACAAGGTCAACATCCTCTACACCGCACCGACCGCCATTCGTGCGCTGATGGCGCATGGCGACGGCGTGATGGACTCGAGCAAGCGCGACACGCTGCGCGTGATGGGCTCGGTCGGGGAGCCGATCAACCCCGAGGCGTGGGAGTGGTACTACCGGGTAATCGGCAACTCCAAGTGTCCGATCGTCGATACCTGGTGGCAGACCGAAACCGGCGGCATCATGATCGCGCCGCTGCCGGGTGCCGTCGACCTCAAGCCAGGCTCGGCCACGCTGCCGTTCTTTGGTGTACGGCCGGCGCTGCTCGACAGCGAGGGCAACGAGCTCGAGGGTGCCGTGGACGGCAATCTGGTGATCGCCGACTCCTGGCCCGGTCAGGCGCGTTCGATCTGGGGCGATCACGACCGCTTCGTGCAGACCTACTTCTCCACCTACAAGGGCTACTACTTCACCGGCGACGGCTGTCGCCGCGACGAGGACGGCTACTACTGGATCACCGGCCGCGTCGACGACGTGCTCAACGTCTCCGGCCATCGCATGGGCACCGCCGAGATCGAGTCCTCGCTGGTGGCCCACGAGGCCGTCGCCGAGGCCGCCGTGGTGGGCTTCCCGCATGACATCAAGGGCCAGGGCATCTACATCTACGTGACCCTGACCGATGGCGTCGAGCCCAGCGACGAACTAAAGAAGGAACTGACCCAATGGGTGCGCAAGGACATCGGTCCGATCGCTTCGCCGGATGTCATCCAGTGGGCGCCGGGCCTGCCCAAGACCCGCTCGGGCAAGATCATGCGTCGCATCCTGCGCAAGATCGCCGCCAACGAGACCGATGGCTTGGGTGATACCAGCACCCTGGCCGATCCGAGCGTGGTGGATGATCTCATCGAGAATCGCGCCAACCGCTGATTTGTCCAGCACCCTACTTGGCAGGAACAGCCAACTGAAAGATCGAACCTGCCGGCCTTCGGGCCGGCTTTTTCGTATCAGTGTGCGCTGATGGCCCTGGCCAGCTCGGCCTTGCTCATACGGCTTCGTCCGGGTAGGTCGAGCTGCTGGGCGCGTTCGTAGAGTTCCTCGCGGGAGAGATTTTCCAGTTCGGCCAGCTTGACGCTGCGCTTGCCACGTGGTGCGGCCTTGCCATCGCCCTGACCGGCTGCCTTCTTGCCCGTGCCGTGCTTGCCTGCTGGGCGCTTCCTCGCTTTGCTGCGTTTGGCCGCCGGCTTGCCGCGCTTATCCGGTTGGCTCTCGCCGGCGTCGTCGCGTGCTTCCTGGCCGGGCGGGCGACCTTCGGCCAGGCTCTGCTTGAGTATCTGCATCAGGTCGATCACTTCGCCGTCCTGTTCCGGCTCGACCTCGGGCTCGTCTTCCTCGCCCAGAGCGATCACATCCTCGCCGTGGGCCAGTTTCTCCTGGGCGCGGGCGATGATGCGCTGACTCTGCTGGTCCTGCAGCGCCTCGCGTTCGAGGTCCTTCTCGACCAGTGCATCGATGGCCTGCTGCATCGCCTTCACCCTGTTCTTGTCGGCCTTGGGAGACTCGGGTAGGGCGATGTCATCGGGAGTACGCAGCTCTTCGGCGAAGCGCAGTGTCTCGGCACGCAGGATGCCTTTCTCGGCGATGATTGCCACCAGATACTCCTTGCCGCGCATGACGAAGGTAGCGATACCGGCTCGTCCGGTGGCCTCCATGCTCTCGGCCAGCAGGCGGTAGGCCTTGGTCACGCCCTTGTCGGGAGTCATGAAGTAGGCGCGCTCGAAATACATCGGGTCGATCTCGTCGAGGCCGACGAAGCGCTTGAGGTCGATCTCCTGGGACTTCTCCGGTGCCAGCGACTCGAGTTCATGGTCCTCCACCACTACGAACTCGTTCTTCTCGACCTCGTAGCCGCGGATCAGCTCGTCGTGGTCGAGCACGCGTTCTTCCTTCTCGCAGAAGTAGCGCCGCGCCAGCGGCGTGCCGTCGTTGTCGACCATGCGCAGCGATACCGGCTTGGGGCGGTTGGCCGGGTAGAGGTTGACCGGCAGGCTGACCAGGCCGAAGGTGATGGTGCCCGACCACAGCGGGCGCGGGCCGCTGGCGTGGAAGCGCTTCTTCTCCTCGCCCTGGGTCGATTCATCCTTCTCCTTCGTCTTGCGCCTGTCCTTCGGCTTCGGTTTGGGCTTGGCTTTCGATCTTTGGCTAGGCACGCTTGCGCTCCTTCTTCAGGCTGGCCTCGAGCGCCTTGGAGAGGTCATCGGAAGCCTCGCGGCGACGAATAGGCGTGACCTTGACGCGCTTGCCGCGCCGCTTGGCTTCGATCAGCTCCAGCACCCGCTGGCGATATTCGTCGTGATATTCTGCGGGGTCGAAATCCGCCTCGAGCATGCCGATCAACTGGCGCGCCATGTCGAGCTCCTTGGCGTCAAGTGCCTTGCCCTTGGGCGGCTCCAGGGCATCTACCGGTACCACCTGCTCCTCGTGGCGCAACGACATCAGCATGGGCACGCCACGATGCAGGCGCAGTGCGCCGACGTAGCTCTTCTTGCGCATGACCCAGCGTGCCAGGCCCTCCTTACCACTATTTCCCAGGGCTTCGGCCAGGGCGAAGTAGAGCGACTCGCTGCCATCCGGGCCCAGGTAGTAGGGCCGGTCGTACCAGCGATGATCGATCACCTGTGGCGGCATGAAGCGGATCACTTCGATGTCGCGACCCGAGTCTGGCTCCAGGGCTTCGAGTTCCTGCTTGTCGAACATCACCAGGCTGCCTTCGTCGGTGCGATAGGCGCGACGGGTCTCGGCGTGAGGCACGATCTCGTCAGTGTCGGGGTTGACCATGGCCTGCTTGACCGGCGAGCGATCCTTTTCGTGCAGCAGGCGGAAGTGCACGCTGCGATCCTGCACCGCGGAGTAGAGCTTTACCGGTACCTCTACCTCGCCGAAGCGGATCACGCCTTTCCACATCGCTCGTGCTGGCATCAGCGTTCCTCCCCGTGGCTGGCGTCTTCTTCATGACATTCGGGGCATAGCGTCTCGCGGTTCTCGAAGCGCGTTTCGACGCAGATCGGACAGGTCGGCCGGTCGCAGTAGATGCAGTGGTAGCCCGCCTCGTAGTGAAAGGTGCGCAGGCAGAACTGACAGGTCTCGGGACCGGACTCCACCCACCAGGGCGCTTCGCTCATGCCATTCCCTCCGGGATCATGATCCAGGCCTCCGTCATTTCACGCCCATGACCTTGAGCAGCTGGGCATCCAGCGGGCGTGCCGCCTCGTCGAAACCCACCCAGGGATCCTCGCGCAGGGAGGAGAGCCGGCGACGCAGGTTCTGCACGTTGTAGCGGTCGGCGCGCAGTGCGGCGTTGAGCTCGTCCCAGCGAATCGGTACCGCCACCGGGGCATTCGCGCGCGCGCGTACCGTGTAGGAGGCCACGGCCGTGGCGCCACGTCCGTTACGCAGGTAGTCGAGAAAGATTCGCCCTTCGCGCTTGGCCTTGGACATGTTGGTGGTCAGGCGCTTCGGGTCGTCCTGGGCATGTGCTTCGGCCACTCCTTTGGCGAAGGCCTTGGCCTGCTCCCACTCGGCGCTGGGCTCGAGCGGTACGACCAGGTGCAACCCCTTGCCGCCGGTGGTGCGCAGGAAGGGGGTGAGCCCCAGCGACTCGAGGCGTTCGCGCAGGGTGCCGGCGACGCGCAGGATCTCCTTCCAGGCGATGCCTTGGTCCGGGTCGAGGTCGAACACCAGGCTGTCAGGCTGCTCGAGGTGGTCGATGCGGCTGCCCCAGGGGTGGATTTCCAGCGCACCTGCCTGCACCAGGCCGATCAGATCGGCGGCCGTTTCGACATATACATATTCGGCGCTGCCTTTTTTCTCCGGCACGTCGATACGCGGCACGCTGTCGGGAATGGCGGCGCGCGGGTGCTTCTGGAAGAAGCATTCGTCATTGCGACCCTGGGGGCAGCGCACCAGTGACAGTGGCCGGCGGGCCAGTCGGGGCAGCACCCACTCATGGATCTGCTCGTAGAAGCGCGCCAGGTCGAGCTTGGTCAGGCCCTGCTCGGGAAACAGCACGCGCTCGGGGTGGGTAAGGCGCACGCCGAGCAGCAAGGTCTCGTCCTTGCGTTTGTGCGCGGCCGGTTTGGCGCTCTTTGTCGCAACGTCTTCGGCGGCCATCTCTTTGGTCGGGGTCATGCGAATCTCCTCCGGATTACGGTCCTCGCGCAGGCCGCGAAAGGCCGGGTGGCGCAGGCGGTCGTCGCGGGTGCGTTCGGTGAACTCCACTTCGATCACCAGTTCGGGACGCACCCAGTGCACCGAGCGGCTGTCCGGCACACTGCCATGGAAAGGGGAACGGGGAATCTCGAGTTCCTGCAGGGTGGCGCTCAGCCGCTTCAGCAGACAGTTGCTGAAGCCGGTGCCCACTCGCCCGGCATATACCAGCCCCTGCTTGCCGTAGGCGCCCATCAGCAGCGAACCGAAACCGCTGCGTGAGCCGCTGGGGTCGGTATAGCCGCCGATCACGAACTCCTCGTGGCTGACGCACTTGACCTTGAGCCAGTTGCGGCTTCGCTTCTGCTGGTAGCGGCTGTCGGCACGCTTGCTGATGATGCCCTCCAGCCCCATCTGGCAGGCGCGTTGATGGAAGGAATCGCCGTGAGTCTCGATATGGTCGGAGTAGCGAATCGTGCCGGTTCGCATGCCGGCGGCGTCGAGCAGTGCCTCAAGGGTGCGCTTGCGCTCGAGTAGCGACACGCCGGCCAGGTCATACCCGGCCAGGTAGGGCAGGTCGAAGATCTGGTAGACGAGGGCGGCTGTGCGTCCATTGGAGAGTGCCTCCTGCAGCTGTCCGAAGCGAGTGATGCCGTCGCTGCCCATGGCCACCACCTCGCCGTCGAGCAGCGCCGAGTCCACCGGCAGCGGCTCGAGCGCCCGGACGATCTCGGGAAAGCGGTGGGTCCAGTCCTTGCCGTTGCGGGTGATCAGGCGCACGTTGCCCTTTTCGATGCGGGCGAGCAGGCGATAGCCATCGAGCTTGATCTCGTGGACCCATTTGCCCTGGGCCGGTACCTCGCGGGCCAGGGTGGCAAGCTGCGGCGTCGCTTCGCGCGGCAGCTTCGCACGTCGGGCGCCTTTTAGAGCGCTGGGGTCGGGTGGGGGGGAGGGGGGCTCGTCACAGGCACCGGAGCTCCAGATGGCATCGCTATCCTCGGCGATCTCCAGCATGCTGCGGCCGCTGGCAATGCTTGCGTCGAGCTCGACCGTGAGCGAATCCTCCATGCGCGACTTGTCGTCGTGGCGCTTGATCAGCAGCCAGTTGCGCCCGTGCTTGTCCTGGCGCTTGCCGCTCATGCGGGTCAGGGTCCAGTTGCCCTTGAGCCGTTCGCCGTCGAGTTCGATATCGATTCGATCCGGCTTGGGTTTACCCTTGAGTTTCCAGGTGCCGCGATCCCATAGCATGACGGTGCCGCCGCCATAGGCTTCCTCGGGAATCACGCCCTCGAACTCGCCATACTCCAGCGGATGGTCTTCCACCTCGACGGCCAGACGCTTCTCGCCGGGTTCTAGGCTCGGTCCCTTGGGTAGCGCCCAGCTCCTGAGCACGCCATCCTGCTCCAGGCGCAGGTCGAAATGGTCATGGCTCGCCGCATGCTTGTGCATCACGTAGAGATAACCCGGTGTGCTCTTACCCTGCTTGTCCCCGGCGGGCTCGCGCGTTCGCGTGAAGTCGCGCTTGCGGCGGTACTCCTCGAGTCGTTCCATCGGCTCCATCCTTGGCCGCTGGCTCCCAGGCAAATGGCCTTCGCTTCTCAGCCTAGCCCTGCTTGGCGCAAGGGCCAAATCCATGGCGCACCACAATGGGTCGGAACGGTTTCGTCAGCCTATATCGGTGTAAGTCATTGGCCTTTGCGTTCCGTACTGTTTCCCGCAGTGTGAAAGGGTAAAGAATCGTCTTCCCCATGGAACCTTGAGCGAAGCCTACTTATCTTGATGAGTGTATGGATGGCAGGAACGCCACCCAAGCTTGGTTTTCCACGAACTTGATTTTCCACGAAACTGTCATGGAGATAGACGGATGAAGCGGAACATTTTTGTCGTGGCGCTCGAGGATCAGCAGCGTCAGGAACTGGAAACTCTACGCCACTCCGATAAGTTCATCGTGCACAGCCTGCTGTCCGTCAAGACAGCCGTCGAGTCACCCAACTTTTCCTTCGATGCCCTGCTCAACGAGGCACGCCGAAAACTCGAAGCATTTGACGGTTCCATTGATGCCATCGTGGCGCAGTGGGACTTTCCGACCAGTGTGATGGTCCCCATTCTGTGCCGGGAATACGACATTCCCTCGCCTTCGGTGGAGAGCGTGCTCAAGTGCGAGCACAAGTACTGGAGCCGGCTCGAGCAGCAGAAAGCCGTGCCTGAGGTGGTGCCGGAATTCTGTGGCGTCGATCCTTTCGCGGAGGACCCGCTCTCGCAGGTGACGCTGAAATACCCATTCTGGATCAAACCGGTCAAGGCGTTTTCCTCGCACCTGGGCTTCAAGATCGAGAACGACGAGCAGTTTCACACTGCGATCGAGGAGATCCGCCAGGGTATTCGCCAGCTTGGCGATCCGTTCAATGAGGCGCTGAACTATGTGGAGCTGCCGCCGGAAATCCAGCACATGGATGGCAACTCTTGCATTGCCGAGCAGATCGTCAGCGGCGTTCAAGGAGCGCCCGAGGGCACGGTCTATCGCGGTGAGTTCAACGTTCATGGCATCATCGCCCAGCCCAACTCGGTCAACAAGGAGATTCCCTACGACCGTTTGGAGTATCCCAGTAACCTGCCCGAGCGTATCCATCGGGAAATGATCGATGTTTCACGCCGCTTCCTCGAACATATCGGTTACGACAACGGCTGTTTCAACGCCGAGTTCATGTGGGACGAGGAGAGCGACAAGCTGTGGCTGATCGAGGTCAACACCCGTATTTCCCAATCTCATAGTGAGATCTTCATCATGGTCGATGGCATGTCGAACCATGAGGTGGCCGTCGATATCGCCTTCGGTGAGCGACCATCGCTGGCCAACCGCCAGGGTGAGGCGGCCGTGGCGGCCAAGTGCTACATCCCTTACGAGCATCGCGACGGTATTGTCAGGCGTGTACCGAGTGAAGAGGAGATCGCGGCGCTTGCCGAGCGCTTCCCCGGCACCAAGGTGCGCCTCGATGTCCAGCCAGGTGATCGACTGGGCGACCTGATGCACCAGGACAGTTTTAGCTATCGCCTGGGAACCCTCTATATTGCGGGTGAGGATCACGATCAGATCGAGGAGCGCTACAAGGCTTGCCTGGAAGCACTTCAGTTCGAGATCGAACCCACCGAATGAACCCGAAAGGAGGAATCGTGAGTGTCGCAGATTCGTTTCCGTACAAGGTTCGTGAGATAGAGAACGTCTTCATCCCGATGCGCGACGGAGCCCAGTTGGCAGCCAGGGTCTGGCTGCCGGAGGAGGCCGAGCGTACGCCGCTACCGGCGATCATGGAATACATCCCTTATCGCAAGCGCGACATCACCCGTGGACGGGACGCCACCAACCATGCCTACCTGGCCGGACACGGCTATGTCTGCGTTCGGGTCGACATGCGCGGCAGTGGCGATTCGGATGGCGTACTCACCGACGAGTACACCCAGCAGGAGCAGGAAGATGGCGTGGATGCCATCGCCTGGCTTGCCGAACAGCCCTGGTGCGACGGCAATGTCGGCATGATGGGCATCTCCTGGGGCGGCTTCAACAGCCTGCAGGTGGCGGCCAAGCGGCCACCGGCGCTGAAGGCTATCATCAGCATCTGCTCGAGCGACGACCTCTATGCCGACAACATGCACTACATGGGTGGCTGTCTGCTCGGTGACAATCTTTCCGAAGCCACCGTCATGTTCGCCTTCAATACCCTGCCGCCGGACCCGCAGATCGTTGGCAACCGCTGGCGCGATATGTGGTTCGACCGCATGGAGAACAGCGGCCTATGGCTTGAACAGTGGGTCGAGCATCAGCGTCGCAGCGCCTATTGGTCGACCAGCTCGATCAACGAAAATTATTCGGCGATCCAGTGCCCGGTATATGCCATTGGTGGCTGGGCCGACGGTTTCACCAACACCGTGCTGCGCTTGATGGAGCACCTGGAGGTGCCGCGCAAGGGGCTGATCGGTCCTTGGGGACACAAGTACCCGCACCAGGGGATGCCGGGGCCGGCCATCGGCTTCCTCCAGGAAGCGCTACGCTGGTGGGACCACTGGCTCAAGGGCAAGGACACCGGCATCATGAACGAGCCCATGCTGCGTGCCTGGGAGCAGGACAGCGTGCCGCCCGACACGTCCTACAGCGAGCGTCCGGGGCGCTGGATCGGTGAGTCCGGCTGGCCATCGAAGAACGTCAAGGAGCGGCGCTACGAGCTGGGTCCCTATACCATCCACATGGGCGAAGGACACGGCGGGGCGCACCAGCGCGAAGGGCAGGAGAGCGCCTTGGCACTGCAGTCCCCGCTCAGCGTTGGGCTGGAGGCCGGCAAGTGGTGCTCCTATGCCGCCACGCCGGACCTGCCGGGCGACCAGCGCGAGGAGGATGGCGGCTCGCTGATCTTCAGCAGCCGTCAGCTGGCCGCGCCGCTCGATATCTTCGGCATGCCCGTGGTGGAGTTCGAACTCTCCTGCAACAAGCCCCAGGCCATGCTCGCGGTGCGACTCTCGGACGTGGCCCCCGACGGCAAGTCGACCCGTGTCACCTATGGCCTGCTCAACCTGTCGCATCGTGACAGCGACGCCGACCCCGAACCGCTGGTGCCGCACCGGCGCTACCGGGTGCGTATCCCGATGAATGGGATCGCCCAGCGCTTCCCGGTGGGCCATCAGTTGCGCCTGTCCGTCTCGACCTCCTACTGGCCGCTGGCCTGGCTGCCGCCGGAGCCGGCCCAGGTCGACATCTATCCCGAGAGCAGCACGCTGGTGCTGCCGGAGCGAACGCCGAGAGAGGAGGATGCGCGCCAGCCCGAGTTCGACGAGCCTGAGGAGGCCCCGCCGCTGGAACTGCATACCTTCGAGGCCAGCGAGCACAACTGGCTGCTGCATCGCGATCTGGCGACCAAGGAGTCGACTCTGGAAGTCATCAACGACCAGGGTCACTTCCGTATCGAGGATATCGGTACCGAGGTGCGCCGCAGTACACGGGAGTGGTACAGCACCGTCAATGACGATTTCATCTCGGCGCGCGGCGAAACCTATACCGAGCGCTCCTTCAAGCGCGACGACTGGAACGTGGAGGTCTACACACGCAGTATCCTGAGCTGCGACGAGAGCAATTTCTTCATTCACGCTCAGCTCGACGCCTATGAGAACGACTACCGGGTTTTTTCCAAGAACTGGGAGAAGGTCATACCGCGCGACCACATGTAGCCAGGTACATGTAGCCAGGTAGTTGCTCTCTAGCTGCCATCCGCGACTGCTATCCGCAACGTGGCGCCACCCTGCATTGGGTGGCGCTTTCCATGGCGAGCAGGGAGTAAGGTGGTCTGGCGAAAAAAACCCGGCGGGGGGCCGGGGGAAACGAGGGGCCTATGCAAGGCGTTCGCAACGTGCCATTTTACAACGTACCTTTAGCAACGCCCTATGAAAGGAAATCTTCAGGTCTTGGCGCGCAGGTCGCTGTTCTCCGAGCGCTCCAGGAACTGACGCGTAGTGTCGTCCAGGTGTTCGCTGAGCCACTCGGCCATGGCTTCCTCTTCGCGCAGGATCTCTTCGCAGATGCGAGCAATCTCGGGCTTGCCGACTTTCTCCGCAGCCTGGATCAAGGCCTTGTAGCTGGCGATCTCGAAGTGTTCGAAGGCGTAGCTGGCGAGGCCGCCCTTGACCACCTCGTCGCCTGACATCATGCCGCCCATGGCTTGACCGAAGGCTGCCAGTTTGCCGCCCATGTCCTTCATCGCCGAGAGGTCGGTACCGAGCAGCGAGATGCACTGTTCGATCTTTTCCGTCTGGCCGCGGGTCTCGGTCAGGTGCTCTTCGATGCGTGCCTTGAGCTGCGGATAATGCTCCAGGCGGCTGGCCTGGGCTTCCAGCATCTTCTCCGCTTGTTTCTCCATGGCGTGGGCATCGCGTAGCCAGTCTTCCAGATGCTTGGGGGTTTGCGGTTCAGTGCCCATGTGCTGTCTCCTTGCGGTTGCGATCGATGGGAATCCGCTCACTTCGGCGGATTGATCTGCTCTTCCTGAGCGCCGGAATGGGGCTTGGCCGGTCCCAGCTTGGGTTCCTGGCCTTCGGGAGCCGGCTGGTTCCTGACCGAGTATTCGCTGCGGCCGTCGAGAGAGGGGCCTTCGGCCCAGCGTCCCTTGGGCGCCTCTTTGTCCAGCAGGGTGTTGAGATAGTAGTAGGAGTGTTGCATGGCTTCGTGGGCTTCCGGTGTGGCGTTGGGCACCGGCAACTGGGCTTCGATACCGCCCATCTCCTCGATCACGGCCAACCACTGCTGCTGGTGGTAGGTGTCGCGAGCAATCAGGAAGGACAGGAAGTCCTTCATGCCATGATCGTCGGTCCAGTTGTAGAGACGCGACGCCAATACACGGCCACCTGCCTCGGCGGTGACGTTGGCCAGCATATCGGCCGCCACGTTGCCGGTCGCGTAAACGTGGCTCATGTCGAACGGCACGCCGTTGGCGTTGACCGGCATGGCGGAGAGGCCGGACGAGAGCAGGTGCCGGGGATTGGCACCGCCGAGAATGGCGCGGACTACCGGGTCCTTGGCCGATTGCTCCTGATAGGAGACTGGAGCACCCTCCAGGTTGAGCGCCACGGCATGGCCCAGCATCTCGATGTGCGAGAGTTCTTCGGTTGCCGTCGACATCAGCATGTCGCGGATGCGATCGTCGCCACGGGCGCCCATGGCCTGGAAGAAGTACTGCATGGCGACGCGAATCTCGCCTTCTACGCCGCCAATGGCTTGTTGCAGTAGCATGGCGAACTCGGGGTCCGGTTTGTCTACCTTGACTGGATATTGAAGCTTGGACGAATGATGAAACATGACGTCTCCTTCGTCTCTGAGGCCCGCATCGGCTTCAGACAGCGAGCATCCGACTGCACAGGATTCGAAGCGGATGATCTGTCAGTAGCCGCCCGGCGTATGGGAAGAAGCTACCGGAGGAAGGGGCTCCGGCAGCTTGGGTTGGTCAAAGCTGATGAGGCGAGCGCGGCGCTCAGCTGTTCTTGCCGCCCTTGCGACCCGCCTCGGAAGCCTTCTGGCGGTCGTTGGCAAAGTTGCCGCCGCTATGCTGACCGCCTTTCTGGCCGGCCTGGGAGGCCTTCTGCGGGTCGTTGGCGAAGTTGCCGCTGCTGCGCTGACCGCCTTTCTGACCGGCCTCGGAAGCCTTCTGCGGGTCGTTGGCGAAGTTGCCGCTGCTGCGCTGACCGCCTTTCTGGCCGGCTTCTGAAGCCTTCTTGGGGTCGTTGGCAAAATTGCCGGGGTTCTGGTTGCGCTGTGCCATGATAGTCTCCTTGGCTTTCCTTTCAGCACGCCTTCTAGCGTGCACCGTGTACTTCCATTTACCGGGGATCCGGCACTGCTGGCGTTTGCCATCGTCTTTGAAGATAGAAGCCGCTTTTCCCTCTCATCAAGACGGTTGCTGTTTCCATGTGAAAAGAAAGGTTGTAGCAAGTTCTGGGGCGGTTTCCCTTCAAACGATCCAATGGCAACGATATTGTCGACAATAGGCCCCATGTGCTTGGGAAGCGCTCAAGCATGGGGTAACATGCGATGAACAATCAAAGAGCCCGAAGTGGCGGCCTTAGGCCGTGCTCGAGGAACCGGAGGAGAATCCATGGCCTTTGCCCAGAAATTCATCGTTGCCGATGACCATCCGCTGTTCCGTGCAGCGCTGACGCAGGCGCTGCGCCAGCTGGCGCCCCAGGCCGAGATCGTCGAATCCGACACCATGGAGGCCACCTGTGAGGTGGTGACTCGCCACCCCGATGCCGACCTGATTCTGCTCGACCTGCACATGCCGGGAGCCCATGGCTTTTCCGGCCTGATTCAGCTTCGCGGCCAGACCCCGGACATTCCAGTGGCAGTGGTATCCGGCAGCGATGAGCCGCATGTGGTACGGCGCGCTATCGACTACGGTGCTTCGGGCTTCATTCCCAAATCCTCATCCTTGCAGCTGATTGCCGAGGCGGTCAGCGAGATCCTCGATGGCGAGGTGTGGCTGCCTCAGGAGCTGGCCGATGCCCTAGGCGACGCCAACGAGGAGGAGACCCGCTTCGCCGAGGCCATCGCCTCGCTGACGCCGCAGCAGTTCCGAGTGCTCAACATGCTTACAGAAGGCCTGCTCAACAAGCAGATCGCTTACGAGTTGAACGTCTCCGAGGCCACCATCAAGGCTCATGTGACCGCCATCCTGCGCAAGCTGGGCGTGCACTCTCGCACCCAGGCGGTCATCGCCGCGCAGAAGCTAGAAGTGGAGCCGCCCAAGGTCGAATCCTAGCTTCGAGCTTCG
Source organism: Billgrantia zhangzhouensis (assembly GCF_021404465.1). GTDB lineage: Bacteria > Pseudomonadota > Gammaproteobacteria > Pseudomonadales > Halomonadaceae > Halomonas > Halomonas zhangzhouensis. Next base: position 97,591 of record NZ_JABFTT010000006.1, on the reverse strand, counting down.
AGCTTCGAGCTTCGAGCTTCGAGCTTCGAGCTTCGAGCGAGGGGCCCACGACCATGTCGTGGGCTCCTCGTGTTGGGCTCGTTGCTCGCTGCGTTAGGCGCTAGGCGCCCGGCTGGCCTGCAGCGTGCGGGTCAACAGGGCGCGCAGGGCGGCGGGGCGCACCGGCTTCTGCAGCAGATGATAGCCGCTGCGGCGGATCTCCTCTGCTACTTCCTCGGTGCGATCAGCGGTAATCACTATGCCTGGTACCGCGCCCTGTAGCCGCTCGCTCAGGGCTTCCAGGGCCATCAGTCCGGTCACTTCGTTGTCAAGGTGGTAGTCGGCGAGTATGGCATCCGGCTCGCCGTCCAGGTTGCGCAGGATTGACTTGGCGCCACCGATACTGGTGGCGGTATAGACCTCGCAGCCCCAGCCCGAGAGCATCGCTTTCATGCCTTCGAGAATGAGCGTCTCGTTGTCGATGCACAGCATGCGGGTGCCGACCAGCTTATTGCCTATCCGTCGCGGGGAGGCCGCTTCCTCGGCACGTTCGGCGGCACTGCGCGGCGCGACTACCGGTACGCTCACCGAGAACATGGTGCCGATGCTTTCTCGAGAGAAGACCTTGATCGGATGGTTCAGCACCCGGCTCATGCGGTCGGCAATGGAAAGACCCAGCCCCAATCCCTTTTCGCTCTCCTTGTGCCGCGAGACCTGGTCCAAACGGCGGAACTCCTGGAAGATCTCCGCCTGCTTGGATTCGGGAATGCCCGGCCCCGAGTCCCACACTTCGATGGTCAGTCGTGCGCCGCGGCGGCGACAGCCCAGCAACACCCGGCCCTCCTGGGTGTAGCGCAGTGCGTTGGAGAGGAAGTTCTGGATGATCCGGCGCAGCATCTGCGGGTCGCTGTCGACCCAGGCCCGGGTCGGTACCACTACCAGGTCCAGTCCGCGCTCCTCGGCCATGACCTCGAACTCGGCTCGTAGCGGGCGGAAGATGTCGGCCAGGGCGAAGTGGCTGCGGCGCGGGGTGAGGGCGCCAGCATCCAGCTTGGAGATATCGAGCAGGGTGCCGAGCAGCTCCTCGGCGGCCTGCAGCGAGTTGTCGATATGGCCGATGGTACGCTTCATGTCGTCGGCGTCCATTTCCTGGGACAGCGCCGAAGTGAACAGACGCGCGGCGTTCAACGGTTGTAGCAGGTCGTGGCTGGCGGCGGCGAGGAAGCGGGTCTTGGAGGCGTTGGCATCCTCGGCGACCTGTTTGGCCTGGCGCAGGGCCTGTTCGGCCTCGGCACGCACCCGGTTTTCCTGGCGCAGCGCAGTATTGGCCTCGGACAACGCCAGGGTACGTTCACGAACCCGCTCCTCCAGATTCTCGTTAGTCTCCTTGAGGGCGATCTCGGCCAGGCGCCGCTCGGTGATGTCCTGGTAGAGCGAGAAGAAGCCCAGGATCGCGCCGCTGTCACCGAAATGGGGGGTATAGGTCACCAGCATATAGCGCAGGGCGTCGCCGATCCACATCGACACCTCGAAGCTGACCCGCTCGCCGGTCAGCGCACGGTGAATCCACGGCTTGCGTTCGCGTGCCATCTCCTCGCTGATGGCGCTGTCGAGGTGCCTGCCGATGACCTCGTTGCGATCGATGCCGAAGGCCTGCTCGTAGGCGCGGTTGGTGAAGAGGTAGCGGCACTCCTTGTCGAAATAGGCGATCAGCGCCGGCACGTTGTCGGTATAGATGCGGATGTTGTTCTCCGAGCGTATCAGCGCCTCCTCGATGCGCTTCTGCTGGGTAATGTCCTGGTAGGTGTAGACGAAACCGCCGCCCGGCATGGGGTTGCCCTGCACTTCGAGTACGCTGCCGTCCTGGCGGTAGCGCACGTAGCGATGAGGCTGGCCGTCGCGGATGTTGTCGATCAACAGCTGCACGTGCTCTTCCGGGTCGCCGGGGCCGTACTCGCCGTTGTGGGCGTTGTAGCGGAAGATCTTGTCGATCGGCGCGCCGACCCGGATCAAATGATCGGGGAAGCGGAACAGTTCCAGGTAGCGCTGGTTCCACACCACCAGGCGCATGTTCTGGTCGACCACGCTGATGCCCTGGTTGATGTTCTCGATGGTGGCCTGCAGCAGGGCACGGTTGAACTCGAGCACCTGGGAGGCCTCATCGACGATGGAGATGACGTCGGAGATGCCGATGCCGCGCCCCTGTAGCGCCGAGTTGACCACGATGCGCGCCGAGGAAGCCCCGAGCACCGAAGCGAGGAAGCGTTCGGTGAACTGGATCACGTCGATGGAGGCGCGGTTGCCGTCTTCCAGCGGCTTGCCGGTGCGCCGCGCGTAGTCGTCGAAGGCGCGTGCCACTTGGCCTGCGCCGAGGAAGCGTTCGCACAGGACCTTCAGGTCGCCCACCGTGGTGGCGCCGGTCCAGGGGCGGTTGACGGAAGTCTGGCGGGTCTCGACGCTGTCGACGAACAGTGAGGCCTGGATGCGTTCCACCACCCGCTGCGAGGTGACCTGGGAAACGAAGATGTAGCAGAACAGGTTGACGCCGAGCGAGAGCATTACGCCATGGGTGAAGGAGTCGCCGAAATTGAGCCCGAACAGTGCGGTGGGCGTCAGCCAGGGGTGGCCGAAAGGGCCACCGGCGAGCCATTCGGCCGGCAGCACGCCCGCCTGGATCATTCCCGGCATCAGCAGGCTGTAGGCCCAGATGGCAAAGCCGGCATTCATGCCGACAACCACCCCGAGGCGATTACCGCGTTTCCAGTAGAGCCCACCGAGCAGGGCGGGGGCGAACTGGGCTGCTGCGGCGAAGGAGAGCATGCCGATCGAGGCCAGCGAGGTGAGCTCGCCGATCAACTGGTAGAAGCCGTAGGCCAGCGCCAGGATCACCCCGATGGTGATGCGCCGGGCCTGCAGCACCAGCCGACCGTAATCGCGCGGCCGAGTGTCCAGCCAGCGCAGCCGGAACAGCAGGGGAATCACGATCTCGTTGGAGATCATGATCGAGACTGCCACCGTGGCGACGATGACCATGCCGGTCGCCGCCGAGAAGCCGCCGATATAGGTGAGCAGGGTCAGCCACTGCTGGCCGGCGGCCATGGGCAGCGCCAGCACGAAAGTGTCGGGTTCCACCGTGCCGTCGGGGAACAGGGTCAAGCCGGCGGCGGCGATCGGCAGGATGAAGAAGGCGAAGGCCACCAGGTAGAGCGGAAACAGCCAGCGTGCCTTCGAGGCATCATTGGGATGGGTATTTTCCACCACGGCGACATGGAACTGACGCGGCAGGCAGAAGATTGCCAACATCGCCAGCAGTGTCTGAGCCCAGAAGCCGCGGCCGAAGTCCTGGTCGGCGAGCTGGCGCTGCAGTTCCAGTTGGGTGTCGGCGAGCGCCATTAGCTCGCCGAGACCATCGAACATGCCCCAGGTCACGTAGGCTCCGAGCAGCAGGAAGGCCAGCAGCTTGACCATCGATTCGAAGGCGACGGCGTGAATCAGCCCCTCGTGGTGTTCGGTGGCATCGGTGTGGCGCGTACCGAACAGGATGGCAAAGGCGGCCATGACCACCGCGACGAAGAAGGCGGTATCGGCGAAAAGCGGGGTATGGGTGATATCGGCGGCATCCGTCAGCACCGCGAACGAGGTCGACACGGCCTTCAGTTGCAGGGCGATGTAGGGCAGCGTGCCGATCAGCGCGACCAGGCTGGCGAAGGCCGCCAGGGACTGCGCCTTGCCGTAGCGCGAAGCGATGAAGTCGGCGATCGAAGTGATGTTCTGCCGCTTGGCCACGCGGATCATCTTGGCGAGTATCGGCCAGAACAACAGGAAAGTGAGAATCGGGCCGACATAAATGCTGGCGAAGGACCAGCCGGCGGTGGCGGCCTGACCGACCGCACCGTAGAAACTCCAGGAGGTACAGTAGATGGCCAGCGCCAGGATATAGATGACGGGGCGTTTGCGACTGGCGCCACGGCGGCGCGCATTACGATCGCCCAGCCAGGCGATACCGAAGAGTATGGCGATGTAGAGTAGTGATACGGCGATCAGTAGCCAACCGGCAAACATGCTTTCTCCCCCCGGCAAGTACCGATCATTCTAAAGGGATATCGGCCCGAGGACACTCGGACCGGGAGAGGCATCGATTACGACCGGGACTTACCAGGGGGAGCAGACTGCCTGGAAGAGACGCGAATCCTCTTCCACCGGGCGCAGGCCGTCGAGGCGTGGCTGGTGGTTGTCACTGGTGAGCGGCACCATTTCGGCGGAGTCGCAGTTCATCAGGTAGGGTTGGTGATGAAGCTGATCCACGTACTCTTTCTCGAAGCGGTAGAGGATGAACTCGACCAACTGAGCGTCGTCTCCCTGAGCTGGCACCATACTGCTCTTATCGACGACGCTGAAGGACACCGTCATCGGAAAGAAGTAAGTCCAGGGGCGCCACACCATGCTGTCCTGGCGCGTGTCCACCACCTGGGCGGTGGCAGGTAGTTGGCTACGCTTGTGGTCGAACCACGAATATTCGTAGTGGATCTGGTAGCCCAGCATGCCCAGGCCGGCAAATACCGGGATGATCCATTTCGGCAAGCGCTTGCCGCTGGCCAGGCGCAGCATCAGGCCGATGCCGGCTGCCCCCAGGCCGGCGAAAATCGCCGCAATCAAGTGCCAAATCATAATACCACCTTCTCAAAGCAATCGGGCTTCCCGGAGGGAAGCCCGATCTGGTTCGATACCCGGCCCGCAGTGGGCCGGGCAACCATTATGGCTTAGTGGTCGATCGCAGCGCCAGCGCCTTTCGGATAACGCACGCTCTGCACCAGGTCCTGGATCTCCTGCGGGGGCTCTTCAGTGGCGGTGGAGACCGCGTAGGCCACGGCGAAGTTGATCATCGCACCCACGGCACCGAAGGAAAGCGGTGAGATACCCAGGATCCAGTTCGCTTCCGTATTCGGCAGCATGTTGGTTCCGGGGATGAAGAACCAGCCCAGGTAGGTGAAGATGTACAACAGGGTGCTAATCAGGCCGGCGAGCATGCCGCAGATGGCGCCCTTGCTGTTCATCCGGGTGGAGAAGATGCCCATCATCAGGGCCGGGAACAGCGAGGCAGCGGCGATACCGAAGGCCAGTGCCACGGTCTGGGCGGCGAATCCGGGCGGATTGAGCCCCAGATAGGTCGCCAGCAGGATAGCGCCGGCCATGGAGATACGCGCCGCCAACATTTCACCTTTCTCGGTGATGTTGGGGTTGATGGTGTTTTTGATCAGGTCATGACTGATGGCGGAGGAGATGGCCAGCAGCAGGCCTGCCGCGGTGGAGAGTGCCGCCGCGATACCACCGGCTGCGATCAGACCGATGACCCAGCCCGGCAGGTTGGCGATTTCCGGGTTGGCCAATACCAGGATGTCGTTGTTGACGGTCAGCTCGTTGCCTTCCCAGCCGCGCTGCTCGGCAATCGGCTGGAAGGCCGGGTTGGCGTCGTTGTACATCTGGATGCGGCCGTCGTTGTTGTGATCGGTGAAGGTGATCAGCCCGGTTTCCTCCCAGGTGCGCACCCACTGCGGCCGATCTTCGTAGGCCAACGCTTCTTCTGCTGCCGCTTCGTAATCCTCCACCTGGCCGGCCATTTCCGGGAAGATGGTGGTGGCGAGGTTGAGGCGGGCCATGGAGCCTACGGCCGGAGCGGTCAGGTAGAGCAGGGCGATGAACACCAGCGCCCAGCCGGCGGACCAGCGAGCATCGGCCACTTTCGGCACAGTGAAGAAGCGAATGATGACGTGGGGCAGGCCAGCGGTACCGATCATCAGCGACAAGGTGAACAGCACCATGTTGAGCTTGTTGTCGACGTCGGCGGTGTAGTCGCGGAAGCCCAGCGCATTGACCACTTCATCGAGCTTGGCCAGCAGCGGTACGCCGGATTCGGTGTGAGTGCTGAACATGCCGAACATCGGGATCGGGTTGCCGGTCAGATGCATGGCGATGAACACGGCGGGGATCGTATAGGCGATGATCAGCACGATGTACTGCGCTACCTGGGTGTAGGTGATGCCCTTCATGCCGCCGAATACCGCATACAGGAAGACGATGGCCGCAGCGATCCAGATACCCACACTGCTTGGCACCTCGAGGAAGCGCGAGAAGGCCACACCGGCGCCGGTCATCTGACCGATGACGTAGGTCACCGAGGCCACGATGAGACACACGACAGCAACGATGCGGGCCGTCTTGCTGTAGAAGCGGTCACCGATGAAGTCGGGCACGGTGAACTTGCCGAACTTACGCAGGTAGGGGGCCAGCAGCATGGCCAGGATCACGTAGCCGCCGGTCCAGCCCATTAGGTAGGTCGAGTTGGCATAGCCGCCGGAAGCCAGCAGGCCTGCCATGGAAATGAAAGATGCTGCGGACATCCAGTCGGCCGCCGTGGCCATGCCGTTGGTGACCGGATGGACGCCGCCGCCGGCGACATAGAAGTCCTTGGTCGAGCCGGCACGCGCCCAGATGGCGATGCCGATGTAGAGGGCAAACGAGCCGCCCACGAAGAGAAGGTTGATGGCAAACTGGCTCATGCTGGCTTACTCCCCGAGGCCGAACTTCTGGTCGAGCTTGTTCATCTTCCAGGCATAGAAGAAGATCAAGCCGATGAAGGTCAGGATGGAACCCTGCTGAGCAAACCAGAATCCGAGATCGGTTCCGCCGATCGGGATGCCGGAAAGGAGGGGGCGAAACAGGATGGCGCAGCCGTAGGAGACGAATGCCCAGACGATCAGGCATCCGGTGATCAGGCGTACGTTCGCCTTCCAGTACGCAGCAGCATTGGTTTTGTCATCTGCCATGTGATGCTCTCCACTTATTGTTGAGGTTGGGAAGTTGCACAGTAGAGTTGCCAGGTTTCGTCAGGAGGTTCGCACAATGCGAGTCGAGTCGGTGGTGTGGCCAAAGGCGTAGGCAAACGCCTGTGTTCCCCATTGCTCCCCGCGGACGAGCCGCACTATCCACCATGTCGATTAACCAATCGTCGAGCCGCATTATCAAGATACGATTGCCCTGCATGATTCATGTGTAATAGTGGTCAATAAAAGCGAAAAATAAAATCCCAGACTTTGGTATCATGAGTAAACTGCGATATTTCTTTGTCTCATTTTTTGTTTATGTATCAATGGATTATGATTTTCGCACGAGTGATGTCGTGATATTGCCGCCGTTGCGATAGGACGATTGTCTAGCATTGGACCTTTGTCTATATCGCTTTCTTGTAAGACCATTGTCTAGTGAAGTGCTCGCATTTTATGCAGCCGCCTCCTTGGACGTTGGTCTAGGTTATGTCTTAAAAGTCGACTGTTATCCTGCCAGGAGAAGTCTTGCTCGATGCGAGTGGCATCGGAAGTTAAGGAACTTTTCTCTTCGGACTCGTCCGGGATGACGGCGATGAGGGCCGCGCAACGAGGGCAACAGCATGGTCAATGTCGATCTCTCCCAGCCGCCGTTCTCCTTTCTGAATGACGAAGGGCGCGAGCGCATCCGCAACGGCATCGACCTAGCCTACTTCGATCGTAACGAGATCATTCTCGAAACCGGCCAGCCGGGTGAGTACGTCTTTCTCATTCACAAGGGAGAGGTGGCCGAGCTGGACACCAGGCAGCCGGGGGCTCGTGAGCGGATCGGCCACTATACGGCTGGCGATCTGTTCGGTGCCATCAGCATTCTCAACGGCAAGAGCCGTTACCGCTTCCGGGCGGAACAGGAGAGCCTTTGCTACCTGTTGCCCAAGGCACTGTTCCTGCAGTTATGTGATGACTATCCCCCCTTTGCCGAGTTCTTTCGCCAGACCCTGGCCCACAAGACACGCCTGCTGACCGAGCAGCGCGCCGAGGGCGGCGTGACCATGGCCGGCTTCATGCTGGCGCGAGTCAGCGAATGCATGCGGCCGCCGCTGTGCATGGGGCCGGAGACAACCATTGCCGAGGCGGTGGCGAGGCTGCACGAGAGTCACGCCGATAGTCTGCTGGTAGAGGGGGAGAGTGGAGCGGGCATGGTCACCAAGACCGACCTGCTCGAAGCGCTGGTGTTGCAGGACTGCGAGAAGCTGAGCCCATTACGGGAGATCGCGCATTTCGAACTGGTCACGGTACGCCCCGATCAGTACCTGTTCGAAGTACTGGTGATGATGACCCGCCACAAGGTGGAGCGTGTCGTGGTCATGGAGCAGGCGAATCCCATCGGTGTGGTGGAACTCACCGACGTGCTCAGCTATTTCTCCAGCCGCAGCTATGTCGTCAGCCTGCAGGTGGAGCAGGCGGAAAGCCTCGATGCTCTGTTTCTCGCCAGTCGTCGCACGCCTGAGCTGGTCAAGACGCTCATGGCACAGGGGGTCAAGCTGCGCTTCGCCATGGGTCTGCTGGCGGCGCTCAACGGGCGAATCATGTCCAAGGCGTGGGGGTTTCTGATCGACGAGCGCTATCACCGCGACAGTTGCCTGATGGTGATGGGCAGCGAAGGACGTGGCGAGCAGATCCTCAAGACCGATCAGGATAACGGTTTGATCCTTGCCGATGGGCTGGAATGGCCCGGTGTGGGCGAGCAGATGCAGCGCCTGACCGAGACGTTGATCGAACTTGGTTATCCTCCTTGTCCCGGCAACATCATGGTCAGCAATGCCGAGTGGATGGGCTCCGTCAGCCAATGGCGCGAGCGCATTGCGCGTTGGGCGCAGAAACGGGATGGCGACAGCCTGATGAAGCTTGCCATCATGCTCGACTCCCATGCGGTGGCGGGTAATCCCGTGCTGCTCGAGCGGGTTCGCGAAGCGTTATTCGAACAATGCTCCCGCGACGAAATCCTGCTCTCCTATTTCGCTCGCACGGCGCTGCGCTTTTCCACGCCGCTGACCCTGTTCGGGTCGCTGAAGAAACCCCAGCACGGCATCGACATAAAGAAAGGCGGCATTTTTCCCATCGTTCATGGGGTGCGTACCATGGCGCTGGAGCGCCGCATCAAGCCCACTTCCACGCTGGAGCGGCTCGAGGCCCTGGCGGCGGATGGTCGGCTGGAGGAACGAATCGCCGAGGATCTCGCCGAGGCGCTATCACTATTCACCGAGTTGAGACTGAAACAGCAACTGGAACGCCTGGATGGAGATAACGCCAGCAAGCATCCGGATCGCGTCGTGGTCCAGCAGCTGTCGTCGCTGGAGCGCGACCTGCTGCGTGAGGCATTGCATATCGTCAAGGATTTCAAGCAGAGCCTGTCGCAGCGCTACCACCTCGAATATTCATGAGGCCGTGCCTGGGCGGGTCAATGCGGAATTGTTGTAGGAGGAAACCACGGCATGTTTCGTGCGCTACGCCGGGCCAAGGATCGCCGCCGCCACGCTGACGGTGAGTATGGCTGGCTCTTTCACCCCTACACCGGGGATGAACTCGTTGCCATCGACTGTGAAACCACCGGTATCGATACGCGTACCGCCGAGCCCGTATCGATCGGTGCGGTCAAGGTGCGTGGTGACAGGGTACTGACCAGTGAATCGCTCGACTTGCGCCTCAAGCGTCCCGCCTCGCTGACGGGCGACTCCATCCGTGTGCACGGCTTGCGTGGCGTTGACCTGGATGACGGGGTGAGCCTCGACGAGGCATTGACGACACTACTCGACTTCATCGGCAATCGTCCGTTGCTGGGCTGGCGGCTCGATTTCGACCTGGCCATTCTCAACCGTCAGCTGCAGCCGCGCTTTGGCTTCGACCTGCCCAATAGCGGGATCGACGTGGCCCAGCTCTATCATCGCCAACTGCGCCGCAGCATGATGGAGCCGGAGCTTCGTCCGCAGCGCTTCGAGACGGTGGCCGAGACGCTCGGCGTACCGGTCATGGGGCGCAATACCGCGCTCGGTGATGCCGTGACCACGGCACTCATGTATCTGCGCCTGGAGCGCGCCGGAGTGCCGGACCGGCGCGAGGCGTAACTCCATCGGCATTCTGCCGGGCGCTGGGATAGGTCGTCGCGGCGTCGCCACTGGAGCGAGGCGATGGTAGGATGGCCCCCGTCATCCACCATGCTCTGGCAGCCAGTGACCATGCAAGACGCCCTGATCTTCGACCCGCTCGCCGCCGCCCCTGCCACCGAGGCACACGCCGGGGCGCAAGCGGGCGCCTCGCCGCTGGAGGCGCTTGACGCCAAGGGCCGGCGCGAATTCAACAAGTTGCAGAAACGCCTGCGCCGCCAGGTGGGTAATGCCATCGTCGACTATGGCATGATCCACGAGGGCGACCGGATCATGGTCTGCCTGTCGGGTGGCAAGGACAGCTATACCCTGCTCGAGATCCTGCGTAATCTGCAGCGCAATGCGCCGGTGAGCTTTTCGCTGGTGGCGGTCAACCTGGACCAGAAGCAGCCGGGCTTTCCCGAGCACGTATTGCCCGAGTATCTCGAATCGATCGGCGTCGAGTACTACATTCTCGAGCGTGACACTTATTCCGTGGTCAAGGAGAAGACCCCGGAAGGCAAGACCACCTGTGCACTCTGTTCACGCTTGCGTCGCGGCTCGCTGTACGGTTTTGCCGAAGAGATCGGTGCCACCAAGGTAGCACTGGGTCACCATCGCGAGGACATCCTCGAGACGCTGTTCCTCAACATGTTCTATGGCGGCAGCCTGAAGGCCATGCCGCCCAAGCTGCTCTCCGACGATGGCAAGAACATCGTCATCCGGCCGCTGGCCTATTGTCGTGAGGCCGACATCGCTGAGTTCGCACGGCTGATGGATTTTCCCATCATTCCCTGCAACCTGTGCGGCTCCCAGCCCAACCTGCAGCGCCAGGTGGTCAAGGAGATGCTGGCCGAGTGGGAGCGCAAGCATCCCGGTCGCATTGAGTCGATGTTCAAGGCGGTATCCAACGTGGCGCCATCGCAACTGGCTGACCGCGAGCTTTTCGACTTCGAAGGGCTCGAGGCCAAGCAGGCACGAAGGCGTGAGCGGCGCATCGATGCATTGGATGTTTCACACGACAGCTGAGCCGATAGTCCACCCGAACGGAAACCGCCCGGCACTTGGCCGGGCGGTTTCTTTCTGCTTGGGTGATGTCGCCAGGGCTCAGTGATCGTCCTGGGCCTGTGCCACCAGAGCCTCGAGATTGAGGATGTTGACCTCGCGACCGGATACCTCGACCAGCCCCTGCTGCTGGAAGCGCCCGAGAATGCGGCTGACCGTTTCCACGGCCAGGCCCAGGTAATTGCCGATATCGGCCCGCGACATGGAGAGGCGGAAGCTGTAGGGCGAATAGCCGCGGCGACGGAAACGGTCGGAGAGGCTGGAGAAGAAGCTGGCCAGGCGCTGGTCGGCGGTCTTGCGCGAGAGCAGGCGCATCATCTTGCGGTCGTCGCGCAGTTCCTTGCTCATGCTGCGATAGAGCTGGCCGCGTAGTTCCGGCAACTGCTCCGAGAGCGAATCGAGCCGATCGAAGGGAATCTCGCAAACGGTAGTGGTTTCCAGCGCGATCACGCTGCCGGGATAGACCTGCTCGTCGATACCGTCGAGGCCGACCAACTCGCTGGGCAGGTAGAAGTTGGTGACCTGATCGTCCCCCGAGCCCTCGGTGGTGACTTGCTTGAGACTACCGGAGCGCACTGCGAAGACGCTGCTGAAGGCACTGCCTTGGCGGAACAGCGATTCACCCTTTTTCAGCGGCGAACGACGCCGGATGATCGCATCGAACTGCTCCATGTCTTCGAGTTCCAGCGCAAGAGGCAGACACAGTGAACTCAGGCTGCAGTTCTGGCAGCGGGTTTCATGCAGTAACGAACGCCGCTTGCCAAGCGCATTGGCCGCGTTGACCGGCATGCTCCACCTCCTCAATCTCAGTCATGAGGGCATTATGGGGCATTATTGGAGTAGGTGAAATGCCCCTTGCGACCTTTGGCCGCAACAAAGTTGGCACTGCAGGGACTCCCGTGCTCAGACGATGCGCGAGAAGCGGTCGTCGGGCGTGAGCGATAGGCGAGCATCGAAGGCCATGGCCAGGTGGCGGATCAGTAGCCGGCCGAGCGGTGTGGCCACTATCCGATGGCCATCAATCAGAACCAGCCCGTCCCGCCGGAGTGTTTCCAGTCGTTCCAGGGCGCCTGCCAGGTAGCGGGGGGCATCGATGCCGAACGTCTCGCTAATTTCATTCAGGTCGAGTTCCATGTCGCACATCAGTTGTTCGATGGCATGCCGCCTGATGCGATCGTCGAAGGTTAGCCGGATACCCCGTGCGGTGGGCAGATGGCTGGCATCGAGGGCTGCTTCGTAGTCGGCGAGGCGGGTGTGGTTCTGGGCATAGACATCGTCGATGCAGGAGATGGCCGAGACGCCCAGGCCCACCAGGTCGCACTGGGCGTGACTGGAATAACCCTGGAAGTTACGCTGCAGAGTGCCTTTGCGCTGGGCGATGGCCAGGCTGTCGTTGCTGCGGGCAAAGTGATCCATGCCGATGTGGACGTAGCCCGCCCCGGTGAGCATGGCGACGGTGGTGCGCAGGATCGCCAGCTTCTCCTCGGGGCCGGGCAGGTCCTCGGCGCGAATGTGACGCTGAGCCGTGAAGCGCTCGGGCATGTGGGCATAATTGAACACCGAGATGCGTGCCGGTGCCATGGCGATCACCTGTTCCAGGGTGGCGGCGAAGCTGTCCCGGGTCTGCAACGGGAGTCCGTAGATCAGGTCCAGATTGAGCGAGCGAAAGCCAAGCCGGTCGGCTTCGTCGAGCAGTGCCTCGGTGAGGATGCGTGGCTGGATCCGGTTGATGGCTCGCTGCACGTGTGGGTCGAGATCCTGGACGCCGAGGCTCAAGCGATTGAAACCCAGTGCCTGGAGGTGGCGCAGGGTGAAGACATCGGCCTCGCGCGGATCGATCTCGATGGCATAGTCGCGGTGGCGGGAGTTGGAAAGGCCGAAGCGGGCGTCGAGCCGGTCGATTAGGTCGCTCATCTGGTCGAGGCTGAGAAAGCTCGGCGTTCCCCCGCCCCAGTGTAGTTGGGCCACTTCGCGGCGTGTATCCAGATGTGGCCTGAGCAGCACCATTTCGCGGTCCAGCCGCGAGATATAGGGCTCCGCCACCTTGGCGTTCCTGGTGACGATTTTATTGCAGGCGCAATAATGGCAGGTCCTGCGACAGAAGGGGATGTGCACGTAGAGCGATAGCGGCCTGCCATCCGCATTGCTGCGGGCCAGGGCCGCCAGGTAAGCCTGCTCGCCGAAATCGTCACTGAATGAATAGATGGTGGGATATGAGCTGTAGCGCGGGCCATGGGTGTCGTAGCGCCGCAGGAGCGCTGCGTCCCAGGTGAAAGGGTCGGCCATCGCTTGATGCACGCAGCGTGCGGGGACGGACATGATGGCACTCCGAAAGGCTAACAGTTGACTCATGCTAGCGGCACGCTGTCCAAGGCGGATTGAGCTGCGTCAAACGAAGTGTTGATGTTGTGGCAGCAGGGCAACGAGCTGCCACAGGGCAAAAGCGATGATCACGAGGGCGGCCAAGGTACGGGTCGCCGGGTGGCGAATCAGGTTGCCCAACTGGCGGGCGGCGAAACCGGTGACCAGTAGCGCGGGCAGGGTGCCGAGCCCGAATGCGCCCATCAGCGCAGCGCCACGCAGTGGATCCGCCGTGGCCAGGCTCCAGGCCAGCATCGAGTAGACCAGCCCACAGGGCAGCCAGCCCCACACCGCGCCGAGGCCGATGGCCTGGGGAATCTTCACCACCGGCATCAGGCGTTTGCCGATGGGCTCAAGGTAGCGCCACAGGTGCCGGCCGAGAGCCTCTACCTTGAGCAGCCCCTTCCACCAGTTGGCAATATAGAGTGCCATCAGGATCAGCATTACGGCGGCGAACACCTGCAGACCGACTCGCGCTGCCGGTGATAGCGCGACTACGGTGCCGAGCGAGGCCACCACCGCGCCGGCCAGCGTGTAGCTGGCGATACGCCCCAGGTTGTAGCCGAGCAGTAGTCCCGACAGGCGTGCCGGGCTGCGCATGCTGGGTGGCACGGCGAAGGTCAGTGCGCTCATGATGCCGCCGCACATGCCGATGCAGTGAGCGCCGCCGAGCAAGCCGAAGACGAAGGCGGCCAGCAGCGGCGGCAGGCCGAGTCCGGTGGGATCCATCAGCGCTCCGCCGGGTCGTCGTTATCCTTGGCGGCCGATTCGCGTCGGCGGGCCCGGTGCCGCCGCTCGCGCTCTTCCGGTGTCAGGTCGTTCTCGTCCTCGTCGAAGAGGATGCGGTGGGCCGGGCCTTCGAGATCCTCGAACTGATCGTTCTTCACGGCCCAGAAGAAGGCCCATACGGCCAGGCCGAGCAGGATCAGCGAGAGCGGGATAAGCAGATAAAGAATGGTCATGCATTCACCATTTGGGCGTCGCGGCCTGGTGGCTTTCTGGGGCGTAGCCGGAAACGGTTGAGCCGCAGCGCATTGCCCACCACCACCAGCGAGCTGCCCGACATGCCCAGCGCCGCGACCCAGGGCGGCACGATGCCGATGGCGGCCAGCGGCAGCGCCGAGAAGTTGTAGCATACCGACCAGATCATGTTCTGGCGCATGATGCGCCGGGTGGCGCGGGCGACCTCGATCGCCTCGACGATACGCATCAGGCGCGGGCTGAGCAATACGGCGTCGGCGCTGGTACGGGCCAGATCGGTAGCGCCGTTCATGGCGATCGACACGTCGGCGCCGGCGAGCACCGGCACGTCGTTGATGCCGTCGCCGATCATGGCCACTTTCTCACCGGTCGCCTGGCATTGGCGGATACGTTCGAGCTTGCCCTCGGGGCTGACACCGGCGTGCCAGGTGTCGAGTCCCAACTGTTCGGCCATGCCACGTACGGCGTCGCTGGTATCGCCGGACAGCAGTTCGACACGAATGCCTCGCGCCATCAGCTCGGCAATGGTCTGTGCGGCGTCATCGCGCAGTCTGTCGCGCAGGGCGAACCAGGCGCGCGGTTCGCCATTCTCGCTGAGCAGCAGCCATTGCCCGTCATCTGGTGCGGCGAGGTCGTGGTCGGCAGTGGCGAAATCGGCGCGCCCGAGGCGCCAGCGCTGGCCGTCGATCGTGCCTTCCACGCCCTGGCCGGTACGGCTGCTCCTGTCGCTCGCGTCCACCGTTGCCTCGCGCCAGGGGCGGAAGGCGCGGGCGATGGGGTGCTCGGAATGAGCCTCCAGTGCCGCTCCGATCACTCTGGCACGCTCCGCCGAAAGTTCACCGAGGGGGCGGGTGTCGATCAGTTGCATCTCGCCGCAGGTCAGGGTGCCGGTCTTATCGAAGATCACCCGGTCGACTTGGGAGAGTGACTCGATGGCATCGGCTCGGGTGATCAGTATCCCGCGCCGGCGCAATTGGCCGTGGCCCGCGGTGAGCGCAGTGGGGGTGGCCAGCGCCAGGGCGCAGGGGCAGGTCACCACCAGTACCGAGAGCATTACCCACAGCATGCGGCTGGGATCGATGAACCACCAGGCGGTAGTCACGCAGGCGGTCACCACCAGCAGGCGCAGTACGAACAGGTGCGACATGCGTGCGGCCATCTGGGCCAGGCGCGGACGACTGGCGAAAGCCCGGTCGGTAAGATCGACGATGCTGGCCACCCGAGCCTCCTTGCCGGCGTGGGTGACGCGTACCACCAGCGGACTCTCGATGTTCTGACTGCCGCCGGTGACGCTGTCGCCGATGCGTCGGGCCACAGGCAGGTACTCACCGGTGAGCATCGACTCATCGAGGCTCGACTCGCCCTCTTCGATCACGCCGTCGGCGGGCACGCCGTGGCCGGGACGGATCAGCACCCGGTCGCCGGCGGCAAGTTCGCTGGCCGGCAGGATGCGCTCCTCGCCATTCGCCTCGAGGCGAACGGCAGAGAGGGGCAGGGCACCGGCCAGGGCGTTGCCGGTATGTCCGCTGCGCCGCCGCGCGCGAGCTTCCACGTAGCGGCCGAAGAGCAGGAAGAAGGTGAACATGGCCACCGAGTCGAAGTAGACCTCGCCGGTGCCCGAGAGTACGGCATAACCGCTGGCCAGATAGGCCCCGCCGATGGCAATGGAAACCGGCACGTCCATGCCCAGCACCCGCGCACGCAGGTCGCGCACGGCATTGCGGAAGAAAGGCATCGCAGAAAAGAACACCACCGGTGTGGCAAGGGCGAACGACAGCCAGTGGAACAGGGCGTAGAAGTCCTCGCTGATCTCGCCGGGGCCAGCTACGTAGATGGGGATCGAGAACATCATCACTTGGGCCATGCCCACGGCGGCGACGATCAGCCGGCGGATGTTCATGCGTTCCTCGAACTGTAGCCGCTGCTGGGCCGCGTCCGGCTCGTAGGGCTGGGCGCTGTAGCCGATACCGGCCATTTCGGCGAGGATGCGCGACAGCTTGAGTCTTGCCGGATCCCATGCCACTCGCACGCGATGATGGCTCAGGTTGACGGCACTCGAGGTCACGCCTTCGAGGTCGTTGAGGCGATGCTCGATCAGCCAGGCGCAAGCGGCGCAGGTGATGCCATCCACGGCCAGGGTGGCGTGCACCGTTGTGCCATCGGCGTCATCGTGAACGAACTGGCGTTGCAGGCCCGGATCGTCGAATACCGCCCAGGTCTCGGCCTTGACTGCCTGGCGTTCGTCGGGGCGCTCGGGCAGCTCGGTGCGAAAACGGTAATAGCTGGCCAGGCCACCGTCGACGATGGCATGAGCCACCGCCTCGCAGCCGGGGCAGCACAGCGGGTGCATGCGCTCGTCCAGCGAGATCGACCAGGGTGCTCCGGCGGGAACCGTGTTGCCGCAGTGAAAGCAGGTCGCGGCGGGATCGATCTCGCTGGCGGTCAGGGACATGTCATGGTGTGTCAAGGGTCGTGACGGCACTCGTTAGCTGCGTTGCTGGACGTCCGGGGTCAGGTAGAAGCTCTCCTCGCTGGGCAGGCTGGCCTCGCCCACCAGCCGCCACTCGGGCTGTTCTTCGCTGGGGTGGAGCTGCAGGTACCAGCGGTAGCGCAGGTTGTCGGGGGCCTGGCCGAGATAGCGGCCATCGCGCACGTGTTCCAGTACCAGGTCCTGATCGCGGTCGTCCTGGGTCGGGAAGATCAGCCTCAGGTAGAGTCGCTCAGGGCGGTCGTCGCCGTCGAGCTGGACGATGATGTCGCTGGTCAGCGGGTCGATGCGCAGGTCGGCGGCCAGGTTCAGTTCGTGGGCGCGCTGCTGCTTGGCCAGCACCATGTTGATGGCGCGGCCATGCTCATAGTAATCCTCCTGCACCATGCCGTCGGCGGAGCGAATGGCCAGCACGGCAAAGGTCGAGCTGACGACGATCGACATGCACAGCAGGCCGAGCAGGAACCAAGGCCAGAATTGTTTGTACCAAGGGGTGGGGGCGGTCATTGTCATCTCCGGGTCTCACCGATGAAACGGGTTTCGCGCTCGAGCCGGATATCCTCGTCCTGGCGCGATTGCAGATACAGCTGGATCGGGTGACTGGGCAGTTCCAGTACGTCGGGTGCGGCGGTGACCTGCACGACGAAACGTCGTGAACTGGCGGCTGGTACGCTCAGCGAGTCGGTATCCAGCACGAGACCGGGCAGGCCGCTCACCTCGAGCCGGTAGTCATGAGCGCGATCGTCGAGGTTGCGCACGGTCAGGGTGTAGACGTTGCTGATGCGTCCTTCGCGAGTCATCTGGTAGAGCTGGCCGCGCTCGCGCTCCACTTCGAAACCGAGCGGCATGCGCTCACCCAGAGCCCAAATGAACAGGCTGACCATCACCGTCAGCGCCGCGAAGTAGCCGATCAGGCGCGGACGCAGCACATGAGACCGCTTCCCTTCCAGGGCGTTCTCGGTAGTGTAGCGAATCAGACCACGCGGGTAGTTCATGCGGTCCATCACGCTGTCGCAGGCATCGATACAGGCCGCGCAGGTGATGCATTCGTACTGCAGCCCCTTGCGGATGTCGATACCGGTGGGGCAGACCTGCACGCACAGCTCGCAGTCGATGCAATCGCCCAGCCCTGCGGTACGCACCTGTGCATGTTCGAGCGCTTTCTTGCGTGCGCCGCGCGGCTCGCCGCGGGCCGTGTCGTAGGAGACGATCAGCGTATCGGCATCGAACATCACCGACTGGAAACGGGCATAGGGACACATGTAGATGCATACCTGCTCACGCAGCCAACCGGCATTGAGGTAGGTGAAGACGAGGAAAAAACCGACCCAGAAGTAGGACCAGCCGTGGGCCTCGAGGGCGGGCAGGTCGACGACCAACTCGCGGATCGGCGTGAAATAGCCGACGAAGGTCACGCCGGTGGCCAGGGCGATAGCGAGCCAGACGGCATGTTTGGCGGTCTTGCGCCAAGCCTTGTCGAGGCTCATCGGCTCGCGGTCGAGCCTGATGCGACGATTGCGTGAGCCTTCCAGGCGGTGTTCCACCCAGATGTAGAGGAAAGTCCATACACTCTGCGGGCAGGTGTAGCCGCACCATACGCGGCCGGCGAATACGGTAATGAAGAACAGGCCGAAGGCACAGATGATCAGCAGCCAGGAGAGCAGTATGAATTCCTGGGGATAGAAAGTCGCGGCGAAGATATGGAATTCGCGCCCGGGCAGGTCGAACCAGATTAGCGGCCGGTCGCCCCAGTTGAGCCAGGGCAGGCCGAAGAAGGCGAGCATCAGTAGCCAGTTGGCACCCCTTCGTAGACGCTGGAACAGCCCCTTGATCTCGCGCACATAGATGTGGCGGCGCTTGGCGTACATCTCCTGCTGAACCGTGGCAGATGGCATGTGGTGTCCCACCGCCTGCGGTGTCACGTCTCGAGTGGGAATCTTATCGCTCATGTCGGACTCGCGGCGGGAAATGACGACCCGCGAAAGGGAGGCAAGGATATGGCGTCATTGTACCGAGTGCCCGCTGTCGGGCGACGGAGTGCGACGGTGCGTCGCACTCCGTGCGAGTGGGACTAGTTCTGCAGGCGCAGGCTGTAGATGTAGGCCGCGACCAGGTGGACGCGCTCGGCGCCGATATAGGCCTCCTGGGCCGGCATGTGGCCGTTGCGGCCGTTGCGCAGGGTCTGGCGCACCGAGTCGGCCACGCTCTGGCCGGGGGCCTGATAGAGCCAGATGTCGTTGGTCAGGTCCGGCGCGCCCAAGGCCTGGTTGCCGGTGCCTTCGCCGCCGTGGCAGGCGGCGCACACCGAGGCGTAGACGGCGGCGCCCTGCTCGGCGCGTTCGGCGTCGTGCTCGTTGCCGGAGAGCGCCAGCACGTGCTGGGTGACGTTCTCGATGTTGTTGGTGCCGAGCTGCTGCCACGAGGGCATCAGGCCGTTGCGTCCACGTACCAGGGTGGTCACGATCTGCTCGGGTTCGCCACCGTAGAGCCAGTCGTCATTGGTCAGGTCGGGGAAGCCGTACCCGCCGCGGGCGTTGGCGCCATGGCACACCGCGCAGTTGTTCAGATAGATCCGCTCGCCGACCTGCATGGCTTCGGCGTCCTGGGCCAGTTCGGGAATGGGAACCTCCTGATACTGGGCGAAGATCGGCGTGAAGCGCTCTTCGGCGCGAGCCACCTCCTGCTCCCACTGCCCCTCCTGGGTCCAGCCGAGCAGGCCGGTGAAGTTGCCAAGCCCGGGATAGAGCAGCAGATAGCCGAGCGAGAACACCACGGTGCCGACGTAGAGTTGGAACCACCAGCGCGGCAGTGGGTTGTCGTACTCTTCGATCTCGTCGGCGGCATGACCGGTGGTTTCCACGTTGCCGTCGGCATCCGGTACCTTGTCGGTCTTGCGGTTGGCGTAGAGGATCCAGAAGGCGAAGGCGATGGAGCCCAGCGTCAATACGATGATCCAGGCACTCCAGAACCCGGAAAGGGAGTCATCCCATAGGTTGCTCATGCGTTTTTGTCTCCCCTGTCTTGGCGGGAATCGGCTTCGCTTTCTTGCTCGCTGGACGAGCGCTGCTGCGAGGCGCTGCTGTCACGATTGGGTTGCTCATCGTCCTCGGCGAAGGGCAGGTTGGCCGCTTCGTCGAAGTCTGGCTTGCGACGCCGGGAGTAGGCCCACCAGGTGATCCCCACGAAGGCCACGATCAGCAAAAAGGTAATGATGCCGCGAAAGGTCCCGGTATCCATGATCAACGCGTGCCCTCGAGCACGGTGCCCAGTTGTTGCAGATAGGCCACTAGGGCCGTGATTTCCTGCTGGCCGCGCACTTCGCGAGTGGCATTGGCGATGTCCTCGTCGGTGTAGGGCACACCGAGGTTGCGCAGCACCTCCATCTTGCGCGGCGTATCGCGGCCATCCAGGGTGCGCTCGAACAGCCAGGGGTAGGCCGGCATGATCGATTCCGGCACCACATCGCGCGGGTTGTACATGTGCGCGCGGTGCCACTCGTCGCTATAGCGGCCACCGACCCGGGCCAGGTCCGGTCCGGTGCGCTTGGAGCCCCACAGGAAGTTGTGCTCGTAGATGAACTCGCCGGCCACGCTGTAGTGGCCGTAACGCTCGGTCTCGGCACGGAAGGGGCGGATCATCTGCGAGTGGCAGCCCACGCAGCCCTCACGGCGATAGATGTCGCGTCCTTCCAACTCCAGGGCGGAGAGTGGGCGCAGGCCGTCCACCGGCTCCGTGGTCTGCTTCTGGAAGAACAGCGGCACGATCTCGGCCAGGCCGCCGAAGCTGATCACCACCAGGATCAGCACAGCGAGCAGGCCAACGTTCTTTTCGACGATCTCATGTTTCATTGGTGTCGGTTTCCCCGGTTGCTCAGGCGGTCTGCGGCATCGGCTGCTGGCTGACGGCTTCGCTGCGCTTGATGGTCATGAAGACGTTGTAGGCCATGATCAGCATGCCAACGATCCAGAACAGGCCGCCGATCAGGCGCACGATGTATCCGGGACCGCTCGCTTCGACCGATTCGATGAAGGTGTACATCAGGGTGCCGTCGGGGTTGATGGCGCGCCACATCAGGCCCTGCAGGATGCCGTTGACCCACATGGCGGCGATGTAGAGCACGGTGCCGATGGTGGCCAGCCAGAAGTGCACGGCGATCAGGCCAACCGAATACATCTCGGTGCGGCCGAACAGGCGCGGAATCAGGTGATACATGGAGCCGATGGTGATCATCGCCACCCAGCCCAGGGCGCCGGCGTGGACGTGGCCGATGGTCCAATCGGTATAGTGTGACAGTGCGTTGACTGTCTTCACCGCCATCATCGGGCCTTCGAACGTCGACATGCCGTAGAACGACAGGGCCACGACCAGGAAGCGCAGGGTCGGATCGGTGCGCAGCTTATGCCAGGCGCCGGAGAGGGTCATCATGCCGTTGATCATGCCGCCCCAGGAGGGAGCCAGCAGGATGATCGACATCACCATGCCCAGCGACTGAGCCCAGTTGGGCAGGGCGGTATAGTGCAGGTGGTGCGGGCCGGCCCACATGTAGATCATGATCAGGGCCCAGAAGTGCACGATCGACAGGCGGTAGGAGTAGATCGGACGCTCGGCCTGCTTGGGTACGAAGTAGTACATCATGCCGAGGAAGCCGGCGGTCAGGAAGAAGCCCACGGCATTGTGCCCGTACCACCACTGCACCATGGCATCGATGGTGCCGGCGTAGATCGAGGTGGAATACATCAGGCTGACCGGGATTGCCGCGTTATTGACGATATGCAGCACCGCCACGGTGAGGATGAAGGCGGCGAAGAACCAGTTGGCCACATAGATGTGCGAGGTCTTGCGCTGCTTGATGGTCATCAGGAAGACGATGGCATAGCTGACCCACACCACGGCGATCAGGATGTTGATCGGCCACTCGAGCTCGGCATACTCCTTGGTGGTGGTGTAGCCCAAAGGGAGCGTCACGACCGCCGACAGGATCACCGCTTGCCAGCCCCAGAAGGTGAAGGCCGCCAGCTTGTCGCAGAACAGCCGCGTCTGGCAGGTACGCTGTACCACGTAATACGAGGTCGCCATCAGCGCGGAGCCGCCGAAGGCGAAGATGACGGCGTTGGTATGCAACGGGCGCAGGCGACCGAAGCTGGTCCAAGGCAGATCGAGGTTGAGTTGCGGCCATACCAGTTGTGCGGCAAGGATGACACCGAGGAGCATGCCCACGATGCCCCACACCACTGTCATGATCGCGAACTGCCGAACTACCTTGTAGTTGTAGGTCGGGTGCTCTAGTGCTGTGCTCATGTCAGATTCCCATCGAACGCGTATCGAGAACTCGCGGTGGCGAAGGCCACGACGGCGCTCCCGGTTGGGTGATGCAGGTCGGAAAGCAGGGCGGATTCTAGCGCAGCCGCCTGACAGACTGAAACAAGGATACCGGTGAAACTCGTATAGGAATTTGACGTGTGTCGAACTTTTCACGATTAGTGCCGATCGCCGTGGCGCCTTGCCAACTTCGCGAACGAGGGCTCGACCGGCAGCCTGGCCGCTGGTTCGTAGAGGGGCTCGGTCCGCTCGAAATCCGAGGCGAAGGAAGCGTCGGACGCCTGCTGATTGCCCATGGCGCGGGGGCCGGGCAGCAGTCGCCCTATATGAGCGACTTGCGAGACGCGCTCGCCCGCCAGGGTGTCCAGACCCTGGCCATCGAGTTCTCCTACATGCAGCGCATGCAGCAGGAGGAGAAGCGGATTCCACCACCCAGGATCGACCGTCTCGTAGAAGAATTGTCCCATTGGTGCGACATTCTGACACAGCCGCAAGGAGGTACTCCGTGGCTGGGTGGAAAGTCGATGGGCGGACGTGTGGCCAGTTTGTTGGCGGCGCGCAATGGAGCCGCCGGACTGATACTGTGCGGCTACCCTTTTCACCCTCCGGCCAAGCCGGAGAAGCTGCGTCTTGCCCATTGGCCAGGGATCGATTGCCCCACCCTGGTGGTGCAGGGCAGTCGCGATCCGTTTGGCACCCGTGAGGAGGTCGAGAACTATTCGTTGGGCAAACGAGCATGCATCCATTGGCTGGAAGATGGCGATCACGACTGGAAGCCGCGGCGAAAATCGGGGCGTACCCAGATCGACCTGATCGAGGAGGGGGCGGCAGCGATCGCGACCTACATGCGAGAGCAGGCCAGGGTGGATTGAGAGGCGTCACGAATGACGGGGGCTACAGCGCTTTCGACCTGGTCGAGGTTGCTGATACGGTGCTTTTTCCTGGCTGTGAAATGCGCAAAGACCATTGACAAGGCAGCGGATCTCTGTAGAATTCAGCGCCACGTGACCAGGGGTGGTTAGCTCAGCTGGGAGAGCACCAGCCTTACAAGCTGGGGGTCACAGGTTCGAACCCTGTACCACCCACCATCGCGCTCAAATATTGGGCGCTGGCGAGATCCTGAACACGTAGGAAATGTGCAGCGGACCGGTAGTTCAGTCGGTTAGAATGCCGGCCTGTCACGCCGGAGGTCGCGGGTTCGAGTCCCGTCCGGTCCGCCATCGTTTCCATCGCTAGTGTCATCTGTCGTGGACCGGTAGTTCAGTCGGTTAGAATGCCGGCCTGTCACGCCGGAGGTCGCGGGTTCGAGTCCCGTCCGGTCCGCCACGATGCTCTGGCAAATTCTTCGCATGCGCTACTGCTGCTGCAAGTGCGATATCCGTGGGTGATTAGCTCAGTTGGTTAGAGCACCAGCCTCACATGCTGGGGGTCACTGGTTCGAGTCCGGTATCACCCACCATGCGGACCGGTAGTTCAGTCGGTTAGAATGCCGGCCTGTCACGCCGGAGGTCGCGGGTTCGAGTCCCGTCCGGTCCGCCATTCGATTTCAGGCCTCGAGCTGATAGCTCGGGGCCTTTTCGTATCGTCTATACTCCCTCCGTCCCGCTTTCGCCAGATGGACAAGAACTGCGGCGCCTTCTGTTGCGAGAGTCCAGCGCACTTCGTCGTTGGGCGTAAGCGTCGCTTTTCCTTTGCGCCTGTCGTCTGGCTATCATACAGTTGTTTGAAATCACCGTGACTCGACCCAAGGAGGAGTTCGGCGTGCGCTATCCTCATCTTTTCCGCCCGCTCGAGGTAGGCCATCTGACGCTGCCCAACCGAGTGCTGATGGGCTCCATGCATACCAATCTTGAAGAGGCGCCGAACGGCTTTGCGCGTCTGGCGGCCTTTTATGCCGAGCGTGCCCGTGAAGGCGTTGCCCTGATCGTGACCGGCGGCATCGCTCCCAATAGAGAGGGGGCCGTCTTCCAGGGCGCCGCCACATTGGAGCGGGCCGAGCAGGTAGCCGACCATCGCGGCGTAGTCGAGGCAGTACATGCCGAGGACGGTCATATCTGCATGCAGATCCTGCATGCGGGGCGCTATGCCTATTCACCCGAGCTGGTGGCGCCGTCGCCGATCCAGGCGCCGATCAACCCGTTCGCGCCACATGAACTCAGCGACGCGGAAGTGGAGCGCCAGATCGACGATTACGTCCGCTGCGCCTCGCTGGCGCGCGAGGCCGGTTACGACGGTGTCGAGGTGATGGGCTCCGAGGGCTACCTGATCAACCAGTTCCTGTGCCTGCGCACCAACCACCGCGACGATCGCTGGGGCGGCTCGCTCGACAATCGCATGCGCTTCGCCGTCGAAACCGTCTCACGGATCCGCGAGGCGGTGGGCGACGACTTCCTGATCATCTTCCGCCTGTCGATGATCGACCTGGTCGAGGAGGGCAGCACCTGGGAGGAGGTCGTGGCCCTGGGGCGGGCCATCGAGGCGGCTGGCGCCAGCCTGATCAATACCGGCATCGGCTGGCACGAGGCGCGCGTGCCCACCATCGTCACCAGCGTGCCGCGAGCGGCCTTCACCGAAGTGACCCGGCGCATGAAGGCCGAGCTTTCCATCCCGCTGATCACCACCAACCGCATCAACATGCCCGAGGTGGCGGAGCGGGTGCTCGCCGAGGGCCATGCCGACATGGTTTCCATGGCGCGCCCCTTCCTCGCCGATCCGGCCTGGGTGAGCAAGGCGGCCGAAGGGCGCGACGGCGAGATCAATACTTGCATCGCCTGTAACCAGGCGTGTCTGGACCACACCTTCCAGGGCAAGCTCACCTCCTGCCTGGTCAATCCCCAGGCCTGTCACGAGACCGAACTCGTCATCGAGCCGGCCGAGACATCGCGCGACATCGCCGTGGTCGGTGGCGGGCCGGCGGGGCTGGCGGCGGCACTTACCGCAGCGCGTCGCGGCCATCGCGTGGTGCTGTTCGAACGCACCGGCGAGCTGGGCGGACAATTCAACCTGGCGCGCAAGATCCCCGGCAAGGAAGAGTTCGACGAGACGCTGCGCTACTTCAACGTGATGCTCGACAAGCACGGCGTCACGGTGAAGCTGGGTACTGAAGTCGACGTCCAGACACTGCGCGCTTTCGACGCGGTGATCCTGGCGACCGGGGTGCGCCCGCGGCGCCTGGATCTGCCGGGCATCGATCACCCCAAGGTGTTGAGCTATCCCATGGCCATTCTGCATCCCGAGCGGGTGGGGCGGCGCGTGGCCATCATCGGCGCTGGCGGTATCGGTTTCGATGTGGCCGAGCTGCTCACTCATGTGGGGCATCCCTCGCTCGACCGCGATGCCTGGTGCGCCGAGTGGGGTGTGGATCTCGCCGTCACCGAGCGTGGCGGCATCCGCCCGCCAGAGCGCCCCGAGACGCCGCGTCAGGTTTTCCTGCTGCAGCGCAAGGCCTCCAAGCCCGGCAAGGGCCTGGGCAAGTCGACCGGCTGGGTTCACCGGGCATCGCTGCGTCATCGCGGCGTCGAGGCACTGGCGGGCTGCGAGTACGTTGGTATCGATGACGCTGGCCTGCATATTCGCCATCATGAGGAGCCACGCCTGCTGGAGGTCGACAGCGTGGTGGTGTGTGCCGGCCAGGATCCGGTGCGCGAGCTGCTCGAGCCGCTCCGGGAGGCTGGTGTGGCGGTGCATCTGATCGGCGGTGCCGACGAGGCAGCCGAACTCGATGCCAAGCGCGCCATCGACCAGGGCACCCGCGTGGCGGCGGGGCTGTAGCGCAAGCGTTGACGTCAGGGCGCCCCCGCCCGTCTACGCTAAAGAAATCTCTCTTCGTCAAATACGCGGGGCGTTTGTGCCTGGCTCCAAGCGCCCGTGGCGTGGACCTTGGCGATCTTTCATCGCCGGCGATGCCTGATGCTACGTTCCGTTTGCGTCCTAATAGCGTTTAATTCTCCTTATACAGCCATCGAACCCTTGGTTTGCCCTGCGTTCTCATGATTATCCTTCCCTTGCGTTGATTCTTTGCCACCCACTCCGCTCTGAAGTGTCTAGGCTGATGAGTAACCCAGGGTGGCTATTCCGATCGGGTGGCCAACGGGGTAGGCAAACAGGAGGCTTCGATGAGCATCTTCGATCATGTGCAGAACCGCTTCTCCCGTGTTCAGCAGGAGGAAATGAGCCTGCAGGAGTACTTGGAGCTGTGTCGTGAGGACCCCATGGTCTACGCCAGCGCCGCCGAGCGAATGCTGAAGGCCATCGGCGAACCCGAGGTGATCGACACCGCCAAGGATCCGCGGCTCTCCCGAATCTTTTCCAACAAGGTGATCCGGCGCTATCCCGCCTTTTCCGAGTTCTACGGCATGGAGGAGGCGATCGAGCAGATCGTGGCTTACTTCCGCCATGCCGCTCAGGGACTCGAGGAACGCAAGCAGATCCTCTACCTGCTCGGTCCGGTGGGGGGTGGCAAGTCGTCGCTGGCCGAGCGGCTCAAGCTGCTGATGGAGCGGATCCCGTTCTACGCCATCAAGGGCTCGCCGGTGTACGAATCGCCGCTGGGGCTGTTCTCGCCGGAGGAAGACGGTGAGCTGCTCGAGAAGGAGTACGGCATTCCACGCCGCTACGTGAAGAGCGTGATGTCGCCATGGGCGGCCAAGCGGCTCAAGGAGTACGGTGGCGACATCTCCCAGTTCAAGGTGGTGCGCCTGTACCCCTCGCGGCTCAACCAGATCGCCATCTCCAAGACCGAGCCGGGCGACGAGAACAACCAGGACATCTCCTCGCTGGTGGGTAAGGTCGACATCCGCCAGCTCGAACTCTACTCCCAGGACGACCCGGACGCTTACAGCTTCTCCGGTGGCCTGTGCAAGTCCAACCAGGGGCTGATGGAGTTCATCGAGATGTTCAAGGCGCCGATCAAGGTGCTGCATCCATTGCTGACGGCGACCCAGGAGGGCAACTACAACCCCACCGAAGGCATGGGCGCGATTCCCTTCGAAGGCATCGTGCTGGCCCACTCCAACGAGAGCGAATGGCAGGCATTCCGCAACAACCGCAACAACGAGGCGTTCCTCGACCGCGTCTACATCGTCAAGGTGCCCTACTGCCTGCGCGTGACCGAGGAGATCAACATCTACAAGAAGCTGCTGGAGCACTCTTCGCTGGCCGAAGCTTCTTGCGCTCCGGATACCCTGCGTATGCTGGCGCAGTTCTCGGTGCTCTCGCGGCTCAAGGAGCCGGAGAACTCCAGCATCTACTCCAAGATGCGGGTCTATGACGGCGAGAACCTCAAGGACACCGACCCCAAGGCCAAGTCGATCCAGGAGTACCGCGACGCCGCCGGGGTCGACGAAGGCATGGACGGACTTTCCACCCGCTTCGCCTTCAAGATCCTGTCGAAGGTGTTCAACTTCGACAACCACGAGATTGCCGCCAACCCGGTGCATCTGCTCTATGTTCTCGAACAGCGCCTCGAGCAGGAGCACTTGCCCAAGGAGACTTTCGAGCGCTATCTGCGCTACATCAAGGAGTTCCTGGCGCCGCGCTACGTCGACTTCATCGGCAAGGAGATCCAGACCGCTTATCTCGAATCGTACTCCGAGTACGGTCAGAACATCTTCGATCGCTATGTCACCTACGCTGACTTCTGGATCCAGGACCAGGAGTATCGCGACCCCGAAACCGGCGAGCTGTTCAATCGCCAGGCCCTCAACGAGGAGCTGGAGAAGATCGAGAAGCCGGCCGGTATCTCCAATCCCAAGGATTTCCGTCACGAGGTGGTCAACTTCGTGCTGCGGGCGCGTGCCCAGAACAACGGCATGAACCCCAGCTGGCAGTCCTACGAGAAACTGCGCGGCGTGATCGAGCACAAGATGTTCGCCAACACCGAGGAGCTGCTGCCGGTGATCTCGTTCAATGCCAAGGCCTCGGCGGCGGACCAGAAGAAGCACGAGGACTTCGTGGCGCGCATGAAGGAGCGTGGCTATACCGAGAAGCAGGTACGGCTGCTCTCGGAGTGGTATCTGCGGGTGCGTAAATCGCAATAAAGTGGCGCGAGCCAGGAGGTCGGCATGACCTATTTCATCGATCGACGCGCCAACGCCAAGAACAAGAGCGCCGTGAACCGCCAGCGCTTCCTCGACCGCTATCGGGCGCATATCAAGCGCTCGGTCGAGGAGGCGGTCAATCGACGTTCGATCACTGACATGGAACGCGGCGAGAAGGTTTCGATACCGACTCGCGACATCTCGGAGCCGGTGTTCCAGCATGGCCCGGGTGGCAAGCGCACCATCGTCAACCCCGGCAACAAGGAGTTCCTCGAGGGGGACCGCCTGCGCCGTCCCGGTGGGGGCGGCGGTGGAGGCGGCTCCGGTGAGGGCAATGCCTCCAACCAGGGCGAGGGCATGGACGAATTCGCCTTCACCCTGACCCGCGAGGAGTTCCTCGACTTCGTTTTCGACGGGCTGGAGCTGCCGCATCTGGAGCGTAAGGCCCTCAAGGACCTGGACGAAATCAGGCCGGTGCGCGCCGGGGTGACCCGCGATGGCGTGCCGGCACGGATCAATATCGTGCGCTCCATGCGCGAGGCCTATGCCCGGCGCATCGCCATGCGTGCGCCGATCCGTCGGGCGCTGCGCGAGGCGATGGAGGCGCTGGAGGAGGAGGAGGGCAAGGATCCCGTATTGCGCAACCCGTCACGGATCGCTGAGCTGAAGGCCGAGATCGAGCGTCTCGAGAAACGTCTCGAGGCGGTGCCCTTCATCGACACCTACGACCTGCGCTACAACAACCTGATCAACCAGCCGCAGCCCTCGAGCAAGGCGGTGATGTTCTGCGTAATGGACGTCTCGGGCTCCATGACCCAGGCGCACAAGGACATTGCCAAGCGTTTCTTCCTGCTGCTGTACCTCTTTCTCGAGCGCAACTACGAGAAGGTCGAGCTGGTCTTCGTGCGTCACCACACCGCGGCCAAGGAAGTCGACGAAGAGGAGTTCTTCTACTCGCGTGAGACCGGCGGCACCATCGTCTCCAGCGCCCTGACGCTGGTCGACGAGATCATCACCCGGCGCTATCCACCGACCCAGTGGAATCTCTACGTGGCCCAGGCCTCGGATGGCGACAACTGGGATGACGATTCGGTGAACTGTCGCGAGCGTTTGATGAAGTCGCTGATGCCCCGGCTGCAGTACTACACCTACGTGGAGATCACACCCCATGCGCACCAGGCGCTATGGGAGGAGTACGAGACAGTGGCCGCGGAGTACCCCGACCGCTTCGCCATGCGCCAGATCGTCGAGGCGGGCGATATCTATCCGGTGTTCCGTGAGTTGTTCAAGCGCCGTGCCGCCAATTGACGTGACGAGGAGGCATCATGACCCGACGCAAGCCGATCGCCACCGGTTCCGACTGGAACTTCGAGATCCTAGAAGCGTACGAGCATGAGCTGGCCAGGCTGGCCGACGAGTATCGACTCGACACCTATCCCAACCAGATCGAGATCATCACCACCGAGCAGATGATGGATGCCTATGCCAGTGTGGGGATGCCGGTGGGCTACCATCATTGGTCGTTCGGCAAGCAGTTCCTGGCCGTGGAACAGGCCTATCGGCGCGGTCAGATGGGGCTCGCCTACGAACTGGTGATCAACTCCGATCCTTGCATCGCTTACCTGATGGAGGAGAACACGCTAATGATGCAGGTGCTGGTCATGGCCCACGCCTGCTACGGCCATAACTCCTTCTTCAAGGGCAACTATCTGTTCCGCACCTGGACGGATGCCAGCTCGATCGTCGACTACCTGGTCTTTGCCCGCCGGTACGTCGCCGAGTGCGAGGAGCGTCACGGTGTCGCTGCCGTCGAGCAACTGCTCGATGCCTGCCATGCCCTGCAGAACTATGGCGTGGACCGCTACAAGCGGCCTTCGCCGATCTCCGCCGATGAGGAGATGCGCCGCCAGGCGGAGCGCGAAGAGTATCTCCAAGCCCAGGTCAACACGCTGTGGCGCACCATTCCGGGGCGCCCGCAATCGGATACCCTGGCCGGTAGCGCCGACACCGAGGACGATCCGCTGGGCCTGCGTGCCGGAGGCCGCTATCCTCCCGAGCCGCAGGAGAACCTGCTCTATTTCCTCGAGAAGAATGCACCGCTGCTGGCGCCATGGCAGCGCGAGATCGTGCGCATCGTGCGCAAGCTGGCGCAGTACTTCTACCCCCAGCGCCAGACCCAGGTGATGAACGAGGGGTGGGCCTCGTTCTGGCACTACACCCTGATGAACCGACTCTACGACGAGAGGCTAGTCGACGAGGGACTGATGCTGGAGTTCCTGCAGTCGCATACTGCCGTGGTCAGTCAGCCCGGCTTCGACAGCCCCTTCTACAATGGCATCAACCCTTACGCGCTGGGTTTCGCCATGTTCAGCGACATCAAGCGCATGTGCGAGAACCCCACCGACGAGGATCGCGAGTGGTTTCCCGACACGGCGGGCAGCGACTGGCTCGAAGCAGTGCATTTCGCCATGCGCAACTTCAAGGATGAATCCTTCATCCAGCAGTTTCTCTCGCCCAAGGTAATTCGCGATCTCAAACTGTTCAGCATCGTCGACGACGACCAGGAGGAGATGCTGGAGGTCACGGCCATTCACGACGAGCGTGGCTATCGCCGGATCCGCGAGTCGCTGGCACAGCAGTACGCGTTGTCGTTACGCGAGCCCAACATCCAGGTCTACGAGGCCAATATCCGGGGCAATCGCTCTCTCTCCCTGCATCATGTGCAGGATAGCCGACGCCCCATGGGCCGCAGCGTCTATCCGGTGATTCGGCATCTGCACCAGCTATGGGGGTTCCCGGTGCGGTTGGAGTCGCTCTCCGAGGAGGGCACGGTGGTAAGACGCTACCAGTGGCCGCTCCCCGATGAGGAAGCCAAGGAGTGACAGGTGCAAGCGGTGACGCGGGCCGAATGGATGGCCCGTTTCAGTTTGCGGTGACCCAGGACTGGCACCAACCGCCGGGTTCGACGCTATTCTGGGGAAAGAGCTGGCAGCCTTCGCTGCGCCGTTCGAAGAACATGCAGTTACTGCAGGTTTCGCCCTCCTCATAGGCGGGGTGATCGCTGGCCTGCTCGGCCGCTTCGACATAGTTCAGGGCCTGGGCTTGCTCATCGCTGGGGTCTAGCCTCGGCAGGCTCTGGGCAAAGGCCTGGCGTGACAGGACGCCGATTCCCAGGGGCAGGGCGGCGACCCCCAGCAGTCCGTTGCGAAGGAAGGTGCGTCGGCTCTGCTTGGACTTGGAAGGTTCTGTGGCCATGAAAGCTTTTTTGGCCATGGGAAGGTCTCCTGCTTAGACACGGTCCAATGAGAATACCCGTTTCAGACCCAACTGGCGCCATCATTTCACTTTGGTTAGGGTAGAGGAACACTGCTGCTGCAAGGATGCTGTTATGCCGTGGATCAAGATTCTGCACATCGCCACGCTGTTGTGCTGGTGTGCAGCGCTACTCTACTTGCCGGCGCTATTGCTGGCGAGCGCCAGAACGCGTGAAGGAACGGACTTCGAGGTTCCCGCACCCACCCTGCTACGTTTTCTCTTCACCCATGTCGCCACGCCTTTCGCGCTACTGGCGATCATGAGCGGCACCCTGCTGTTCATCGTTGGTCAACTGACCGGCGGCTGGCTGGTGCTGAAGCTGGCGGCGGTGAGCGGCATGGTGCTGTGTCATGTCCTGTGCGGTGCCCTGATCGTGCGCCTGGAGCGTGGCCGGCGCCGCTTCCTGGCACCGATAAGCGGCGTGGTCGTCGCCTTGTCGGCATCGCTAATGCTCGCCGTGCTGGTGCTGGTGCTGAGCAAGCCATTCGATTGAGGCATCACAAGGAGGTCACGATGCACAGCTCGACATGCCAGGCACGGTCTGCGTCACTTGTCGTCGATTTCGACGCCGACCGCCTCGTCGTAGACGAGCATGCCGCCGATGATCCCGGCGAGCACGATCAATCCCGCCGTCATCAGCGTCAATCCCACGGCCCAGGGCAGCAGGTCGGTGGGATGCAGGTAACGCCACAACCAGTTGAGCGAGGCCAGCGACAGCATCATCACCGCCAGGATGGCGTGGCTCCAGCCGAGGATCAGCTCGCGTATACGCCTGACCGTGATCAGGTCGACGAGCCCGGCGATGCTGGCTACCCAACCGCCCAGTGCGCCTATGCCGGCCAGCCACAGGCTGCAGCGTGCCCAGAACGTGTCTCCGGTATAAAGGAAGAGGGCATCGCTGCCTACCACCAGCATCAGGCAGGCAATGGGGAAATGCACCAGGGTGGGGTGGAGAGGGTGGCCGGCAATAGCGGCGCGGCTTTTGATCGAGCGTCTCGGTTGGTCAGCCATGTTCGCGTCCTTTGCGATCGGTTCATTTCTCTCATTGGCATTCAACGCCCTGGTCGGCATTGGGTCAACCGCTCGCGCCGACCTGTCTGGAGTGTCCTGCCGCTGTGCGGTCTGCTGGCGGGCTGTGCCGGCGAGATGTCGATACTGGATCATTCCGGCCCGGCGGCCCGAGCCCAGTTCTGGGTGTGGTGGGCCATGCTCATCGTCACCGTCGTCGTCTCGCTCAGTGTCTATGCGTTATGGCTCTATACCTTTCGTCGTCGCGAACAGCCGCAGCGGACGCCTCGCGAGGAGCGGCGCATCATGCTGCGTTGGGTGCTCGGCGGTGGCATAGCGTTGCCGGTGGTCAGCATCGTCGCACTGCTGGTGTTCGCCGCGCCCACCGGTCGCAGCATGCTGCCCCTGCCACTCCCTGAGGGCGAAGCCGAGCGTATCGAAGTGATTGGCCACCAGTGGTGGTGGGAGATTCGCTATCCCGGCGAGGAGGGCGAGCGCGATGTGATTACTGCCAACCGGCTGGTGATGCCGGCCGGCGAACCCGTCGACTTCCGCATCACCAGCGAAGATGTCATCCACGCTTTCTGGATACCGCGCCTGGGCGGCAAGCGGGACATGATACCCGGGCGTCATTCCACCATCCGATTGGAAGCGGACGTGCCCGGCGTATTCGGTGCCCAGTGCGCCGAGTATTGCGGTGCGCAGCATACCCACATGCTGCTCCACGTCGAGGCGCTGGAGCGTGACGCCTACGATGCCTGGCTGGCCGAGCGACGTGCTCCTCCCGTGCCGCAGGAAGGGTTCGATCAGGCGCGGGAAGCCTTCGGTGAGCACTGTGCCGCCTGCCACACCGTCGCAGGCTTCCCCGAGGAACTCGTCGTCGATGAGCTGGAACACGACATTCGTGGACCCGACCTCAGCGACATCGGCTCCCGTCCCACACTGGGCGCCGGTGTGTTGCCCATGGAAGAGGGCGCCATCGCCTACTGGCTGCAGCACCATCAGACGCTCAAGCCCGGCAATCGGATGCCGCCCCATCACCATATCGATACCGAGACACTGCAGGATATCGGTGCCTGGCTGGAGATGTTGGAACCATGAGCGATACCAAGGACGCTACCCTGACTCCCGAAGTTCGTCGCCTGCACAAGGGCATGGCCGAGGTCTGGGCCAACCCGCGCGGCTTGGGTGCCCTGACCGTGGTCAATCACACCAGCGTCGGGCTGCGCTTCATGGTGACCGGGGCGATCTTCTTCTTGATCGGCGGGCTGCTGGCGATGCTGATTCGCACCCAGCTCGCCTTCCCCGACAACGACTTCATGTCGCACGAGACCTATAACCAGGTCTTCACCATGCACGGCACGGTGATGATGTTCCTGTTCGCCATCCCCATTCTCGAAGGGCTGGCGATCTACATGATCCCCAAGATGATCGGCGCGCGCGACCTGGTGTGTCCGCGGCTTTCCGCCTTCGGCTACTTCTGCTATCTGTTCGGTGGCATCATCCTGGTCTCGAGCCTGCTGTTCGAGATGGCGCCGGCCAGCGGCTGGTTCATGTACACGCCGCTCAGCAGCGGCGACTATGCGCCCGGGCGCGGCTCGGACTTCTGGTTGCTGGGCATCACCTTCGTGGAGATTTCGGCACTCTCCGCCGGGGTCGAGCTGGTGGTGTCGATCCTGCGCACACGTACCGAAGGCATGCCGCTGCACAAGATGCCGCTGTTCGCCTGGTATATCCTGGCCATGGCGCTGATGATCGTGGTCGGCTTCCCGCCGCTGATTCTCGGCAGCATCCTGCTCGAGCTGGAGCGCGCCACCGGCATGCCGTTCTTCGACGTGGCCGGCGGTGGCGACCCGGTTCTGTGGGCACACCTGTTCTGGCTGTTCGGCCATCCCGAGGTCTATATCATCTTCCTGCCGGGGGCCGGCATCGTCTCCACCCTGATCCCGGTCTTCGCCCGGCGTCCCATCGTCGGCTATGGCTGGGTGGTGGCGGCGATCGTCATCATGGGCTTCGTCAGCTTCGGGCTGTGGGTGCACCATATGTTCACCCTGGGTATCCCGCAGCTGGCGCTGGCCTTCTTCTCGGCAGCCAGCATGTTGGTTGCGATTCCCACCGGTATCCAGATATTCGTCTGGCTTTCCACGCTGTGGCTGGGGCGACCGGTCATGTCGCTGCCGATGCTGTGGATCATCGGTTTTCTGGTGATCTTCGTACTGGGAGGGTTGACCGGGGTGATGCTGGCACTGGTGCCGTTCAACTGGCAGGTCCACGATACGCACTTCGTAGTGGCGCACATGCACTACGTGCTGGTGGGCGGCATGCTGTTTCCGCTGATCGCCGGGCTTTATTACTGGCTACCGCTGGTATCGGGGCGCATGCCTTCCGCACGGCTGGGCAAGTGGAGCTTCTGGCTGATCTTCCTCGGTTTCAACCTCACTTTCCTGATCATGCACTGGACGGGGTTGCTGGGCATGCGTCGGCGTGTATTCACCTATGACACTGCCATGGGATGGGACATCTACAATCTGATCTCTTCCGTTGGCGGGTTCATGATGTCGGCCGGCGTGGCGCTGCTGATCCTCGACGTGGCACTGCATTTCCGCTTCGGCAAAAAAGCGTCGCAGAATCCGTGGAATGCCGACGGCCTGGAGTGGGCCATGTCCAAGCCGCCAACGCCTTATAACTTCGTCAGCCTACCGCGGCTGGATACCCGCCACCCGTTATGGGACGACCCGGAACTGCCGCGCACCATCACCGAGGGGCGCCATGGCCTCAGCACCATCGACCATGGCCGGCGCGAGACCTGGGGCAGCGATGCGCTGACCGGCAAGCTGCGCGAAGTCGTCCATCTACCCACCAACTCCTGGTGGCCGTTTTTCGCCGCCCTGGCCTTGGCGATGGTCTGCGTCTGCCTGCTGATTCGAATCTACCCGCTGGCGGCCGTGGCCACGCTGGTGGCCGTCGTCTTGCTGCTGCGCTGGTCGTGGGAGAACGGCGCTCATCCCAGGGCGGCGCCCGACTCTACGGTGTCGCCCGGCCAGCCGCCGCTGCATTCGCGCACCATGAACGGCCCCGGGGTGTGGACCATGTCGGTCACGCATCTGGCCAACGGTTCGCTGTTCCTCTCGCTGCTGTTCGGCTGGTTTTACCTGTGGACCGTGGCCCCCGAGTGGCAGATGCCGGAAACCTCGCCTCTCTCGCCGTCGATGTTGGTGGGAGCGGGTGTCTCCCTGACGCTGGGCTCCGCATGGCTGGCCAGGCTGGTACGCCGCCTGCGGCGAGACAACGATGCCGGGCTCGGCGGTGGCATGTACCTGGCGGCCGGCTTGGGCGCGCTGCAAACGGTGCTGCTTGCGGCGGTGATCTGGCAGGCGGAGCTGGCGCCCACCGAGACCGCCCACGATGCCACGCTGCTGGTGGCGTTGCTCTACGTACTGATCCACGCGCTGCTGGGTGGCCTGCTGTGCCTGCTGCAAGGACTGCGGGTAGGCTATGGCTTCGTCGGCGTGCACGCGCCCCTGGAGCCGGTGGTAGTGCTGCGCTTCTGGTACTACCACCTGGTGGTCTACTGGGTCCTGTTCGTGGCCATCTGGGCCATGCCGACGATCCTGGGAGGTGGGACATGAAACAGCTATTGAGACTGACCCACCCGATCCACCTGGTCAGTGGTGTTACCATCTGGGGTATCTGGTTCGTGGCGATCTATGCCGGTCTCTCGGTGGCCTGTTCGGTGGCGCCGCCCGATCCCGAACGCGACATGCTGACCGGCATCAATATCGGGGTGGGGCTGGCCACGCTCTTCACCACGCTGCTGCTGTCGGGGTTGACTTGGGCCAGCGTGGCGGCGGGGAGGAGGGCCGAGCCGCGGCGTGAGCGCTTCTTCGCCTACGCCTCGGCGGGGATCTTCCTGTTCTCGGCAGGTGGCACCCTGTTCGTGGGCTATCCGATAATATTCCTGCCTCCCTGTCTCTGAGGGCGCGAGACGATTCAGCCGCCGCGACCTGCCTGTTATACTCGCGCCAGGTCGCGGCCAATGCCTGCCGCGGTGGAACCCGACTGGGGGCAAGACAAAGGGAGAGCCCGATGCAGAATGCCGTGATCCTGATCAATACCGAGAAGGGCCAGGTCAAGGCGGTGGCCGAGCGGCTTGCCGATGTCGAGGGGATCAGCGAGGTCTACTCCACCTGCGGCCGCTACGATCTGGTGGCCATCGCCCGCACTCCGGATTTCGAGAGCCTGGCCGAACTGGTGACTGAACGTCTCAATGCCGTCGAGGGTATTCGTGACACCGAAACCCTGAACGCCATGCAGGTGCACTCCCGACACGACCTCGAAACCATGTTCTCGCTGGGCTGGTAGCCCAACGAGCCCTCTTCATGACGTAACTCGATGCCGGCGTCTCAGGACGCTGGCAGTGGTACCCTCTGGATCGACTCATGGCTCTTGCACGTTCACGCCGCAGGCGGCGTAGCTCGCCGCTGTCACGCTGGCGCTCACGCACTCGCCAGTTTGCCATCACTCTCGTTTTCGTCGCGGTCGGCAGTGGCCTGTGGTACACTCAGGAGCAGGAGTACCGCGACCAGCTCAGTTGGATGGGTGTGCCCACCTGGGAAAACCTGACGCCGCTGACCTTGCATCGCGTACTACGTAACGACGGCTTCCTGGTGGGCTGGTCGGACGTGCGGGTCAATCCGCTGTGGGTGAGTTACCTGCTTCACGAGGTGGAGGAACCAAGGTCCGGCCCCAGGCCCGATTTTCGGCAGGATTGGCGCACCCTGTGGCCAATTGCCGCCGACAGCTATTTCGGCAGCGGTTACGACCGCGGCCATCTGGCGCCCAACTACGCCATCGCCGTAGTGCATGGGCGTCAAGCCCAGGAGCAGTCGTTCCTGATGAGTAACATCTCGCCCCAGCGGCCGGATCTCAACCGGCGGCTGTGGCAGCGCCTCGAAGAGGTGGTGATCGACCACTTCGTGCCACGTTTCGGCGTGGTGCAGGTGATTACCGGGCCGGTTTTCCCGGAGCGGTTCTTCGACAACGTGACCAACCGGGTCGGTCTGGTCGAGATTCCCGAAGCCTTCTACAAGATCATCGTAGTGCCGGCCGAGGAGCCCATGGCGCTGGCCTTCATCATGCCTCAGGAGGTGCGCGGCGACGAGCCGCTGGACGACTACCTGGTGAGCATCGATGAGGTGGAGGCGCGTACCGGACTGAACTTCTTCCCGCGCCTGCCCGAGGAGGTAGCCGAGGCGCTGGAAGGAGAGGTGATTGCAGAGGGATGGGCGCTCGAAGAGGTAGCCCGCCTGCCATCGCGTTTTTGATAGGCACAAAAAAACCGCGATCGGTCGCGGTTTTTTGGATCACTCTGAGGGTCTTTCAACTTGCATGACACGATCCGCTCGAAAGAGCGGTGGTGCCCAGGAGAGGACTTGAACCTCCACATCCGTAAGGATACTAGCACCTGAAGCTAGCGCGTCTACCAATTCCGCCACCTGGGCGCATCATGCCGTTGTCGTCATCGCCATCGTGTTCGCGTGTCTGGGATGGTGCCCAGGAGAGGACTTGAACCTCCACGTCCGTAAGGACACTAGCACCTGAAGCTAGCGCGTCTACCAATTCCGCCACCTGGGCGAACACGAGCGAGTCGAGCTGACAAAGAGCGAGGGTGCCTGACCCGACCAGCGCTTCCGCAGGAAGCGTTGGTGCCCAGAAGAGGACTTGAACCTCCACGTCCGTAAGGACACTAGCACCTGAAGCTAGCGCGTCTACCAATTCCGCCATCTGGGCAGGCGACGCGTATCTTACCCAAACTGTGGCTCAATGCAAGAGCGCCCGGCGAAATTTCCCCCGTTCCTGGGGCTGTCGAGGGGATGCTTTGAAGCATGATTTTGTCTCGTTTGTTTCCTGCATCGCTCCGCCATGGTTGGGCCAAACCGGCACCGGCGCTATACTGCGGGCATGACAAACGACTTCATTAGCAACACCCTACGCACGCGGTCTCTTGCCCGCGCCCTTCCCGGAACGCTGCTCCCGTTGTCAAGGATGCCCCACGCATGACTCATTGGACGCTCAGCGACGACCCTCATGCCAGCCGCGAGGCCCACAAGTACGACAAGCCGGCGCCCAGCCGCGAGTACCTGCTGGCCCGCCTGGAAGAGTACGGTAAGCCGATCACCCATGAAAAGATGAGCCGTATGCTGGGCCTCGATGACGAGGAACTGCAGGAGGCCGTGCGTCGCCGGCTGGCCGCGATGGAGCGTGACGGCCAGGTGCTGCGCAACCGTGCCGGGGCCTATGCCCTGATCGACAAGCTCGACCTGATCAAGGGCAAGGTGTTGGGCCATCGCGACGGCTTCGGCTTCGTGCTGCGCGATGACGGCAAGAAGCCCGACCTGGTGCTGCCGCCGCGGCAGATGCGTCGGGTCTTTCATGGCGACTATGTGCTGGTGCGCATCAGCGGTCGCGACCGCCGCGGCCGCGACGAGGCGACCATCGCCGAGGTGCTGGCGCGCAATACCCAGACCATCGTCGGTGTCTATCGCGAGAATACCTCCGAGTTCGGCGTGCTGATCCCCGAGAATCCGCGCATCACCCAGGAGGTGATCATTCCCCACAGCGCCTGCGGTGGGGCGCGCGACGGCCAGGTGGTGTCGGCCAGAATCGTGCAGCAGCCCGAACCCCGCGTACAGCCGGTGGGAGAGGTGGTCGAAGTGCTGGGCGAGCGTATGGATCCCGGCATGGAGATCGACATCGCCATCCGCAGCTACGAGATCCCGGCCGAATTTCCTCCCGAGGTGCATGACCAGATCGCCGAGATGTCCGCCGAGGTAGCCGAACAGGACAAGCAGCATCGCATCGACCTGCGTCACCTGCCGCTGGTGACTATCGACGGCGATGACGCCAAGGATTTCGACGACGCCGTATGCGCCTGGAAGACCAAGGCCGGTAGTTGGAAGCTGATCGTTGCCATTGCCGACGTGTCGCACTATGTGCGCCCGGGTAGCCCGCTCGACGAGGAAGCGATACGCCGCGGCAACTCGGTCTATTTCCCCGGGCAGGTGGTGCCAATGCTGCCGGAACTGCTCTCCAACGGGCTGTGCTCGCTCAATCCGCACGTCGACCGCCTGGCCATGGTGTGCGAGATGAACATCTCCAAGAGTGGTGCGATCAGCCGCTACCGCTTCTACGAAGCCGTGTTCCAGTCCCATGCCCGGCTCACCTACACAAAGGTAGCGGCGATTCTCGACGAGGACGACCCCGAGGGCGATGCGCTGCGTCGCGAGTATCGCGATCTGGTCAAGCCGCTCAAGGATTTGCACCAGCTCTATAAAGTGCTGCGTCAAGCACGCGAGGAGCGTGGCGCGATCGACTTCGAGACCACCGAAACGGCGATCGTCTTCAACGAAGAGCGCAAGATAGAGAAGATCGTGCCTCGAAGCCGCAACGATGCCCACAAGCTCATCGAGGAGTGCATGCTGGCGGCCAACGTAGCCACCGCCCGCTTCCTCGACAAGCACGACCTGCCGGCACTCTATCGCATCCACGAGCGTCCTTCGCCGGAGCGACTCGACAAGCTGCGCCTGTTCCTCAACGAGCTGGGGCTTTCGGTGGGCGGTGGCGACGAGCCCACGCCGCAGGACTACCAAGTGCTGGCCGCAGCCATTCGCGGGCGCCCGGACGCCGACGTGATCCAGACCGTAATGCTGCGCTCGATGAGCCAGGCGGTCTATTCGCCGCACAACGAAGGTCACTTCGGCCTGGCTTACCCGGCCTATGCTCATTTCACCTCGCCGATTCGGCGCTACCCCGATCTGCTGGTACACCGGGCGATTCGCTCGGTAATCCGTGGGCCGCGCCAGACCAATACCGTGCTGCGCGCCGAAGGCGCCAAGGTGGAGCCGCCGAGCAAGTGGGCGCCCTATACCTTTGAGCAGATGCTCGAGCTCGGTGAACACTGCTCGATGACCGAGCGACGTGCCGACGACGCCACCCGCGACGTGGAAGACTGGCTCAAGTGCGAGTTCATGTCCGACAAGCTCGGCGAGGTCTTCGAGGGCACCATCGCCTCGGTGACCCAGTTCGGTATCTTCGTGCGGCTCGACGAGGTCTATGTCGAGGGGCTGGTGCACGTCACCTCGCTGCCCTCCGACTACTACCACTACGAGCCTGAGAAGCACCGCCTGAAGGGCGAGCGTACCGGCATGAGCTATCGCCTCGGCGATGGTGTCACGGTGCAGGTAGCGCGAGTGGATCTCAATGATCGCAAGATCGACTTCGTGCTCGAGGACGAGAAGCCGCGGCCCAAGCGTCAACCGCGCAAGCGCCGTGGCGAGAGCGAGGCGGTTTTCACAGCCAAGCCTGACGCCGGCAAGGGTAAGGCGGACGACAAGAGCGGTAAGGGCAAGGGCGGCAAGCGCCGTCGCGGCCCGCGCCGCTCGAGGTCGCGCGGCTGATGGTGCAAGGACGCAAAGGGCCGAGGCGCGATAGCGGCCGGAAGAGAGCGGCACGCCACCCATCCATTCAGCCAGGTACGCCAGGCGGACTCGACGCGGTGTTCGGGGTGCATGCGGTGCGTGCCCTGCTGGCGCGCGGTGAGACGCCCAAGGCGCTGTGGGTCCAGGAGGGCGAGGCGCAGCAGCGTCTCGCCGAGTTGGTCGACCAGGCCCGCCGTGGCGGGGCTCGGATCGAAGCGCATCCGCGTGAAGAACTGGATCGCCTGGCTCAGGAAGCTGCTCACCAAGGCGTCATCGCCTTCGCCGCGCCGCTCGCCTTCGAGAGCGAAGCGGCGCTATGGTTCAAGCTCGAGGCCTGGCCTCACGAGGCTCCGCCTCTGCTGCTGGTACTTGATGGCGTTACCGACGTGCACAACTTCGGCGCCTGTCTGCGCAGTGCCGATGCCGCCGGTGTGCACGGCGTGATCGTACCTAAGGACAAGGCCGCGCCGCTCAACGCCACGGTGCGCAAGGTGGCCTGCGGTGCCGCCGAGAGCGTGCCGGTCTATCAAGTGACCAACCTGGCCCGTGCTCTGGCCCGGCTCAAGGAGTTCGGCGTGTGGATCACCGGCACTGCAGGCGAGGCCGAGACGCTGCTCTACGATGCCGAATTCAGCGGCGCCACGGCGCTGGTGATGGGGGCCGAAGGCAAGGGGATGCGACGCCTGACCCGCGAGGCCTGTGATGGCCTGGTCAAGCTGCCCATGGCTGGCAGCGTCTCCAGCCTCAACGTCTCGGTGGCCACCGGCATTTGCCTGTTCGAGGCGGTGCGCCAACGCCGCCTCATTGCCGGTGGCTAATGCCGAGCGACAGTACCGTCTTGCAAGTGGCGGTGTGGATCACTAGAATGCAGGCGCCCGTTCCTACGTGAGCGGGTGTTGCTATTTTACTATCACCTCCTTGCTTCCCTTGAGCGCCGGTCCCGTATGGAACAGGTGTCACGCGGAAGCTGCCAACCCGAAAGGAGATCCCATGCGTCATTACGAGATCGTGTTCATGGTCCATCCGGACCAGAGCGAGCAAGTGCCGTCCATGGTCGAGCGTTACTCCAGCATCGTCACCGAGAGCGGTGGCACCGTACATCGCCTGGAGGACTGGGGCCGCCGTCACTTGGCCTACCCGATCAACAAGATCCACAAGGCTCACTACGTGCTGATGAATGTCGAGTGCAGCGGCGAGACTCTCGAGGAGATCGAGAATATCTTCCGTTTCAACGACGCCATCATTCGCAGCCTGGTGGTGCGCTGCAAGGAAGCCATCACCGAAGCTTCGCCGATGATGAAGCCGGCAGACGACAAGCGTGCGCGCCGCGACGAGAAGCCGCGCGCCGAAGAAACTGCCGAAGCCCACTGATCGCACGTACCAAGGAGTCTTTTCATGGCACGCTTTTTCCGCCGTCGCAAGTTCTGCCGTTTCACCGCTGAAGGCGTGAAGCAGATCGACTACAAGGATCTGGACACGCTCAAGGCCTACATCACCGAAACCGGCAAGATCGTACCCAGCCGCATTACCGGTACCAAGGCCCGTTATCAGCGCCAGCTGGCCACCGCCATCAAGCGCGCGCGCTACCTGGCTCTGTTGCCCTACACCGACAGCCACCAGTAAGCCGCTGATTCGATGTTGCCGATTGCCCGATGGCTAATGCGCGGCATGCCTTACGCCGCAGGCGGGGCGGCGCTGGCGGCGATTGTGCCCTGGCTGTTCTGGTTCAGTGGCGCCATCGTGGCCCTGGTCACGCTGCGTCGCGGCCTGTCACCGGCGCTGCCGGTGCTGGTGGCGGCTGCCGTTC
The DNA here is from genome assembly GCF_021404465.1 of Billgrantia zhangzhouensis. Taxonomy (GTDB): domain Bacteria; phylum Pseudomonadota; class Gammaproteobacteria; order Pseudomonadales; family Halomonadaceae; genus Halomonas; species Halomonas zhangzhouensis. The sequence continues at coordinate 54,789 of NZ_JABFTT010000006.1, read as the reverse complement.
CCGCCGGCTGGTGGTGGACCCAGGGCGATGCCATTCCGCTGGCCAGCGTGTTGCTGGTGACGCTGATGGCCGTGGTGCTGCGTTCGCGCATGCGCTGGAGCGAGGCGCTGATCGTCGGCACGCTGGTCGCGGCAGCCATGGTACAGCTCGGCATCTTCGTGCCGCCGGGCGGCACCGGGCCGCTACTGGAGCAACTGCGCCAAGGGTCGGCCGAGATCGACCGCATGCTCACCGAGCTGGCGCGACAGGGCTTCGACACCGAGGAGCTGGCAAGGGTGCTGATCGGTGGCATCACCGGTCTGGTCGTGCTGATCGCGGCGATCGGTTGCCTGGCGCTGGCGCGAGCCTGGCAGGCAGGGCTCTACAACCCCGGTGGATTCCGCGAGGAGTTCCATGCACTGCGCCTGGCGCCGCGCGAACTGGGGGTGCTGGTCCTGCTCGGCGTGATGGGCATGGTGCTGGGTTTGCCGTCGCTTTCCATGCTGGTCTGGGTGCCGCTGCTGGTAGCAGGCATCGCGCTGGTGCATGGCTTCATCGGAATAAAGGGTATGAACGGGCTGTGGCTGATCGCGTTCTACGTGCTGCTGATCACCACTTGGCCCATGATTCTGATCGTGCTGCTGGCGGCCTTCATCGACGTGTTCGTGGATTTCCGCGGCCGTCTGGCCTCTCGCAGCGACTGACAAGAGGTTAACGAGATGGAAGTCATTCTGCTCGACAACATTGGCAAGCTGGGCGGTCTGGGTGACAAGGTTACCGTAAAGCCCGGCTATGGCCGTAACTACCTGGTACCTTACGGTCTGGCCGTGCCGGCCACCAAGGACAACCTGGAGGCCTTCCAGGCGCAGCGCGCCGAGCTCGAGGCCCAGGCCGCCGAGCGCAAGGCGATCGCCGAGTCCCGTGCCGCCCAACTGGCCGAGATCGAACTGTCGCTGGTCGCCAAGGCCGGTGACGAAGGCAAGCTGTTCGGCTCCATCGGCCCGCGTGACCTGGCTGAGGCGCTGGGCCAGGCTGGTATCGAAGTCGCCAAGAGCGAAGTTCGCATGCCGGAAGGTCCGATTCGCCAGACCGGCGAGTACGACATCGACCTGCACCTGCATGCCGAAGTCGACGCCACCGTTCGTGTGGTCGTGGTCGCCGAGTAAGGTAAGCGTCAGGCTTCATCCGAGCCGACAATGACGCCAAGGGGGCGCGGGGAGCTTTCCCTGTGCCCTTTTCCTTTTCGATCCTTTGCCGCGACCGATACCGGTTGCGGTTTTTGTCGATTCGAGAGGTAGGGCGGGCTCCGGGCATCGGGTAGAATGGCACGGCCCGTTGCCATCAAGGTTGCCACACCATGAACGACACGCTCGAGCTCGATCAGGAAACCGCTGCGCTCAAGGTGCCGCCGCACTCGCTCGAAGCCGAGCAGTCGGTGCTGGGTGGCCTGATGCTCGACAACCAGGCCTGGGACAACGTCGCCGACCGGCTGGTGGCCGACGACTTCTACCGCTACGAGCATCGCCTGATCTTCAACGCCATGAGCGGCCTTGCCGAAGCGGGCAAGCCGCTCGACGTGATCACGCTTTCCGAGGCGCTGGAGGGGCGCGACCAGCTCGATACCGTGGGCGGCCTCGCCTATCTGGCCGAGCTGGCCCGCAATACGCCCTCGGCGAGCAACATCCGCGCCTATGCCGACATCGTTCGTGAACGGGCCACGCTGCGCAAGCTGATCCGTGCCGCCAACCAGATCGCCGATGGTGCCTTCAGCCCCCAGGGCCGTCCTGCCGACGAGCTGCTCGATGAGGCCGAGCGGCTGGTGTTCCAGATTAGTGAGGAGCGTCCCAAGTCGGGCGGGCCGATCGGCATGAGCGAACTGCTGGCCAAGGCGGTGGATCGCATCGACGAGCTGTTCAACATGAAGGGCGAGATGACTGGCCTGTCGACGGGGTTTCGCGACCTCGATGACATGACCTCGGGGCTGCAGCCCTCCGATCTGGTGATCATCGCCGGGCGACCCTCAATGGGTAAGACCACCTTCGCCATGAATCTGGTCGAGCACGCCGTCATCGCCAGTGATCGGCCGGTGATGGTGTTCTCCATGGAGATGCCTGCCGAATCGCTGATGCTGCGTATGCTGTCGTCGCTGGGGCGTATCGACCAGACCCGGGTACGTACCGGTCAGCTCGAGGACGAGGACTGGCCGCGGTTGACCTCGGCGGTCAACCTGCTCAAGGACAAGCAACTGTTCATCGACGATACTGCGGCGCTATCACCCAACGAGATGCGTTCACGCATCCGCCGGGTGGTACGCGAGCACGGCAACCTGGCTCTGGTGATGATCGACTACCTGCAGTTGATGCAGATCCCCGGCTTTTCGGAGAACCGCACCGGCGAGATATCGGAGATCTCTCGCTCGCTGAAGGGCATGGCCAAGGAGTTCGGCTGCCCGGTGGTGGCACTCTCCCAGCTCAACCGCTCGCTGGAGCAGCGACCCAACAAGCGCCCGGTCATGTCGGACCTGCGCGAGTCCGGCGCCATCGAGCAGGATGCCGACTTGATCGCCTTCGTCTATCGTGACGAGGTCTACAATCCGGATAACCCGGACAACCAGGGGCTGGCCGAGCTGATCATCGGCAAGCAGCGTAACGGCCCCATCGGTACGGTGCACATGGCGTTCATCGGCAAGTACACCCGTTTCGAAGACTTGGCGCCGGACAGCTATGGCGAGGCATTCGGCGAGTGAGGCCCGGCGGCGCTTGAGCCTAGCGTGCGGCCCCGTATAATGCCGAGCCCCCGATAGACGAAAAGCGAGGAGTGACCATGGCAGGCGGATTTCGGCGCGGCAAGCGCCAGCGCACCCCCAAGCTGGAAGCGCGCGGCGAGCTCCAGTCGCTGGAGCGCGAAGGGCCGTTCAAGGAGTGGCTGGGCATGCCGGATCTCTATCGCTTTCACCTGGTCGTCGAGGGTGAGGCATACAGCTACCAGACCGAGGATGCCGAGCTCGCCGTGGCGGTAGGCGACCGCGTGGTGTTCCGCTACAAGGAGACCAAGGCGGGTAAGTGGGTCGACCGTAACTCCCTGGCCAAGGCGATCGATCCCTCCGCCTACCAGTAGCCGCCAGGCGCGCAGTCACGGAACCACTGCGCGCCATCGCTGTCACAAAAACGATATCTTGACGTCATGCAAATCTCATCGGGCACAGTCATGCTGTGCCCGACGCATATCTCGCATACGCCAATGAAACAATTCCAGGACATGGAGGGAACCATGGAATTCGAACAGCTGAAACACTTCGCCACCCGTCACGACAATTTCGAGGTGCGAGTCATCACTCACTCCGGCAGCCACTGCTACCAAGTGGAGCTGGAGGACATGGAAGGGGGACGCCACCTGCTGACCCGCCGCGGCAAGCCCACGGTGTTTCGCTCGCTCGAGGATGTCTATCTCGAACTGCAGCGCGCCGGCATCCATCGTGCCTTCCTGGTTCAGCACGTACCGCAGGACGAGGTCATCGGCCGTGAGACGCATTATCACGATCCGCTGACGTCACGCATGCCGCTGGTCTTCTAGGCTCTACCCGACACTGGCTATGCTTGGCCATGCTGCGCAGGGTGCCAACCTTGATCCAAGTTATACAAATTGGTTTCATAGTATAGCTTGATGCCCTGGCCAGGCTTGCGCCTGATACAATGGCTGCTCCTAGTCTTTCGTCACGAGGAGCGCAGCGCATGGCCGCATCGCAAGTGGAATCGGGCTCGTCGGAGTGCCAAGGTTCCGCCCATACTCCGGCACGGCATCCCGCGATCCCTCGGTCCAAGATCGGCGTCGTGCTGGCCAATCTGGGGACGCCGGACGACACCGACTACTGGTCGATGCGGCGTTATCTCAATGAGTTCCTTTCCGACAAGCGGGTCGTGGATTACCCGAGCTGGAAGTGGCAACCGTTGCTGCAACTGATCATCCTCACTCGCCGTCCGTTCAAGTCGGGCGAAGCCTATCGCAGTATCTGGAACAAGGAGAAGGACGAAAGTCCGCTGCTGACCATCACGCGGGATCAGACCCGCAAGCTGGCCGAGGCGCTCCGGCAACGTCATGGCGAGCGGGTTCTGGTGGATTTCTGCATGCGCTACGGCAACCCTTCCACCGACAGCGTGCTGCGCCGGATGCAGGCTGCCGGCTGTGATCGGATCCTGTTTTTCCCGCTCTACCCCCAGTACGCCTCGCCGACCACGGCCACGGCCAACGACCACGCTTTCCGCAGCCTGATGAAGCTGAAGTGGCAGCCGGCGCTGCGCACCGTGCCGGCCTATTTCGAGCATCCGGCCTATCTCGAGGCGCTGGCCAACTCAGTACGTGAAAAGTACGCTGCTGCGGATACGCCGCCGGAGGTGCTGGTGACTTCCTATCACGGCGTGCCCAAGCGTTTCCTGCTCGAGGGCGACCCCTACTACTGCCAGTGCCAGAAGACCACCCGGCTGCTGCGTGAGCGGTTGGGCTGGGAGGAAGGTGCCATCCAGACCGCATTCCAGTCGCAGTTTGGCCCCGAGGAATGGGTTGGGCCGCAGACCGTGGATCATGTGGCGGAACTGGCGCGTCAGGGCAAGAAGCACATCGCAGTGCTTTCACCGGCGTTCGCTTCCGACTGCGTGGAAACCCTCGAGGAGATAAACGAAGAGATCCGCGACAGTTTCCTTGCCGCCGGGGGGGAGCGATTCACCTACATTCCCTGCCTGAACGATCGTGACGACCATATCCAAGCGCTGCTGGCAATCGCCGAGAATGAGCTGGGCGGCTGGCTGGGTTGAGCCGCAATGACAGCGCAGCGCATGCGACGCCTTGCGGGAGGTGCCAGGCGGAACCGGCCCAGCGCCGGTCGTCTCAGCGGAACAGGCGAGGCCGCTTCTGCTTGCGAGACTTCCAGGGGTGCCTGGCACGGGCGGGCCTTGTCACACGGCTCTGGCCCACGTCCTCGTCGCGGAATTCCGGCACCGAGCCGCGGGTACCGGTGGTGAAGCGCAGGTGCATGTGCAGCCCGGTCTTGGCCAGCATGTGGCCGGTGACCGGAGCAGTGATGAACAGGAATAGCGTGATCAACAGTTCCTGGACGTGCAGTTCGCGCTGGGTGAGGGTGAAGTAGATCATCGAGGCGATCAACACGCAGCCAATCCCCAGCGTGGTGCCCTTGGTGGGACCATGCAGACGCATGAAGAAATCCTTGAACTGCAACATGCCGAGCGAGCCGGTAAAGGCGAACACGCCGCCAGCCACCAGCAGGAAAGAGATCACGCCCTCGGCGATCACGAAGAAGGTCATCTTTCACTCTCTCCTATTCGATGATGTCGCCGCGCAGCAAATAGCGGCAGATGGCCATGGTGCCGACGAAGCCGAGCATGGCGATCAGTATCGCCGCCTCGAAGTAGGTCTTGGTGTTGAGCCACAGTCCGAGCAGCACGATCAAGGCAATCGAATTCACGTAGAGCGTATCGAGGGCCAGCAACCGGTCGGGCACGTCGGGGCCGATGGCGAGCCGGTAGACGTTCATGGCCATGGCCAGCACGATCAGGGTCAGGCTGATCAACAGCGCAGTGTCTAGCATTCGAAGATCTCCTTCAGCGGCCGCTCGTAGCGCTCGCGAATCTCGCGGATCAGGGCCTGCTCGTCATCCATGTCCAGCACATGGATCAGCAGCGAGGAGCCGTCGAGGCGGATGTTGGTCGACACGGTGCCGGGCGTCATGGTGATAGTGTTGGCCAGCAGGGTGATGGCCAGGCGATCCTTCACTTCGAGCGGATATTCGACGAATCCCGGGTGCGGTTCGCGCCGCGGCAGCAGGATCAGCAGACTGACGTGCACGTTGGCCTTGACGATGTCCCACATCACCACCAGTACGAACCAGGCCAGCTTGAGTGGATGCTTGACTCGAGGCAGCGGCTCCCAGAAGCCCTGCGTCAGCAGCGGTATGCCCACCGCCAGCAGGGCCCCCAGCAGCACTTGGCCAGGCGCTAGGCTGCGTACCATCAACAGCCATACCACCAACAACACCAGCGACAGCGTGGGGGTGGGCAGGTAGCGTCCCAAGGCTCTCATGGCGTGTCTCCCGGATGCGGTCCAAGGGGTGGCGGATGGAGCTGGACGAGCTCGCGTTTCGGCGGCTCGCCGAGCAGCTGATGGATGATTGCCTGAGGGCTGGCCAACTGCTCGGCCGTGGCCTGGGCGTAGTGGCTGATGGGGCCGCCCAGGACGACCAGTATCGGAGCAGTGGCCAACAGCCAGACCACGCCGGCGAGCTGTGCCCGGCTGACCTTGCCGGCGGCGACCTCGCCCTTGTAGCTGGCCCAGAAGAACACCGAGCCGGCGCGGGATATGGCAATGAGCGCGCACAAACCCGCCATCAGCAGCAGCGGCCACAGCCACAGCCTGGCGCTGCCCTCGGCGGCCTGCAGCAGCAGCAGCTTGGCCAGTGAGCCTGCCAGTGGCGGCAGCCCGACCACTCCCACCGCGGCGACCAGGAACAGGATGCCGAGCAACTGCCGCTGATGCAGGCGCCGCGCGCGTACCAGGCGGGTGCCGGCCGTGCCGCGCTGCTGGCCGATCAGTTCGGCAATCAGGAACAGTGCTCCGCAGATCAGGGTGGTATGGGGCAGGTAATAGAGCAGTGCGGTCACGGCGGCGGGAGTGCCCAGTGCCGCCGCAGCCAGCAGGGTGCCGACCGAAACCAGTACCAGGTAGGCGATCAGCGGACGCAAGTCACGGGCCGCCACCACGCCGATGGCCGCGAGTACGATGGTGGCCAGGCCCGACCACCACAGCCAGCCGGCAATGGCGGAGGCAGCGGGCGTGTCGATGAAGATCAGCGACTGGACCCGCAGGATGGCGTAGAGACCGACCTTGGTCATGATGGCGAACAGTGCCGCGACCGGAGCGGGGGCTGCCGAGTAGGTGCGTGGCAGCCAGAAATAGAGCGGCAGCAGGGCCGCCTTGAGGCTGAAGACCACGATCAGCAGCAGTCCTCCGGCCGTGACCAGAGCGGCCTGGTCGCCAGACATCTCGGCCACGCGCTGGGCCATGTCGGCCTTGTTGAGTGTGCCGGTAGCGCCGTAGAGCACACCCAGTGCAATCAGGAACAGCGCCGAGCCGGCCACGTTGAGAATCACATAGTGCAGGCCGGCACCGACTCGGGCCTTGTTGCCTCCGTGCATCAACAGGGCATAGGAGGCCAGCAGCAGGATCTCGAAGAACACGAACAGATTGAAGATGTCGCCGGTGAGGAAGGCACCATTCAGGCCCATCAACTGCAGTTGGAAGATACCGTGGAAATTGCTGCCGCGCATGTCTTCGCCGGCGCAGGCGAAAAGCAGGCAGCCCATGGCCAGTACGGCGTTGAGGCTCAGCATCAGCGCCGAGAGCCGGTCGAGCATCAGCACGATGCCGTAGGGGGCTTGCCAGTTGCCCAGCGAATAGAAGGTGAGTTCGCCGCTTGCGGCCTGACGCAGCAACAGCAGACAGACGATCAGCAGTAGGGCGGTGAAGGCGACGCTGAGCTGGCGCTGGGTACGCTCGCTGGCCTTGCCTGAAAGCAGCAGCACCAGGGCGCCCAGCATGGGCAGCAGGATGGGAAGGGAAATCAGGTGCTGGCTCATTGCAGCATGTCTCCGTCTTCGCCCTGCTGCCCGTCCACGTGGTCGGAGCCGAGGTCGCCGCGGGCGCGGATCGCCAGGATCACGACGAAGGCCGTCATGGCGAAGCCGATCACGATGGCCGTGAGTACCAAGGCCTGGGGCAGGGGGTCGGCCGGGGCGAACGATTCGCCGATGACCGCGGCGGCATCGGTATGTAGCCCGCCGGAGGAGAACAGGAACAGGTTCACGGCATAGCCGAGCAGCGCCAGTCCGACGATGACCGGGAAGGTGCGGCCGCGCAGCAACAGATAGATGCCGCTGGCGGTGAGCACTCCGACGACGAGCGAGAACAGGGCTTCCATTCAGTGTTCCTCCAGTGTCGGGCGATTCACCGTAGTGACGCGGCCCAGGTTGACCAGGATCATCAGCGTGGCACCAATCACGGCCAGGTAGACGCCGACGTCGAACAGCATCGCCGTGGCCAGCTCGAACTCGCCGATCAAAGGCAGGTGGAAGTGACCGAAGGCCGAGGTCAGGAAGGGGTAGCCGAACAGCCAGCTGCCGAGCCCGGTGGCCAGGGCAACGGCCAGCCCCGAGACGGCCACTACCGGATAGGAGAGCGGCAGGCGCTCGCGGGTCCAGTCGTAGCCCCTGGCCATGTATTGCAGCAGCAGGGCAGTGGCGGTGATCAGGCCGGCGATGAAGCCGCCACCGGGCTGATTGTGGCCGCGCAGGAAGATGTAGACCGAAACCAGCAGCGCCAGCGGCAGCAGGATCTGGGCCACTACCGCCAGAATTAGCGGATAGCGGTGGCGTGACCAGCGGATGCCCTCGATGTTGCCGGCCGGCATGAACAGGCGCAGGCGGTTGAGCAACTTGAAGGTGGCGAGCCCGGCCAGGGTCAGCACGGTAATCTCGCCGAAAGTGTCGAAACCGCGGAAGTCGACCAGGATGACGTTGACCACGTTGGTGCCGCCACCACCGGGCACGCTCTCGCGCAGGAAATAATCGGCGATGGCCAGGGTCTCGCGGGTCAGGATGGCATAGTTGAGCATCGCCACCACCAGGCCCAGCGAGGCAGCCAGGATCAGATCGCGCAGGATACGCCGGCCCGAGACCATCAGTGGGGGGCGCTGGGGCAGGAAGAACAAGGCCAGGATCATCAGGATCATCGAGGCGACTTCCACCGACAACTGGGTCAGGGCGAGATCCGGGGCGGAGAAACGCACGAAGGTCAGCGATACCGACAGCCCCACTACCGAGAGCATCAGCAGCGACACCAGGCGCCAGCGGTGGCTCAGAGCACTGCCGATAGCGCCGAAGATCATCAGCCCGGCGCCGAGGAACAGCATGCCGTCCAGCGGCTGCATGCCGCGTTCGCCGGTCAGGTTCTCCAGTTGAGTCAGGCCGATGGCGGCCATGGCCAGCGCACTCAGGATGAGCAGCGCTTGGTAGCGCTGCAGCGAGCCGTTCTCCAGACGCAGGGTGAGCCACAGGGTGGCCCTGATCAGGCGTTGGATCGTCGCCTCGAAGATCAACCCCGCGTTGCGCTCGGGAAACAGCGCCGCAAGGTTGGCGAATCGGCGTTGCTGGCGGAGCATCAGCACACCGCCGGCCACCGCGGCCATGCTCATCAGCAACGGCATGTTGAAGCCATGCCACAACGCCAGTTGGAAGACCGGCGTCGTCTCGCCTTGTACCGCGAGGCTCGCGGCGTTGAGCAGCGGTGCCGCCAAGGTCATCGGGAACAGGCCCACTACCAAGCTGATGGCGGCCAGGAACAGGCCGGGAGCGAGCATGCCGCGCGAGGGGTCGTGTGCCTGCAGCGGGGGCTGGGCCTTCTGTTCGCGGGTCAGCTTGGGTTCGGCGAAGAACAGGCTCCAGATCAGGCGCAGGGAATAGGCCACCGAGAGCATGGCGGCGACCACCACCAACAGCGGGATGACGATACTCAGCGCGCCGAGCAGGTTATTGAGTAGGCTCTGCTCGAATAGCATCTCCTTGGACAGGAAGCCGTTGAACGGCGGGAAGCCGGCCATGGCGGAGCCGGCCAGAAGGGTCATGGTGCCGGTCAACGGCATCATCGACCACAGCGCACCGAGACGGTCGATGTCACGGGTACCGGTCTCGTGGTCGATGATGCCCACCATCATGAACAGTGCTGCCTTGAAGGTGGCGTGGTTGAAGATGTGAAAGATAGCGGCCACGATGGCGAGTGGGCTGCCGAGGCCGAGCAGCAGCGTGATCAGGCCGAGGTGGCTGACGGTGGAAAAGGCAAGGATGCCCTTGAGGTCGCGCTCGAGCAGGGCGAACCAGGCCGCATAGAGCATCGTCGCCAACCCCACCAGCGACAGGCTGACCGCCCACAGGGCGGTGTCGCCCAGCGCCGGGTTGAGGCGTGCCATCAACAGCACGCCGGCCTTGACCATGGTGGCCGAGTGAAGGAAGGCAGAGACTGGCGTGGGCGCGGCCATGGCATGGGGCAGCCAGAAATGGAACGGGAACTGGGCCGACTTGGTGAAGGCGCCCATCAGCACCAGCAGTACGATCAGCGGATAGTGCTGGGAGGTACGGATGAGGTTGCCTGCCGCCAGTACGTCGGCCATGGCGAAACTGCCCACCTCCTGGCCGATCAGCAGGATGCCGGCCAGCAGGGCGAGTCCGCCGGCGCCGGTCACGATCAGGGCCATGCGTGCGCCGCGTCGGGCATCGCTGCGGTAGCCCCAGAAGCCGATCAGCAGGAACGAAGCGATGCTGGTGAGTTCCCAGAACAGCCACAGCAGGATAAGGTTGTCCGCCATGGCGATACCGAGCATGGCGGTCATGAACAGCATCATGTAGGCGAGGAAGCGGCCATCGTCTTCTTCTGCCGAGAGGTAGTAACCGGCATAGAACAGGATCAGACTGCCGATGCCCAGGATCAGTAGCGCGAACAGCAGCGTCAGGCCGTCGATGCGCAGGGCCAGGTCGAGACCGAGAAGCGGTATCCAGGATAGCCGCAGGCTGATCACCTCGCCGGCAATGACGGCGGGTGCATGCAGGAGTACCAGGGCCAGGGCGAGAAGGGGAGCGATCAGCGTGGCTGCGACACAGAGCTTGCGGCCATAGCGAGAGGTCATTGCCGGCACGACGACGCCGACAGTGGTGAGAAGGGGGATCCACAGCAATGACATGGTGGTTCGTCCGTTCTGGCAGCGGCTCGGAGCTTGCACCAATGCGCCGTCGCGTGGTGGCGCGCCGAGTACCACACAAGCTGATTGTAATATTCGAGAATCGCCGGAGCGGGCTGCCGGGAGGGAATGAAAAAACGGAGTGAAATCGCTATACTAGCAAGCCATTTCGTCGTGAAATCAACGCTCACCGTAGTCAGCCGCGGCGCAAAGTCTAATGCTTTTGCGCTGCAATAAACAGTCTGGAACGGCTGCCGACGCTCATCCTTTGGGCGTATTTTTTCGGCTGAATCACCGTTTCTTGATCTGGTGCACTATCGGCGCAAAGCTCACGCGAAAGAGGCTTGACAAGGCTGGCTTGCCAGCTTCTCGACGCAACCGTGGCAGGGGTGTCCGTGCCCGGTGGATGGACTGACAGAAGGGAACTGCATGATGCAATTTGCCGTGCTTTCAGGGTTCGTGCTGGCCGCCTTTGCCCCGTTGTTGCATCAATGGTTCGGCCCACGGACCAGCTTCGTGCTGGCTGCATTTCCAGCCCTGCTGGCGCTTTGGTTCCTGGGCCAGGTGCCCACGGTGATGGAAGGGGAGGTGCTCTACCTCCAGTTGGACTGGGTGCCCTCGCTGGGCATGAGTCTCACCTTCCTCATCGACGGCCTGGCGCTGTTGTTTGCGCTGCTGATCACGGTAATCGGTACCTTCGTGTTGATCTACGCCGGCGGTTACTTGAAAGGCCATCGAGATCTGGCGCGTTTCCACATCGTCATTCTGGCCTTCATGGTGTCGATGCTGGGGTTGGTGCTGGCCGACGGCCTGCTGACCCTGTTCGTGTTCTGGGAACTGACCAGTATCACCTCCTATCTGCTGATCGGCTTCAGCCACGCTGACGTCGAGGCTCGCAAGTCGGCCCGCCAGGGCTTGTTCGTCACCTTCGGTGGTGGGCTGGCACTGATGGCAGGGTTGGCGCTGCTCGGCAGCGTTAGTGGCAGCTGGTCGCTGGCGGAGATTACTGCTTCGGGTGTCGACCTGCGCGAGCACGATCTCTACCTGCCGATGCTGCTGTGCCTGCTGCTGGCGGCGTTCACCAAGTCGGCCCAGTTTCCATTCCATTTCTGGTTGCCCAATGCCATGGCGGCGCCCACGCCGGTATCGGCCTATCTGCATTCGGCCACCATGGTCAAGGCCGGCATCTACCTGCTGGCACGTTTGCAGCCGAGTCTGGGTGGCAGTGAGGCCTGGATCGCCATCCTTTCCGTGGTAGGGGCGGTGACGATGTTCACCGGTGCCTTCCTGGCGATCCGCCAGACCAACATCAAGAAGCTGCTGGCCTATTCTACGATCATGGCGCTCGGCACCCTGACCATGCTGCTCGGTATCGGCACCGAGGGAGCGCTGATCACCTTCGTCACCTTCCTGCTCGCACACTCCCTCTACAAGGGAGCGCTGTTCATGGTGGCCGGTATCCTCGATCACGAGACCGGTACCAAGGACGTCACCGCCATGGGGGGGCTGCGTCCGCTGATGCCGGTGACCGCGATCATCGCCATGGTGGCGGCATTGTCCCTGGCCGGGGTGCCGCCATTGTTCGGCTTCATTGCCAAGGAACTGCTGTTCGAGGCAGCCCTGGAGGCTGAAGCCTACGGCTGGCTGGTCCTGCTGCTCTCCTTCGTTTCGGCCTTCCTTACCATCGCCGTGGCGGCCATCATCGCCCTGCGTCCGTTCTTCGGCGAGCGGCGTCCGACGCCACGTGTGGCTCACGAGGCCCCACTATCGATGCTGCTGGGGCCTGCCTGCCTGGCTGCGCTCTCGCTGTTGCTCGGCGTGCTGCCGGTACTGGCCGGGATGGGTGTACTCACCGCAGCGGCCTCGGCAGTCATGGGTGAGCCGGTGACCGTTTACCTGTCGCTGTGGCATGGCATCAACATTCCCCTGGTCATGTCGATCGTGACCTTGGTGCTGGGCTATCTGCTGTTCAAGCGCTGGGATCGTCTCCGCGCCCACCTGGCACGGCTCGACCCGATCATGACCCGAGGTCCCGAGGCCGGCTACGAGGCCGTCATGCATGGCATCACGGTGGTGTCCGACTGGCAGACGCGCATCCTGCAGAATGGCTACATGCGCAACTACATCCTGGTGATGGTGCTGGTACTGATCGCGCTGCTCGGCAACTCGTTGTTGGTACGGCACTCGCCTGAGATCACCTTCGAACTCGACGTGCGTTTTCACGAGGTGGTAGTGGCCATGCTAATGGTGTTGGGAGCACTGTTCGCGGCCATTGCCCGCTCGCGGCTCAGTGCCGTGGTGTCGGTGGGTATCATGGGCTTCTCCATCGCCTTGACCTTCATCCTGTTCAGCGCTCCCGATCTCGGCATTACACAACTGCTGGTGGAAACGCTGACGGTCATCCTGCTGGTGCTGGTGTTGTTCCGGCTGCCGCGCTTTGCCAGCCTGTCGACGCCTCTCGAGCGAGTGCGCGATGCCCTGGTGGCAGGTAGCGTGGGGGCACTGGTGACGCTGCTTATCCTCACCGCCTGGGGCATCGACCAGTTCGTGCCCATCTCGGACTACATGATCGAAAACAGCGCCCCGCTGGCGCATGGCCGCAACATCGTCAACGTGATTTTGGTCGACTATCGGGCGCTGGATACCCTGGGCGAGATTTTCGTGCTGGCGTTGGCGGCGATCGGGGTCATCGCCATGCTCAAGCTAAGGGCGCCGGACAAGGCTGCCAGGTCGACAGCCCAGGAGAAGGATTCAAGACATGGTTAAGTCGGGCACTCTGATACTGCACACGGCGGCACGCATCCTGATGCCGTTGCAACTGCTGTTCTCCGTGTTCCTGCTACTGCGTGGCCATGACGAGCCTGGCGGCGGCTTCATTGCGGGCCTGGTGGCGGCGGGGGCTTTCACCCTCTACCTGTTTGCCTTTGGCGTCAGCGCCACCCGCGAGGTGCTGCGCATGGTCGATCCTCGCGACCTGATCGGCATCGGGCTGCTGCTGGGCATGATTTCGGTATTTCCCGCCTGGTTCGTGGACCAGCCGTTCCTGACCGCCCAGTGGTGGACGATTCCGGGTGTCGATTTCTACGCCTCGACGCCGCTGATCTTCGATATCGGTGTCTATCTCGCAGTGCTGGGCTCGGTGCTGGCCATGGTCATGACGTTGATGGAGGTGGACAAGGATGAGCCCTGAACGCTTGGGTGCCACGGGTGCCGTATCGTCGAACCGATCGGGAGAAACACTATGGAACCGGTAATGGCAGTGGCCATCGGTCTGCTCTATGCCGCAGCCATCTTCCTCATGCTGCGTCGCTCGATAGTCAAACTGGTGATCGGCCTGATGCTGCTTTCCAACGCTGCCAATCTGCTGATCTTTACCTCGGCCGGCATGACCCGCGGGGCTCCGCCGCTGATCCCTGAAGGGATGGCCGCGCCGTTGGGTCCGGTGGCCGACCCCTTGCCCCAGGCCGTGGTGCTGACTGCCATCGTGATCGCCTTCGGCGTGCTGGCGTTCGCTGTGGTGCTGATCCGACGGGCCTATGAGATCGTCAAGGCCGATGACCTGGACAAGATGAAGGAAACCGATACGTGAGGCCCGAGGTCGCTCTTCCCGTTCTGCTGCCGTTGCTGTCGGGGGCCGTGTCGCTGTTGTTCTGGCGTTCGCGTCCCATGCAGCGTTTCACCGCCGTGGCCGGCAATCTCGCTCTGCTCGGTTTGGCCGTGTGGCTGCTGGTCGCGGTGATCCAAGAGGGGTACGTGGTCATCCAGATGGGCGGCTGGCCGGCGCCCTACGGCATCACCCTGGTGGCCGACGTGCTCAGTGCGGTCATGGTGGTACTCACCGCCATCATCGGCTTGGCCTTGGCCATCTACTCGCTGGCCTCCACCGGGCCGGGGCATGAGCGTTTCGGCTTCTATCCGCTCATGCACCTGCTACTGGCCGGGGTGGTTGGCGCCTTTCTCACCGGCGACATCTTCAACCTCTACGTGTGGTTCGAGGTGATGCTCGTGGCCTCCTTCGCGCTGTTGATCCTCGGCGGCGAGAAGGCGCAGATGGAGGGGGCGATCAAGTACGTTACCCTCAACCTGCTGGCCTCGGTGATCTTCCTTTCTGCCGTAGGCCTGCTATACGGCATGGTAGGGACCCTCAACATGGCGGATGCCGCCCAGCGTCTGGCCATGGCCGAGCACCAGGGGATGGTCGAGGTGCTGGCGGTGATGTTCATGGTGGCCTTCGGCATCAAGGCAGCGGCGTTTCCGCTGTTCTTCTGGTTGCCGGCCTCCTATCACACGCCGCCGGTGGCGGTATCGGCGCTGTTCGCCGGCCTGCTGACCAAGGTCGGCGTCTACGCGCTGTTCCGTGTCTTCACTCTGCTGTTCGACCAGACGCTCGGCTACACCCAGGACCTGCTGCTGTGGGGCGCGGCCCTGACCATGGTCACCGGGGTGCTCGGGGCGGCGGCGCAGTTCGAGTTCCGCCGTATCCTGTCGTTCCATATCGTCAGCCAGATAGGCTACATGATCCTCGGCTTGGCACTTTATACGCCGCTGGCGATCGCCGGGGGGATCTTCGCTGTGATGCACAACATCGTGGTCAAGACCAACCTGTTCCTGATCAGCGGCATCACCCGGCGGCTGCAGGGCACCTACGAATTGAAGAAGATGGGCGGACTGTACCGCGAGCGGCCCTGGCTGGCGGTGGCATTCTTCCTCTCGGCCTTTTCGCTGGCCGGGGTGCCGCCCCTGTCGGGCTTCTTTGCCAAGTTCGTCATCGTGCGTGCCGGTATCGAAGCGGAAGCCTACGTGGTCACCGCCGTGGCCCTGCTGGTGGGCCTGATGACGCTGTACTCCATGGTCAAGATCTGGAACGAGGTGTTCTGGAAGACTCTGCCGGAGGACAACCTGGTGCCGGCGGAAGAGGTGGTGGTGGGCGACGACAGCCGCATGGTGCCTGCCAGCCTGTGGCTGATGTACATGCCGGTGGCGGTACTGGCGCTGTTCGCGCTGCTGATCGGGGTATTCGCTGAGCCGTTGATGACGTTGATGAACCGGGTCGGCGACCAGCTCATGAATCCGCAGGGTTACATCGAGGCGGTGCTGGGGCAGGCGGCTGGCGTCGAAGAGGCGCTGATCAATGCCGTGGATGAGGAGGAGCTGCCATGACCGGTGCGATCTGGAACCTGCTGCTGGCGCTGGCTTGGGTCATCCTGTCGGGGGATTTCTCCGGTCTCAACCTGGTGGTCGGGCTGGTCTTCGGCTACATCACGCTGGTGCTGATCGAACCTCAAGTCGATGCCCTGGCCGGCTACCCTGGCCGAGTGCCGCGGATACTGCGCTTCATCGGCTTCTTCATCAAGGAGTTGGTGCAGGCCAACCTGCGAGTCGGCTTCGATATCCTGACGCCACCCTGGCACATGCGGCCGGGTGTCATCGCCATGCCGTTGGCTGCACGCACGGAACTCGAGATCACCATGGTCGCCAACCTGATCTCGCTGACACCGGGTACCCTCAGCCTGGACGTCTCCGACGACCGCAAGGTGCTTTATATCCACGCCATGTTCCTCGACGACGAAGAGGAGCTGCGCCGCAACCTGAAGGAAATGGAATGTCGCGCACTGGAACTGTTCCGTTGAGTTTGGCAAGGCCGAATGGGGAATGATATGGCCACTGTGATTTTGCTCAGCCAGGTGCTGATGAGCCTCGCCCTGATTCTGGCTTTCGTCCGGGTCGTGAGGGGCCCCAGCCTTCCCGACCGGGTGGTGGCGCTGGAGCTGTTCGCCAGCATCGTAGTGGGGTTGGTGGGGGTGTACGCCATTCGTACCGACGTATCCAGCTTTCTCGACGCCGCCATCGTGATTGCATTGATGGGCTTTTTGGCGGCCATCGGCTTCGCCCGATTCCTGGAGCGTGGAGGGCCGCGAGATGATTGAGACCATCAAGGGTTTTCTGATCCTGACCGGGGCCGTCTTCATGTTGCTGGCGGCGCTGGGAATCCTGCGCCTTCCCGACCTGCTCACCCGCATGCATGCGACCACCAAGGCCGCTGCCCTGGGGGTCATCCTGATCATGCTCGCGGTTGCGATGCATTTCGGTGAGGTGGCCGTGGTGGCGCGTGCCTTCGCCATCATCGTCTTCGTGCTGATGACTGCGCCGGTGGCGGCCCACGTAATCGGCCGGGCAGGCTATTTCGTCGGCTCCAAGCTGTGGAGCGGTACGGTGAAGGATGAGCTGCGGCCCAACTACGATCCGTTGACCCACGAGCTCAAGAGCGGCCTGGAAACGGACACCAATGCCGTACACAAGCCTCGCGACAATGATCCCCAGTGATGCCTGCCCCGGCCTGGCCGGTCGGTTACACAAAGCGACGTTTTACGCGGCTCGGGGGCTGGCCTGGAGGCTGCTTCTGGGCCATTATCGGTGGCCTTCGATGTAAAGGAATACGTGCCATGACTCGCCCACTTTTCCCTGCTGTTCTGCTGCTGCTGCTGGCCGGCTGCCAATCCGGCCCCATCCAGGATGTCGTGGCCGACGACCGTCAGGAGGAGGCCGCTGCGAGTGAATCTGCGATACCCGAGCTGGCTCCCAGCGAGGTGGAAAGCCCACCTCAGGACTTCCAGGCCTGGCTGCACGATTTCCGCCGTCAGGCTCGCGCAGAGGGCATCAGCGAGGCGACGCTGGCACGCGCCCTGGATGGTGCGCGTTACCGGCCACGCGTCATAGAACTCGACCGCTCCCAGCCGGAGTTCGTGCGCCCCATCTGGCAGTATCTGGACAGCGCCGTATCGCAGGCTCGCGTCAGCCAAGGGCGGGCCAAACTCGACGAACACCGCGATACGGCCCAGCGCATGGAGCAGCGCTATGGCGTGCCGGCGGAGATCATCGTGGCGATCTGGGGCATCGAGAGTAATTACGGTGGCAACTTCGGCGATTTCTCCACCCTGGAGGCGCTGGCCACGCTGGCCTTCGATGGTCGCCGCCGCGACTTCGCCCGCGGTGAGCTGCTGGCCGCGCTGCGCATCATCGAGGCGGGCGATATCGCCCCGGAACGCATGGTTGGCTCCTGGGCCGGGGCCATGGGCCATACCCAGTTCATTCCGTCGAGTTTTGAAGCCTACGCCGTGGATGGCGACGGCGACGGCCGTCGTGACATCTGGAACAGCATTCCTGACGTGATGGCCTCGACCGCCAACTACCTTGCCCGGGCGGGCTGGCGGCAGGGAGAACCCTGGGGAATGGAGGTGCGCCTGCCGGATGGTTTCGACTATTCGCTGGCCGACGACAGCCGCCGCTCCGCCAGTGAGTGGGCGGAACTGGGGGTGAGGGCGGTGGGCGGCGGCGAGTTGCCGCCGCTGGCCGAGGCCGCCATCCTGGTGCCCGCCGGCGCCAGTGGGCCGGCCTTCCTGGTGGGGCGCAACTATCGCGCCATCCTGCGCTACAACAATGCCACCAGTTACGCCCTGGCGGTCGGTACGCTGGCCGACCGCATCGCCGGGCGGCCCGGTGTCCAGGCCGAATGGCCGCGCCACGAGCGGCCGCTGTCACGCAGCCAAGTGCGCGACATGCAGCAGGCGCTCAACGCACGTGGCTTCGATGTCGGCGCGCCGGATGGCATCATGGGGCCCAACACCCGGCGCGGCCTGCGTGAGTACCAGCGCAGCGCCGGACTCACGCCGGATGGCTTTCCCACCGAGAGCCTGCTGCAACGGCTGCGGCAGTGATGCCGGGAGCCTGCGGAGCGAGTGGTGCCGTTAGTCGCGCCGGTTCCAGCCTTCGAGCGCTTCGCTGATACGGCGTCCGGCGCGTTCTGCGCCCTCCTGGGTGCGTTCCCAGGCGCTCTCGGCACGCTCGCCCACCCGATCGGCGCCCTCCTGGGTGCGCTCCCAGGTCTCCGCGGATCGCTCACCGACCCGGTCGGCGCCCCTGCGGGTCCGCTGCCAGGCGCTTTCGGCGCCGTCTCCCGCTTCGTACCAAGCGTCGCGGGCGCGCTCCCGCGCCGTCTCCCACCACGCCTGGTCGTAGCGCGGCAGGTCGTCGAGCGTGGCGGCGTCGGCTTCGACGATGACCGTGTGGACGACCTCGTCATCTCGTTCGGCATGGACCAGGCGGTAGTGGGTGTTGCTCACCACCAGGCGCTCGCCGCTCCGCTCCAGGCCGTCGCCCACATCCACTACCAGGGCATGGACCCGGAGGTCGTCGCCGAACAGCAGGTCGACGACCTCGCCGGACGGTCCGTCCGGGGTGACCTCGAAGTGCACCTCGGCGCCGAGCAGGGCCTGGGTGGAATAGAGCCCCTGGGCGTCGAACGGTGGCACGTCGGCAGAGGCGGGAGCGCCCAGCAGCGCCGCGAGGGAGAGTGCGAGGGGGAGGCGGGGCAGAGAGTTCCGTGTCATCGTGCTGCTTTCCTTCTGCGGGGTGACAGCCATAGTGTAGCCGACACCAGAGCACGTCTCGTACGGACGGCTGTCACATCCCTGTGTTTTCATGCTTATCATTCGCCAGCGAAAGGAGAACTGCGTTCATGAGGGAGATGCGTTTCGGCCGCCGCCTGCTCGGCGCGCTCATGGGGACCTTGCTGACGGTGTGCGCCGTCCAGGCCGCCGAGGAGCAAACGGTGTACGGCTGGGTGGAGAAGGCGACGATCGAGCCGTGGGGTATCGAGGTGAAAGCCAAGCTCGATAGCGGCGCGCTCACCTCGTCGTTGGATGCCCGTGACATCGAGGTCTTCGACAAAGAGGGCGAGGAGTGGGTGCGCTTCCGTCTCGAATTGCTCGACGAAGCCACCGACGAGGTGTTCGAGGAGAGCCTGGAGCTGCCGATATACCGCGATATCCGCGTGCGTGGCGCGGGGGGCCGCGACGAGCGCCCAGTGGTGCTGATGAAGATCTGCATGGGCGATATCATCCACGAGGAGCAGTTCAGCCTGCGCGACCGTGAGGAGATGCTTTATCCGCTGCTGCTGGGGCGGCGCACCATCTCGCACCTGGGCCTGCTCGATGTGACCGAGACCTTCCTCGTCGCGCCGGAATGCGGGGAGGATGCCGAGGTGCGGCGCTACGAGTCGGAAGAGGACGAGGCCAGCGAGGAGCCCTAGGGGGATAGGGCGCGGCGCCTAGAAGAGCCGGGCCAGCAGCGCTGTCACCGCCGTTTCGACCCGCAGGATGCGCGGGCCGAGGTGGATGCCCTCGCAGCCGGCGGCGAGCAGGCGCTCCACCTCGTGGGGAATGAAGCCGCCCTCGGGGCCCACCAGCAGCACGCAGGGCTCGTCGATGCCGCGTGGGCAGGACCGGGGCATGCCGGGATGGGCCAGTAGCCCGCGTCGTTGGGTGAGCAGCTCCGGCAGCCGCCCATCGACGAAAGGGCGAAAACCCTTGGTCAGGTTCACCTCGGGCATCACCGTATCCCGTGCCTGCTCCAGTCCCAGTACCAGGTGGTGGTGGATCTTTTCCGGGGCAAGCTCCGGCGACTGCCAGTAGCTCTTCTCCACCCGCCGGGTATGCAGCAGCGTGATCTGTTTCACCCCCATGGCCGTTACGTGCTCGAGACTCCTGGCCAGCATCCGCGGGCGCGGTAGGGCGAGCACCAGGTGCACCGGCAACGGCGGTGGCGGAGGGGTGTCGAGCCCATCGAGGGTGAAGCGGGCCTCGTCGTCGGAGAGCAGCATGAGCTCACCGCGACCGATGCCGCCGCCCGCCACGCCCAGGGTCAGGACATCGCCGACCCGGGCGCGATGGACCTCCTTCAGATGGCGCAGGCGCCGTGGGTCGCGCAGACAGGCCAGGCGGTCGTGGTGGATCTCCTCGGGGGCAAGCAGGATCAGGTTCATCGGCTCTCGTTGGTCGCTTTGATTTGCAAGGGCGGTGGCGCGGTGCACAATAGCAGCCAAGGGCAGTTTGCCTTCCAAACAAGGAGTGCCATCGTGCGCGTGATTCGCAAGTATGCCAACCGTAGGCTCTATGATACTCAACAGAGTCGCTATGTGACGCTCGAAGATCTGCGGCGCCTGGTCCTCGACGAAGAGCCGTTCCGGGTCGAAGACGCCAAGAGCGGCGAGGACCTGACCCGCACCATCCTGCTGTCGATCATCATCGAGCAGGAGCAGGCCGACGGCGAGGCCGAGGTCTTTTCCAACGATCTGCTGGCCCAGTTCATCCGTGTCTATGACATGGCCCAGCCGCTGCCGCTGGCACGCTACCTGGAGCAGGGCACGCAATTGATGCTCGAACAGCAGAGGCGCATGCAGGATCAGTGGCAACAGGCCATGCGCCACTCGCCGATGGAGCTGATGCGCGAAATGGCCGAGGAGAACATGAAGTTCTGGCAGCAGGCCATCGGCCAGGCGCAACCCGGCAAGCCGCAGGGCAAGCCCGACAAGAACGGGGACAAGTCATCCTGAAGGCGGCGTGTTGTGCCGCTTTCTGCCATAATGCCGCGACGTCTTCCCAGCCGAACACCAGGCCCGGTCATCTCGCCGGGCCTGCGCAGCAAGAGACAGGAACAGCAAGCGGATGAAGGTTTTGATCATCGGCGGCGGTGGCCGCGAACACGCCCTGGCCTGGAAAGTTGGCCAGTCGCCCCGTGTCGAGCGGGTTTTCGTGGCCCCCGGCAATGCCGGCACGGCTCATGAGCCGTGCCTGACCAACGTCGCCATCGAGGCGAGTGAACTGGAACGCCTGGTCGAATTCGCCCGTGCCGAAGACGTTGCATTGACCATCGTCGGCCCCGAGGCGCCACTGGTCGAAGGGGTGGTGGACCGCTTCCGCGAAGCGGGGCTGGCCATCTTCGGCCCTACGCAGGGAGCTGCCCAGCTCGAGGGGTCGAAGTCCTTCACCAAGGACTTTCTTGCCCGCCACGCCATCCCCACCGCCGCGTATCGGACCTTTACCGAGGTCGGGCCGGCGCTGGCCTATCTCGCCGAGCAGGGCGCGCCGATCGTGATCAAGGCCGACGGACTGGCGGCGGGCAAGGGCGTGATCGTGGCCATGACCCTGGCCGAGGCCGAGGCGGCAGTGCGCGACATGCTCGAGGCCAATGCCTTTGGCGATGCCGGGGCACGGGTGGTGATCGAGGAGTTCCTCGAGGGCGAGGAGGCCAGTTTCATCGTCATGGTCGACGGTGCCACGATACTGCCGATGGCCACCAGCCAGGACCACAAGCGTGCACTGGATGGCGACGCCGGTCCCAACACGGGGGGCATGGGTGCCTACTCGCCGGCGCCGGTGGTGACCGAGAGCGTGCACGAGCGCATCATGGAGCGGATCATCGTCCCCACGGTGCGAGGCATGGCGGCCGAGGGGCATCCCTATACCGGGTTTCTCTACGCCGGCCTGATGATCGACGCCGAAGGCAACCCCAAGGTGATCGAATACAACTGCCGTTTCGGCGATCCCGAGACCCAGCCGATCATGCTGCGCTTGCAGTCCGACCTTGCCGAACTGTGTCAAGCGGGAGCGCGCGGTGATCTTGCCGGACATACCTGCGAGTGGGATCCGCGAGCCGCCGTGGGCGTGGTGCTGGCGGCGGGTGGCTATCCAGGCGGTTACCGCAAGGGTGACGAAATCGAAGGCCTCGAGGCTGCCGCAGCGACAGGCTGCAAAGTGTTCCATGCTGGTACCGCCGAGAACGAGCATGGGCGCATCGTGACCAGCGGCGGCCGGGTATTGTGCGTCACTGCGCTGGGCCTAGGAGTTTCCCAGGCCCGCGATCTGGCTTACCGGGGCGTGGCGGAGATTCGCTGGAACGAGGTGCAGTTCCGTCGCGACATCGCCTATCGTGCCATTGCCCGTGAGCGCCAGGCTGGCTGAATCGCAACGCACCTCCGATAACATAGAGACAGGGA
This sequence comes from Billgrantia zhangzhouensis, assembly GCF_021404465.1. Lineage (GTDB taxonomy): Bacteria > Pseudomonadota > Gammaproteobacteria > Pseudomonadales > Halomonadaceae > Halomonas > Halomonas zhangzhouensis. Next base: position 32,185 of record NZ_JABFTT010000006.1, on the reverse strand, counting down.
GCGAGCATGGAGCGCATCAAGCTGGAATTTCCCGAGTCCGCTATCGTGCATCGGCAGCCGTTGTCAGTGCGCATCACCGACATGAACTATGGTCGGCACTTGGGGCACGACACATTGGTGTCGCTGCTCCACGAAGCGCGTATCCAGGCATTCGGCTCGCTTGGGCTGACCGAGTGGGACATGGGGGGATTTCCCAGCGTAGTGGTCGACCTTGCCATTCAATATCAGTCCGAAGCGCGCTGGCCGGATGCGCTGGTGGTGGAGACGGCGATACCCGGGTTCACGGGCAAGGCGATCGTAGTCTACCACCGGGTACGACATGCCGAGGACGGCCGGCCGGTGGCGACGGCTCGTCTCAACCTCGTCCTGGTCGATCCGTCACACGGGCGTAGCGTGGCCATACCCGACGCCGTGCGCCAAGCCTTTGTCGGAGTGGAGAGCGCCTGATGTCGCGCGAGTACCCCATCATCGCCGTGACCGGCTCCTCCGGGGCCGGCACCACCACGGTGAAGCGCACCTTCGAGCGCATGTTCGCCCGCGAGGACGTGCATGCGGCCTTCGTCGATGGCGACGCCTTCCACCGCTACACCCGCGATGAACTGGCGCGCATCTTTCGCGAGGAGCCGGAGCGCAAGCACCAGCTCTCGCATTTCGCCGTGGAGGCCAACCTGCTCGGTCGCCTGGAGGCGCTGTTCCAGGAGTATGGCGAGCATGGCACCGGTACCTTCCGCCACTATATCCACGCCGAAGACAAGCAGATGATCGAGGCCGGCTATCGGGTCGGCACCTTCACCGAATGGCAGCCGCTGCCCTGCGGCACCGACCTGCTGTTCTACGAGGGCCTGCATGGCGGTCTGGTCACGGCGGAGCGCGATATCGCCCGCCACGTGGACCTGTTGGTGGGCGTGGCACCGACCATGAACCTGGAGTGGATCCAGAAGATCGACCGCGACACCAAGCTGCGCGGTTATTCCCAGGAGGCGGTGATCGACACCATCCTGGGCCGGATGAACGACTACGTGCGCTATATCCAGCCGCAGTTCTCGCGCACCCACATCAATTTCCAGCGTGTGCCCACGGTGGACACCTCCAACCCCTTCGAGGTGCAGGATATTCCCAACGACTCGGAGTCCTTCGTGGTGATCCGCTTCCGCGACCCCTCCACGGTGGACTTCCCGTGGTTGCTGGCGATGATTCAGGACGCCTTCATGAGTCGGCCGCACACCCTGGTGGTGCCGGGTGCGCGCATGTCGCTGGCCATCGAACTGATTCTGGCCCCTCTGGTGCGACATCTGCTGGCCCAGCGGCGCTTTCGTTGAGGCGTTGCGCCAACTCTCTCGCTCCCGATAACGAGACAAGAGCGGGACAAGAACGCGACAGGAGCTCGAGCCGATGCAAGATTGTCTCTTCTGCAAGATCGCCCAGCGCGAGATTCCCGCCGACATCGTCTACGAGGACGATCAGGTGCTGGCGTTCAACGACATCAATCCCCAGGCTCCCACTCATATCCTGGTCATCCCCAAGTCACACATCGCCACGCTCAACGACATCGAGGAGCGCGATCAGGCGTTGGTCGGTCGCCTGCCCTATGTCGCGGCACGGTTGGCCGGGGAGCGCGGCTTTGCCGCCGACGGCTACCGCGTAGTGATGAACTGCAATGACCAGGGCGGCCAGACGGTCTATCATATTCATATGCACCTGATGGGCGGTCGCCGCTTTACTTGGCCGGCTGGCTAGCTGGCGCTATGCGGAGCAGTCCGCGCGCGTCGAGGCGTGCGACGCATCAGGTGCACCTAACTTCATGGCGCCACCCCAATGGGTGGCGCTGCCGCGCTTGTCGGTGCCTTTCTGGCGGGCGCGATGCGAAGGCAGCGTACAGGAACCGAGTGAGATGAACCGCCAATACTCCCACGCCGATAATCTGATCCATCAGTTCGATACCGTGCTGCGCACCCTGGTGCCCCAGGCGGCGCGCGCCTCGCGCCCTTCACCGGCAACCGCGGAGGTGCAGGATGACGACATGAGCGCCGAAGAGCGCCGACACGCCGCAGGGTTGATGCGCGTCAACCACACCGGAGAGGTATGCGCCCAAGCGCTCTATCAGGGCCAGGGCTGTACCGCCAAGCTGCCCGAGGTACGCAGTCAGATGGAACACTCCGCCCAGGAGGAGATCGACCATCTGGCCTGGTGCGACGAGCGGTTGCAGGAGCTCGACAGTCACACCAGCTTGCTCAATCCGCTGTTTTACGCGGCCTCCTTCGGTCTAGGCGCGGTGGCGGGGGCAATTGGCGACCGGATCAGTCTGGGCTTCGTTGCCGCTACCGAGGAGCAGGTTGGAAGGCATCTGGATGAGCACATGGTCAAGCTGCCTGCGGGCGATCATCGCTCCCGCGCCGTGCTGCGTCAGATGGCCATCGACGAGGCGCATCATGCCCAGTTGGCCCTGGAGGCAGGCGGCGCGCGCTTCCCGGCACCGGTCAAGTTCGGCATGTCGCTGATGTCGAAGGTCATGACCAAGAGCGTCTATCGGATCTGAGTGGCGGGGCATGTCCGAGGAGATCCATCTGCGTTTCGTCGAGGTCGCTCGTGAGCTGAGCCCCGGTCTTGCCGATGCCTTCGAGCGCGGAGGGCCGATAACGCTCCAGGCCGACGACAGCCGACCGCTGGCCGAGCGCCTGTGTCGGTCGATCGCGGGGCAGCAACTGTCGGTCAAGGCGGCACGCTCGATCTGGACACGGGTCGTCGATACGGCTGGCGAGACGCCGCTGATGGAGTTTTTCGTCGAGCCGAACCAAGAGGCGCTGCGTGGCTGCGGTCTGTCGGGGGCCAAGTCGCGGGCGCTGTGCCTGATTGCCGAAGAGGCCCGGGCCGGGCGGCTCGAAGCCGACGAACTGCGACGGTTGGATCATGCCCAGCGCTCGCAGCGGCTGACCGCGCTATGGGGCGTGGGTCAGTGGACCGCCGACATGATCTCCATCTTCTACTTCGGTGAGCCGGATGTCTGGCCGGAAGGCGACGTGGCGGCACGCAAGACCCTCGAGCTTCTCACCAGCCCCCGGCGCAAGACGCTGCGTACCGCAACGCGCTTCGCCCCTCATCGCTCATATCTGGCGCTCTACCTGTGGCGGCATGTCGATGCACCGCCCGTCTAGGGCAGGTCAGTCGTCGACGATGCTGTAGGAGTGCGTGACTTCGACGCCGCCCTTGGCCAGCATGATCGAGGCGCTGCAGTACTTCTCTGCGGAGAGTTCCACTGCGCGCTTGACCTGATTTTCCTTGAGATTGTGCCCGCTGACAGTGAAGTGTACGTGGATCTTGGTGAAGACGGCGGGCACCGTGTCGGCACGCTCGGCCTCGATGCTGGCCACGCAATCGGTCACGCCAGCGCGGGCTTTCTCGAGGATCTCCAATACGTCGAAAGAGGTGCAGGCGCCCATGCCCATCAACAGCATCTCCATGGGGCGCGGGCCGGTATTGCGGCCGCCATGGTCGGGCGGGCCGTCGATCACTACGCTGTGGCCACTTCCCGATTCGGCGACGAACTGGCGACCATCAGTCCACTTGACGCTGGCTTTCATGAGCAAGGCTTCCTTATCGGTACGTTTTATCGGTTCATGTGGGTCGAACAGCTTACCATCCTGCGGCGCCTGACTCAGCCCTGGCGTCGGCGCTGTGCCCTGTCCAGCTCGGCCAGCCGCTCGGGCGTGCCGACGTCGACCCAGCCTCCGCGGTAATGCGTCCCGCCGACACGTCCGGCGGTCATCGCTTCGCGCAACAGCGGGGCCAGGGGAAACTCCCCGAGCGGTTGGTCGGCGACCAGGGCCGGGTCGATCAGGCTGAGTCCGGCGAAGGTCAGGCGAGGCATGCCCATCGCCTGTACCCGGCCCGTGGTGGAGAGATGAAAATCCCCCTCGGGGTGATGGTTGGGATTATCGACCAGCACCAGGTGGGCCAGGTCGCCACTCAGCGGCGGCAGGGTGCGGGGATCGAGTTCGCACCAGACATCGCCGTTGACCAGCATGAAAGGGGCTTCGCCCAGTAGCGGCAGCGCCTGGCGGATGCCGCCGCCGGTCTCCAGCGGGCTCGCCTCACGGCTCCAGGCGATGTCGACGCCATGGGCAGTGCCGTCACCCAGCGCCTCGATGATCTGTTCGGCGCGGTAGCTGACGTTGATCACCACCTCGCGGATACCGGACGCTGCCAGCCGCTCCAGGTGGTGCACGATCAGCGGCTTGCCCGCCACCGGCAGCAGCGGCTTGGGGCAGTGGTCGGTCAGCGGCCGCATGCGCTTGCCGAGGCCGGCGGCTAGGATCATGGCCTTCATGTCGTCTCCGGATCGGCGCGGTTTGCCAGGCGGTGCTCCAGGGCGGGGCGAAAGGTGGCGGTGAGCCAGTCGCTGAAGGCGGCATGCTCGGGCAGTGTCACGAGGCTTGCTTCGAGATGGGCGAGGAAATGCGGCAGGCGTTCGAGATAGCCTCTGCGGCCGTCGCGCAGGGTCAGGCGGCAGAAGATGCCGAGTACCTTGAGGGCGCGCTGTGCGGCCATGGCCTGGACCTGGCGATGAAACGTCGTGCTATCGGTCGCGCTGGCGAGGCGGCCCTCGGCGATTGCCCGCCGGCGAAAGCCCTCGACCCAACCGGCGAAGCGCTCGGCGGAAAAACGGCAATAGCGTCCGCGCAGCAGCGAGATCAGATCGTAGCTGATGGGGCCGGCCACGGCATCCTGAAAGTCGATCAGGAACAGGCGCTCGTCGTATACCATCAGGTTCATGGCATCATAATCCCGATGCACCGTAACCACCGGCTGGGCCAGGGCGGATTCGATCAGGGCCTCGCGCAACCCGGTCCAGCCGGGCGGCAGGGCAGTTTCGCCCAGCCACTGCGAGAGGCACCAGTCGGGAAACAGGTCGAGTTCGCGGCCAAGCAGGGCGGCATCGTAGGCCGGCAGGGTATCGGGAGCGGCGCGGTTCTGCAGTTCGTGGATCAGGTCCATGGCGCGTTCGTGCCAGTCCAAGGTGTCGACGTGCGCCTCATCGGCGAAGCGCTCCTGCAGTGGGGTATCGCCCAGGTCGTCCAGCTCGAGAAATCCGGCCTCCAGATCCACCGCGTGCAGGGCCGGTACCGGTAGCCCGCCGGCTCGCCAGCGACGAGCGATCTCGACGAATGGACGGCTGTCCTCCTGGGTGGGAGGAGCATCCATCAACATGCGTGAGCTGCCGTCGGGCAAGCGCAGGCGAAAGTAGCGGCGAAAGCTGGCATCGCCCGCGGCCAGGCGCAGGTCGAGCGTTGCGGTTGGCAGGTGGTGCCGGTTCGCCGCCCACTGGCGTAGGGCTTCGAATCGCGTCGCGGTATCGACCGAGGTCATGCTGGCTCCTTGTTGTGCCGGACGGTGCCGGTTGACGCCTGTGGGGCACCGCCGCATGCTGACTCGATCAGTCGCATACGACAGGCTGGGTGCGGTCTGTATAATACCGATTCTCTTCGCCAAGGACATTGAGGGACCATGGGCAAGCGACACGCAGGAACGGCATTGGCCGGGCTGATCACGTCAGGTCTGGCGCTTGGCGCGCCGCAGGCGATGGCGCTCGATCCATTGCCGGCCTGGCAGCTCGATTGGCATCCCTGGAGCGACGACCGGCCCGCCGAGGCACTTTGCCGCGGCACCTACATCATGCCGGCCTATCGGCTGCCCGCCACCGATGAGCCCGGTCAGGTTCGTTCCGAGTCCGATAGCGCCTATTACGGCGATGAGGGCGAAACCATTCTCGGTGGCGAAGTGATCCTGCGGCGTGGCGATACTCAGCTCGAGTCGCCGCGGGTGAATGTGCCTGCTGCGCGTGATCGAGCCCACGCCGAGGGGCCGCTGGCTCTGCGCGACCTCAACCTGCTGGTACGCGGCGAGGCCGGTGAAGTCTCATTGAATAGCGATGCCGCCAGCATCGACTCGGCCCACTTCGTGGTACATGACCAGCATCTGCGCGGCGATGCGATGCAGCTCGAACGGCTGGAGGATGGACGCTTCCGGCTCACCTCGGCGAGCTTCACCACCTGCGACCCGGGCAGCAACCTGTGGCAGTTGGTCACCGGCGACCTGGTACTGGATCGCGAGAGCGGTTTCGGCACTGCACGCCACGCCCGTCTCGAGATGGGCAATGTCCCGGTGTTCTACTGGCCCTGGGTACGCTTCCCCATCGACGATCGCCGTCACACCGGCTTCCTGTGGCCGGAGTTGGGATTCTCGGGTGGCGCCCTGGACTATGCCCAGCCGTTCTACTGGAACATCGCGCCCAATCACGATGCCACCATCGTGCCGCGCTGGATCAATGACCGCGGCCTGCTGCTTGGCGGCGAGTACCGCTACCTTTATCCCAGCGATGCCGGCCAGATCGAAGGGGCCTACATATCCAGCGACGGAGGGGGCTCCAACGAGAATCCCAACGATCCCTCGCGGCGCTACGAGGGTGAGGATCGCTGGTATCTCGACTACCGTCATAGCGGCCGCTTCGATGCGCGTACCCGCTACGACCTGCGCTACGGTGCCGCCAGCGACGGGCGCTATTTCGACGATTTCGGCAGTCCGTTCGGCGACGACCCCAACAACATGCAGCGCCTGGCCCGAATCAACTATCGTGGCGACCTGTGGAACCTCGATGCACGCGCTCAGGGTTTCCAGCGGCTGGACGACCCCCTGCAAGATCGCAAGAAGCCCTTCTATCGCTTGCCCAGCCTGACAGCCACGGCGCGCTGGTCGCAGCCGGGCGGGTGGTATCAGCAATGGCGCTCCAATTACACTTATTTTTGGCGAGATATTGATGAAGCTGGGCTGCCTCCCCGCGAGCGGTTTGATCGCGAGTCGGCCGTTGGCTCCCGACTGCACCTTTCTCCCACCACCGGTTGGCGTTTCGACGAAACCTGGGGTCATCTGGAGCCCCGTGTGGAGTGGCTATATACCGCCTACGATCTCGATTACGGTGAGCGCGTCACCGAGCGTGACACCTCCCTGCAGCGTGCGGTACCGGTGAGTTCCATCGATGGCGGCCTGGTATTCGAGCGCGAGCTGGAACTCGGCGGGCGTGAATATCGCCAGACGCTCGAGCCACGCTTCAACTACGCCTATGTGCCGGCACGGGACCAGAGCGAGTTTCCCGATTTCGACAGCGACGAGCGCGCTTTCTCCTGGAACCAGCTGTGGTCGCCCTATCGTTTCTCGGGCTCCGACCGCATCGGCGATCTCAATCGCCTCTCGCTGGGCGTCAGCAGCCGCTTCCTCGAGGATGCCAGCGGCCGTGAGCGCTTCACGCTCGGCCTGGGGCAGGCGATCTACTTCGACGACCGCAACATCGACATGGACGGCGATCCCGATACGCTGCCCCCGCCCGGGGCCGATGATGGTGAGCGGCTCTATCAGGCCATCCGCGATCGTTCGCCGCTGGTCACACGGCTCGACTGGCATATCGACGAACGCTGGAGCACACGCTACGAATGGCTCTACGACGACCATCGCAGCCGTACCGAGCGGAGCAGCTTGGGCGTGGCCTATCGCGATCCGCGTGGGCATGTATTGAACCTTGCCTATCGCTGGCAACTCGAAGGATTCGACCCTTCGGGGGAAGACGAGGACCGCCTGGGGTATGATCGCGAGGAGTACGAACTCTCCTTCGCCTACAAGATGAACCCAAGGATAGACCTCATCGGCCGCTTCCTGTACGACCACACCAACCGTCGCAGCCTGGAACAGCTGGCCGGTGTACAGTGGAACGACTGCTGTTATGGTCTGCAGGTGGTGTGGCGCGAGTGGGTCAACGACAATGACACCGCCAATACCATTGAGGACGATTTCAACGAGCGCGGCTTGTTCCTGCGCTTCGTCTTCAAGGGGCTGGGTGGCGTCGGCGGCGATGCCGGCGATTACTTCGAGCGGGCCATACCAGGCTACCGGGCCACTTCCTTCTGAGCAGTGGCTCGAGGGGCTCTACGAGTGAGACAGATGAGAGGAAAGAGAAACATGCGGATTTTGCCAATTGCCACCCTGGGCTTGGCCCTGTGCCTTGGTGCCGTACCGCTGACGGCCGTGGCCCAGGACTTCCAGCCGGTGCAGCGGCAGTCCCTAGACCGTATCGTGGCCGTAGTGAACCAGCAGGCCATCATGCAGAGCCAGCTCGAGGAACGCATGGAACAGGCGCGCAGCCAGCTTGCCGCCCAAGGGCAAGGATTGCCTCCCGAAGGGGTACTGCGCGAGCACATGCTGGAGCAGATCATCCTCGAAGAGATCCAGTTGCAGATGGCGGCGGATGCCGGCCTCAGCATCGACGATACCATGCTCAATCGGCAGATTCGCGAAATTGCCGAGAGGAACCGCATGACCCTCGACCAGTTTGCCGATGCGCTGGAGGCCGATGGCCTGAGCATGGCCGCCGTGCGTGAGGAGATTCGCCGCGAGATGCTGCTGCGTGAGCTGCAACAGCGTCAGGTTGGCGGTCGCATCAACGTCAGCAATCGCGAAGTGGAGCGTTTCATCGAGCAGCAGGGTGGTAACGTGAGCCTGGATCAGGCGCGCCAGATGGTCTTCCAGCGCAAGGCCAACGAGGCGCTCGACGCCTGGCTGCAGGAGATTCGAGCCGAGGCCTTCGTCGACAACCGGCTCGCCAACGGGCGTTGAACGTCGTGGCCGATGCCGTTCCCGTATTGGTCGTGACCACTGGCGAGCCTGCCGGTATCGGTCCCGAGTTGACCCTGCAACTGGCACTGGCCGAGCGTCTCCCGGGGCGGGTCGTGGCGGTGGGCGACCCGCACTTGCTCGAGGAACGAGCCGAGCGGCTTGGACTCGATGTCTCGTTGGTGGTGCTCGAGCCCGGTAAGCCGGTGCCGAAGGCGCGCTCCGGTGTGCTGCCGGTATGGCCGGTGGCGCTGCGCGCACCTAGCCGGCCGGGTGAGCTCGCCGTGGCCAATGCCGCCTACGTACTCGAGACGCTCGATGTGGCGGTCGAGGCATGTCGTACGCAGCAGGCCGCCGCCATGATCACCGCGCCGCTGCACAAGGGCGTGATCCTCGATGCCGGCCATGCCGGCTTCCGCGGCCATACCGAATACCTGCGCGATGCCTGCGGCGTCGACGAGGTGGTGATGATGCTGGCCACCGACAGTGCTTTGCATGCTGGGCAGCCCGGCTGGCGGGGCGGCACTGCGCTGCGCGTGGCCCTGGCCACCACGCATTTGCCACTGCGGGAAGTGGCCGATGCCATCACCGCGCCGAGCCTCGAACGTATCCTGCGCATCATGCAGGCGGATCTAAGGCGCTGGTTCGGCGTGGCGACACCGCGCATCGCCGTGTGCGGCCTCAATCCTCACGCGGGGGAGGGCGGCCACCTGGGGCGCGAGGAGATCGAGGTGATCGAACCCTGTCTCGAGCGGCTGCGTGGCGAAGGCTTTCTGCTTGACGGGCCGTTGCCAGCCGATACCCTGTTCACCCCGCGCCATCTCCGCGAGGCCGATGCCGTACTGGCGATGTATCATGACCAAGGGTTGCCGGTACTCAAGTACGCCGGCTTCGGCCGGGCGGCCAACATCACCCTGGGGCTGCCGTTCGTACGCACCTCGGTGGATCACGGTACGGCACTGGATCTGGCCGGCCGGGGCCTGGCCGATCCCGGCAGCCTGCGGGTCGCCGTGGCACTGGCCGCCGAGATGGCAGGTCGCGCCTCGGTCGCTTCCTGACGAACGAACAGACAAGGATTCTTTGCAATGGCATCGCGCCCGCCGGTCCATCGCGCTCGCAAGCGCTTCGGCCAGAATTTCCTGCGTGACCCCGGCATCATCTCGCGGATCGTACGCGCGATCGCACCGCGCCCCGGCGACCGGTTGGTGGAGATCGGCCCCGGCCAGGGGGCTCTGACCGAGCCGCTGATCGAGGCGGCCGGGGGACATCTCGAAGTGATCGAACTCGACCGGGACTTGATCCCGGGACTGCGCGTGCAGTTCTTCAACCACCCCGGCTTCGTCGTGCACGAGGGCGATGCGCTGAAGTTCGACTTCCGCGCGCTGCGTGGCGAAGGTGAGCCGCTGCGGGTGGTGGGCAACCTGCCCTACAACATCTCGACGCCGCTGATCGGCCACCTGCTCGAGGCGGGCGAGGCCATTGTCGACATGCACTTCATGCTGCAGAAGGAAGTGGTCGATCGTTTGGCCGCCGGGCCGGGTGGCCCCGATTGGGGGCGGCTGTCGGTGATGGCACAGTACCGCTGCCGTGTCGATGACCTGTTCACGGTGCCTCCCGAGGCATTCGTACCCCGTCCCAAAGTCGACTCGGCTATCGTGCGGCTGACACCCTACCGCGAGCTGCCGTGGCCGGCCAAGGACGAGGCGCTGCTGTTTCAGGTCGTGCGTCAGGCCTTCTCGCAGCGGCGCAAGACCCTACGCAACAACCTCAAGGGGTTGATCGATGGCGATGCACTGATGGCGCTCGGCATCGATCCCGCACGGCGTCCTCAGACTCTTGGCGTGGAGGAGTTCGTGCGTATTGCCAATCATCTCGTCGTAATGGAGGCGACGCCATGACCGAGGCTTCGAACATGCCGCTCGAGGAGGAGGTGCTCGTCGACGTGGAGCCTGCCTTTTGCGATGACGAATCCTCCCGCGAAGAGTCACGCTACGTATTCAGCTACACCGTGACGATCCATAACCACTCGAGTCGCAGCATACAGCTACTGGCTCGCCACTGGCGTATCACCCAAGGCAGCGGCAAGGTACAGGAGGTGCGTGGCAAAGGGGTGGTGGGTCAGCAGCCCCTGATCGGCCCGGGACAGACCTTCCGCTACACCAGTCGGGCCATCCTCGATGGCCCGGTGGGTGTGATGGAAGGCGCCTATACCTGCATTGATGCTGCCGCCCAGCGGCCCTTCGAAGTGGCCATTGCCCCCTTCCGCCTGGCCGGCCCCAACCAGGTACACTGATGGCAGCCGGGGATTCATCACCGAGCTAGCTCTGTGTCACGTCCATTCGCCAAAGCTATTCGCCAAAGCCACAAGGGAAGGTGCCATGACCGCCTACGCCATTGGAGACCTGCAGGGCTGCCATGCGGAATTCGTCGAACTGCTGGAGCGGATCGACTTCGATCCCGGTCGCGACCGCTTGTGGTTGGCTGGCGATCTGGTCAACCGCGGTCCCGAGTCGCTCGCCTGCCTGCGCGAGGTGCAGGGATTGGGCGATGCCGCGCTGGCCGTGCTTGGCAATCACGACCTGCACCTGTTGGCGGTGGCGCGGGGTGGGGCACGGCTCAATCGCAAGGATACGCTGGCCGACATTCTCGAAGCCCCCGATCGCGAGGCGCTGCTCGACTGGTTGCAATCGCGCCCGTTGCTGGTGCGCCAGACTTTTGTGGACCAGGGAGATACGGTAATGGCCCATGCGGGGCTGCTGCCGCAGTGGTCGGCGGAAGAGGCGCTCGGCTTGGCGCGTGAGGTCGAGATGCGGCTCACCAGCGAAAGCAGTGGGGCGTTTCTCGAGCAAATGTACGGCAACGAGCCCTCATGCTGGCAGGCCTCGCTCGATGGTATCGATCGCTTGCGTGCCATCGTCAACGTGCTGACACGCATGCGCTTCATCGATGCCGATGGCTGCCTGGACTTCAGTGCCAAGGAGGGAGTCGACAGCGCTCCTGCCGGCTTCGCGCCCTGGTTCCGTTATCCCCGTGGCGATGAGCTGCGCCTGGTATTTGGCCATTGGGCGGCGCTGGAGGGGTGTGTCGAAGGCGCCCGGGTACGCGCCGAGGCGTTGGATACCGGCTGCGTATGGGGCGGCAGCCTCACCGCACTGAACCTCACCACCGGCGAGCGCATCGGCGTACCCAGCCGACAGCGCCGTTGAACGATACGGTACGGGAGACCTCGATGGAGAACCCCGCATTTCGTCATCTGTCGATCGACACCCTGACGACCTGGCTTGATGCCGATCACCCGCTTACGATGGTCGACATTCGTGACTCGGCCAGCTTCGCTGCCGGTCACATTCCTGGTAGCAGTCACCTCGACAACGACAGCGTCGCCGCGCTGTTCGAGGCGACTCCTCGCGAGCGTCCCTTGGTGGTGGTCTGCTATCACGGCCATTCCAGCCAGCAGGCTGCGGCCTGGCTGGTGGGTCAAGGCTTCAATGAGGTCTACAGCCTCGATGGAGGCTTCACCGAATGGGAGCACCGTCTGCCTGGTCGAGTGGAGCGTGGCGTCCCATGAAGGGCACGCGGGACCGCTCGATCGAGGGGCTCGAGGTTTACCGCGTGGGCGGGGCAGTGCGTGATGCCCGGCTGGGCTGGCCCACGGCCGATACCGACTGGGTGGTAGTGGGAGCGACGCCAGCCGAGATGCAACGGCGTGGCTTCCGGCCCGTGGGCCGCGACTTTCCCGTCTTCCTACACCCTCTCACCCATGAGGAGTACGCCCTGGCGCGCACCGAACGCAAGTCCGGTCACGGCTATACCGGCTTCGAAGTGCATGCCAGTCCCGAGGTGACGCTGGAAGAGGATCTGGCCCGTCGCGACCTGACGATCAATGCCATGGCCGAGACGCCGGAGGGCAAACTGATCGATCCGTACGGAGGGCAGGCCGACTTGCACGCCAAGGTGTTGCGGCACGTCTCGTCGGCTTTCATCGAGGATCCGCTGCGGGTGCTGCGCACCGCTCGCTTCCTGGCACGCTATGCCCGGCTTGGTTTCGCCATTGCCGATGAAACCCTCGACTTGATGCGTCAGCTGGCCGAGAGCGGCGAGCTGGCGCACCTGGTGGCCGAGCGGATCTGGACCGAGACCGAGAAGGCGCTCGGCGAAGCCGAGCCAGCGGTCTACTTCCGTATGCTGCACGAATGCGGTGCGCTGTCGGTGCTGATGCCGGAACTCGCCGATGAGGCTGCAGAGCTCGAGCGGGCACTAACGCGGCTGGCGAACCTACCCGATGACCTGTCCGAGGAATCGTTGCTCCGCTGGCGCTGGGCACGGCTGGTGGAACATCTCACCGATGCCCGGTTCGAAGCGTTGGCCGAGCGCCTGCGTTTGCCGCGCGCATACCGCGATGCGGGGCGTCAGGCTGCGCTTACCCGGCGGCTGCGTCAACAGGCCACGCTCGATGCGAGCGCGGTAAAGACCTGGCTGGATGGCATCGATGCCTGGCGGCGCAGCGAACGGGTCGAGCCCCTGCTCGCGCTGATGACGGTGGATGACCCGACCCTGGCCCGGCGGATCGAGCGGGCCTGGCGGGCGGTCTCGCGGCTCGAGGCCAGAGAGCTCGTGGCGGAAGGCTTTCGCGGCGGCAGGCTCGGCGAGGAACTGGCCCGGCGTCGGCGATGCATTCTCGAGGAAGCGCTGGCGTGCTAGTGAGTGGCAGGGATCAGCGTGGTCGGTCGCCGTTCCACTCGAAGGCGATCGGCCACAGGCGCTGGCGTTTGTATTCGAACGCCGACCACAATTCGCCGTAGGTGCGCCCGTCGACGGGATGCGGTGTATCCGGCAGCAGCTCCGAGAGTGGCAGCAGGACGAAGGCGTGATGGAGAATCTCGTCGCGCGGCAGCCTGACTCCGTCGTGCTCGCCGATGAGGTCGCCCGCCGTCAACAGGTCGATGTCCAATGTCCTGGGGCTGAACTTGGGCGTGTCCTTGCGTCGGCCATGCTCACGTTCGATGCGCTTGCACCACGCCTGTAGCTCGCCCACCGTCCAGTCGCTGTCGAATACCGCTACCAGGTTATAGAAGTTGCGGCCGTCCTCGAAGCCTACCGGTTCGCTCTCGTAAATGCGGGAGACTCGCAGCCCATCGAACGTGGCGGCCAGGGCTTCCAGGCACGCCCGTACGTGATATTCACGTTCGATGTTGCTGCCGATGCTGACGCTGATCAGGGGCATCAGGTTCCCTCCGGCCGGGTGCCGCGTTCGATACGCACGCCCACTGCGGCGGCGGCGGGTACCGCGCCGGGCTTGCGTAGCGTCAGGCGTAGCCAGGGAACGGCAAACTCCTCCATCAGGAGTTGGGCGAGCCGCTCGGCAAAGGTTTCCACCAGGGCGAAGTCGTGCTCGTCGGCGAAACGTGCGATGCGCTGGCTGATGGCGGCATAATCGAGGGTCTTTGCCAGATCGTCGCCGGCTGCCGCCGGGCGGATATCGGTTCCCAGTTCCAGGTCGAGCGTCAGCCGCTGCTGAATGGTGCGCTCCCAGTCGTAAACGCCAATCACCGTCTCGAACTCGAGTGATTCGATGAGTATGCGGTCCATGCCGACGGCCCCACGGAAAAAAAGGAGGCCCGATTGTACGTGAGCGTTGGGGCAAAAGCACAGGTCTGCGGCGCTATCCTTGGGAAAGCTGGGCTGGCAGAATTCGTTGATAACTCCGGAGAGGCATGTTGGGGGGGGGGCAATTGGGCGAAGGGCTCTGGGCGCTGCTGGGCTTGATGCTGCTGGGGTATCTCAGCGGCTCCTGGCTGGGTGCGCTGTGGGTCTGCCGGTTGGCGGGTGTCGGCGATCCGCGCCAGCAAGGTTCCGGCAATCCCGGTTTCTCCAACGTGCTGCGGGTGCACGGCCGCTGGCTGGCCGCGGCAACCCTGCTGCTCGATGCAGCCAAGGGCATGCCGGCGCTGTGGCTCGCCATGATGCTGGGCATGCCGCCATGGGCTCAAGGGGTGGTGGGGCTGGCCGTGCTGCTGGGGCATAGCTTTCCACCCTGGCACCGCTTTCGAGGTGGCAAGGCGGTCGCCAGCGCCTTCGGGGTGCTGCTGGTGCTGACGCCAGGGGTGGCCTTGTGCTGTGCCGCGTTGTGGGCGCTATTGGCCTGGCGGGTGCGCACGGCCGCCGTGGCGTCGCTGGCCAGTGCCGGTGTGGCCCCGCTGGCCAGCCTGTGGCTGGCGCCGGACTACGTCCTGGTGATCGTGGCCTTCACTGCACTGGTGTTGGTACGGCACCTGCTCAACATCCGGCGCCTGGGCAGTGGCGACGAGCACGCTTTATAGCGAGCGATTTGATTGATGGAGTGGTCGATCAGGCGGGGGGCTCCAGGGTTTCCATCGGCCAGCGCGGCACGGCTCTCATCTGGCCGATCACGTCGCGCTCGCCGGCCAGCAGGCGCCGGGCGCCGGCCAGGGCGATCATCGCGCCGTTATCGGTGCAGAACCTTCCGCGTGGGTAGTAGACCTGAGCGCTGCGCTTTTCAGCTTCGTGGGCGAGGCGTTCGCGCAGTCGTGCATTGGCGCTCACGCCGCCGGCCATGACCAGGCGTTTCAGGCCGGTGTCGTCGAGTGCCCGGCGGCACTTGATCACCAGGGTGTCCACTACTGCCTCCTCGAAAGCGCGTGCCACGTCGGCTCGTGCCTGCTCGTCGAGCCGATCGTCCCTCTCGAGTTGCTTGAGAGTGGTGAGGGTATGCGTCTTGAGCCCGGAGAAGCTGAAGTCGAGCCCCGGGCGATCGGTCATGGGGCGGGGGAAGCGAAAGCGCTTCGGGTCGCCTGTTTCGGCCAGCCGGGCGACTTGAGGGCCGCCGGGATAGGCCAGGCCGAGCATCTTGGCAGTCTTGTCGAAGGCCTCGCCGGCGGCGTCGTCCACTGATTCGCCCAGCAGGCGGTAGCGGCCCTGGCCCTGAACCTCGACCAGCTGGGTGTGGCCGCCGGAGACCAGCAGGGCGACGAAGGGGAATTCGGGCGGCGAATGCTCGAGCATGGGAGCCATGAGATGGCCCTCCATGTGATGCACGCCGAGCACCGGGATGGCCAGGGCGCGTGCCATTCCGTGGGCGGTGCTGGCACCCACCATCAGCGCGCCGACCAGCCCCGGTCCGGCAGTATAGGCGATGGCGTCCAGCTCGCTGCGTGCCATGCCGGCTTCGTCGAGCACCTGTTGGATCAGCGGCAGCAGGCGCCGCGTATGATCGCGGGAGGCGAGTTCCGGCACCACGCCGCCAAATTCGGCATGCATGGCAACCTGGCTGTAGAGCGCATCGGCCAGCAGGCCGCGGTCGGTGTCGTAGATCGCGACGCCGGTTTCGTCGCAGGAGGTCTCGATGCCAAGGACTCGCATGGTGCAGACTCGTGATGAGTGAGAGCCGCATTCTAACAAATCGTGACGCTGCCAGCCCCACCCCGGTACGGGGGATTTGCAATGCTTGGCATCGCCGTCTAAACTATCGTGCGCTGTACAATTGGGTCGTGCACCCGAGCCTCTCATCGTTAGTGTAGCGGTGGGGCAAGTTCGAGGTGTACGTACGAACCGAACTCAAGATTTCTAAGGTAGGTGAGTGCTTAATGCCTTCTGTCAAAGTACGTGATAACGAGCCGTTTGACGTCGCGCTGCGCCGTTTCAAGCGTTCCTGTGAGAAAGCCGGCATCCTTTCCGAAGTGCGTCGTCGCGAGCACTACGAGAAGCCGACTGCAGAGCGCAAGCGCAAGGCGGCAGCTGCGGTGAAGCGTCACGCGAAGAAGCTCCAGCGTGAGCGCAAGCGCTTCGAACGGCTCTATTGATCCGTACTAAGGGAGCATCGATGCCCCGGGTGTCGAGGTTCCTGGAAGGATGACCAAGCGGCTGCCGTCAGGTGGCCGCTTGTCTTTCGCGACCGCTCCATTCCATTCCCTCATCTGCCCCGCCGGGAGGTGGCAAGACCCGCATGGCCGGCCAGATCCCTCAGCGCTTCATCGATGACCTGCTGGCGCGTGTCGACGTGGTCGAAGTGGTGGGCGAACGAGTGCAGCTGAAGAAGGCCGGGCGCAACTATTCGGGGCTGTGCCCCTTTCATCAGGAAAAGACGCCGTCCTTCACCGTCAGCGCCGACAAGCAGTTCTATCACTGCTTTGGATGTGGCGCTCACGGTAATGCCCTGCGCTTCCTGATGGAATACGACAAGCTGCGCTTTCCCGAGGCCGTGGAGCAGTTGGCTTCGCGGCTGGGGCTCGAAGTGCCGCGTGAAGGCGCCGATGATCCGCGTGCCCAGGCCCGCGAGCGCAAGCGTCAGGAAGGGGTCAATCTGCTGGAGCTGTCAGCCAGCTTCTTCCGTGAGCGGCTGAAGATGCCGGAGGGGCAGCCAGCGCGGGATTACCTGGTCCGGCGCGGCCTCTCGGAAGAGGTACAGCGGGACTTCGGGATCGGTTATGCCCCGGATGACTGGGAGGCGCTCAAGCGTCACCTGAGTGCCAGGGGCATTGCCGAAGCGGTGCAGGTCGAATACGGCCTGCTGGTGCAGCGCGAGGAGAGCGGGCGGACCTATGATCGTTTCCGCGACCGGGTGATGTTCCCGATTCGCGACGTGCGCGGACGGACCATTGCCTTTGGCGGCCGGGTGCTGGGAGATGCCAAACCCAAGTATCTTAACTCGCCCGAGACGCCGGTCTTTCACAAGGGGCGTGAACTCTACGGATTGTTCGAGGCCAGGCAGGCCAATCCGCGGCTGGAGCGGGTGGTCATCGTCGAGGGCTACATGGACGTGGTGGCGCTGGCACAGTTCGGCATCCGCAACGCCGTGGCCACCCTGGGCACCTCGACCAGCGAGGAGCACCTGGCACGACTGTTTCGCATGGTCAACGAAGTGGTGTTCTGCTTCGACGGCGACAAGGCCGGGCGCCAGGCGGCCAGCCGTGCGCTGGAGACGGTATTGCCGCAGATGATCGACGGCCGCGAGGCGCGTTTCCTATTCCTTCCCGAAGGGGAGGACCCGGATACGCTGGTGCGTCACGAAGGGCCCGAAGCCTTCGAGGATCGCATCACCTGTGCCAGCCCGCTGTCCGAGTTCCTGTTCGATCAGGCATCACGTGGGCGCGACCTGTCACGGGTGGAGGAGCGCGAGCGCTTTGCCAGTCAAGTGCTCAAGGCGGCACAGCGGCTGCCTCAAGGCATGTTGCAGACGGTGTTGCTGGCGGAACTCGCGCGCCGTACCGGGGTCGATCAGTCTCGCTTCGAGGCGCTCATGGCGCAGGAGCGGGAGGCGGCCGTGGCGCCGGTCGGGCCAGCGGTGCCGCCCGTGGCAGGGCCCGTTGAGCAGGGCGCGACGAGCGATGCGCCGCCAGCGGGTGGCGGCTCGCTGAGCCTGGTGGCGCGCGTGTTGCAACTCCTGGTGCATGAGCCAGCGTTGGTCGAGCGGCTGCCCGTCGAGAGCGACTGGTGTCCCGAGAGGGATGGGGATGGCGTGCTGTGCCGCGAGCTGATTCGGTTGCTGAGGGCCGGTCGTTACCGCAGCCCCCAGGTGGTGCTGGCCCACTTCCAGGGCAGCGCTCAGGGCGAGCGGCTGGCGGCGCTGGCTCGGCGCGAGCTGTTGATTCCCCGCGCTGCCAGAGCCGAGGAACTCGATGGTCTGGTCGAGTACTTTCGTCGGCACCAGATGCGGCCATCCCGCCAGGAACGGATTGATGCCCTGCTGGCGAAGCAGGGGGCGGGGGAGCGGCTTTCGCCCGAGGAGCGACAGCAGCTCATGACGCTGTTGGCCGAACTGGGAAATTGAGAGCGGGAAGTTGAGAAGCAATGGCACGGATGGCGGTGGGGTTGAATTCTTTTCTGCCATCACCATATAGGGCGCATGGACTGGGCCCTGCGGCAGCACAACCAGACGAGCTAGCACACCTGAGCGATAGAGCAAATGGGGCTGTACTGGCGGGCTTGCAATGTTTCCCGCTATACTATTGGGCTTCATGAGTTTTCTCCACCCCAGCGCTTCAGGTGCTTCATTCTTCTTCGTCGAGATAGGGTTTCTATGGCTGGAAATACGCAGCAGCAGTCACGTCTGAAGGAGTTGATCGCGCGTGGCAAGGAACAGGGTTACCTGACCTATGCCGAGGTCAACGACCACCTCCCCGAGGATATTGCCGACCCCGATCAGGTGGAAGACATCATCGGCATGATCAATGACATGGGCATCAGCGTCGTCGAGGAAGCTCCCGATGAAGATACCCTGATGATGTCTGATCACTCCGCCGACGAATCCGCCGCCGAAGAAGCCGTGGCTGCTCTGGCTGCGGTAGAGAGCGATGTAGGTCGTACCACCGACCCGGTGCGCATGTACATGCGCGAGATGGGCACCGTGGAGCTGCTGACCCGTGAGGGGGAAATCGAGATCGCCAAGCGCATCGAGGAGGGTACGCGCGAGGTGATGTCGGCCCTGGCCTGGCTGCCCGGCGCGGTGGACTCGATTCTCGAAGCGTATGACGCTACCCAGGACGAAGAGGCCCCTGGACGTCTTTCCGATCTCTTCTCGGGTTTCATCGATCCTGACGAAGGTATACCCGGAGTGGCCGAGGCCGAAGAGCCTGAGCCCGAGATCGGCGCCGACAATGTCGTCGACGACGACAGTTCCGACGAAGACGACGATACCGAGACCGAGGACGATAGCTCCGGCGGTCCCGACCCCGAAGAGGCCCGAGCGCGCTTCGAACAGATCCGTGCCCAGAACGAGCTGGTGCGCGACGTCTTGGCCAAGCATGGGCGCAACAGTGCTGAAGCCCGGACCGAGATGGAGCGTCTGGCCGAACTGTTCTCGCCGATCAAGCTGGTACCCAAGCACTTCGAGCGTCTGGTCGGTCAGGTGCGTATCAGTGTCGAGCAGATCCGCACTCAGGAAAAGGCGGTGATGCAGCTCTTCGTCAAGAAGGCCAAGGTGCCGCGCAAGAGCTTCATCAAGGCGTTTCCGGGTAACGAGTCGCGTCAGGAATGGGTCGAAGAATTCTCCTCCGAGAATGCCAAGTTCGCCGAGCGCCTGGAGCCTCTGCGTGCCGATATCCAGCGTGCCCAGCGCCGTATCGCCTTCGAGGAGGAGATGGTCCAACTGCCGGTGGCGGAACTCAAGGAGATCAATCGCCGGCTCTCCATTGGCGAGGCCAAGGCGCGCCGTGCCAAGAAGGAGATGGTCGAGGCCAACCTGCGTTTGGTCATCTCGATCGCCAAGAAGTATACCAACCGCGGGCTGCAATTCCTGGATCTGATCCAGGAGGGCAACATCGGCCTGATGAAGGCGGTGGACAAGTTCGAGTACCGTCGCGGCTACAAGTTTTCGACCTATGCCACCTGGTGGATCCGTCAGGCGATCACCCGCTCGATTGCCGACCAGGCGCGGACCATCCGTATCCCGGTGCACATGATCGAGACGATCAACAAGCTCAACCGCGTGTCGCGCCAGATGCTGCAGGAAATGGGCCGCGAGCCGACGCCGGAGGAGCTCGGCGAGCGTCTCGAGATGCCTGAGGACAAGGTGCGCAAGGTGCTCAAGATCGCCAAGGAGCCGATCTCCATGGAGACGCCCATCGGCGACGATGACGACTCCCATCTGGGCGATTTCATCGAGGACAGCACCATGCAGTTGCCGGTCGATCTGGCTACCGGGGAAGGCCTGATCGAGGCGACGCGCAACGTGCTGGGCGGGCTCACCGCGCGTGAGGCCAAGGTGCTGCGCATGCGTTTCGGCATCGACATGAATACCGATCACACCCTCGAGGAGGTTGGCAAGCAATTCGACGTCACCCGCGAGCGGATCCGTCAGATCGAAGCCAAGGCTCTGCGCAAGCTGCGCCATCCGAGCCGCTCCGAGCCGCTGCGCTCGTTCCTCGACGACTGAGCGAGTAGCGCCCCCCGAAAAAAACCGCGGCCCTGTAGCCGCGGTTTTTTTCGGCCGCACCGCGGGCGGTGCGGCGTAGGGGCCTTGCGTCAGAGCACGTAGTGAGTGGCCGATCCCGGGCCCACCGGCAAGCCGAACAGGAACACCCAGACGAAGAACAGCAGGCTCCAGCCGACCAGCATGAACAGGGTGTAGGGCAACATCAGTGCCACCAGGGTGCCGATGCCGAGATCCTTGCGATAGCGGGCGGCCACCGCCATGATCAGGCCAAAGTAGCTCATCATCGGTGTGATCAGGTTGGTCACGGAGTCGCCGATACGGTAGGCGGCCTGAATCACTTCGGGGGCATAGCCCATCAACATCAGCATGGGCACGAAGATCGGCGCGGTGACGGCCCACTGGGCCGAGGCGCTGCCCAGCGACAGGTTGACGAAGGCGCACATCAGGATGAACAGCGCGAACAGCAGCGGGCCGCGGAGCCCCAGCGTCTGCAGCAGATCGGCGCCGGCCACGGCGATCACGGTACCGAAATTGCTCCAATTGAACAGTGCCACGAACTGGGCGGCGAAGAACACCAGCACGATATAGAGCCCAAGACTGCTCATGCTGCGTGCCATGGCGTCGACGATGTCGCGGTCGCCGCGCATGGTGCCGGCAAGGCGGCCATAGATGAAGCCGAGAACGCTGAACGAGACCGCCACGATGACCACGATACCGCTGAGGAAAGGCGAGCCGCTGATGGCGCCGGTTTCCGGATGACGCAGGATGCCGTTGGCGGGTACCACCATGGCGGCAAGTGTCGCCACGATGGCCAGCGTCGCCAGCCCAGTGCCCTTGAGGGCGCGCTTCTCTTCGCTCGACAGGCCTTCCATGCGCTGGCCGTCGATGTCGTCCGCGGCCTGGGTGGCATCGAACTTGCCGAGCTTGGGCTCGACGATACGCTCGGTGACCAGGCCGCCGATCAGCGTCACCACGAAGGTGCTGGCGATCATGAAGAACCAGTTGGCCTCGGCGCCTACGCTGTAGCTCGGGTCGAGTAGGCGGGCGGCCTCCTGGGTGATGCCGGAGAGCAGGGGGTCGACGGTACCGATCAGCAGATTGGCGCTGTAGCCGCCGGAGACGCCGCAGAAAGCGGCAGCGAGCCCCGCCAGTGGATGGCGGCCGAGGGAGTGAAAGATCATCGCCGCCAGCGGAATCAGTACCACATAGCCGAGTTCTGCGGCCATGTTGGACATGATGCCGGCAAAAACCACGGCATAGGTGACGATGCGCGGCGAACGGTCCAGCACCAGGGCGCGCATGCTGGCCGAGAGCAGCCCGGAATGCTCGGCCACGCCCACGCCGAGCATGGCGACCAGTACCGTGCCCAAAGGGGCGAAACCGGTGAAATTGGTCACCATCTCGGTGACCAGGCGGCGTAGCCCTTCGGCATTGAGCAGAGAATTGACCGCCAGGCGTTCGCCTTCGTTGGCTGGTCGAGGATCGGCGACCGAGACGTCCAGGGCGCCGGCAATGCCACTGGCGACGACCACGATGACGCAGAGCAGGGCGAAAAGCGTTACCGGGTGCGGCAACAGGTTGCCCAGCCACTCCACGCTGTCGAGAAAGCGAGTGAAAGCGCCGCGCCGTAGGCGTTCGCTGCGTTGGGATAAAGTAGGCATTGGAAAACTCTTTATATGCGAATATTGCAGTGGAATTTTTTGCCTTTATGGCTTGGCGCGCGACATTACTTTGATATGGCTTCGTCTGCAAATCGACTTTCGGGGCAGGGGGCAAGCAGACCGGTCAAGCAGAGGGCCGACCGGCAGGCTATGAAGAGACGATAGTTGCAGCGGAAAGGTCGTGCTGGCTGGGTTCAGCGTTGGGCTGTGCGCCAGCGTCTGGCCAGGAGCGCGAGTTCGACGATGGCAATCAGGATCAAGGCATAGCCGAGCAGCTCCACCACCTCCTCGGCGGCATTCTTGAAGTCGCGCACATAGTTCTTTTCCAGCACCGCCTGCCAGAATATGGTGCGGCCATAGAGCCGGGAGAACACATAGGTCACCAGTACCCCAGCGGCGAACATGCCGAAGGAGAAGGTATTGCTGTAGTGGCGGAACTCCTCCACGAAGCGCCGCCGCCGACGAGCCACCCAGTAAAGGGTGGGCGCGATCACGAGGGTCACCAGTACCTTCCAGGTGTGGTTGGCCACATAGGTATCCAGCCAGTAGTCCTGCTCGCGGATGAAGGAGCTGAAGGTGAAGGCGAATAGCAGCAGCGTGACCGTGGGCATCACTTTCAGGCTGTGCCGCACGTAGAGTAGCAGCAGCGATGCCATGAGCAGCAGCACGCTCTGAGCAAGCTCGGTGAAGCCATACTCGGAAAAGCGTACCGTGGGCAGGTGGAGCGCTTCGAGGTAGGTGCCCTGGGTCAGGGCGGCGAGCAGCAGGATGTACAACGTGGCGCGTAGAAAGGCGGCGGTGAAGCTGATGGGCTGGTGAAGGGAGTCGGGAGGCATGGGTCTCGAACGTAACATACAAAGGTGTATGTCATTATATCGTCACGTATCTATGCTGCCTAGCCGTCTAGCCTCTTCGACGATCCAGTCGTGCACCGCGGCCACCCGACGATCGTCCAGCGCGCCGCTGGGATGGACGATGCCGTAGCGCTTGCCGGTGGGGATGCGCTCGGGGAAAGGGGCGATCAAGGTGCCTGTCTTGAGTTCATTGGTGAGCAGCGCTTGGCGAGCGATGGAGACGCCCAGGCCGGCGATGGCTGCCTCCAGCGCCAGCCGGTGACGGTTGAAGGTATAGCCGCGTCGCACATTGAGCGGAGGGGCTTCGATGGCATGCAGGTAGTGCTCCCACTCAGCGTAGGGATGCCCACCGCGCCAGGCGGTGACGTCATGCAGCAGCGGGTACCAGGCCAGTTCCTCGGGGCGTGACAGCGCAGGCCGGCGTCGCATCAGCGCCGGAGCGCAGACGGGAAAGATCACCTCCTCCATCAGAGGGGTAATGGCAAATCCCGGGTAGTGGCCGTCGTTCAGGTCGATGGCCAGATCGAACTCCCCCTCCCGCAATGACAGGCTGCTGTCCTCGGCCACCACGTGAAGCTCGATATCGGGGAAGCGGGCCTGCAGGCGCGGCAGGCGTGGCATCAGCCACATGCTAAGGAATGCCGGCACGCTGCGCAGGCGAATCACGCCGCTCATCACGCCGCTGCGTAGGCGCTTCACCTCCAGACCGACCGCCTGATAGGCCTCGTCGACCACGGCGGCCAGCCGCTTGCCCTCATCAGTGAGCTCCAGGCGACGGGGCAGGCGGCGGAAGAGCCTGAAGCCGAGCCGTTCCTCGAGCTGCTTGATCTGCTGGCTCACTGCGCCGGTGGTGACGTGCAGCTCCTCTGCCGCGCGGGTGAAGGAGAGATGGCGGGCGCTGACAGTAAAGACTTTCAGCCAGGCATGGGTCTGGGCATGCAGCAGTCGGCTCATGGTTTAGTTTTGCTATACCTCAAAGCAGTTATTCTCGTTTGTCCATTGGCCTCATTCGCCACCAACATAAGATCATCAATGCCCTAAGGCAAACATGTTTTAGTCAAGCTGATCCATAAGCCAAGTATGGCCATAAACCAAGCATGGCATGAAGTGATTGAGCGGCGAGCGACGAGGTGATCCATGGCAATCAGTGTCTTCGATCTGTTCAAGATCGGTATCGGTCCATCCAGTTCCCACACCGTGGGGCCGATGCGCGCCGCCTATGACTTCGTTCAGG
This sequence comes from Billgrantia zhangzhouensis, assembly GCF_021404465.1. Lineage (GTDB taxonomy): Bacteria > Pseudomonadota > Gammaproteobacteria > Pseudomonadales > Halomonadaceae > Halomonas > Halomonas zhangzhouensis. The sequence goes on along the minus strand of NZ_JABFTT010000006.1, from coordinate 7,891 downwards.
CGCTGCGTGAGAAGGGTCTGCTCGAAAGGGTGGCTCGCATCGAGGTGAAGCTGTTCGGCTCCTTGAGCGCTACCGGCAAGGGGCATGCCACCGATCTTGCCGTGATCATGGGGCTGATGGGCGAACGTCCCGACCGGATCGATCCCGCCATCGTTGCGCCTTGCATCGAAGAGCTGCTCGAAGCCAGCACTCTGATGCTCGACGGCCGCCTGGCGATTCCCTTCCTCTGGTCACGTGACATGCAGTGGCACGACGAATGCCTGCCCTATCATCCCAACGCCATGACCTTGGTGGCTCACGGCCATGCCGAAACGCTGTGGAGCAACACCTACTATTCGATCGGTGGCGGCTTCGTCATCGATGAGGTGCAGGCCGAGCGGGGCGAGCTGGACCAGGACGATACCGTGCTGCCTTACGACTTCAGCTCGGCAGCTGAACTGATGGCGCTATGCCGCATGCACGACATGCGTATCAGCGAGCTGATGCTGGAGAACGAGAAGGCTTGGCGCAGCGAGCAGGAAGTGCGCGATGGGCTGTGGCAGATCTGGCAGGCCATGCAAGCTTGTGTGCAGCGTGGCCTGGAGCAGGAAGGCGTACTTCCCGGCGGGCTCAACGTCAAGCGGCGGGCCGCGTCACTGCATCGCCGCCTGCTGGCGACGCGCGACGACCAGAGCCTGATCGCCTCTACGTTCGGTGCCATGGACTGGGTCAACGTCTTTGCCCTCGCGGTCAACGAGGAGAATGCAGCCGGTGGGCGCATGGTGACGGCGCCGACCAACGGGGCTGCCGGCATCATTCCGGCCGTGCTGCACTACTACATGAAGTTCCAGCCCGGCGCCTGCGAGCGCAACGTGGTGGATTTCCTGCTGGCCGCCGCCGCAGTGGGCATCCTGTGCAAGAAGAACGCTTCTATCTCAGGGGCGGAGGTGGGCTGCCAGGGTGAGGTCGGTTCGGCCTGCGCCATGGCGGCCGCCGGGCTGGCCGAGGTCATGGGCGGCAGCGTTGCCCAGGTGGAAAATGCCGCCGAGATCGGCTTGGAGCACAATCTCGGGCTGACCTGCGATCCGGTGGGCGGCCTGGTCCAGGTGCCCTGCATCGAGCGCAACGCCATCGCTTCGGTCAAGGCGATCAACGCAGCACAGATGTCGCTGCGTGGTGATGGAGAGCATTTCATCTCTCTCGACAAGGCGATCCGCACCATGCGGGATACAGGGCGCGACATGCAGGATAAGTACAAGGAAACCTCACGCGGCGGCCTTGCGGTCAACGCCATCGAATGCTGAAAACGGCAGGGTGGCGCCAGCCACCCTGCCGAGCCCTCCCTCTCGACGCGATGCCTTGGCAGCATCGCGTTTTTCATTCGCAAGCTACTGAAGTGTCGATGTCTCTACGCCATTGGTCGAGTTCGGCCCTTCGGCTATTGCTCCGAGAGATTCTGTCCTCTAGCTTACGTTAACGTAAAGGTTAGAAGTCCTGGCGAGGCCAGCCAGCCATCGCCTTCACGACAACGACAACAATCAGCATGGATCGCCACGGCGATCCAGAGAGGACGTCTCATGACCCAGGAGTTCATACTGGAAACTCGCGGGTTGACCAAGCAGTTTCGCGGCTTTACCGCTGTGGACGACGTCAACCTGCAGGTCCGGGAGGGGCATATTCACGCCTTGATCGGCCCCAATGGCGCCGGCAAGACGACCGTCTTCAATCTCCTTACCAAATTTCTGCCGCCAACCCGGGGCGAGATTCTCTATCGGGACAAGCCGATCACCGGCATGAAGGCCAACGAGATTGCTCGCATGGGCCTGGTGCGTTCCTTCCAGATATCGGCAGTGTTCGCCCACATGACCGCGCTGGAAAACGTGCGAGTGGCGCTACAGCGACCGATCGGCACCTCGTTCCATTTCTGGAAATCCGAGCGAACCCTCGAGCACCTCAATGAACGGGCCATCGAGCTGCTCGACGAGGTGGGCCTGCGGGATTATGCCGATGTGCTGACCATGGAGATGCCATACGGACGCAAGCGTGCCCTGGAAGTGGCGACCACTCTGGCCATGAACCCAACCTTGATGCTGCTCGACGAGCCGACCCAGGGCATGGGCGCGGAAGATGTCGATCGTATCGTCGAGCTGATACGGCGCGTGGCCAAGGGGCGTACGGTGCTGATGGTAGAGCACAATCTCAGCGTGGTGAGCCGGCTGTGCGATCGAATTACCGTACTGGCTCGCGGGGCGGTGCTGGCGGAGGGGGACTACGAGACGGTTTCCGCCGACCCGCAGGTACGGGAAGCCTACATGGGCAGCGAAGCTGCGATAGAGGAGGCCCGCGCATGAATCAGGTGATCGAACGGCCGACGCGTCCCGAATATCGAGACCACGACGGTGCTGAAATGCTGCGTATTCGCGACCTGCATGCCTTCTATGGCGAATCGCACATCCTGCATGGGGTCGACTTGAAGGTGCGCCGCGGCGAGCTGGTCACCCTGCTGGGGCGCAACGGCGCCGGACGCAGCACCACGCTCAAGGCAATCATGAGCATGGTGGGGCGACGTACCGGCTCGATCGTGATCAACGGTACCGAAACCATCGGTATCAAGCCCCACCGTATCCCGCGGCTGGGGATCGGTTACTGCCCCGAGGAGCGAGGTATCTTTGCCAGCCTCGACGTGGAAGAGAATCTTCTGCTGCCGCCCACGGTGCGCTCGGGTGGGATGTCGATCGACGAAATCTACGAAATGTTCCCCAATCTCTACGAACGCCGCCGTAGCCAGGGCACGCGCCTTTCCGGCGGTGAGCAGCAGATGCTGGCCATGGCTCGTATTCTGCGCACCGGGGCGCGAATGCTGCTGCTCGACGAGATTACCGAAGGCTTGGCGCCGGTCATCGTGCAGAAGCTTGGCGAGGTTCTCGTCAAGCTGCGCGACCGTGGCATGACCATCGTACTGGTGGAACAGAACTTCCGTTTTGCCGCGCCCTTGGCCGACCGTCACTACGTCATGGAGCACGGGCGCATCGTCGAGGAAATCAGTGCTGCCGAGCTGCCATCCAGGCGCGACCACCTGAATTCCCTGCTGGGCGTCTAGCCGCTTGGCCTGAGGAAAATGGCACGTCCTGCTACGAACAGGCGAGTCATTACCCATCCGCACCTTGCGGAACATAAGAAGCACAACAGCACGACATTGTTCTCGTAACCACAACCAAACGCGTCCTTGCAGGGTGCGTGATAACAACAAACTGCCCGACTGGGCTTTGGAGACGGAAATGACCTTCATCAGGAAGACCCTCGCCAGCAGCATTGCCATTGCCACCACCGCCGCCATGGCGACTGCCGCCCAGGCCGAGATCAGCGATGGTGCCGTGCGCATCGGCTACCTGGCCGACATGTCCGGTACCTATCGCGACCTGGCTGGGCCGGGCGGTCTGGAGGCGCTGCGCATGGCGATCGAGGACTTCGGTGGCAGCGTCAACGGGGCGCCCATTGAGGTGTTCAGTGCCGACGACCGTAACAGCGCCGATGTCGGCGCCAATACCGTGCGGGAATGGTACGACACCCGCAATGTGGACATGGTGGCGGGCCTGGTAGCCTCTTCGGTGACCATTGCTGCGACCAAGGTGATCGAGGAGAACGGTGGCCTGGGTATCGTTTCCGGCTCAGCGGCTTCCAGCATCACCAACGAGCATTGTACGCCGAATCACATTCATTGGGTCTATGACACCTATCCGTTGGCCAACGGCACCGCCAAGGCCATCGTCGATCAAGGCGGCAACAGCTGGTTCATGCTCACTGCCGACTATGCCTTTGGCCACGCCCTGGAAGGCGATGTGAGTCGAGTCGTGCAAGAGAGCGGCGGCGAGGTGGTGGGCGGCGTTCGCCACCCGTTCCCCACCGACGACTTCTCGTCCTACATCCTCCAGGCCCAGGGTTCCGGAGCCGAAATCATCGGCCTGGCCAACGCCGGGGCCGATACCGTCAATGCCATCAATACCGCCAGCCAGTTCGGGGTGGTGGAAGCCGGTCAGCAGCTTGCCGGCCTGCTGGTCTTCCTCAACGACGTCTATGCCATGGGGCTCGATACCACCCAAGGGCTGCTGCTGACCACCGGCTGGTACTGGAACATGGACGACGAGTCTCGCGAGTGGGCCGAGCGTTACTACGAGCGTGTGGGCAGCATGCCGACCATGGTCCAGGCCGGTATCTACTCCAGTACCATGCACTACCTGGAGGCCGTACAGGCCACCGGCAGCGATGACGCCCAGACGGTGCGCGAGCACATGATGCGCCAGCCGATCCACGACTTCTTCGCCCGCAACGGTCGTATTCGCGAAGACGGTCGCATGGTGCACGACATGTATCTGGCGCGAGTGAAGTCGCCGGATGCTTCCACCCATGAGTGGGACCTCTACGAGATCCTGACTTCCATTCCCGCCGAAGAGGCCTACCGCCCGCTTTCGGAGAGCCAGTGCAAGCTGGTGCAGAACTGAAGCACGCACGATTGGCGGCGGCTGAGGCCGCCGTCCCTCTGACGGCGAGGAGAACCTGACATGACGATGATATTCGGCGTGCCGTTGGCGGTATTCATGGGCCAGCTTCTGTTGGGTCTGATCAACGGCGCCTTCTACGCCCTGCTGAGCCTTGGGCTGGCAGTGATCTTCGGCCTGCTGAAGATCGTCAACTTCGCCCATGGAGCCATGTACATGCTGGGGGCGTTCGCCACGCTGCTGGGCATGCGCTACCTGGGAATCAACTACTGGGCGGCATTGTTTTTGGCGCCGCTGGCGGTGGGCCTGTTCGGCATGGTGATCGAGCGAGTCCTGTTGCGCCGCATCGGCCATCTCGACCATCTCTATGGCCTGCTGTTGACCTTCGGCCTGGCGCTTATCTTCGAGGGGTCGCTGGTCAATTTCTTCGGCGTGTCCGGGGCGCGCTACCCGACCCCTGAATTGCTGCAGGGCGGTTATCAGACCGGCTTCATGTTCCTGCCCAAGTACCGCGCCTGGGTATTGCTGGCTGCTGTCGTCGTGTGCTTCGCCACCTGGTACATGATCGAGCGCACACGGCTCGGTGCCTATCTGCGGGCTGGTACCGAGAATCCGGCACTGATGCAGGCATTCGGCGTCAACGTGCCGTTGCTGGTCACGCTGACCTATGGCTTCGGCGTGGCGCTGGCCGCCTTTGCCGGGGTGCTGGCTGCACCGCTCTATCCGGTTTCGCCGACCATGGGCTCCAACCTGCTGATCGTGGTCTTCGCCGTGGTGGTAATCGGCGGCATGGGCTCGATCTTGGGAGCCATCGTCACCGGGTTGGCGATGGGGCTGATCGAAGGCCTGACCAAGGTGTATTACCCAGAGGCGGCCAATACCGTGATCTTCCTGGTGATGATCCTGGTATTGCTGCTCAGACCCGCCGGACTCTTCGGCAAGGAGGCATGACGACATGGCCACGACTCAGACCCTGACCCCGTCGATGAAGCGCGAGCGTCGCGCCAGCCTGCGTCGCAATGTCTTTTACCTGGTACTGATCGCCATCGGCCTGGTAGCGCCCTTTGTCGCCTATCCGGTGTTCCTGATGAAGGTGCTGTGCTTCGCCCTGTTCGCTTGTGCCTTTAATCTGCTGCTGGGGTACGCCGGCCTGCTTTCCTTCGGTCATGCGGCGTTCCTGGCGACCGGGGGCTACGTGACAGGCTATTTGCTGGCAAGCTATCCGGCTCTGACCCCCGAGCTGGGGATGCTGATCGGTACGGCTGCGGCCGTGGTGCTGGGTGCCATCTTCGGCGCACTGTCGATTCGCCGCCAAGGCATCTACTTCGCCATGGTCACGCTGGCCCTGGCGCAACTGGTGTTCTTCTTCTATATCCAGGCGCCCTTCACCGGCGGCGAGGATGGCCTGCACGGGGTCCCGCGGGGACACCTGCTTGGCATCGTCGACCTGCGCAGCAACCTGGCCATGTACTACTTCGTCTTCGCCGTGTTCCTGTTCGGTTTTGCCCTGATCCAGCGCACCGTGCATTCGCCATTCGGCCAAGTGCTCAAGGCGATCCGGGAGAACGAACCGCGGGCCGTATCGCTTGGCTACAACGTCGATGCCTACAAGCTGGTGGCGTTCATCCTTTCGGCCGGTCTGGCCGGCCTGGCCGGTTCCACCAAGACCGTGGTGTTCCAGCTCGCCTCGCTCACCGATGCGCATTGGCACATGTCCGGCGAAGTGATCCTGATGACGCTCCTGGGCGGGGTGGGTACGCTGTTTGGCCCGGTGGTGGGGGCGGGGTTGGTGGTCAGCCTGCAACACTTGCTGGCGCAGTCGCCGCTGGGCAACTGGGTTGGCCCGATTCTCGGTGTCATCTTCGTGATCTGTGTGCTCAGCTTCCGCAGCGGCATCGTGGGTGAGGCGATGAAAATGTACCGCAAGAACTTCAAGTGAAGACGTCGGCTAGGCCTCTTCCTGGCGCCCTGCGGGGCGCTTTTTTCATTCCACAGTAGAGCGACAGGCCTGCTCCAGCCGGGCGGGGAGATGTTCCACCAAGTAGTCGACGAACTGGCGTACCTTGGCGGCATGCTGGCGGTGTCGAGGCATGACCGCCCACACCCCCGCATCGCGGCACTGGAAGCGCGTGAGGACCGCGGTCAGATTGCCGTTGGCGAGATAGGGCATGACATAATAGTCGGGCAGCTGTGCCAGCCCCAGCCCCTTGAGTGCGGCATCGAGCAAGGCGGGGCCCGAGTTGGCCTGCCATGGCCCCTGCACGCGAACCTCACGGTGCAGTCCATCGATGTCGAAGCGCCAGACATCGCGCGAGCCGATCAGGCAACGGTGGTGAACCAGTTCTGCGATCGAGTGGGGCTGCGACACGCCCTGAAAGTAGTCGGGAGAGGCAACGACGAATTCGCGCCGCTCGCACAGGCGGCGTGCTATCAGTGATGAGTCCTGCAGGGTGCCCATGCGAATGACCACATCGTAACCCTCGTCGATCACATCCACCTGGCGGTTGGTCAGGTGCAGGCGCATCTCGAGCTGGGGATGCAGACGTAGGAAGTCGTTGACCAGTGGCGCAAGGAAGCGCTCGCCGAAAGTGGTGGCGCAGCTGAGCCGTAGCACTCCGTGGGGCCGCTCCTGCAAGCTCTGCAGGGCGGTTTCAGCCTCGCGAAAGCCATCCAGAAGTTCGCGGCAGCGCGTATAATAACGTTCGCCAGCATCGGTGAGATGGATCTGGCGCGTGGTTCGATAGAGCAGAGGCAGCCCCAGCTCCTGTTCGAGTTGAGCTACCTGGCGACTGATGTGGGAATTGGATACATGAAGCTGGCGTGCGGCCGCGGCGAAGGTGCCCAGCCGGACCACTTCCACGAAGGCTTCGATGCCGTCCCAGTGAGCCATTGGCGCCTCATCGTTGCACAGCTGAAATAATGTTGTGTCGTCGTTTCCCTATCATCATAACGTTGGGCGAACCTAAACTGATAGGGGTTGCGATAATACATCAGGACATCAGGACATCAGGAGATTTGCATGAAGTCGCGTGCCGCCGTCGCCCTCGAAGCGGGTAAGCCGCTCGAACTCACCGAGATCGATGTGCAAGGTCCCAAGGCTGGGGAGGTACTGGTGCGCATCGCCGCGACCAGTGTGTGCCACACCGACGCCTTCACGCTTTCCGGGGCCGACCCCGAGGGCCTGTTTCCCTCGGTGCTGGGCCACGAAGGGGCCGGCATCGTCGAAGCGGTGGGCGAGGGCGTCACCAGCGTCAAGCCCGGCGATCACGTCATCCCGCTCTATACCGCCGAGTGCGGCCAGTGCAAGTTCTGCCGCTCGGGCAAGACCAACCTGTGCCAGGCGGTGCGCGCCACCCAGGGCCAGGGGCTGATGCCCGACGGCACCTCGCGCTTCTCGCTCGACGGCAAGATGCTGC